>CALVBO010000011.1 GCA_944325835.1 Candidatus Gastranaerophilales bacterium
AAAAATGGAAGCTAAAGCAAGACAAACAAATATAAAAATGACAGCAAGAAAACTTCGCAGAGTAATCAACGAAGTAAGAGGAAAAGCTGTTAAAGAAGCTCAAGATATGCTACGTTTTATGCCTTACTTTGCAGCAAGAGTGGTTGAAAAGAATTTGAAAGCTGCTGTTGCAAACGCTAAAGAAAAATATGGTGTAACTCCGGATGCGTTGAAAATTTCTGAAATTTTTGCAGACGAAAGCGTTACATACAAAAGAGCAAGAACAAGAGCGCAAGGTCGTATGTATTCAAGACTAAAACGCACTTCACACCTTACACTTGTCGTAAGTGACGGTGCAACAAAGTAATTATTGTGTAGGAAAAATAAAGGTAATAAAAATGGGACAAAAAACACATCCAACCGGATTTAGAGTAGGAATAATTCAACCTTGGGTAAGCACCTGGTTTGCTAAAATAAGAGATTACGGTGCATTTGTTGCAGAAGATGCAAAAATCAGAAAATTCGTTAAGAAAAAACTTTATGCAGCAGGCGTGTCTAAAATTCTTATCGCAAGAAAAGCTCAAAATATCACGGTAACTGTTGTAACAGCAAAACCTGGTATTGTAGTAGGCCGCGGCGGACAAGGTATTGAAGAATTGAAACAGGCAGTTTCTAAATATATCGGAAAATCTGTTGTTATTAACGTAGTTGAAGTTGCTAGAATTGATGCGGATGCACAGCTGGTTGCAGAAGCTATCGCTCAACAATTGGAAAAACGTGTAGCATTCAGAAGAGCAATGAAACAAGCAATGCAAAGAACAATGAGATCAGGCGTTCAAGGTATCAAAGTTATGGTATCCGGACGTTTGGGCGGCGCTGAAATTGCTCGTTCAGAATGGGCTAAAGAAGGCAGAATTCCTCTTCAAACACTCAGAGCTGACGTAGATTACGGCTTTACCGAAGCAGATACCATCATGGGTAAAATCGGTGTTAAAGTTTGGATCTTCAAAGGCAACCTTATGCCTGGTGAAAAAGCTGATATGAACATTAAATCTAAATCAGGTAAAGAAAATAACAATGCTGAAAGAGGACAAAGACGTCCGAGAAGAAATCACAAAGCAGTAGAATCTGCTGAGTAATAAAGGGTTAAATTTCTTAATAAAAAGGAATTAAACCGCAAAAAAATAAATTACAGGTATTAAAATAAATAACAGGAGCAAATAAATGTTACAGCCTAAAAAAACAAAATACCGCAAAATGATGAAAGGCAGAATGAAAGGTACCGAAACAAGAGGTACACAATTCGAATTCGGCAGATATGCTCTAAAAGCACTTGAACCGGGTTGGATTACAAGCCGTCAGATCGAGGCAGCACGTCGTGCAATGACTCGTGAAATCAAACGTGGTGGTAATGTATGGATTAAAATATTCCCGGATAAACCGATTACCGCGAAACCGGCTGAAACCCGTATGGGTTCCGGTAAAGGTAATTTGGAATACTGGGTAGCAGTAGTAAAACCAAACAGATTACTTTTTGAACTGGATTATTTTGATAGAAGTGTTGCCGTTCATGCACTTGAATTAGCAGCACAAAAGTTGCCTATTAAAGTAAAAGTTGTTGAAAAAGAACAAGCATAAGGAAACAATAGATTATGAAATTAAACGAAATGAGAGAAAAGTCGATTGAAGAATTGCAAAATGCTATTGTTGATTGGAAAAAAGATTTGTTCAACTACAAACTTCAATTAGCAACTCATAAATTGGAAAATACAGCATTAATTGCAAAAACCAAAAGACTAATTGCACAAGCAAAAACAGTTATTAATGAAAAAGCTTCAAAAGAAGCGGAGGTAACAAATGCCTAAAAAAGAAAGACAAGGTGTGGTAATCAGTAATAAAATGGATAAGACCGTAGTTGTAAAAGTAGCAAGCTACGATCCGCACCCGAAATACAAAAAGATTATCGAATCCAATAAAAATTATAAAGCTCACGATGAAAATAATGTCTGCAACGAAGGCGATATCGTTAGAATTGTTGAAACAAGACCGATTTCAAGCGGTAAATGCTGGAAAGTGGCAGAAGTAGTCGAAAAAGCACGTTAATTCTTAACGAGCAATGCGAGTTTAGAAGAAACGTGTCCTGAACTCGTTTCAGGACCTGACCAACAAGATGTTTGGTTTTGGGTAACATTATTCAAATAATGCGATGCCAAAAGAGTAAAATTCTTTAAAATAAAGGAAATAAACAATGATACAACAAGAAACAAGACTAGAAGTAGCAGATAATACAGGTGCAAAAGAACTCCTTTGTATCAGAGTACTTGGCAGTTCTAATAAGAAGTTCGGCTATGTAGGCGATGAAATCGTTGCTACAGTTAAGGACGCAACACCTAATCTGGCTGTTAAAAAAGGTGAAGTTGTTAAAGCTGTTATCGTAAGAACAAAACACGATATCAAACGTAACGACGGATCAGTTATCAGATTTGACGATAACGCAGCCGTAATTATTAACAAAGATGGTAACCCACGCGGAACCCGTGTTTTCGGACCGGTAGCACGTGAACTCAGAGACAAGGGCTATATGAAAATAGTTTCTCTTGCTCCTGAGGTTATATAATTAGGAGATTCTTAAAATGACAGATAAGACTAAAAAAAGCGTGCATGTAAAAAGCGGTGACAGAGTTATCGTTACAGCAGGCAAAGATAAAGGAAAAATCGGTAACGTAAAAAAAGTTAACCCTAAAGAAGGTAAAGTTATCGTCGAAGGGGCTAACATGGTTACAAAAGCTCAAAAGCCGCAGCCAATGGCTGGAATTCAGGGCGGGTTGATTAAACTTGAAGCTCCGCTTGATTCTTCAAAAGTTATGGTTGTATGTCCGGCTTGCGAAAAACCGACAAGGATCAAACACAGCATAGTTGACGGTAAAAAAGTCCGTGTTTGTAAAAAATGTGGTGAACAGTTGGATGCTTAATATTACTTACAAATTCTTTACTTTCAAGTTTTAAGGTATAGAATATTGTATGTAGATATGAAACATCTGCAATTTAAAGGAAAAACAAAAATGACAGTTACTAAAAGCTTAAAAACAAAATATCAAGAAGAAGTAAAAAAAGCATTGATGGAAAAGTTCGGGTACAAAAACGAACACCAGATCCCTGCACTTCACAAAATTGTGTTGAACATGGGTGTTGGTGAAGCTTCTCACAACTCAAAAATTGCAGAAGCAATCGAAGCTCAGTTGACCAAAATTGCAGGTCAAAAAGCTGTTATTACCAAAGCTAAAAAATCAATTGCATCTTATAAATTAAGAGAAGGTATGCCGGTCGGAGCAATGGTTACATTGCGCGGTGAAAGAATGTATGATTTCTTGCAAAAGTTAATCTGCGTTGTTCTTCCTCGTATTCGTGACTTCCGTGGTATCAGCGCTAAAAGTTTCGATGGTCGTGGAAACTATACTTTAGGCCTTAAAGAGCAAGCTCTTTTCCCTGAAATCACCTATGAAGAAGTTGATCTGGTAAAAGGTATGAACGTATCAATTATCACAACAGCTCATACAGATGATGAAGCAAGAGAACTCTTAAGACTCTTAGGAATGCCGTTCAAAGGTCTTAAGTAGGCAAGGTTCCTCCGCGAAACGGAGGTTTGCGCAACAATAAAGAAAAAAGGAGAAATTCATGGCTAAAAAAGCGATGATTATAAAAGAACAAAAAAGAGAAAGCCTTGCTGCTCAAGGTAAATATCCGCGTGTAAGACTTCACAACAGATGCTCAATCTGCGGACGTCCGCACGGGTTCCACAGAGATTTTGGTCTTTGCAGAATCTGCCTTAGAAAAATGGCTCACCAAGGCTTACTCCCTGGCGTTACTAAAGCTAGCTGGTAATCCGGGTAATAATTTTAATCATGAAAGACCGGTTGTACCGGTCTTTTTTAGTGCTTGACAAAAAGTTAGGCTTGCCTTACAATAAATGTAAGGTTAGCCTAACAGCATGAACGGGCTGAGGACACACTCCGGTGTCGGTTCGTGAGGGCGCACCGGGCAGAGCGGGGGCCCGTTAAACGCGAGTTGGGCAAAATACGGAGAAAAGTCATGGAAAAATTAAGCGCAAGCTTAGAAGATTACATAGAGGTTATTTATAATTCGATAAAATATAACGAATCAGTGAAAGCTGTTGATATTGCCAGGGCGTTACATGTTAGCAGAGCGTCTGTGACAGAGGCTTTGAACAGGCTATCAGATAAGGGGTTAATAAATTATGGTCGTTATCAGACTATTACGATTACTGACATGGGGGTAAAAATAGCGAGGGATGTGGTTAACCGCCATTCTTCGCTATCCTCTTTTTTTGAGAATGTTCTCGGGGCTGCCCCTTCCGATGCGGAGGAAAATGCCTGCAGGATTGAACATATTATTTCTGCAGAGCTGCTTGACAGGGTTGAAGCTTATCTGAAATTTGCACAGGACAACCCCAAACTTGTTGAGAATTTTAAGGAGTATTACTTGGAGTATATTAATAAATGAGCTCTTCTTTGAAGATTGTAGGAAAGTATTTAGACCAGCCGATATTAGTAGAAAAGTTAAGAAAAGCCGTTCCGATAGGGCTATCTGCATGTGCCGCGGTGTATACACTTGATAAAACCGTACAGGCCCCGACGTCTGAAAAGAAAAAAAAGGCTTTTATCAGAAACGGCTTGATTTTGGGTGCGACGATTGCCTCTGCGCTTGCGGCGCCGCGGATTGCAACTGCCATTACCGGCAAAAAAGCGGTTACTCCATTTAAGGAGCTGGTGAGGGAGAATACAAAACTTATAGATGAATTTGTTCGTAAAAACCAGACAGGAAATGAAGTCGGCAGAATTTTGCAAAAGGCAAAGAGTAAAGTTTTGGCGCCCAAGGAAATTTTGACGTTAACGGGAGAGTTGAAAGGTAAAGATTCTAAGGAGTTTTTGGATAAGCTTATCCCTCCGCCGGAGAATGTCAGCTCAAAAGATATTTTTTCTGAAATAGGCTGGCTTTCGATTGTCGGGGCAATACCGGTTGTGGGCGGTGTAATCGGCGGTATAGCTGCGGATAAGGCTACAGGTGCGAACTGGCGTAAGCGGCTTCCTGATAAGATTAAAGAGGGCTCATATCAGTATCTTGCGAATATTTTTCTCTGTAACGTCGGAGCCGGTGCAGCTCTTGGAATTTTAGAGAAAAATAATATTCAATCACGAATGGCACGCGGTCTGGGTATGATTGCCGGAATTATTTTGACCGGTGTAATCGGAGGCAGCAAGATTGCAAATTATATCGGCGATAAGTTTATAAATCCTGTTTTATGCAACGAGCGTTATCCTAAAGGGAAAAAACACAAGCATCATGATGAAAGGACGCCGGAGCTTATTGATATCGGGCTTCATACTGATGATATCGCAACGGTTTCGCTGTTGTCGGGTTTAAAATGGATAGAGCCGGCGCTGCCGATTTTATATACGGTTTCCGGTTATCGCGCGGGAATTGGTTACCGAAATCACCGGGATAAAGCTTAAAGTTATTCTTTTAGCAAGCTTCTGGTTATATTGTAGACAATTTCTAATTTTTGCGGATTTTGAGCGATTTTTGTTATATTTTTGTTTATTTCTTCAAGAAGCTCTTCTTGCGATTTAAGATGATTAAGCGCAAAGAGTTCCTCGCTGGTAGTGTTTAAGATTTTGAGAAGTTTATCAATGGTTTCGGAGGTTACAAAGTTCTCTCCGCGTTCAATTGCGCTCAGTGCGCGTTGTGAAATATCTACGGCTTCAGCCAGTTGTTCCTGAGTAAGTCCGCGGTTCTGCCGCATTCGTTTGATTTTTTCGCCAAATTCTTCTTTTATACCCACTTTTTATACCTTTTGGTTCGTAAATCATCCTTTAATATGTATCTAAAAGTATTTTATATGAAGTTTTGTGAAGCTGGAATGTAGCTTAAATACTATATCTTGAATAATTACAATTATAAATTGTAAAATTGGCGCAATTTAGAAGTAGAAATTTTGTTTATATAGGAGTACAGATTAAACACGAAAGGAGTTTGAATTATGGTGCAGGGTGTAAATTCTAAAGTAATGGCGGAAGTTTTGTTTGCAGCAGAGGGCACGAGTAAACGTGATGTAAAAAAGGCTGTTGATGATGAGCTGCAAAAGGCTATTTCCGAGGGCAGGGTTTCAAAAAGTGAGGCGCGTGCAATCAAGGCACGAATTCGCAAAAACGGATTTGATGCGGCGATTGCCCGTCAGAATACGGTTGAGGAAAACGTTGAAGCGTATAAAAACGGAGATAAGATGAGCATTGGTACAAATGCTGCCCTGATTCTGGATTCAAAGAATTTGGATATAGATAACGTGGTTGGACTTGCCAGAACTCATGGCGGAGAGGATTTTAAGCTGAGTGAAAGACAACAAAAGGCTTTTATGGAAGAATTGAATAATCAAATTGAAAACACTGGCGGGAAACCATTATCCAAAAAGGCGGTACGAAAACTGCTCAACGGAATAGGGTTTTATGCACCGACCAGAGTAGAAAGTTTTGCCGACGGGATTGCCAGAGCCACAGATATGTTTGGAATGCAAGGCTCTTTCGGGGATGCCAAAAATCCGATAGCATCAGAACTTGAAGGCCGTAGGGTTTCGCATACTGAGGCAGAATTAGAACTATTACGGGAAAATTATGCCCCTGATTTTAAAGAAATCGGTAAAGGTTAATTTTGTGTTGCGGGCCGGCATTCGCCGGCCCGCAACAATTTGTTACCAAAAACTTGATTTCTTATTGTTTTGGTGGTATTTTAATCCTGTCAGACTACTGAAAGACGCTGGGTACAATATTTTGATTTTGTAATACAGCAACAATTAATTCAGCAAGTGACGGGTACTCGGAAACTGCACGGATTGCCGTGTAAGTCCTAATATAAGGAATAAAAAATGAATACAGATCCAATAGCAGATATGCTAACAAGAATCAGAAACGCTAGTATGGTTTCTCTTGCAGAAGTTAAAATGCCTTCTTCAAAATTAAAAGTTGAATTGGCTAAATTGTTGAAATCAGAAGGTTTTATCACTGATTATGCAGTTGTAGAAGAAGGTAAATTCAAAGTTTTAACAATCACTTTGAAATACGACGCTAAAAACAAACCGGTTATTTCAAAATTACAAAGAGTTTCAAAACCGGGTCTTAGAAGCTACAGCAAAGCTCAAAATATCCCTCAGGTATTGGGTGGTTTGGGCGTTGCAATTATTTCAACAAGCAAAGGCTTGATGACTGACAGAAAAGCCCGCAAAGAAAATATCGGCGGCGAAGTTCTGTGCTATGTATATTAGTATAAGCTAAGCATCGTAATTTTTCTGTCATGCTGAACTTGTTTCAGCATCTATCCGGTGTTAAGTTTTATCGTTGGACAGATCCCGAAACGAGTTCGGGATGACAAATAAGTTTTAATACAGGTGTAATTGGTAGAAAAGCCTGTATCGTAGAAGAAGTTATACCAAAAGGAGAAAATTATGTCACGTATTGGTAAATTACCTATAGAAATTCCATCAGGTGTGGAAGTTAAAGTTGAAGGCCATACAGTTACTGCAAAAGGCCCAAAAGGTACTGAATCAGTTACAGTACGTCCTGAAATCAACGTAAAAGTTGAAGATAATCACGTAATCGTTACAAGAGTGGATGATTCCCGTGAAGCACGCTCTTTACACGGTTTGTCAAGAACCTTAATCGCAAACGCAATTAAAGGCGTAAGCGTTGGTTTTGAAAAGAAACTTGAAATCGTTGGTGTTGGCTACCGTGCTAACATGGAAGGTTCTAACTTAAACATGGCTTTAGGTTACTCACACCCTGTTATAGTTGTTCCTCCTGCAGGAATTACTATTGCAGTTGAAGCAAACACAAAGATTTCCGTAAAAGGCTCAAATAAACAGCTTGTAGGCGATGTAGCTGCTGAAATTCGTGGAAAACGTCCGCCTGAAGTTTACAAAGGAAAAGGCGTTAAATACGAAGGCGAATACATCAGACGTAAAGCCGGTAAAGCTGGTAAGAAATAGTGCGTAAGCCAGGCGGAGTGCCGGTGTCACCGTGCGAGAGCACGGGGAGCAGGGCACGAAGCAATTGATAGCCGCCGTTGCGAGCGGAAACTTTAGTGAAGCGAGCGGACAAATTTTACAAAAGCAACGCTTTTAGGAAAATTTGACAGGCGGAAATATATTGTAAAATAAAGCAGCCCGTATAGACCCTTTGAGTCAGCTTGCTTAAAGAAGGTCTGGGCAGAAAGAAGGAAAAATGATTAAACAAGAAAACAGAAAAGCAAAAGTTCAAAAAAGACACAGAACAATCAGAAATAAAATCTCCGGAACCGCAGAATTTCCGAGATTAGCAGTATACAGAAGCACAAAACACATCTATGCTCAATTGATTGATGATGAAAACCATGTAACACTGGCATCAGCATCTTCAAATGACAAAGATTTGAAAGAAAAATTGCCTAACGGCGGCAACATTGATGCGGCGAAAGTAGTTGGCGAAGCAATTGCTAAGAAAGCTAAAAAAGCCGGCATTGAATGTGTTGTC
The DNA here is from genome assembly GCA_944325835.1 of Candidatus Gastranaerophilales bacterium. Taxonomy (GTDB): domain Bacteria; phylum Cyanobacteriota; class Vampirovibrionia; order Gastranaerophilales; family Gastranaerophilaceae; genus Gastranaerophilus. The sequence continues at coordinate 8,556 of CALVBO010000011.1, forward strand.
TTTGATAGAGGCGGTTTCTTGTACCACGGTCGTGTAGCGGCTCTGGCAGATGCAGCAAGAGAAGCCGGACTTTGCTTCTAGTTTGGAACTAAACGAAAAAAGACGGACTTTTTATTAAGTCCGTCTTTTTTTTTGAATTTATTTAACCAGTCCGAGCAGGCATCTGAATTTATTTAATGCCGGCAGTATTGTTTTTCTGATGACAAAATTAGTAAATTTTTTAGATTTTTTTGAAGGATACAGACGGTCGAAATTTTCGTTTAGAGCTTTCTTTGCGTTGAGAACCATAGGATGCTGCGGGAAATTTATTTCTTTCATTGCAGCATAGTGATTTTGTTTTAAATTTGACTTGTATGTATCCGGTAGGATCATCATATTAAGTTGGGCAATCTGGTTTATATTTTTGCGTTCTATTGCGGCTTCATAAAGTGTTGCACGCGGATTGTCAATCCCGTTTCTATAATATGCAGCCAGTGTTGCCCTGCCTATAGCTGTTTCTCCCTGCATAAAATGATTATATGCATCATATATATTAGGCTGCGGAACTTTTATATCCGCAGGAGGTGTAATTTTTATAGATATCATAAGTTTATTCCTTTTTTAGTCATATATATATAAATCTTCAGTAAGTTTGATTTCGTACATTGTATTTGGCGGAAGTGATATTCTGCCGCCTTTAGCAGCGAGTGCGGTGAGCGGAGATAGAACTATTCCGCCGAGATAACCGACGGTTCCGCCGATAAACGTGAATGGTGATAGGATTACTGTCAGACCGTCGTTTGCGAATTCGGATGTTTTTTTCATTGCTTTTCTGAAAAATCTGTGGCTCTTTTGAATGTTTCTTCCGATACTGACGATGTACGTACGTTTGCCTTTGATGTTGTTAAAGAAGATTTTCTTGCCGTTAGCTTTTGTAATTTTGCCTTCCGTGTATTTATTGGCGCCGTTAACTACAATGCTTTCGATTTCAATTTTTATTAGTCCGCCGTTGCCGGAATATTGCGGCTGGTGGGCATCTGTAATCCGTCCGTAGAGAGTTGAACCTGCGGGAATTGTGATGTAGCGCTTTGTGACGGGTTTTGTTGTGGTAAAACCAATTCTGTTTCCGGCGTTTGCGCTGTCAGACGCCCAGTTTTTGGATATGGTGCGGAATTTTGTACCGCGGCGAATTTTTATTGATGTAAATTCATCTCTTTTATACGTTGGAGCCGGTTTCGCAGTTTGGACGGGTGCGGGATTTTGTGTTGTTGCTGTAGTTGTACCGGTGTTTGGTTCCAGTCCCTGCGGAAGTTTCGGGAGTGTTTCTTCCAGCCTGTCCGCATTATAAGCTTTGTTTATTTCAGTATCTACAGAAGTATCAAGTTCAATACAAAAACCTTGGGACTGTATCAGTAACAATCCCAAGAGAATTTGTAAAATATAAATTATGATTTTTTTGTTGTTTATCATTTGCTTAATAATTCATTGATAGCTTTTGCAGCTTTTTTGCCGGCTCCCATAGCGTTAATCGCATTGGAAGCGCCAACCGGAGCAACGTCACCGCCTGCATAAACGTGATCCAGAGAGGTTGCACGAGTTTCAGGGTCAACGGTAATGTAGCCTTTTCTGTCTGTAATAATAGCCAGTCCTTCTGCTTCTGCGGATTTTTGTATAATCGGGTTCGGGCCGGTACCGAGTGCCACAATTACGGTATCAAGGTCGAGAGTTTCCGTTTTCCCTGTCGGAACAGGAGAACGTCTGCCGCTTTCATCCGGTTCGCCGAGTTCCATAACTTCAAGTTCAACGCCTTTAACATATCCGTCCTGACCGAGAATTTCTTTCGGCGCAAGCAGGAATTTAAATACGATGCCTTCTTCTTTTGCGTGGCGGATTTCTTCCAGGCGTGCAGGTAATTCTTTTTCAGTACGTCTGTAGATGATGTAAACCTGTTCAAACCCGACGCGGACAGCGGTTCTTGCCGCGTCCATTGCAACGTTTCCGCCGCCGAACACTGCTGCAATTTTGCCGACTCTCAAAGGCGTTGTGCTGTCGCCCTGACCTGCACCCATAAGGTTAACACGGGTTAGAAACTCATTTGCTGAATAAACGCCGTTAAGGTTTTCTCCCGGAACATGCATCATTTTCGGAAGCCCTGCGCCGGAGCAGATAAATACAGCGTCAAATCCGTCTTCTTTCAATTGTTTAAGTGTAATCGATTTACCTACAACAACATTAGTGTGGAATTCAACGCCCATAGCTTTAAGGTTTTCGATTTCTCTATCCAGAACAACGCGTGGGAGTCTGAACGGAGGAATTCCGTATCTTAAGACGCCGCCGAGTTTGTGGAGTGCTTCAAAAACCACAACTTCATGACCGGCTTTTCTAAGATCAGCCGCAGCTGTTATACCTGCGCAGCCGGAACCTACAATTGCAACCTTTTTGCCGCTAGGTTTAATTTCCGGCATTTCAGCTTTAGTGTTATCGCCGACATATCTTTCCAGTGCGCCGATAGAAACCGGTTCCCCCTTGATTCCGAGAATACAGTTGCCTTCGCATTGTCTTTCCTGCGGGCAAACACGTCCGCAGACAGACGGCAGCATACTTGTTTCACGGATAATTTCGCCAGCTTTCTCCAGATTATCTTCTTTTATAGCTTTTATAAATTCAGGAATTTGAATGTTAACAGGGCAGCCCTGAACGCATTTCGGATTTTTGCAGTGCAAACATCTTGAAGCTTCAAGTTTTGCCTGTTCCGCTGTCAAGTTACTTTCAACAGGTTTGAAATTAGAGCGTCTTTCAATCTTGTCCTGCTCCTGAACTCTTTGTCTTTCTATTGCCATACACATCTCCCTTGTTATTCATAATTCGATAACAAGAGTTTACATCAAACAAGGCGTCAGTGCAAGAAAATTATTTTTGCGGATGAGATTGAACGTAGCCTTCAATTAACTTATTGCTGTGTACAGCAGGTTTGTTTTGTTCCGGCGCTTTGTCGTCAACAGTTGAAACAACATCAAGTTTTTTCTCTGTATCAAATTCATTTTTTGTTTCAGGGTTAACAATTTTCTTTTCTTCCTTATCTTTCATCATCCATTTTTTAGCGGAATCAGCAAGAGGGGTTGATAAGAACGGTACAATCATACGTTTTGCAACGATTGTTGAGAGTGCCAGACCTGTAATTTGAGTGAATGCACTTGTAATGGTACCTTTATATTTTTCAAATGCAGGGTGGAACTCATCACCGCCGATACCTTTAAATTCTTTTGTTTTTGAAAGTACGGACTGATAACCTTTTGCGGCGCTTCTGTTGAAGTATTTGCCGAGAGTTTTTGCAAATAATTTATTTTGGAATTTTGTAAATCCGATTGTCATTGCAATCTGTGTAGAAATCATCAAAAGACCATTTGTTAAATCCAGTGCCGCAACGAAAGGACGTTTATCTTCCGGAATACTTTCGTTATGTAAACTTTGGTAAGTATAAAGAACGCATCCGATACCGTCTTTTGCAACGACAGAACCAACACCGACTGCGGTAATAATATTATCATCGTTTAACTGGTATTTTCTGCCTAATGTGTTTTTGACGAATTTGGTATTACCAATCCAGTTTGCCGGTTTGTAGAGGAGGTTTTCCTTCAATGATGTACCGATTTTGCCGATATTAGCCATTGTTTACCTCCTTTCCTTTGATCGGAGCCTGTTTGATAAGTTCGTCACAAGCCTTTGCTTTTGCTTTTTTACCCTTAGAAAGGTTAGGGAAGAACGTATCCATAAAGATTGGATAAACAATGTTGAGTAATTCGCAGGAGAATGGCGCTGCAATCAAACCTACGATTACACCGAGGATTTGTTTATTACACTTAATGCTTCCTTTAATTTGTTGTTTGAACATATCCGCAACACGTTGTGCAAAGATAACGCCTTTTTTAGCAAGACGTTCATTATGTTTTGCTTCGGCTTCAAATAATTTTTCAATTTCTTTTACAGATTTGCCGTTTTTGATTTCTTGTTGTATCCGTTGGTAGAATTCAATATTTTTATCAATAGCAGCAATTCTGTCAGCCATTTCTTGTTTAACAGCAGCTTCAACAGCGGCTTTATCCTTCATTTTGTCAGGAGCGTAGGCTGTTGCAGTATCTCTGACTTTCTGAATTTTTTCACGCATTGCGTCAATGAAGGCCGGTTGATCTTCTGCCGGAATTCTGCCTCTTGCAAGTCCGAGAACTTCCTCTGTTATTAATTGTAATTCTTTCAGATCTTTTGAACCTTTGAAGGTTTTAAGTTTTTCTTTTAAAGCTGCTTTTACTTTGTTTAAATCTGAGCCTTCTAACAGGGTTTCCATTTCGGATACATATTCTAAGGTCTTTTTGTTATTTGTTCTGTAGAACTCTCTACGTCTGACTCTGTAAACGGTTTTTTCTTCTTGTAAACGTTTCTTTTCGTGCTGTTCGCTTTCGATTAAGTGATCAACCGCGCCATTTACGGCGTTTTTGAAGATTGCACCATCAACATTAAAGAGTCCGTCTTTTTTATATTTTGAAATTTCAATTGTATTTTTATATCTGATATCGTTTAGAAGTTTTTCTTTTTGTCTTGTAACGATTGATTTTACTTCGTTATCTATTTGTGTTTTGTTGTATTCAGGGTGTTGTTTTTTTATTTCTTTTGCGAGATATTTTTCGTCCTGGAATGCTGTTCTGTTGTATTCATCGCTTAGAACACCACTGTTAACCATAGATTCTACAGCTTTATCGAGAGGTTTAACAGTCAGGTAAACGTTAGTCAAAACGCTTAACACGGCTGAAATAGGCTGCCTCCAGGCTGCATAAGTTCTGGTATCTTCATCGGATGATGATAACGGGTTAAATTTAATGAATATCGGTGCGATTAAACCTGTACCGATAGCGTTAATCATTGTGTTTTGAACTTCACCCAGACCGCTTGAGAGTTTCTTTGCTGTTTGAACGCTTTTAGGCATATAGCTGTCAATTTTTTTTGCGATTGCGGCTGAAGAGAATTGAGTCGCGCCGAATGCAATTTGATTATTGCGTTCTTTTTTGCCGTTCTGGTTGTATATTGGGGTATTGCCCAAGTTTGTGGCGTCTTTAAATTCTACTTTCATTTATTACACACTTCCCGAAGAAACCTTCTCCATATATATAGACGTCCAAAAATTATAAAAATTGCTCTAAGAAAGCTAATTGTTAATAAATGTAAAGAACTCTATGTGCAGAAAATACGAAAAAAGTCTTCTCCCTACCTAATATAGCACTAAAATATTTTTAATCAAGAGGGGATATCTATTTTATATTATAAAGTATAATAGCGCAGGATATACTAAGGTTTAAAGACTCTACAGACGGGTTCATTTCGATTTTTACAGAGGTCGTTGAATATTCTGTCAGTTCCTGTGACAGGCCGTCGGCTTCAGAGCCAAACATTATTAGCATGCGTTTTTGCGGTTTAAAGTTTTGCAAAAGATTTTTTGAGCGCGGAAGGGTTGCAATGCGTTCAAAGCCGTCAAAGTATTTTTGCAACTCTTCAACTGTTTCCATGTTAAATACGGGAATTTTGCATAAATTCCCGACGGATGCGCGAACGCATTTGGGGCTGTAAATGTCTGTACAGCTGCCGTAGAGAATTATTGCATCAACATCGAATGCTGCCGCGCATCTGAGGATTGTTCCAAGGTTGCCGACATCTTTTATTCCTTCTAAAAGTATAACTTTTCGGGCATGTTTTAGGATTTCTTTATCGAAATTTTTCCGGCATGCCACAGCTACCGCTTCGGGTGCGGTGTCTGTAGTCGAAATCTTTTTTAAGACAGCTTCGTTTGTTTCAATTAGTTTGTCTTTTGCAAATTCGTAACGCTGTACTTTTTCTTTAAGTACAAAGATTTTTTCAATATCCAAACCTATCCGGTACGCTTCTTCAATCGCCTTAAACCCTTCAAGTAAAAATTTCCCTGTAATATCACGGTATTTTTTTTGCTGGATTTTTGCGGTTTCTTTTACGAGGTCGTTATTAGTGCTTGTAATTTCCATTAGATAACCTCAAACTCTGAAAGCCAGATTTTTTCCTGTTCGCTGAGCAGGCTGTAGTCAATAAGTTTTTCTTCAAACGGCATGCCCGAAAAGCTTTGGATTTTTCCGTTATCAAGATAGCAGGAGTTTTCAAGTCTTACCCCGAAATGTTCTGCGTTGTATAGCCCCGGCTCGATTGTAAAGCACATGTTATTTTGGATTTTAGATTTGCCTAATTCTCCCGGACTGAGTGAAGGCGGGTTCTCATGGACATTTATTCCCAGACCATGCCCCAGGCCGTGATTGAATACAAAGCCTTCAATAAGATTTGTTTGAATAAAAAATCTTGCGGCAGCGTCTATATCGTAGCCCGTTTCAAAATTCTGGCAGTTGTAGCAAGTTAAAAATGTTCTCAAAACCGTTGTATAAACCTGTTTTTGAAGATCTGTCGGCGTGCCTTTTACAAAAACCCTTGTAATATCTGTTGCAAGACCCTCTTCAAAATAAGCGCCGCAGTCGACAAGTATAAGACTTCCATCTTTGACGATTTCTTCCCTTGAAGATTTTGAATAATGCGCGAGTGCGGAATTTTTGTCTTTTGCAACAATAGGCTTGAAGCTTAGACCTTTTGCACCCTGTTTATAAAATTCTTCTTCAAGTTTTTGCGCAATGTCAAATTCGCTTAATCCGTCATTATTTTCAATGAAATTTCGCAGTGCTAAAAGAGCGTTATCCGTACGTTCAAATGCGCTTTTTAAATGGTCAATTTCAGCTTCGGCCTTGACAGAGCGCATAAGCCGGATAGGGTTTGCCTTCATTTCCGCGGCTTTATCTTTAATTAAATTGTAGTCAAAGGCGTTGATTGTGACTTTATCAACGAAAATTTTGCCCTGAAATTTTTGGATTTCGTCATAAAAATCAGCGAATGCTTCCGGCAGAAAAAGTTTGACTGAATGAGGATAGATTATCGCTTTGCCGTAGATTTTTGAAGAATAAGGTATTGAATAGCTGCGTTTGTTAAACAGATATGAAACATCTTCCGCATTTGTTATCAAAAGCGCTTCATCCTCATTCATAACGCTTTGGATGCCTTCAACTTTTTCATCCGGCGGAGTACCCGGCGCCGATTCAATTTCTAATTGATGTGTAAACCCGTCAGGTGTAAAACAATCTTGTTCAAGCAGTTTTACAGTGAAGTATTTTTTGAAAAGTTCAAGCTGAGCCTGCGAAACTTTTTTCGCAAAAATTCCGACGGTTTTATTTTTACCTGTAATAAGAGCCAGCCTGTCAATAAATTTTTGTCCCTGAAGCAGTTTTACAACAGAAACGCGCTTTCTGTCGACCTCAAGGTCAGCCTGAATGTGGTATCTTCCGTCAACAAAAAGGAAAATCGTTTCCGGTGTCAGCAGCGCTTCGCCGGTAGAGCCGCTGAAACCGGTTATTTTGTAGCGGGAATTCTCTTCCAGCGTATTATACTCTACTAAAAATTCGTTTGTAGAGTTAACCAGAAGATAATCAACGCCATATTGTTCAAGGATTTGTTTATTGTTAATTTCAATCATTATGCTTTGTCTGTTACAAGAATTAAGTGCCAGCCGAATTGAGTTTGAACGGGATCAGAAACTTTGCCTGTTTCAAGAGCGAAAGCAGCATCTTCAAACGGCTTAACCATCATGCCGCGTCCGAAGAAACCTAAATCCCCGCCGTTAACGCCGGAAGGGCAAAGTGAGTGTTCTGACGCCATTGCTGCAAAATCCTCAGGGGACGTAATTTTAGCTTTTAAATCGTTTGCTTCCTGTTCGGTTTCAACAAGTATGTGACTTGCTCTAACTTTATTTGCCATAATTTCTCCTATCTTTTCTATAAATTTACCACAAAAAAGTAATTGAGGCAAATAACGCAAATTCTTGTGTTGTACACACCGGCTTTTTAGATGCAATAAAAAAGACTGCCCTGGCACAGTCTAAAGAAGTTTATATAATAGTTTGTACATGTTTTCTAATAGGAATGGAGCCGATAAAGGAACCTGAATCAAAAATTAAAACATCTTCTCTCGAAATCCGATATATTACTCAGGTATTTATGACTCCATGTATATATATAATACAAATTTTTTCAGGAGCTTTCATCCGTCGCGAGAGTGGTTTTTAGGCTGTTGCTTAATTGTTTTAAATTAATTCCAAAGGATTAGTTGAAATTTATTTTTTTTGTAGTAAGATAAAAGCTGTCAAAAGAATACTAAATGCGGACGTAGCTCAGTTGCCCCAGCGAGGCAGAGAGTTAAACCGTAAAAGGGTTCAAGGTGATAGGGCCGAGCGTTCTCATAATGCACTCTACCAACTGAACCAATGGTAAAAACTAAATATTATGTGCGGACGTAGCTCAGTTGGTAGAGTATCTGCCTTCCAAGCAGACTGTCGCGAGTTCGAGTCTCGTCGTCCGCTAATTAAAACCCGATGGAGATTTGCCATCGGTTTTTAATTAATGTTATGGTGAACGCTGATTAAGGAGAGAATATGGAAGAAATTCTAATGACCGAGGAGTTTTCAAAAGTATTAAACAGTATTCCGTGGAAATCTATTTGTGAAATAGCCGTCAATCTTCTAGTTTTGATAATTTTATCAAAAATTATTGATCGGATTGTTGCGCGGAGTGCGGATAATTTGCTTAAAGCCGACAAGGTTCAGCTCGCAAAGATACTCCCGATGCTTGCCAGAATCTTGAAGATAATTATATTCTTTCTTGCCATTGCGGCGTTCTTCCAAAGTCACGGTTATTCAGTGAACTCTTTCCTTGCAGGTTTCGGAATTACCGGTTTGGCTGTCGGCTTTGCGGCAAAGGAAGCGATTTCTGATATTTTTGGGTCATTGTCTGTTGTTGCGGATAAGGTTTTCAGAATCGGCGATTACATAAGTGTCGGAACCGAAGAAGGAACGGTTGAAGATATAAATTTCCGCTCTACACGACTCCGCAAGCTTGACGATACAATTATTGCTATTCCGAACAGAACGGTTGCTTCCTCCTCGATTACGAACTACTCACTTATCAGAAACCGTATGGTTGATGAAACTTTCGGGGTTGTTTACGGAACTTCAAACGAAAAACTTAACGAAGCGATTGAAATTATCCGCAACATTGCAATGAACGATGAAAATGTTCTGAACGGGTTTCAGGTATTTGTGCAAACTCTTAACAGCAGCTCTATTGACATAAGATTAATTGCCTACTTGAAAACCGGAAACCTTGCGGACGCGCGTAATATGAAAAGTGCGTTGCTGCTGAAAATTGTTGAAAAATTCCGTGAAGCAGGTATTGATTTTGCGTTCCCGTCAACTTCCGTTTATATGGAAAATTAAGCATGAATATAAAAATTATAGCGTTGGGCAAAATCAAAGAGAAATTTTTGAAAGAGGGCGTTGATGAATTTTTAAAACGCCTGACGCCCTATTCTTCCGTTGAAATTGTTGAATTGACGCCGGTTGAGATTAGAGATGAAAACTTAACTGAAAAGGCTCTGGATGAAGAGGGTGAAAAAATTTTGTCATTGATAAAAGCTTCATCATTTGTCATTACGCTGGAAATCGGCGGAAAAATGTTTTCCTCGGAAGAGTTTGCCGGAAAAATCGCCGGACTTATCAATGAAGGGGTTTCGGAATTGGTTTTTGTAATAGGTTCATCCTGCGGGCTTTCCGGAAAGGTTTCCGCGCGTGCTGATTTGAGGATGAGTATGTCTAAGATGACGTTTTTGCACCAGTTTGCGCGTTTGATACTGGTGGAGCAGATATACCGCGCATTCAAAATTATGAAAAACGAGAAATATCATAAGTAAGTCTTGACGAAACGTAGAACATGGTACATAATAAAAGAGGCAATAAGTCAATAAGAGAATAAGGCAAAGAGTCGTTATTGTCGAAAGGACGAGAAAAGTTAATAAGTTAATAGGTTAAAAAGTTAATAAGGAATATGACCGAATGTAAGAGAAATAAACCCGGATAAAATTTCATAATCCTAATTAACTAATTAACAAGCTAAAGTAGGTTGGGCTTGCCAGCCCAACACAAAACAAAGAAAGGACCGGCGGTCAAGCCGGTATTATAATAAGCCAAAGGCGAGAAGCCAGAAAGGATAGAGAAATGAAAAAACAGAGAAGTGTAAAGATTATGACGGGGGGGGGGGGGCCGGCTGAGCCGGTTCTACAATTGGAACCGCGCGGTTGGACCACGAGAAAACCATATTGTCATGCTGAACTTGATTCAGCATCTATCCAGCATTGCGTGCTATCGGTAACGTTGGCCAGATTCCGAAACAAGTTCGGAATGACAGTAAAGAATATTTCGTCATTGCGAGCCGACGAATGTCGGCGTGGCAATCCGCCGGCGGTCGAGCCGGTTCCTAGTTGGTTGGTCGTTAAAAAGTCATGTTCAACCTCTCATGGACGTGCCTCAGGCACCTGGATCACCACGTCGCCTTCGGCTCCTCGTGATGACCGAGGTGTGTTGGCGCGTGCTGGTTTCACCATGGCAGCCCGGCTGAGCCGCTCGACTGAGTCGAGAGCCATAAAGGGGTTATGGGCTTGCGGACAACGAATAGCCTTTACCATGGCCGAAATATTACTTTCCCTGACGATAATCGGCGTGGTGGCAGCGATAACGCTTCCGTCACTTACAGGAAATATTAATGAGCGTACGTGGAACACTCAGCGTAAAGCCTTGTATGCCAGAATGAGTCAGGCAATCGCGCTTATGCCGGCGTTGAACGGCTATGGTACATTGACCGAAGGCGACAGTTCGACTTCCGCTGAGGATACAGCCGCAGAAACCTTTGTCACAGCAGGTTTAGCAAAGGTTCTTAAAATCAATAATATCTGTGATAGCGAACACTTAGAAGATTGCGGTATCGCAGATAATATCGTCACGTTGAAAGGTAATACTCTTTCTAATTTTACTACAAGTTATAATACTCTTGTTGACTTTAATAGTATGTTTGCCGGCTCGTATTCTATCAGCGGGGTTACATATACATACTCGCAACTTAATACAAAAGCAGCGGCTTTTGAAACTCAAAATGGTGAGAGTATAGTTGTTTACTATAATCCAAATTGCGTCGGGGATATGGGTGAAACCGAAAGATATTTTATCCAACCGAAAATGTGTGCGAATTTTGTGTACGATTTGAATGCTTCTAAAGGCCCAAATACTGTGGGTAAGGATATTGGTTTCCTGACGGTTATGTATCCTTCTGATTCGGTTGTTGTAGCACCGGTACCTCTTGTTTCTGCGTATGGTTATAATTTAAAATATGAAGAGGCCTCTCAAAAGTGCCGTGCTCTTGACAGTGAAAGCCGGCTGCCAAACAGAGAAGAAATTGTTGCCATGTTTGTTAACAGAAATTTGCTCTACGGCACAGAACGCACCGGAACATACTGGACTACCAGCAGTTTTGTATCTAATTCAGGTATTTTAATGTGGGGATTGAATTTCAACATAGGACATCTATTCCCGTGCGGTAAGAATGCTACGAGCAACTATTACTGGTGCATAAAACGTTAACATTCCTTAAAAGTCTGCTTGACAAGAAATTTTATCTTTGCAATAATCATAATAGTGTATTAGGGGCAACTCGTGCCTAAAAATTCTAAATGCCGAAATAGTTTATTAATCGGAAACTTCCGGTTATGGCTCAAGACACAAAAGAATTACGAGACCCAAAGCGAAAGGAAATATAAATATGTACGCAATAGTAGAAACCGGCGGAAAACAATATCAAGTTGAAGAAGGTCGTTATTTAGACGTTGAATTGCTTGATGGCGAAAAAGATTCAAAAGTAGTTTTTGATAAAGTCGTAATGGTAGTTAACGGCAAAAAATCTAAAGTAGGTCAGCCTTATGTTACAGGTGCCTGCGCTGAAGGTACTATCATGCTTCACGACAGAGCTAAGAAAATTATCGTATTTAAACAAAGACCTAAAAAAGGTTATAGAAAAAAACAAGGCCACAGACAAGGCTTTACAAGAGTTATGATTAACAAAATCAGAACTTCTGCTCAAAAGAAAGCTGATGAAGCAGCATCAGAAGAATAATAATTAACTGAAATAAAATAGGAGATATAACAATGGCACATAAGAAAGGTATGGGATCCACCCGTAACGGCCGCGACTCCGAAGCGAAACGTTTAGGCGTTAAAAAATTCGGCGGCGAAACTGTTAAAGCCGGAAATATTATTGTCCGCCAGAGAGGAACTAAATTCCACCCTGGTAACAACGTCGGCATTGGCAGTGATGATACTTTATTTGCTTTGATTGACGGCACAGTCAAATTTGAAGCATATAGACGTGATAGAAGACAAGTTAGCGTTTATGCAGCTGGCTAGTTTATTTGAAGTTTTAAATTAGTAATTGTAGAGAGCGCCCCACCATAAGCGCTCTTTTTTACGGCCTGCCGGCCATGTGGTCAATGCACACATGGGCAAGGCCGGCCGGTGTAGAAAAATGCCTCAAGTGGCGTCGAAATTAGGGAATAAGGAAAAATATTTATGCAGATAAACTCAATAGGTAGAGATTTGGATTGTAGAAGAAAAGGTCTGAATTCTAACAATGCCCGAAATGTTGAATTCGGTACAATTATGAAGAATAATCTTACGAAACTCCTTGATGTAGGAGAAAACGGGATTAAAGATAAATTTGTTTGTGTGGTGTCAGGGCCGTCAGGCGTCGGTAAAGACAGTATTTTGAACGGTTTTGATAAAAAATACGGGTTTTTCTCGCGTGTTGTTACCTGCACAACCAGAAAACCAAGACCGGGAGAAGTCGACGGCGTTAGCTATCATTTTCTTAAACCGGAAGAGTTTAAAAAAGGGATTGAAAATGATGAATTCTTAGAATACGTAAATGTTTATGCAGATAAATTTTACGGAACCAGAAAAAAAGATGTTGATGATGCTTTGGCAACAGGCAAAAATGTTGTTATGGCGCTAGATGTTGACGGCGCAATGATGGTTAAGAAAAAACGTCCGGAATCACTGTTACTTTTCTTTGAACCGCCGTCAATGACAGAACTGGCTTCCCGTCTTGTAAAACGCGGTACCGAAACTCTTGACGCGATTAAAGAGCGTTTGGATAAAGCCAGTTATGAATTAGGCTTTAAAGATAAGTACGATGTCATCATTAGAAATGATAATTTATCAGAATCTGTTGAAGAAATGGCAGAAGTGTTCCACGCGAAAAAAAAGTAATTTTATAAATTTTGTGCTACAATTCTTTTTATGGAAAGAAAGATTGTAACAACAAACAGAAAAGCATTCCACGATTATATTGTTTTTGAAAAATACGTGGCCGGAATTGTGCTATCCGGAACCGAGATTAAGTCTATCAGACAAAATCTGGTAAACTTGAAAGATAGCTTTTGCAGTTTTGTTGATAATGAATTATTCCTTTATAAATGTCATATTTCGCCCTATGAACACGGAAACCGTTATAATCACGAGCCGGAAAGACTCAGAAAATTATTGCTGACTAAAAAGGAATTATTAAAAATTTCGCAAAAAGTGAAAAAAGAAGGTTATACGATTGTACCTCTGGAGATGTTTTTTATTCAGGGGCTTGCAAAACTGGAAATTGCTCTGGTTAAAGGGAAAAAATTATACGATAAGCGCGAGGATTTAACGAAAAAGGATCAAAAGCGCGAAATGGAGCGGGCGGGTAAAATTCGCTAAAAATAAAGGAGCCTTGTTATGCGGGTTGTTTTAGTCGGAAAAGGTCAGATGTTATGCGCACTTATTGAAGGATGCAGGGCATGCCGCGGTGTCGAAATCGCCGGAGTTTTCCGCTATGAAAACCTTATTATGCCCGAATGGCGTTTGAGGCTTTCGGATTTTTTTAAACCTTCCGTTGAAAACACGCTTATAAAAAAATATAAGTTGAAGGATTTGCGCTTCTCCTCTGTTAATTCTAAAGAATTCCGTCAGTTTTTGCTGGAGAATAATATTGATTTAATGCTTGTCGGAACATGGCGTGAAAAGATTAAACGTGAAATCTTTGAGGTGCCGAAACTTGCATCAGTTAACGTTCATCCCTCACTTTTGCCAAAATACCGGGGGCCAAATCCTTATTTGCAGGTCATAAAAAATCGGGAAAATTTTTCGGGATTTACGTTTCATCTGATTGATGAAAAATTTGATAACGGTGCAATTCTTTATCAAAAAAGGATTGATATTTTGCCCTACTATACATCAAAAGAACTGCGTGACAGAACCGTTTTTGAGGTAAGAGAGGCGCTGCCGGAATTCCTTGTTGCGCTTGATAAAGGTGAAATTATACCGGTGGAGCAAAGTGAGGCGTTAGCGACTTATTTTCCGAACATTGAGGAAGATGAAATGATGCTTGATTTTGAGCGTGAAAGTGCCGTTGAGATTATGGCCAGGGTTAAGGCGCTATATCCGTGGCTTCCGTGTTACGTGACAATCGGCAAGGAGTTTTACATTCCAAATCCTTATGAAATGGAGATTATAAAGGAGTGCCCGAAGGGGATAAGATTGGAAGGTGATACGATTACAGCAGGTTGTCGCTGCGGCTATGGGCTTGTAATGCGTAAGGTTAAAAAGTATCGGTCTTGACTAACGTTAAAACATGGTTTAAACTATATTCAGAAAGAAAGGATAGAAAAATGAAAGAAATTAAAAGTGTAAACATTTTATCAGGGGGGGGGGGGGAGCCCCTTAACAGTTAAATCAAGCGAACCCGCAAGCGCACCAGGCAAAAGTGGAAACTGCTCCGCCTGCGGTTTTACAATGGCAGAAATCCTATTATCGCTCACGATAATAGGCGTAGTAGCGGCTATAACGTTGCCGAGCTTGACGGGAAACATTAACGAGCGCACCTGGAACACGCAAAGAAAAGCACTTTATGCCCGCTTTAGTCAGGCAATTGCCCTGATGCCGGCACTTAATGGTTATTCCGGTACTGAAACTTTTGTAACTGAAGGTCTGGCAAAAGTTCTTAAAATTAACAATATTTGTGATTCGGAGCATTTGAAGGATTGCGGTATTGCTTCCAAATGGACAGACTTTAGCGGTTCTAATATTTCATCTATTCCTAATACTTTGTATACTTTAAACAGTGCTTTTGATTATTCCAGTACTTTTGTAGATGCTGCCGGTAATTCATATTCACACTCAGTTAAGGTTCCGGACACAGATGCTGCAGCTTTTGAAACAGTAAACGGTGAAAGTATTATTGTATATTATAATCCTCAATGTACATCTGATCTTTCAATTCAACTGGGTGGAACGACTAATTATGTACAAAAATCAATGTGTGCAAATTTTATCTATGATTTAAACGGCAATAAAGGACCAAATACTATTGGTAAAGATATTGGTTTTATTACTGCGATGTATCCTTCTGATTCAAATGTTGTTGCCGTTTCGCCATTGGGTAGTCTGTCTGATGTAACAGGCAACCATAGTGCGGCAAGTGGTCTATGTCGGATACAATATGGTGATAGCAGTAGAGCTCCGAATTATGATGAAGGGGCTTCTATATTTATTAATAAAAAATTTATTGGTATCAAAAATTCAAATACAATCTGGACGACGACAACTTGCGCGCCGAATAAGGCCTGGCGAATAAACATTTTGATAGGGTACCGTAACTGCTTTGAAACGGGTGATGAGCGTATGCAGTTCTACTGTATTCGGCGATCTGACTAAAGTATATCCAGCGGGTCGACGTCTACGGCCATTCTGATATCGCGCGGCATTGTGATTTTACCGATAAAACTTGAAATAAAACCGTGGCCTTTTTCTCCGAGCTTATTTTTTATGAGTATCTGGAACCGGTAAAGTCCGTTTATCCGCTCGATTACGCAAGGTGTCGGGCCTAGAACTTCGAGCCGTTCGCTTACACCGAATTTATCAATCATTGTGGCTAACCTGAGGACAATTTCCTGTGCGGATTTCTCTGCGCGGAAATTGTTTTCGCTGCTCAAAATTATTCTTATAATCTGGCTGAATGGCGGGTAGTCAAATTCTTCGCGGGCAACGATTTCCGTGTCGTAAAATTCTTTGTAATTTTGTGATTTAGCGCTGGCAAGTGCGTAGTAATCCGGATTGTAGGTCTGGAAAATAACGCTTCCTGAGAACTCTCCTCTTCCCGCGCGGCCGGCGACCTGCGTTAAAAGCTGAAATCCGCGCTCTGACGCTCTGAAATCCGGAAGGTTAAAACTTGCATCCGCCGAAATTACGCCCACAAGCGTTACATTCGGGTTGTCAAGCCCTTTTGCTATCATTTGCGTTCCGACCAGAATATCAATTTCGCCGCGTTGAAATTTTTCTAAAAGTCTTACATGTTCGCCTTTGCGGGTCAAAATATCGCTGTCAATACGTTCTACATTGTGTTCAGGGTAAAGTTCTTTGATGTATTGTTCGATTTTTTGTGTTCCGACCCCGCTGTTTTTGAACGCGTCCGAGCCGCAAGACGGGCAGAAATCCGGAAAATATTCCGTATGATTGCAATAGTGGCACTTGAGAAGCTGGTCTTTTGCATGCCATATCATTGGAATTGCGCAGTGCGGGCATTCTATTACATGACCGCACGCCTGACACTGGGTATAAGTTGAAAAGCCTCGGCGATTGATGAGTAAAATTACCTGCTGGCCTTTTTCAAGGGTTTCTGTAATCGCTGTTTGAAGCGGTTTTGAAATCAAATTTTTGTATGCGGCTTTGCCATGGTTTTGCATGTTGATAACGGATACGGGCGGAACTTTTGCGTTATTATACCGTTTCAAAAGTTCAAAAAGGTTTCCGCTGTTAATCGCGCGGTAATAGCTTGAAATATCGGGTGTTGCAGAACCTAAAATCATCGGGCATTGATGAAATTCCTGTAATTTTTGCGCAACCACTTTTGCATCGTATCGCGGTGCGGGGCTGGTTTGTTTGTATGCGCTTTCGTGCTCCTCGTCAATTATTATCAGTCCGATATTTTTAAGCGGAGCAAAAACCGCAGAGCGGGCTCCCGCCAGAATTCTGATTTCATTACGGTAAAGTTTTTGCCAGACGTCATAACGTTCGCCGTCAGAAATACTGCTGTGCCAGATTGCGACGTATTCTGTGCCGAATTTTTTTGCAAGCCGCTTTGTAAGCTGTGAGGCAAGCGCGATTTCAGGCGCAAGAAAGAGTACATTTTTGCCTGATTTTATGCAATCATCAATGAGTTTAAAATAAACTTCCGTCTTGCCGCTTGCGGTGACACCGTGTAAAAGTACGGTATCGGTTGGAGATTGGGCAAATTTTTTCTTAATCCCTTCGTAAACAGTATTTTGTTCCGGAGAAAGTTCAAAAAGCGCCTCGCGTTCGGTTATTTGCAGAATGTCAAGCGGGTTACGGTAAAGCTCCTCATTAGTAATTTTTACGCAGCCGAGTTCCTCCAGCTTTTTGATTGTTGCGCGTGTTGTTTTTGCTTCTTTTTCAAAGACAATAAGGTTGCGTTTCCCGCCGGTCTGAAGCTTTTCCAGAATTTCAATCTGCCTTTTGGTCGCACCGTCAAATTTTACAAACTCAATGTACTGTTCGGTTTTTGCGGCTTTTTCAATTAACTTTAGCGGAATCGCCGCGTTTATGACAGTGATTAAGTCAGTACAATAATAATTTGCGACCCATTCAAGAAGTTTCAGGTAGTCAATAGTAAAAAGGGGATTTTCCTCCAGAATTCTGCTCACCTTTTTTGCTTTAATTTCAGGTGGCAGGTAGTCGGAAAATCCCACACAAAAAGCGTTAACAAGTCCTTGCCGGCCAAACGGAACAAGAATTACCTGTCCGATTTGGATTTTGCCCTGCATTTCATCAGGAATAAGGTAACTGTATGTCTTTACCCCCAATCCTTTGATATTTACTAATGCTAAGGCATATTTTGACAATTCTAACTCCAATGTGTTCAACACGACTTTTTATTGACCAGCCAAATATAAGGGGGCGACTTAGTCACCCTCGGACATGAATTCTTTTTTAGCTTCTTCAATAGCTTCTGACAACAAATCTAATTGTTCAGGTGTGAAAGTTACGCCTTTTTTTGTCGGAAGCCAGGTCGCGCCGCCGTCTGTTGTGTAGTGGATGCGAAGGTTAAAGTAACTTCTTCCCTTGTATTCGCTGATTGATATCTGTAATTGTTCTGTATCTGTTCTTGGAATTGTAGCTAAAATTTTTGCATCTGCCATGATTTTCTCTCCTTATTTTACTAATCCTTTTTATCTTATCACAAAAATACTTTATTTAGAGGTTGATTTTTTTACCGGCATCATTAAATAATAAATCAAGCAATGTAGTAAGGTAGAAACGAGGTAGTTATGACTTCATTATCAGGAATATATGCGGGGCTTAACAGCACTTATGCTTATCTGGCTTCACAATATAAAGACGGCTTAACGCTTGAAAATATTGCAGAGGCACGTACTAATACAGATAATTTGATGAATTTAAATCAAACATTTGCATCTTATTTGCAAACAAATTTTTCGGCATTGGATTCTGACGGTGACGGAATACTTTCTGCGGAAGAAACAACGAATAGTATCAGTCAGATGTCTGCAAGCGGTTTGACAAAGGCACAGTTGATACAGTTGTATTCATCAGGGGCTTCAGGAATTTCCAGCGCTGATTATTCTTATATCATAGAAAATTTTGAATCAATGGATACAAACGGCGACGGCAGAATTACGGATTCTGAAATTGCAGCGTTCAAGTTAAGTGCAGCAAAAATGGAAAAGGAAGATGAAATGAACCATAAAGCTGCAACAAATATGTCTGTTTTCTACGGAGATGATTCATCTTCAAGCTCCGGAAGCTACAGTATTTTAAGCTATAAATACAAAAATAATTCAAATTCATAACATCACTTATTTTAGTAACACACAACAAACTTAAAAAAGGGAATTGAGAGGCGCCGGAGGCGCCTTTTTGTTGTATTAGTCTGCAATTTGAATTCTGCCGTCGTCTGCAATTTTTATCGGTGTATTGTGTTTTTTCACGCAGTTGATTACGCAGCCTGTGATGTCATAATCGCAGATTTTTTCAGCTTCATTAAATTTATTGAGCATTGTGTAGTTGTCGTTACCCTGTGCGTGGAAATCGTTGATTACTGTTTTATAAAGTTTATCTTGCCGCGGGTTATTGATGTCGATAGGAGTTTTTGTCCCGTTTTTATCAATATAAGCCATTGAAAGCAGGTCGCCGTCTTTGTTTATTCTGTATTCCAGACCTGAAACCTCCATTATTCCGGGTTTATTATCTTTGTTTTGCAGGGAAGTTGAGGCGAATTTAATTGCGTCAACGATTTCTTTTTCCGTGTAGTTGACAACAACGGCTTTGTTTTTGAACGGCAGAATTTCATTTAGCGTTCTTGTATCAAGCGTGCCTTCATCAAAGAAACCGCGGATTTCAGGTGACGGCATTATTGCAATCTCCGCGTCACAGTCCTCTTTCATACAGTCAAGTATAAAGTTTGCGTGTCCGGTTGGCTCTGTGAGAACTTTTTTCGGCGGTTTTTCAGCGCTTTCAATGTAGCCGATTTTTTCCGGTTTCCCGAGGATAGTTTCAAAAATGTATCTCATCGGCGCGTTGCGGCGGAAGTAGTCGGTGTAGGAAATATTATTCTGAGCCTTTTTGATTATACCTTTCTCATCAAATTCAATATTCAAAATGCCGAAGTGTGTTCCGTCGCGTCCGCCCTGAGTTATGATGACCGGTTCGTTTGATTTTGAGTAGAAGAGGTTTTTGCCTTCTTTGATATCTCTCAATAAATCGTGAGAGTGACCGCCCAGAATAATATCAATGCCGTCAGTTGCGCGTGCGAGGAGAATATCTCCTTCATAACCTACGTGTGACAGGAGAATGATTTTGTCAACGCCTTGCTTTTTAAGTTCGTCCGCATCGCGCTGCACCTGCTTGATTGTTTCGTCAAGTGAGTGGACGCGCAGGTTTTCGGTAAGCGTTCCCTGCCGCAGACGGGAGATTAAATCTACCGGAGAAGTTCCGATAATTCCGTATTTGTGCCCGTTAATCTCTTCAATTGTGTAGTTTTGAAGTTTATTTTGAACTTTTTCGCTGTTGTTTATGTAAACATTATTTGCCAGAAGTTTATATTGAATTTGTTCTAAGAGGTTAAGGAGTTTGCCGGATTTTTTCCAGGCAAGGTCAAATTCGTGGTTGCCCATAGCGGTTGCTTGAATTCCGATTGCGTTTTGGAATTTAACGGCGACCTCGTTAATTTTTTCATCGTGTCCAAGCTGAATATCGCCTGATGAAAGTTTCAATCTGTCAACATCAGGCTGCGTTTTTTGAAACGAATCAAAAGTGTTGGAAACGCTTGCGAGCCGTTCCATATTTATAGATTTTCCGTGAATATCGTTAAGGTAAAAAATACTGGCTTTAACACGTTTTTCAGGTTGTGCTGCTCCCGTGCGCGAATCCTTTTTGGGATTGCGGTTAGCCGGAGTATTAACGCTATTCAATATTGGATTGATTGACACTTTTGTAATCCCTTTAGCCTTAAAAACCGTCAAGAAATTTTTTGCCAGTAAGTAAAGAAATTGTTACAATCAAGCTTGACGAAAGAGAAAAAATAGTACATAATGAAAAAGGCAATAAGTCGTAATGGCGGAATGGACGAAAAAAAGAATAGTCCTATTGCCTTATGATAAAAAGAAAGGATAGAAAGATGAAGAAACGAAAAGTATTGAGTTATGCAGGGGGGGGGGGGGAGCCCTGAGCCGGTGCCATATTTGGTTCCGCGCGACCGAACCACGAGAAATCTGAGAGAGAAGGCTGAGCCGGCCGCCGAGCGGCATCCACAAAGCAACCCGAGTGGAAAATTAACGAAAGAAGTTTTGGTTCCGAGCAATTGGAGCACGAAAAATCTGATGGAGGATGCGCGAGCGTTGGCGTTTACCATGGCGGAAATATTGTTATCTCTCACGATAATCGGAGTGGTGGCAGCGATAACGCTTCCGTCACTCACGGGAAACATAAATGAACGCACGTGGAACACACAGAGAAAAGCGCTTTATGCCCGTTTTAGTCAGGCAATCGCCCTGATGCCGGCTTTAAACGGATATGGAACCCTGACCGAAGATGAAAGCGGCAGCGTTACAGAGGATACCGCCGCTGAAACTTTTGTTACCGCAGGTTTATCGAAAGTTCTCAAAATTAATAATATTTGTGATAATGATCATTTATATGATTGCGGGTTTAGCAGTTCCATAACTACATTAAAAGCCGAGAAAATTTCTCTTCCAAAATCTTTTGGCGATTTAAATCCTGAGATGCTGACAGGGATTTCAGCTTTTTCTTATTCTATGACGGATGTCAAGGCTGCTGCATTTGAAACTGCAAATGGTGAATCAGTTTTGACATTTTATAATCCAAATTGCAAAATGGATTTTAACGGAACTATGGATGGTTCGGGCGGAACTTATTGGTTTGCGCAGCCGAATGTTTGTGTTAACTTTGTATATGATTTGAACGGTTCTAAAGGCCCAAATACTGTCGGTAAAGATATCGGGGTCATTGGTGCGATTTATCCGTCTGATACTGTTGTCGTAGCCCCGTATCCAAATTTACAATATGCATCTTCTGCCAGTATAGATCATTATAATGCTTTAAAAGTATGTACAAAACAGGATTTGGAGTATCGCCTGCCAAATGTCGAGGAGGCTATAGCGATGTTTGTTAATAAAAATCTGTTTGAATTAAGTATGGGGGATGAAGCTTTTTGGACATCAACAATTACATCTTCTGAGTATGCAATTGCAATGGCTTCGCGTTCGGGTAGAAAAATTAGATACTCCAGAAGTCTGGTTTCTCCTGGGGTGATATGTGTTAAACGTTAGATGTAGGGCGGGGCTTTTTTAAAATCCCCGCCCTTGTCTTTATTCTGTGTTTAGGTTATCATTTTATTAAATATTAGCAAACACAGGAGAAAGATTTATGTCAGGACATTCCAAATGGTCTACGATTAAACATAAAAAAGCAAAAGTTGATTCGCAGCGTGCGGTTGTATTTCAGAGATATTCAAGGGAGTTAATCGTTGCGGCGCGTCTGGGCGGGGCTGATCCTGCCGGAAACTTCCGTTTAAGAACTGCCATTGAAAAAGCAAAAGCCGCAGGACTCCCGAATGATAATATTAAACGCGCTATTGAAAAAGGGGCCGGTGCCGGCTCAAGCGAAAATTATGAAGAACTCGTTTATGAAGGCTACGCGCCGGGCGGTGTCGCTGTCGTTGTCGAAACAATGACCGATAACAGAAACAGAACCGCGGGCGATATCAGAAGCTATTTTACAAAATACAACGGAAACCTCGGTACAACAGGCGCTGTCAGTTGGATGTTTGATCAAAGAGGACAATTGATTTTTGACAAAAACAGTGTTGATTATGACAAACTTTTTGAAGCCGCAATTAACCTCGATGCTGAAGATATTGTTGATGAAGATGATACTTATACGGTTTTGACAACTGTTGAAAATTTCCAGAAAGTTGTTGAAGGATTAGAAGCCGAAGGCTTTAAACCGCAAACCGCAGAATTTACGCGTATTCCGCAAAATACGGTTCCGGTTACGGATGAGAAAACCGCACAGCAGATTATGAAGCTTCTTGATAAACTTGAAGAGCACGATGATGTGCAGAATGTTTATATGAATTTTGATATTCCTGATGAAATTATGGAGAAATTGGACGTTTAATCATGATTCAAAAAATTTCGGAATTATCCAAAATTTTGAACAGTTCCTACAGCGCAAAAAGTATCCTGAATTCTCTGCATGATTTTTTTGCAGACTATTTCGGAGTAAAGAAAACGGAACTTTACACATGGGACGGTACGACCTCGCAGCTTCGGGATTTTTCCAGAAACTGGCTTTATATTGACGACATTTTTGAAAAAAAGGTCGTCGGACAGTATTACAAAATTTATGCAGATATCAAAGAGAAAAATTCCTATGAAATTGTCGAGGACAAGCTTTATTTCCCGCTGAAAAAACAGTCGAAATTTATTGGAATGCTTGAGTTTACGCAAACCGAACAGGCGGATGAACTTTTAAAATTCCTTGAGGTCGCGGCTGATGTTATTTCTTTAAAAGTTCAAAATATTATTCTCAATGAGAAAATGCAGAAAAATATCAACTTCCACGATTCGATGAAAAATATTGCAAAGATTATTGAAACGCAATACGAACTTAACTATATTGTTCCGCTTATCGGTGAAATGTTTGATAAATTTGTTTCAAATCATCTGATTTATATTTTTCTGCGTAAAGAGGACGAGCAGGAGTTTTCGCTTGTTTGGCCGGGGGCTTGTAACGATGAAAAAATCTACGGGCTTATAAGCATTTTGACAAGTGATTCCGAATGTATCCTGACTGCGGACAAGAAAACGGGTGTTTTCCCGCTGATTAGCGAGGGTAAACTTTTCGGCTGCATTGTTACAAAAAGTATGGAAGGCAAGCTTAACGATAAAGAAGTTGATTATATTGAACAGCTTACCAATCAGGTCGCAACAACAATCAACCGCGCAAATGTTTATGCCGAAATCCTCAAACACGCAACGCTTGACGCACTGACGGGTTTTTATAACAAACGTCAGCTTGAAGAACGCTTAAAACAGGAGGTTTCAAGCTCACGCCGCCAGCACCTGCCGCTTTCTGTGATTATGACGGATATCGACTTCTTCAAAGGTGTTAATGATACCTACGGGCATGCGGTCGGGGATTTGGTGCTGAAAACCGTGTCAGATGTTATTCGTTCGCAGCTTCGTGAATACGACGTAGCAGGGCGTTACGGCGGTGAAGAGTTTACGATACTTCTGCCGAGTGCCGGTATTAAAGACGCGTGTATGGTTGCGGAACGTCTTAGAAAAGCCGTTGAAAAACGTATGATTGACATCTCAAAACTCACACCCGAACATAAAAATATTAATGTTACAATCAGCCTTGGCGTTTACCAGATGCAGGACGGCGACGAAATTTCTGATTTGATAATCAAGGCCGACAGAGCTCTTTATGAAGCAAAATCCGGCGGCAGAAATAAAGTCGTTTCCGCAGGCGATATGGAGAATTTGTAAATGAAGTATTCAAGAGTTTGTAATAGTTTGGAAGATACAAAGAAACTCGCGCAGGATTTTGCGGGGCTTATTGAGAATGGCTGTTTCGTAAATCTTTACGGTGAAATCGGCGCCGGCAAAACAGCTTTCGTTAAACTCGTTGCCGAGGCTCTCGGCGTGACGGAAAAGGTTACAAGTCCGAGTTTTGTAATTCTCAACGAATATCACAGCGCTAAGCTTCCGGTTTATCACTTTGACCTTTACCGCCTTGAAAACGAAGGCGTTAAAACAATTGCGGATGAACTCAGAGAATATTCAGAAGGTAAAAATATCACCTTTGTTGAATGGGCAGAATTTTCTCAAAACGAAATTCCGTTTAATCACCTGAAAATTAATGTCACCTATAATGACGATGATGCAAGAATTTACGAGTTTGAACCTAGCGGAAAGGGTTTTGACTATATTATAGAAGGGCTGGAAAAATGTTAGTTTTAGCGTTTGATACTTGTTTGGATAAGATGTATGTAACTTTGGTTCGTGATGGCGTTACTCTTAAAACTGTTGCGGCTCCTTACGAGGGAATGCAAACCCGTTCACCAAGACTGCTTGAAACTATCAAGGATGTGCTTCTTGAGAACGGTCTGACCTTTGCCGATTTAGACCTGATTGCGACAAGTGTCGGCCCTGGAGGGTTTACCGCAATCAGAACATGTATGACAGTTGCACGTGTTATGGCACAGGAACTCGGCAAAAAACTTATTGGCGTTACGTCTTTTGAAGTTCTTGAAAATCTTCCGATTAACTACGAAGGTAAAAAGAAATTAATCGCACTGGATGCGCGCCGCGAAAGTGCCTATGTCGCGATTGATGATGAAATTAAGGGGATTGTTCCGCTTAATGAAATTAATACTGACGGTTATTTTGTTGTGACTGATGATAAATTGCAGCCGATTATAGGCGGAGTTTCATATCAGAAATTAGATTTGTCATTGGGCGAAATCATTGCAAAAATAGCAGTAGAAAAGGCTAAGACGGAAGATGGTGATTGGGGAAAACTTACACCATTGTATCTCGCCGCTCCTGCTAACGCAAAATAGGCTTGACTATTTTTAAAATATACTGCATAATTAACTATGTAACGATTAAGAAAGGATGGAATTGAAATGAAACAAAGGAGAGTATTAATTTTTACAGGGGGGGGGGGGGCCTCTCTTAACAGGCACTATTGAACAGTCGAAAGCCATTAATTGTCATTCCGAACTTGTTTCGGAATCTGTCCCACAATACGAGCAGATATCCCACATTGGCCAGACCCTGAAACGAGTTCAGGGTGACAATATTTCGTCATTGCGAGCGGTAGCAGACCGCGTGGCAATCCAGTCAACGTTGGTACTGCGCCTCGCGTTTTCTTGTTCGACTCGCGGAAAACGTGCCTACGTGCTTTCAGCACTCCGCACTCCGCTCGCTCACGCAAACGCCACCGCTCGCGCTTGCGCGAAAGAGCGCGCCGGCAAAGCCGGTCTTATAACGTTACGACAAAACCTACCAACGTATCGGGGAAGTGCCTCAGGCACGCCGCGTCGCGCGCTCGACTCTACACAAGGCAAGCCTTGTTCCGTGGCTCTGCTCGGCTTGGCCTTTACCATGGCGGAGATACTATTATCTCTCACGATAATCGGTGTTGTTGCAGCGATAACGTTACCAAGTTTAACTGGCAACATAAACGAGAGAACTTGGAATACTCAACGAAAGGCACTTTATGCGAGATTTTCTCAAGCAATAGCACTAATGCCTGCTTTGAATGGTTATGGAACATTAACAGAAGATAGTTCTTCAGGAGCTTCTGATGCTGTCGATACTGCGGCTGAAACTTTTGTAACAGATGGACTCTCAAAAGTTTTAAAGATAAATAATATATGTGATAGTGAGCATTTAGAAGATTGCGGAATTGTAGATAAGTTCACAAATTTTGCAGGAAGTGTAGTAGAATCTTTTCCAAAAACATTAAAGGAGTTAAACATTTTATTTACTGAGGACATCTCTACTCCGGCCGTTCCTGGTGTTATATTTAAAAATCCTCAGGCAAATATAAATACCAAAGTCGCAGCCTTTGAAACTGCAAATGGAGAGTCTGTTGCCGTTTTCTATAATCCTCAGTGTCAGCCTGCTATGTCTGAAAATTCAGCTTACTATGTTATGCCTAAAATGTGTGCAAATTTTATTTATGACTTAAATGGGAACAAAGGGCCGAATACCGTAGGCAAAGATATTGGGTTTATGAGTATTCTATATCCGACAGATTCTTTTGTCGTTGCACCGGTAGTTTTAAGCAGAAGCTCTAATGTTATGGATAAGGATGCTGCCGTTTCTTATTGTCGCAATCTGGATTCGGAAAGTCGTTTGCCTACAACTTATGAATTGATGTCTATGGTATACAATAATATTTTATTTGGAGATTTTATTGATGGAAGCGTTTGGTCAAGTTCAGTGCTTTCTTCGGAAAAAGCTTGGCGACAAAGTTTTAAAACGGGTCAGGCTTCGCCTGCAATAATTAACGAACAATATTTTGTGTTTTGTGTTAAAAGAAACTAATACAAAGATGATTTAAAGATCATTCAAATTCTTAAATTAAAAGGCGGGTGTTGAAAACACCCGCCTTTTTGCATTGTTTGTATCTGTTAAATCAGTTAACTAGCAGCAAGAGCAGCAGCATTCTGATTTCTTAGATTTTTGGCCGTTGAAAGCTTTCAAACCTAAGTATTTTGCAGCTGAGCCGAGTTCTTGTTCAATTCTGATTAATTGGTTGTATTTTGCAATTCTGTCAGATCTTGAAGCGGAACCGGTTTTGATTTGACCGCAGTTTGTAGCTACTGCCAAGTCTGCGATAAATGTATCTTCGGTTTCACCTGATCTGTGAGAAGAAATTGCTGTGTAACCAGCTTCGTGAGCCATTGAAATAGCTTGTAAAGTTTCAGTTAATGAACCGATTTGGTTAACTTTGATAAGGATTGAGTTAGCAACGCCTTTTTCAATACCTTTAGCTAATCTCTTAGTATTTGTTACGAATAAGTCGTCACCAACTAATTGGCATCTGTCGCCGATTCTGTCAGTTAACATTTTCCATCCTTCCCAATCTTCTTCAGCCATGCCGTCTTCGATTGAGATGATTGGATAGTGGTTAACCCAGTTTTCTAAGAAGTCAACCATTTCTGCTCTTGATAATTTTTTGCCTTCACCTTCGAGGTTGTAAGTTCCGTTTTCGTAGAATTCAGAAGATGCTACGTCTAAGCAGATTTTAACTTGTTCAGTTGTATAGCCAGCTTTTTCGATAGCTTCAACGATAACTTTCAAAGCTTCTTCGTTAGAAGAAAGGTTTGGAGCGAAACCGCCTTCGTCACCTACTGATGTAACCATGCCTCTTGATTTCAAAACTGATTTCAAGTTGTGGAATACTTCAGCACCCATTCTGATAGCTTCTTGGAAGCAGCATGCGCCAACAGGAGCGATCATGAATTCTTGGAAGTCAACGTTGTTATCTGCGTGAGCACCGCCGTTGATGATGTTCATCATCGGAACCGGAAGTGTAACAGCGTTGATACCGCCTAAGTATCTGTATAAAGGCATTTCATAAGCCATAGATGCTGCTTTAGCAACTGCCAAAGATACGCCCAAAATAGCGTTAGCACCTAATTTTGATTTGTTTTCTGTACCGTCAAGTTCGATCATAAAGTTGTCGATTTCTTGTTGGTTAGAAGCATCTTTACCGATTAATTCCGGAGCGATGATTTTATTAACGTTTTCAACAGCTTTCAAAACACCTTTACCCAAGTATTTTGATTTGTCGCCGTCTCTGAGTTCTAAAGCTTCAAAGATACCTGTAGAGGCACCTGATGGAACAGCTGCTCTGCCTACTACTCCGCAAGATAATGTAACATCAACTTCTACTGTTGGGTTACCGCGTGAGTCTAAAATCTGTCTTGCTACTACATCTTCAATAAATGTTGACATATTTTCGTCCTTTCTTTTTTGTGAATAATCTGCCACAACTGAATTTTCCCACGAAAACTTTTAGATTGCAATAGTTTTCAGCTATTTTTAACAAAATATTTATAATTGAGAAAGCGGGTTTTATGACCCGCTAGTTTTTAAATTTGTCTTATAAATTTTTACCAATGACTAAAATATAGAGCCGGCTTAGCCGGTAATGACTTCAATGCATTCATAATCGGTGAGGTACGGAAGATGTTTTTCCGTAATAAGTTCACCCGGAAGAAGTATTGCAATACCCGGTGGGCATTCCGCGATTACTTCCGCACAAATTCTGCCGATTGCCTGTGCTTTTGGCAGAGTTTCTTTTTCTGCATAATAAGCTTCACGCAGGCTCATCTTAATCTGCGGTGTCAGCATTGGCATGTGTTTTTTATTCTCCAGATAATAAATATCTGAATAGTGCGATTTATCAATTTTGTTTAAGCATTTTACAAGATATTCGATGTCAGAACGTTTGTTGCCTATGTTGGAAAGTATCAGCAAGCCGTTATCAGAAGCGCTTTCCACTTCAATATTGAAGTCGATTTCCAGAATGCTTTCGAGCCTTTTGCCGGAAAGTCCGTCAGCTTTTATAAAGACTTTGGTTACATCTGTTTTATATCCGAAATCAGGGCGAAGATGATGAATGTGTTCCATTTTATCAATTTCTTTGCGCAGATATTTCGCATTTGCCACAGCGCGTGCAAGTGCTTTTTTCCCGCGTGTTGATTCAAGATTTGCTCTTGCGGCATCAAGGCTTGCAAGTAAAATCATTGACGGGCTGGTTGTGTGTAAAAGTTTTAACGCTTTTTCCACATCATCCGCGTTAATCAAAGAATTTTTTGCAATGTGCAGCATTGAGCTCTGGCTCATACTTCCGCCGGTTTTGTGAAGCGAATGAACAACCGCATCCGCGCCGAGTTTGAGTGCTGAGGTCGGAAGATGTTCATTGAAGTTCCACAGACATGCGTGCGCCTCATCAACGATTAGAGGAACGTTATATTTTTTGCATATTGCAGAAATTGATTTTATGTCGGAAACAACGCCTTCATAAGTAGGGTTAGTAATCCAAACCATTGAAACATCACTGTGTGATTTGAGGGCATCTTCAATTGTTTCGGGGGTAATATTTCCCCAGATACCCCAATCGGTAAATTGTTTCGGATTGACCCAGATAGGTTCCGCACCGGAAATAATCATCCCCGTCAAGGCTGAACGGTGGCAGTTTCTGTTGATGATAACCTTTTGACCTTTTTTAGTCAGAGCCATTGCAATCGCAAGGTTTCCGGCAGTAGAGCCGTTAAGCAGAAAAAAAGTTTTCTCTGCTCCGAAAGCTTTAGCCGCAAGTTCCTGAGCTTCTTTAATAGGGCCGGTTGCAGGGTGAAGGGTTCCCAGATTATCA
Source organism: Candidatus Gastranaerophilales bacterium (assembly GCA_944325835.1). Taxonomy (GTDB): domain Bacteria; phylum Cyanobacteriota; class Vampirovibrionia; order Gastranaerophilales; family Gastranaerophilaceae; genus Gastranaerophilus. The sequence continues at coordinate 38,068 of CALVBO010000011.1, forward strand.
AATTCATCGGTTGTGTCGATATTTAACGCACGACTTCCGATAAGACGCTTAAACTCAGGCAGAGCGCCTGCGCCTTTTGTGTGCCCCGGAATATGAAACTGGTATGTAGGATTAATATAAGCCTGCTGCAGCGCTTCAACTATCGGGGCTTTTACTTTATTATATTTCTTTTGTATATTTCCGGTAAATCTTTTTTGCTTTGTTACGTTCGTCATAATGTTAATTTTACACTAATTATTTATTTTTTCAAGATATTTTGTAATTTTATTAAGTATAAAAGTATTTTATTTTTGCTATTAAATATTTCAGACCGGTTAAATATAGCCGGTCTGAGTTTTTTATATATCAAATTCACATCCGATTGCGGCAGTTGAGGAATGTACCTTCCACCGGTCAAAAATGTTTCTTTGGCGGCATTTTTTCAGTAATGCTCTTTTGAGTGCAGCAAGACGACGTTTGTCAGAGAGTAACTCTCTGCATTGGGCAAATGTATTTTTCATCATATTCTCCTTAAATTTGTTGTTCTAATATAACATCTTTTTCCCAATTTTGCAAGCGAAATTTTTAAAATCTTCTATTCAGGTCCTTAGGCTGCCCGAAACCAAGAACATCTTTGAATAGTGATACTGCACCGTAAATGCCTAACAGCCAGCCGCCGGTCTTGACAACGGGTTTTTTGCCTGCAATTACCGTCATTAATCCCAGTCCCAGCGGGATTACGTTAGAAATCAGGGAGGTTCCGACGCCCTTAAAATATCCGATTGTGGAATTTATAAAACTTCTCCAGTTCTCTTCCATTTCCAGATGAAGAACTCCCGTTTTCAATTTTGAATTTATAGCGCTGGGGTTAGAAAGATACATTGAGTTGGTCGCTGCTTTTATGCAGGCTTCTGCATCACGGGTTTGGGAATAGCAGTCTGATTGAAGCAGGCCTAAAATATGTGCGTCATAACCTATCATACCCAAAGCACCTACTGCCACGGTTTTTGCGAGATATTTACCGTAGTTGTTTTTTACTTTGGATACGGAATTGTTACATCCGTTTTTTAGTTTTGACAAGATTTTCATCGGTTATGTCATCCTATTTTTTATCTGACGTTGTTTTGTCTGCTTTTTTGTCATTTTTTACTTCAAATTCTTTTTCAACGGTTTGTCCTGCCATTTTCAGGAGGATATCTGATGCCATCAGGGAATCCTGACCGTAGCCGGAGCTTGAATTTTGCATATTAGTTAAGAGCTGGACTGTCAGGTTATCGCCGGTTGCCATTCTGGATTGAAGGGCTGCCATTGCAAGAAATCTGACTTTTGAATAAGGGTCTTGAAGCATTTTATTGATTAATGCGTTGAGGGCTTTGTCGTCTTTTCGGCTTTCGTCCTCTTCAAGACGTGCAATTACTTCTTTTGCACCCATATAACGCAATTCTTTATCCTGACTGTTCAGATAATTTTCAAGATTTTTTATGTAATCATCTGTCAGCTGAACAATTTTGCGTTTTTCTGTTTTCTTTGAGTTATCAATATTGTTCGTTGTATTATTTGTTGTATTTGTTATGTTTTTTGTTGTATCTTCAGCGGGTTTTGCAAGCTGCTGTGTATAATAATTTGCCGGATAGCTTTGCGGTTGGGCACCTGTCTGATAAGAAGGCGCATTTACGTTATAAACCGGAGCCATTCCGCCCGGAGGCGTTACTGACGGGTTAAAAATCTGAATATTAACTCCTGAATAGTTCGGAACCTGAACGGATTGTTGCTGCGGAGCTATGTTATAATTTGCCGGAGCTTGAGGATAAATCTGCTGGCATGCAGGTGCCGGTGTTGGCGAAACTGCCGGCGGAGTTGCATAATTTTGCTGCACGGCTGCTTGAGGCTGTACTGCCTGATGCGGCGCGGGCTGTGCTGCCGGCTGCTGAACCGCGGGTTTATTATATGTTGATGTTACCGCTTGCGGTATCGGGGTTTGTCCTACTACTGAATTTTGCATAAAATTATAACCTTCTAAGAATATAAAGTTTTTGCCGCTAAGATTATTGCTAAATATTAAAGAAATGTAACGATTTTTGAAACTGAAAATTATAAAGTATAATATTGAATATGTCTGATATTCTGGGCGAAAAAAATATATGTAAAAAATGCGGAAAGTGTTGTCGTTTAATTTACTCGTTAAAATCGTATGAAGAATTGTATGAAGAGTCAAAGAACGGTGACAGTGTGGCTGTGAATTTTTTAAAACTTTTTGTACCCTATGTTTCCAAAAAAGATGCGCTGGATATTGATACGGCAGCCGTGAGTGCAATCTGTGAATATAACAAAAGAATGTATGGCGCAGATACTCATTTTTATTATTGCCGCCATATTGACGAAAATAATCTTTGTAAAGTTTATGAAAGACGTCCGAAATTTTGCCGGCAGTATCCGAAAAATGAGTTTATAATTTTGCCTCAGGATTGTTCGTATGAAGGATATTCTTTTATGGCGCGGGAAAAAGTTAAAGCAAAAGTGCGCAAAGCTAAAGAAGAGCTTCTTGATATTAAAATAATGCGTATGAAAGCTGAGGATAAAGGTACAATTGAGCGCCTTAACAAAATGGAAACCCGATGCCTGCAATATATTGAAAAATATAAACCTTTTGGCTCTGAGGACTGGTAACTAAATCTCTGCCATTTCCTTTTGAAGGTAAGCCATTTTTTCTTGTGTTGTTGTTTCAAAATATATTCTAAGCAGCGGTTCTGTTCCGCTCGGGCGGACTAAAATCCAGCTTTCGTCGTCCTCAAAGAAGAGTTTCACTCCGTCTGTAAGATCTGTTTTTGAAACTTTTAAATCCCCGAGAGCCGTTAGTGCCTTGACTTTTTGTAAAAACGGTTTTACTTCATCAAAGTTTTCAAGATGTTTATCAATTCTGTCGTTAACAAATTCTTTTCCTACAAGTTTTTTGAGGTCTTGTTGAAGCTGTGTGAGGGGTTTGTTTTCATAAGCCATGGCTTCCAGTACAAGAAGGTTTGCGAGGATGCCGTCTTTTTCCGGAATATGGTTTTGAATACTTAATCCTCCGCTTTCTTCACCTGCAATAATCGGGTTGAATTTTCTCATTGCTTCGCCTACATGTTTAAAACCAACAGCGGTTTCAATGAGTTCAACGCCGAGTTTTTCTGCCAGAATATTCAGCATAAGACTTGCGCCGACTGTTTTTACAAGCGCACCTTTATAATTTTTATGTTTTTTCAGGTGAAGTAGTAAAATTCCGATAATCTCGTTTGGCGTTACGTATTCGCCGTTTTCATTTATGACGCCGAATCTGTCGCCGTCCCCGTCATTTGCGAACCCGACAGCTCCGTGTGCCGATTTAACTTTTTCAATCAATTCCTTTAGATATTTTGGTTTTGGTTCCGGCATGCCGCCGCCAAAATTTACATCATAGTGGAGGTGGAGGGATTCGAATTCTATCCCGTGCATTTGCAAAATTTTATCAAAATAGCCGATAGTTGCGGAATAAAGCCCGTCAAAAATAATTTTTGGGGAATTCGTTTTGATTTTGTCAAAATCAACCAGTGTTTCAAGATGCTTAAAATACGGGTGTGAAAAGTCAACGGTTTTAAGGGTGCCGTTCAGGCTGAACGGTTCAAAATTTTTGCCGAGATTTGACATTATTTTATCTGTAATATCGCTTGTAGCAGGGCCGGCGTAGTCAGGGATGAACTTTAACCCCAGATATTCCGGCGGATTATGCGAGGCTGTGAACATTAAGGCGCAGGCGTTAAGCTCTTTTGCCTGAAAAGCCAGAACCGGTGTCGGGATTATGCGTTCGCTCAATAACACCTGATAACCCAGAGATTTTAAAAATTCTGCTGCCCGTTTTGCAAAGAAATCAGCTTCGCGGCGCGGGTCATAGCCGATAATAATCTTTTTTTCTGCGCCGAAATCTTCAAAAATATATTTTGCAATCGCCTGAACCGCGGTTTTGACATTTTCTTCCGTAAAATCTTTATCCGTAATCGCGCGCCAGCCGTCTGTGCCAAATTTAATCACATTTTTCATCTTGCCCTCTTTTTTGATTTCTATTATAATACAAATATGAAATCGGGTTTTAATTTTGATAATATCGAAAATATAGCATATCTCGGGCCGAGCGGTTCTTATACAGAAATGGCGGCGGATTATTTTGTGGATAAATACAATTTGCGGGGGCGTCCGGCGGAACATAAGACAATCCGTCAGGTTATGGAATTTGTTGATTCAACGCCGAATACTCTCGGGGTTTTGCCGGTCGAAAATTCTATTGAGGGCGCTGTCAGAGAAACTCTTGATAATTTAATCAAATTACAAAACCCGAATATCAAAATTCTTTCGGAAGTGATAATGCCGATTGAGCATTGTTTGTTAGCGCGTACAACGGAGTTTTACAGCATAACCGGCGGAATAATATCGCATCCGCAGGCGCTTGCGCAGTGCCAGAATTTTATCCACACGGAAATGCCTTACCGTATTGAAACTATAGAGGCTTCCAGTACGGCGGAGGCCGCAAGAAGTCTGTCTAATTATAACCTTACTTATGCGGCAATCGGAAGTAAGAAACTGGCGAGCATATACCGGCTGAATATTCTGAGAGAAAATATTAATGATGATAAATCAAATAGTACGCGCTTTATTCTGATAGGCGATTGTGATGCGCCTTTTGCAAGGGGGATGCAGTCCTCTCTGGCGTTTTCAACGGAAAACAAGCCGGGGGCGCTGCTGGATGTTCTCGAGATTTTCCGGAATAATAATATAAATCTTTCATATATTTCGTCGCGTCCCTCCAAGCATAAATTTGGCGAATATATTTTTATTGTAAGTTTTGACGGGCACACAAACAGCAATCAAATCCTCAGAACTGTGGAGGAAATGCGTCAAAAGACAACATTTTTCAGATTTTTAGGGTCCTATTATATAGATACCGTGGCAAATGTGTAGGCATTTTTATGTCCCCAAATTTGGGGACGCAGATTTGGCTACGCAAATTTGTGTAGCCAATTTTGGGGAATTGCTAACAGTCAAAAAGTCTGCTATATTAATTTAGTGTGCATTTTGGTTTCGTTAAATTAGTCAGAAAGGTTTTTATGGCTAATTCTTTAATACCTTATTCCTTTGTCCCCGGTACAAAAGCTATGGCAAGTGAAGTTAATGCAAACTTTATAGCACTTGCGCAGGCGGTTGAGGACGGAAAAACATTTACCAGTGAATCTATAGAAGATTTTCACTCCGAAATGGAAGAGTGTCTTGATGAATCCCTCGGCGGAAAACTTGAAACGGATTTATCTAACTGTAATAATATAACAAATTGTATTCTGTCTATACCGCAGCGTATAAAATTAGAACTGAATAACGGGACTTTAACTCTGAAAGCCGGTTCTGTTGTGATAGTGCCTGACGGGCTTGATACGGACGGCCTTACTCCGAAATATGAATATGTTACGATTGAGAATGATGTTACATATACTGAAACAACTACAACAAATGTTTGTATGCTCTATTATTCTCCTGAAAGTAATACTTTGTTCAGAAGAGGGCAGAATACATCAACGACTTCTGTTGCAGCAGGGTTTAACGGTATAAATTATAACCCGTCGAAGAATATTGTAACAAATTACGATAATGGTACTGTGGACACTGTTAATATTTCGTTTCCGCTTGCTATAACTTCAACAACTGCCAATATAGGGATTACCTCAATAGATACTCTGTTTAACGGTGTCGGGTATATTGGTTCTACAATCTGGGTTGATAAAGATGTAAAAGTTCTGGCACCGGATTACAGAAATTCGGATGGCACTCTTAAAAATATAGAGTATACGGTGCCAAAACTGAAAACAGAAACGTTTACAACTGAAGTGACTGCTCCTATTGCGACGCAGTATATTAATACAAACGGATATTTTGCGGCTTCAGTTTATATGAGCTATGATGAAGTACAAAATATCTATATTTATAAGCATCCTTATGGTACAACATATCATCAATCATCAGTCGCACTGGCGGAATTGACAATTACAAATGGTGTAATTTCAAATTTTGTTCCAAAACGGGTTTTAAGAATTCCGGATGTTCAGGAGCTTGAAAAATATAAAATCACAGCATCCAAGACGGGTTCCGGATATATGAAATTCCCTAACGGGATGATTATTCAGTGGGGAGAACTTACTGAAAAAGTTTCTACAACTGCAATTACAGTGACCCTGCCGGTTCCTTTTACAACTAATACTTACAGAGTTTTTACCCAGATGTTTTCAAATACCAATTTTAGGGATTTCGCGAACAGTGCCTCTGTTAATGGCGGGCTTAAAACGACTTCTTTCAAACTGTTCGCGGGACATGCGGAACTTCAAAGTTATTTTTGGTTTGCAATAGGCTGGTAGTATTAAATAAATGGAGAATGTTATTATGGAAGAATTTAATATAGGACAAATATTTGAAGGTGAGTATCCGCCGGAAGCTGCGGATTGGTGTAACAACCGCGGGGATTGCTTTATTGATGAAATAGAATCCGTTAATTATGTACGTCGTTTTCAAATTAAAGTCGTCCCCGTGCCTGATACGGAGGAACTTAAACAACTTGAAATCAGTGAAATTAAGGCTGAACTTGATGAACTTGATTTAAAGAGTATCCGGGCACTGCGTGCAGGCGAAACAGATTATATAGAACTATACGAGGCGCAGGCACAGGAGCTGAGGGCACGGCTTGCGGAACTGGGGGAAACAGTAGAATAATTGTCCGAGAAAGACTCGCGATAAGGAACGTGGCGTGAATGAGTTGCGTGCAACTCCCGCTCACGCAAGCGAGTCTTTTGAGTGGCGTATTAGACAGCACTCTGCCGAGAAAAACAGTCCAGTGAACTGTTTTTCGAGAGGGAACGCTAACGGCTCGCGGTTCAGCGCGAGCGAGCTGAGGCATTCCAAGGCAAAACCGCGTTTTTGCCTGAATGCCGTTAAGCGCGAGTCGAGCAAGAAGCGAGGCGGTGCGGCGGAGAACTGCTTTATTTTCTTAGGAAAATCGCGCTTTTGGTTAATTCCGGAGGCGCGGTTATTTTGTCCGAGAAAGTTTCGCGATAAGGAACGTGGCGTGAATGAGTTGCGTAGCAACTCCCGCTCACGCAAGCGAAACT
>CALVBO010000012.1 GCA_944325835.1 Candidatus Gastranaerophilales bacterium
GTACAAATACTTACACTTCTACGTTTTTTCATTTTTCTATCCTTTCTCCGGAAGTTACCCCGGGTTTATTTTCGTCAATTCGGCTATAATGACATATTGCCCTATTGCCTTATTTACTTATTGCCTTCTTTATTATTTACCATTTTTCAATTTTAGTCAAGACCGGAGCACGGTTCCAAATATGGATGCCACGTGGTTCAATTAAACAAAGGTTCCAGCTCCTCTTTCAGTTCATCCAAAACCTTATTATAATCAACACTCACGGGGGTTGGTTTCGCAGTTTTTAATGCAGCTTTATACACTGCTGCGCCTAGAAAATCCACATCAGTACGCGCAGGAACTATTAACCCCGTCTGTGCAAATTTTTCAATTACTTCACGCGAAGAAAGATAATTCACAAACTCGATTGCTTCATCTTTATGTTTTGAAGATTTTGAAACAGCCCAGCCGGAAGCATCAAGCGGAACAATGCTTCCCTCATCTCCGGCAGGGAAAACAACAGTTCCCCAGTCGAATTTCGCCTCCTCAAGATATTTTGGAGTCAGCCAGCGGCCGGAAAGGTGCATTGCTATTTTACCCTGCAAAAACATCTGCGCCATAGTTGCAGAAGCACTCTCTTCCCGCTTAGGCGCTACGTGATATTTTTTGCGCAAGTCTGCATAAAAATTCAAAGCTTTTTGTGTTTGCTGTGAATTTATTTCAAAAAAGCTCCCGCCCTCACTCATTACATACGGCAGATAAAAAAGCGGTTCTTCCTCAAAGCTTATCCCGAACGCACCTGTTTTTTCTTTAATTTTCAAGGCTTTAGTCAGAAATTCCTCCCGCGTCCAGTCGTTTTTTGGCTCTGCCACGCCAGATTTTTTGAACAAATCCTTATTATAATAAACAATCAAAAGCGATATATCACGCGGTACTGCGTAAAGCTTACCATGCCAGCTCAGCGCGTCCTGAACTTTTTTATCATAAATACCCTGATGTACGGAAAGTTCCTGAAGTTTCCCCGAGTTCGCATACACAGGCAAATAAAGATTATTCAAAAATAAAACATCCGGTTCGGTGTTTGACGCAAACAGGAGATGAATTTTTTGAAAATAATTTTGCGGGATATGCAAAAATTCAACTTCTATATCAGGGTGTGAGGTTTCAAAATCCTTGATAACATCTTTAATTATTTCAACCTCAGATTTAGAGCCCCACGACGCAAACTGAATTTTAACCCTCTCATTTTTTTTGGTGCATCCGGTTGACAAAAGCAACAGGCACAGCGCTATTAAAAAAAACTTCTTCAACTTAATCTAACACCCTAAAGCTCAGCAAAAATGCCCATTCTTGAACCTTCAACATCAACAAGCGCTTTAAAACCGTCCGTTCTTACCATGTAAAGATTATCTTTGTCGCGTCTTACCTGCAAAGTTTTCTTTTCTTTATCATCAAACTTTTTCAGGACAGTGAATTTGTCGTTAACTCTGCCCATAAGCGCAAGTTTATCTTCCATATCAACAAGGTAGAAACCTCTGTTTTCATCAATCGCGCGGCTTTCTTTTATTTTCATTTTCTTCTTAACCGGCGCTTTTTGAATAGTTTCTATAGGTGAAGTTGCATTGGCTTTAACTTCCCTTGCTACATCCGGTGTTCGCGGTGTAATCTGCGGAACAGATGCTGTCTGTACCGGCTGCGGTGCCGGAGAAACGCCTTTTTCTTCATCCATTTGAATAATAGTATCCAGAAGTTCGCTCATATTACGCGCAAGAACAGGATTTGAATCAAAAGCTTTAAGTCTGTGCTGCAACCCTGTATTTCTGCGGGTAATATGCAGATTGCGTTCCTCATCAAAGCCGGTCAGGCTGCGCTTCATTGACTGCGTAATTACATCCGCAGAATTGTGTACATCCTGATAATTTGAAGCAAAAGGATTCGGAGTATCTTTCATCAAAGGAACAACTTCCATATCCGCATCCGGTTCCGGCTCAACATAATCCTCAACAATATCCAGATCTTCATCCGGCTCTGAGGTGATACGGGTGTCCAAAACCTTCTTCTGTTCCTGTGCTTTTTCATCTTTGAAGGAAGCATATTTTTCCTGCCAGTTCAAATTTTGATTTTGCGCGATTTCCGAATAATCTTTCTTTGTAGACGGAACAGCGTTATTCATACGTTCAATGAACGAACCGTTTAATTCAGCAGTATCCTTTATGGCAGCTTTAACCTTGTTCATTATAAATAATGCTATTATTAAAGCCCCAAACAGGAATATTGAAATCAACAACACCGGTGAAGAAATTATTTTACTGAAATCAAAACTCTTTGCCGGCACAATTTCTTTGACTGTTTCGGCCTTTTCTGCCTCACTATTGAGCGGTGGCAGCGTAACTTCCGGTTCTTCTTCATTCACCAGAATATTGTGTTCTTCGGCTGTTTTAATATTTTTTTCAACCTTATCAATATTTTTTACCGCTTCATTTTTTATATGTTTAATATTTTCATTTTGAAGTTTTTTAGTGTTATTTTTAATTGCTCCGGTATTTGACGGAACATGTGCCGCCAGAGAATCTGCCTTAGGAGCAGGAGTAACTGCAACGGCCGGTTTTACCGGTTCACGTTTTTGCTGCCCGATAAGATTTTTATTATTAAGGATATCCTGAACACTGTTCATCTTAGGCAAAGCCGGCTGTGCCACTGCCGTTTGCTTACTATTATTTACAGTATTTACAGGCTGAATATTTTTGGACGCTGCAATATCCTGATTAATAAGATTAACTTTAGAAACAATATCGCTTACGCCGGCAAGTTCTCCGACACTCTGCGTTGTCCGGCGTGTTTCAGCCTTAACCGTAACCGGCCTTTTAGTTGTCAGGGTAACTTTTGTATATGTAACAGCGCCCTCATTAATAGTTTTTACATGAACATCTTCAACGAGATCCGCCGCAGTTCTGAAATCCGGACGTCCGCCCGTAGAATCCGTCAAATCCGGCAGCAAAATTACATACTGGTTATTTCCCTTATCCTTAACGATAGGAGCCTGCGCGTTTTCACCTTTAGTGAAAAATGTAACATTCAAGCCGTTTGAAGAGGTTTTTCTGACAGACGTATTCAAAATAGAATTAGCGCCCTGCGCAAACGCAGCGTTAGCCACAAAGAAAGAAAGAAATACAACTGCACTGATAATATATTTTATAAACATGTTCAAAATTTCCCTAATTAGTTAATTAACATAATACCCGAGAAAAAAGATTTTTGCTACTATGTAAAAAAATGTTATATTTGTGCTAAAATCAGGGAATGAAAAGTGGATTTGTAGCAATAGTAGGAAGACCAAACGTCGGGAAATCGACGCTTTTAAATAAAATTCTCGGGCAGAAGATAGTTATCGCAACCGACAAAGCCCAGACGACCAGAAAAAGAATTAAGGGAATTTTGACACAGCCCGAAGGACAAATTGTTTTTATTGACACCCCAGGGATTCATAAGCCGCTCAACAAACTTGGCGAATTTTTAATGGATGAGGCAAAATTTGCCATTCCGGATGCGGATTTGATAATTTTTCTCGTTGACGGTTCCGAACCTGCCGGCAAGGGCGACAAATGGATTGTGAACAATGTTTTACAGACAGAAATTCCAATTCTTATCGTCATGAATAAGGTCGACAAGACTAAAAATTTAAACAAAATTGAAGAAAACCTTCTCACTTATAAAACCCTTTTTGAAAAGAATTATCCGGTAATCAGACTTTCCGCAAAAACCGGAAGAAATATTGACACCCTTTTAAAAAACATATATAAAAATCTTCCGGAAGGCGATTTACTTTACCCCGAAGAAGTCGTAACAGAAGAAACCATGCGCAGTATCACAGAAGAAATTATCAGAGAAAAAATTCTCCTGAACACCTCGGATGAAATTCCGCATTCAACTGCCGTAAAAGTGACGGAATACCAGGAAGAAGAAAATATTGATAAAATCTACGCGGTAATATATTGCGAGCAAAAAAGCCAGAAAGGAATACTTATCGGCAAAGGCGGGGCGCTGCTGAAAAAAATCGGCATGCAGGCACGTCTTGAACTGGAAAAGATAGCTGATAAAAAAGTCTTTCTCTCACTTGAAGTCAAGGTTGAGAAAGACTGGCGCAAAAAAGATAATGCCCTGAAAGACTTCGGCTACAGAAACGAAGGCGAATAATAAACCAAAGGTTTCCGCAAAAAGTCAATCAATAAAACTATTTGTATTCTCAAACGTTTGTGCTAATATATAAAATAGAGAGTAGTGCAGGATCAAGGTAGATTTTTTTGAAATTTCATAAATGGCTGAAAAACTTAATAATATTAAGCGCATTGACGACATGTTTGCCCTTAGCTTCTTACGGTATTGATGAGTTTTGGAATGACGCAATCCAGCCGTCACTTATGATGCCTGTCGACAGCGATCCCGCCTTCTCGGAAAGCACTAAAAACCTTATTCCTGAACTTAACAATCCTGCACCTAAAGTTACGCCAAATTATACTTTACCTCAGTCAAAACCGCTGCGTTCACTGGAAAACGATAAGACACGGACTGACTACACTGAAGAACCTGAGGACTCCCTTTTTCAGGCTGATGATTCAGAAGATACTGACGGCTCTTTATACGCCGAACAACAGGAAAAACTTTCCAAAGAACAGGCTATTATTAAAGACATAGAAATTCAGGGCGCAACAAATGTTTCTAACGATTTAATCAGACAGCAAATGCAATTGCAAAGCGGCTCGCACTACAGCCGTGATATGTTAATGCTTGATTTGAAAAACATCTACGACATGGGCTACTTCACCGAAAACATGAAAGCCCTGCCGCGCAGCAACAGTGACGGCACAATTTCTATTCAAATTATCGTTGAAGAAAACGCGCCGATTACTGACTTCACTATTGAAGGAAACACCGTTGTTTCAACGGAAGAAATCCTTGATGTACTACTCCCTCTCAAAGGTCAGCCGCAAAATATCGGCATGCTTAATCAGGCTATCGCCGAAATTCAAAAAATATACATTGATAAAGGTTACATTCTTTCCCGCATTGATTCCGTAACAGATGATCCTGACGGCACGGTTAATATCTCAATCGTGGAAGGCAAGGTTAATAAAATATTCATTTCCGGCAACAAAAAGACAAAAGATTACATCATTGAACGTAATATCCTGACCGAACCGGGCATGATTTACAACGAAAACATGATTAAAGAAGACTTAATCCGGCTCTACTCTACTCAAGCCTTCAAAGACGTTACCCGTGAAATCGAGCCTACAGAAGAAGATCCTGATGCCTACAATATTACAATCAATGTTGAAGAACAAAGAAGCGCAAGCATCTCTGCCGGCGGCGGTGTTGATACCGTAACAGGTCTTTTCGGATCGTTAGGTATTTCTGATAACAACTTCCGCGGAAGAAACCAGAGATTATCACTTAACGCTTTAGCCGGTACCGGTATGATTTTGAACGACGCCTCAATTCTGCGCAGAATGAACTTGCAGGCTGAATTAAGTTTCTTTGAACCGCATTTTCTAAACGCAGACACCTCTCTGCTCAGCAAAATTTACTACAGAGATTTCGGCAGCTACCAGATTCCTCTCGCAATTGAAAGACGTCTGGGCGGCGAAATTACACTTGCTCACCGTATGAAATCAAACCGTCACATGACTTCAACCTTCTCATTAGGTATAGAAAACATTGACGTTTCGGAAGGCGATTTCAATAAAATGGCAGAACTTTTCGCCAAACACAATGTTCCAATCAGCGAACGCGCGAAACAACTTGACGGCGGTCTGTTCCTGTCTTTAAGTCCGGGGTTAATGTATGACACCCGCGACAGTGAAACCGTTACAAGACGCGGGACTATGGCAAGTTTAAGATTTGATGAAGAATTCGGGATGCTTGATTTCGGACAAACCCACGGAAAACTCTCCGGTATGATTAAACACTACATACCAATCCGCAAGAAATCTTCATTATCCTTCATGGTTAAAGCCGGCGGTAAAATTCACGGGGACGACATGCCTGAAGTTATGGCTTACCGTTTAGGCGGTCCTTATTCTATCAGAGGTTTCAAAATGAGCGGTGTCGGTACCGGTGATGCCTTTGTTATGGGTTCTGCCGAATTCGCAACACCTATTCCGTTCTTAGACAGAACAAAAATAAACTTCCTGCATAACCTTAGATTTACAATGTTCGTAGATGCAGGTAAAGTTTTCGGAAGTACGGTTAGTAATGACATTTACGACAGACCGATGTACGCGGTCACTGCCGGTATCGGTTTGAAACTCTATGTACCGGGCATGGGTCCGCTGTCAATAGACTATGGTATTCCGCTCACCAATCCGGGTGACAACGGCAACAGAGGCGGCTACTTCACCTTCGGTGTAGGTGATTTAATGTATTAATATCGTTATGCAAAACAAAACATATAAGGAGGTAAATATGAAAAATTTCACAAAAGTATCTTTATTAATGGCAGCATTACTATTCGGTGCGCAGGCTTTCGCAGCAGGCATCGGCTACATTGATTACGTAAAAATTCAGGAAAATTATCCGCTTGCACAATCCGCAATTAAGGAAATCGATGCAAAAGCTCTTGAAATCCAACAATTTATGGTCGACAAAGAAAAACAATACAAAACTTTAGACACACCGTTGAAAAAACAAAACTTTGAAGAAACAACCGCAAAAGAACTTCAACTCAAAGAAGATGCTCTTATGAAACTCAAAAACCAGAAAGAAGAACTTGTTTATTCAAAAATCAAAGAAGCTGCAAACAAAGTTCTGGTTGAACAGCACCTTGATGCGATTGTCGATTTCAGAGTAATATTTGTCGGCGGAGTTGACGTAAGTGATCAGGTAATCCAAAAATTAAAGGCTGCAAAATAATCAATGAGAACAATTGATCTTATTCTAAAGAAAAAACAAGGACTGGAATTAACTAAAGAGGAGATAAATTTCTTTATTAATTCCGTAATGGATAAGAGCATGCCTGATTATCAAATCAGTGCATTTCTTATGGCTGTGTGCTTTCAGGGTATGAGCGATTTGGAAACCTCATACCTGACAGAGGCAATTGTTAAATCCGGAAGTTTTGTTGAGCAATCAAAGCTTCCAAAAGGAGTGCTTGATAAGCATTCAACCGGAGGAGTCGGAGATAAAATCACTCTTACTCTGACTCCTTTGCTTGCAGCATCCGGAATTCCTTGTTTAAAGCTTTCGGGCAGAGCACTCGGGCATACCGGCGGTACAATTGATAAACTTGAATCAATTCCGGGGTTCAATACCGACTGCAAAATTGACGATATGATTGAACAGGTCAAAAAGATTAACCTTGCAATCGGTGCTCAGACAAAAGGTTTAACACCGGCGGACGGAATTCTTTATGCTTTGCGCGATGTAACCGGAACGGTTGATAATGTTTCGCTGATAGCATCTTCTGTTATTTCCAAAAAGATTGCATCGGGTGCAGAAAATATCGTCCTTGATGTCAAATGCGGAAAAGGTGCGTTTATGAAAGATCCGCAGGATGCAGTGCATCTGGCTAAGCTTATGGTTCAAATCGGCAAACACCTTGGCCGCAAAGTTATTGCGGTGATAACTTCAATGGACGAACCGCTGGGCAGGGCTGTCGGCAACTCTTTAGAAGTCATTGAAGCATGCGAATTTCTGAAAGGCCACTATAAAGAAGGTGAAGTTTATGAACTTACCTATGAACTTGCCATTCTGACGCTTCTTCAATACGGGATTTGCACTGACAGAGATGCTGCGCGCAGGAATATTGACGAATTAATCACTTCCGGCAAAGCAATTGAGAAATTCAAAGAGCTTGTAAAAGCTCAGGGCGGACTTGCAGAAGCGCTTGACAATTACTCAAAACTCCCGACAGCAGGGCAAAAAGTTGAAATTAAATCAGAAAAAGACGGTTTTGTAGAAAATATTGACGCTTATAAAGTTGCACTTGGCTGCAAACTTCTCGGTGCAGGTCGGGAAACAAAGGCTGATAAGATTGATTTAAGCGTCGGGGTCTATCTGAATAAAAAATCAGGAGAAAGAGTAAATAAAGGTGAGGTGCTTTATACAATTTATTCAAATGACGATAACAAAACCGCGCAATGTAAAGAATTATGCAACAAGGCATACGAAATTGCGCAGGAGGAACCTCTGAAAAAACCATTGATTTATGAAATAGTTCAATAATAAAAAGCCGGTTTTTAAACCGGCTTTTTATTACTGTATTGTAATGCTCTTAACAAATTTTTTTGTTCCTTTGTCAGTCTGAAAGACTCACAGCTTTTTTGTACACTCTTCTTAAAAATCACAGGCGGAAGCGCGATTTCCTTCATCTTCGCATAGGTTTTATCAAAAAATTTCACCGCGCAGATTGAAATAGCCCACGCGATACCCATTTGAGCATAATAATCCTCACTATTCAGTGAAAAAAGTTTATCCAAAACTTTATCTATCCACTCTTCCGTGATAAAAAAGTTCAAAAGCATTACGACCCCGAAGCGTAATTCATATTCATCTCTTGAAGCCAGATAGGGCTGCAAAAATTCCCACACAGTCCCGCGATTTTTAGTTGTAAACTTTAATCCGCAGCAAAAGCAGTCGCACAACGACCAGTTAGTAATTTTGGGGATGTAGTTTTTTACCAGAGCCAAATGCTCCTCCGTCGTAAGCTTCAGGCACCCGATAACCATACCTTGAAGAAGCAGTTCTTCCATATATTCGCACTCATACGAATTAAGAAACTCATGCCAGTATTCACTTTGAGCTATTTCTTTTGCTTTTTTGCGAAGTTTTGGAATTCTTACGCCTAAAACATTAGTACAATTCGGGATTAATGACGCAGAAAACTTTCTATAATCAGGTTCAGCCTCTGCTGCAAGCCATTCTTTTAATTGCTGCATTATTTATCCTTCCGTTTCAAAAGCACAACGGCCTGCGCTTCTATCGCACGTTCATTACCGACCGCATCCAGTTTTTCCTTTGTTTTAGCCTTGATTGAAAGCTCATCATCTTTAAGCCCCAGAGCTTTACACAAAACTTTCTTCATTTTGGGAATATAAGGCATCATTTTAGGGCGCTGGGCTATGATGTTTGAGTCAATATTGACAATTTCATAACCCTTTTCGCCTATAAGTTCATAAACTTTTTTTAAAAGGACAACGCTGTCAGCATCTTTATATTTTTCGTCAGTATCCGGGAAAAGTGTTCCAATGTCTTTCAAAGCCAGAGCGCCAAGCAGCGCGTCAATTATTGCATGGACAAGAACATCTGCATCTGAATGCCCGAGCAAACCGGTTTCGTGTGTAATTTTAACCCCGCCGATAATCAAATCACGGCCCTGAACAAGTTTGTGAATATCGTATCCTGTACCGATTCTATACATAAAACACATTCCCCGCATTCTTAATCACAAGCCAACCTGCGGCTTCACTCCGACTGACTTTTGCTCCTGTCAAATTCCTTGCAATTGTTATCAACAATTGCGGAATTTTAAACGTCGCTGATATTATGTTCCGCCACCTGCTTGTCTTGTTAATCACAAGCCAACCCGTGGCTTCACACCGACTGACGTATTAAATGTCGTGTCACTGTCTATCGAATTTTTGGAACAAAATAACAAATTAACGACTTCTCTTATCAAACCGTTAACACCCGAAAGTTATGCCTTAGTGCTGCTATATTTCTATCCTGACACGGTTCGGCAGCTTTCGCCGCTAACGTTTTAATCGTCAACAAAGCCGGCAACTGCTATCCTGCTCCGCGAACCCTCACAACAGGCTCTGCACCCCGCATTGGCTTCGGGTCGAGAGATTGCAATTCCCCGTGGAACACGACATCCAAACTTTAACACAAAAATTTGCTTTTTTCAAGGCAAAAGGTTAAAATAAAGCCATGGATGAAATTATTAAAGACTTTTCTGATATTAAAGAAGTAAAAGCAATTGCACTCGGCGGCTCTGCCGGAAGTGCAAATACTCAGGATTCACTTTCCGACTATGATATTTATATATTTTCTGATGAACCGGTACCGGTAAAGGTTCGCGGAGAAATTGCAAAACGATATTCCGACAATTACGAAATCCACAACACCTTCTACGGTGACGGCGATGAATGGTTCCGCAGGACTGATGACCGGGTTTTTGACCTTATGTTCTGGAACCGAAAATGGATTGAAGATATTATAAACAATATCTGGTTTCGTCATGACGCGTGGGGCGGCTACACTACAGCATTTCTTTATACTGTAAAAAACGCCTCTGTGCTTTACGATACACAGGACTGGTTTAAAAATCTACAGGAGAAATTAAATACTCCTTACCCGAAGGAGCTTGCAAATAATATAGTTCTCAAAAACAGGCTTATGATTAAAGATAAAATCTCGGCATCTTTTAAAGAACAGATAGAAAAAGCCGTCAAACGCAATGATGTTGTCAGTATAAACCACAGGATTACAGCGTTTCTGGCTGGATATTTTGACATAATTTTTGCGGTCAATAAAATTCTTCACCCCGGAGAAAAACGGCTCATTCCGTTTGCGCTGAAAAATTGTACGCTCTTACCCGCAGATTTTGAAAAAAATATCACAGATTTATGCTGCGCACAGGACAAACTTACTCCGCTCAACGAAATTTGCAAAAATCTTGATAACTTTTTGAAACAAAATCGTTACATTTAGTAAAAATTTATTACCGGAGAAACACCGATAATTACGCGAGATACGCTAAAAACGTGGTTATTACACTCTTTCCGTTGACATTTAACCCGTCCTACTTTACTATTAAATAGTAGAATTTTTCTATATTAAATTCGGAGATATGTATGGAATTAAAAATAACAAGGAAAAGAGCCGCAATAGCAATATTGCTTATAATAATTTTACCGATAATCTATAACAAAACAGCAAGCCAGATTACGGGGTTTATCCAAAAACGCGCAATGATGATGCCTAAAGAAGTTGTCGTTGATAATCCTCACCTTATGGAAATCAATGTCAGCGCTGAAGCCACAGGACGCGTGGAGGCTAAATATTCCGTTGATGTTGTGGCGCGGGTACCGGGATTTTTAATTGAAAAGCATTTTAAAGAAGGCGATTTCGTCAAAAAAGGCCAGTTAATTTTCCAGATTGACCCGAGAGAATACCAGATTCAGGTAAACAACTCGCTGGCGCAGGTGAATCAGTACAGTGCACTTTTGACAAATGCGCAGAAAGAATTAGACCGTGCAAACGCACTTATTAAAGAAGATTTAATAAGCCGTTCCGATGTTGACCAGAGTTTAGCCGTACGTAACCAGAATAAAGCTCTGCTTGATGCTGCAAAACAGGAATATGAACTCGCAAAAGTTAACCTCGGCTACACCAGCATAAAATCTCCGATTGACGGACGTATAGGTAAAGTTAATATTACCGAAGGCAACTACGTAACAGCGACTTCCGGTCCGCTTGTAAATATTTCAAGCACAGCGCCGGTTTATGTGGCTTTCAGCCTTAAAAGTTCTGACTTTATAAAACTTTTAAGAGCAAGCGATGACCTTAAAGATGTGGCCGTAAGGGTTCAATATGAAGGCGGCAGGTGGCATGAAGAAGTCGGAACAATTGATTTTGTCGATAATAAAATAGATAAAGATTCCGGCACAATAAGCATGCGCGGTCTTTTTGAGAACAAAAAAGGCTGGCTTGTTCCGGGCGATTATATGAGAGTAGAACTAATCGCACCTAAAAAGATTACCTATATGACAGTTCCGCAGGCCTGCACAAAGGGTGACGCCATGAGCGGATATTATGTCTGGACTGTCAGCGATAACAAAGCTGTCAGAAAAGATATTGAAGTTTCTGACAGTATCGACAACAACTGGGTTGTTGAAAGCGGTCTGCTGGAAACAGATACCGTTGTTGTTTCCGGAATCCAGAACGTTAACGCAGAAGGACAAGAATTAAAAGTTATTGGCTACGAAGAATATGTTAAAAAATTAAACGCAGGTAAATAATGAAGAAGATTTTAGATAAAGAAAAGCTGTTCTTTTTTATAAGGAAACCGAGATTTGCCCTTGTAATATCTATCTGTATAGTGATTATGGGTCTGATTTCTCTTGCAACATTGAAGCAGGAAAACTATCCTGATGTTACTCCGCCGCAGGTGAGAGTTTCCGCGTCTTACACGGGCGCTAACGCAGAAGTTATTGAATCTTCTATCGCAACAGTTCTTGAAAACAAATTGAACGGTGTTGAAGATCTTTCCTACATGACATCAACATCTTATGACGGAACATATACACTTAACATGTATTTTAAAGTCGGCTCTGATAAAGATATTAATCTTATGAACGTTCAGAACAGAATCCAGCAGGTAGAATCGCAGCTGCCGGAAGAAGTTCAAAGAACAGGTGTTACAGCCCTTAGCCGTACCTCCGGTTCCGGCGCGTTAATTTTGAACATATTCCCGAAATCCGGCAACTGGTCGCAACTGGATTTAACAAACTACGGTTCAATTTATGTTAAAGATGAGCTGAAACGTGTTGAAGGTGTTGCAGATATTGACGTTTACGGTTCCGGCGACTATGCAATGAGAATCTGGCTCGATCCTCAAAAAATGGCAGGCCTAAATGTTTCAACAAGCGAAATTAAAACCGCAATAGTTAACCAGAATACACAGGTAACAGCAGGTGCTCTGGGCGCGCTGCCGACAGACGATGCGCAGGCTCTTCAATTAACCCTGAAAACAAAAGGTCGGCTTGCAGATGTTAAAGAATTTGAAAATATCATTATCCGCTCAAACATGGACGGTTCTAAAGTCAGGCTTAAAGACGTTGCCAGAGTGGAACTCGGCGCGCAATCATATTCAAGCCTCGGCAAAATAAACGGCAAACCTGCGGCGATGATTATGGTATCCCAGCTTTCCGATGCAAATATTCTGGATCTTTCAAAGGCTGTAAGAGCTAAAATTAAAGAAATCAACGCAAGACTTGATAACGGGCTTGAAATCCGCGTTGTCAAAGATGACGCCGAATATATCCATGAATCTATGAAAGAAGTTGAATTCACAATTCTTCTGACAGGTTTAATCGTTGTTGTAATAATATTCTTATTCCTAGGCGATGCAATGGCAACACTTGTTCCGTGCGTTACAATACCGGTATCTTTAATCGGTACATTCGCAGCACTGAAAGCCTTCGGAATGTCAATAAACCTGTTGTCGCTATTTGCACTTGTACTCGCGGTCGGGGTCGTTGTCGACGATGCTATCGTTGTTATTGAAAACGTCAAACGCCACCTTGAAGAAGGAAAATCCGCAATCGTGGCAACTCAGCTTACAATGCAGGAAGTAGGTTCCGCTCTCGTTGCAATGGCGCTTGTTTTAATGGCGGTATTTGTCCCGATTATATTTATGGGCGGAATGACCGGTATAATGTATAAACAATTCGCGGTTTGTATTGCTGTATCAATCGCGATTTCGGCAATCTGCGCATTAACCCTTTCCCCTGCAATGTGCTCTCACTTCCTCGGACACCAAAAAGAAGAATCTTCTGAAAATAAAGAAAAACCTTCCAAACTCAAACATATTATAGACAATATATGCAAAAGAACAAATATTCTGGTTGAAAAATTTAACCACATATTTGTAAAAATAGAAGATTTCTACATGGAATTTGTACGCAAATTTGTTTATGACAAAAAGCTTACTATTATTCTGTATCTGGGGCTGGTAGCCTTGACCCTGTTTTCTTTCAGAATAATTTCAACCGGTTTTATTCCGGACGAGGATCAGGGAGTTTTAATCGCAAGTATTACACTTCCTGACGGTGCGTCACTTTCAAGAACAGATGAAGTAGCTTCCCGCTTTATGTCACAAATAAGAGATATAGACGGCGTTGATGAAGAAAAAACTCTTGTGTTTGGCGGAAACGGTGCAACTAACACCGCAACAGGCATCATTATGCTTGACGATTACGCTGACAGACGGCTTTCTTTTGCAGACAAAGTTAAAAGAAAATTCCAGGGGCGCGCAACGGATCTGACCCACACCGCAATCCTTAATAAAATAAGACCTATTGCATCAAGTATAAAAGAAGCGTCAATTGTTGTATTTTCACCTCCTGCAATTCAGGGGATGAGTATGATGGGCGGTTTTGAGTTCCAGATGCTATCTAAAGGCGAACATACCTCGCAGGAACTCGAAACCTGGGCTAACAAACTTATCGCCGCAGCGAACCAGAACCCTTCACTATCAAGTGTTTATACCACATTCCAGGCAAATGTGCCACAATATATTCTTGATATTGATTACGAAAAAGTTCTGGCACAAAGTGTTGATTTGCAGGAACTCTATTCTACACTTGCCTCAATGCTCGGTACTTACTACGTAAATGACTTCAACAAATACGGCAGAGTTTTCAAAGTTGAACTTCAGGCGGAAAGCGATTTCAGAAATACAGCATCTGACCTGTCAGGCATTTACGTCAAAAACACAAACGGCGTAATGGTTCCGATACTTTCAATGGTAAAACTTGAACAAACAATCGGTACTGCTTCAATTTCAAGATATAACCTTTATAAATCAGTACAAATTCAAGGTCAGCAGGCTGCCGGAAAAAGCTCCGGCGACGCAATGAACGCAATGGAAGATGTTGCTACAGAAGTTCTCCCGTCCGACATGGGCTTTGACTGGTCAGGGACTTCCGCTCAGGAAAGAGAAGCTTCAGGGCAAACAGTAATAATTATAACAATGGCTCTTGTATTTGTTTACCTGTTCCTTGTTGCTTTATACGAAAGCTACACAATTCCTGTCGCCGTACTTCTGATTTCACCGATTGCAGCGCTTGGCGCACTTATCTTCCAGATGATGATTAATCAGTCCTTTGATATCTATTCACAGGTCGGGATGATTACGTTAATCGGGCTCGCGGCAAAACAATCTATTTTGATTGTCGAATTTGCAAAAGAAGAACACGAGAAAAACGGGCTTCCGGTCAAAGATGCCGCTATAAAAGCCGCGCATCTGCGCTTTAGAGCAATCATGATGACAGAACTCGCGTTCATTTTAGGTGTAATGCCAATGCTCTTTGCGGTAGGCGCAGGCGCAAATTCAAGAATATCCGTCGGTTCTACCGTATTTGGCGGTATGATTGCCGCCGCAACTATCGGGGCAGTTCTCACTCCGGCCTTCTACGTCATCGTTCAGGAATTTGTTGATAAATTCCCTAAAAAAGAAATTACAGAAAAAGATCTGGAGATTTAACCATGAAAAAAAGTCTTATTCTTTTATTAATATTATCATTATTAAGCGCAAACAGTGTCTGCGCTAAAGGCTTTTTTCATAAAAAAAATAAAGAGAAGAAAGAAGAAGTCCATATCGTAAAACCGGAAGAAAAAAAGATTAACTGGAAACAGGAATGGAAAAAACATAAAGAGAACACAAAATCAAAAATCAAATCTTCAGAAGAAGCAGAAGGCATGTATGAAACGAAATTTCCGGTCATAAACAGCCAGATTGAATACACAGACATGAACGGAGAAGTCACACTGACCGACTGTATTAAACTCGCGATTACTCATCATCCGGCAATCATGTCAGCAATCAGTAACGCTGAGATTTACGAATCCAGAATCGGACAGGCATGGGCTAACTATTTCCCTACAATAAGCGCAGGGGTAAGCTATTCCAGAAACGATATGCTCATGACAATGAAACCGAGCGGGCAATTTTCCAACATGATGAACCGCAGATATAATTTGTTCTACACCCCTACATTATCAGCTAACATGCTTCTCTTTGACTTCGGGAAAACAAAGGCAAGCGCCGACATGCAAAAAAGAAGTTTTGAATCCTCCAGATACGATGCTGAAATGAGTATTGAACAGGTAATTTACAACGTCAAAGTTGCATACTACAATATGGTTTTTGCAGAAGAACAAAAAATTGTTTATGAAGATACCGTACGCGATTATGAATTACAGTTGAAACAGGCAAGAGCATACTACGAAATAGGTAAAAAAGCTAAAATCGACGTTACAACCGCAGAATACAACCTCGGGAACGCAAAAGTTAACCTTATTAAAGCAAAAAACACTTATGAACTCGCTGCCGTTCAACTCGCCAACGCAGTCGGGATTCCGGAGCTGGAAGAGGTCGTATTAAAAGATAAATTAAACACAAAGGCTTATGAAGTAAATTTCCCTGAATTAATAGAAATAGCGGAAGCCTCACGCCCGTCATTACTCTCTGCCAAAAAACTTATGGACGCAGCAGAAATGGGTGTTCGGGCAGCGAAAAGAGCGTTTACTCCTGACTTGAGTGCTATTGGATCTTACTACAGAGGCGGACCTCAGATGAACACCGATGACGGCTATCAATTAGGCGTACAGTTCTCTTATAACGGTTTGAATTTAATGCTTTTAAAGAAACAGGTTGACGAAGCAAAAGCAACTTATAAAAAATACGTTGCTGATTATGAAACCGCACGCCAAAACGTATATCTGGAGGTAAAAAGTGCATACATAAGCCTTTTAAACTCCCGTGACAGCCTTGAGGTTTCAAAACTTGCGCTGCAAGAAGCCAAAGAACAACAGTATCAGGCATTCAGAAGATACGAAGTCGGACTTGGCAACGCAATTGAATTTAAAGACGCAGAAAACACATATCTGAACGCACAGTTAAACTATTATTCCAACCTTCTGGAATATAACGTCAACGCGGCAGAACTTGAGCGTGTTGTCGGCGCCCCGATAAAAGAATCTCAAATTGAACTGTAAATAAAAAAGCGGAATTGTGTAATACAAATCCGCTTTTTATCCGGAGAGGGTGGGATTCGAACCCACGGTGAGCTTTCACTCACACAGACTTTCGAGATCCGCACCTTAAACCACTCGGACACCTCTCCAACTTTTCAAATTATAACATAAAAATTTTTAAATATCTGTCAAAAAAATTTTTTACGTGTTTTAATTGTATTGTTATGAAAATATCAAGAATTGAAACTCAACAACAATTTTTCAGAGGGAATGAACCCACTAAGCCGAACAAAAAAAAGGAATTTATTGACGTTATTGCTGACAAGGTCAGAAACCCCAGAGATATAAACGACTGCGTTGCTGTACCGCGGGGAATTTTCAAAGCCTACATTTCTCTTATGACCGGAACGGCTCTTATTACAATGGCTAATACTTTACCTAAAAAAGCGGCAGGCGTCAAAACCGCAATAAGCGTTACAGGCTGGGGATTAAATATATTGAGCGCATACTATTTCGCCAAACCTTTCGCCTTCAAAGGAAACCTCCCTACTGTTACAAAAGAAAATTTACAAAAGAAAAACGAAATTACTGAACAAAATCAGGTAAAAAATCATGCCGCAAATTAACTTTAACGGAATACAAAATATAGGTTATGTAAGAGTTACAAACAATGATACATACGGACGCAGCAGCCGCTGTGCAATGAGTATGGAGCTTACCGACGATGCTGCACATAAGGATTTGACCGAATACAGAAAAATTATCAAAGCAAATCCTATATTAACGAATGAAATAAATGACAAATTCGTTAATATTGAATTTGAAACAAAAAGCATTGGCGATCTAACAATTATTATTAATAAATTAAACGGAACACCTATACTTAGCACTCCGGCAAACGCAAAGTTAATTGGCTTTATGAAAAATCTTTTAAACAGAATAACAAACTTTAAAGAAAAAGATTTTAAAGTTGATAAAGATTTCCACTTAACTCTGGTAGCAAATGAAAATTTAATATACAATGAGCCTATTGACAATTATATTGACGGGACTTCAGGCAGAGTAGGCCTGCTGGAAGGAACTGGTTTGACAGAAAAATTTGATTTATATATGAATTCAGTTCCTGATGATATAGATGAGGAAGAACTTAATCTAAGAGATGAACAAATTAGTAAAGCAATAGGCGATGTTGTTGCAACTCTGCATGAACCGGCTTATGTTTCAAACGGCGCGATTTATATGAACGCATTGATGCAGGGTTATGCAAAGAGTCTTAACCAGTATAATTAAATACTTAATTAATGCTTTTCTTCAGGTATGTTCACCCGACAATCTTTTTCTCTCACAGGTTCTGCATGTATCATAATGAAAACAGGCCCGAGTTTTTGTTTGATAAGGTGTTCTATTCTGTCGCAGATATCATGGCAGTCGCTAATAGTCATATTCCGCGGGAAAAGCATTGTCACTTCTATATCCATTGACGGCCCGCAACGGCGTGCTTTCAAATCTTTAAAACTGAGGGCACAGTCTGCTTTATACGAATTTATAATTTCTTCTATCAATTTTAAATCTTTCTGCGGCAAAGACCCGTCTAATAGATTATTCAACGTTTCTTTTGATATTGAAAACCCGGCTTTCAGTATGAAAAGCGCAACAAGAATTGCTATTATCGGATCTAAAATATGTATTCCTGTAATCTTTATCAGTAGTAACCCCGCCATTACACCCAGTGATGAATATATGTCTGTTCTTAAATGTTCTCCGTCAGCAAAAAGGGAAATAGAATTTGATTTTTTTGCAACCTTGAAAAGTACGCTGCTGACAAAAAAGTTTGCAACTACAGCAAAAAGCATTACAATGATACCCAGAGTCGTATCAACTTCAAAGGTTCTGTACATAAACAATTTTTTGCAGGCTTCATAAATAATATAAACTGCAGCAAAAATTATCAGTCCGCCCTCAATAAATCCTGACATATCCTCATATTTACCATGTCCGAACGGATGATCTTTATCAGCTGGTTCAGAGGATTTCAAGACCGCAAAAAAAGTTAATACGGAAGCAAGCAAATCGCTCAACGAATGAACAGCCTCCGATATAATACTTATGGAGCCTGAAATTATCCCTGCGATGAATTTTAAAATAATTATTACGGCATTGGATACTATAGAAAGTCCAGCCGCCAGTTTTTTTTCAGTAGTTATATCCATTGTATTTTTTATATTCTAGTTTATTCAGGGTGCTTTTGTCAATATTTGCGCGTAATAAAAAAGACAAGGTATAAAAACCTTGTCATTATTCGTTTTTCAAGTGTTACGCGCGGAGACTTTGCCGAGCAAAACAGTCCAGTGAACTGTTTTGCGAGAGGTAAGAACCACCGGGGGGGGGGGCGAATCCCTTAGCAAGAAAAAAAAGAACCTAACGGTTCTTTTCAAGTGGTACGCGCGGAGGGATTTTCTTGCTCGGCGGCGTTAAACGGGTCTACAGTTGACGGCTGCAATGTTTTCACCATTTTGCCGTCAAACTTTCGCCCTCTGCCGCCTCGCGCTCGAACTCCACACGGCTCCGCCGTGCTGGGTTCGTTTGAACTACAACGACTCACAATACAAAGCAGGATATAACAAAAGTCATATCCTGCTTTGTATTACGCGCGGAGGGATTCGAACCCCCGACCTTTTGGTTCGTAGCCAAACGCTCTATCCAACTGAGCTACGCACGCTTATTATTCAACTGTCATTCTGGTACCGCGATAACGGCTCCGCTTGTCAACCTGCTTGTCTTGCTCCCGCAAGCCAACACCGTTGACTGCGCTCCGTCGGGCTTTGCCCTCCTTGCCTCATCGCTCGCCGCGGGGCAACTGAGCTACGCACGCTTATATTCAATTGTCACTACTCTAAAATATTACAAACAAAAAAAAATATCAAGCAAAAAATTTATACGTCATAAAATTGAAAATCATTGCCCAATTCATCTTCCACAAGCGCTACCAATGTCGAAAGCTTTATCTGCAACGCTTCCGCTATTTTCCATAGCGTCACAAACTTTACATCAATACTTCCTTTCTCTACACGGCTGGTATTCCCAACATCAAGGTCATACTCGTGCGCAAACTGATTGATTGAGCATTGTAAATTATTTTGCCTTAAATCTTTAATAATTGCACCCAAGGTTTGCGCCAATTTGACCGTTTTTTCATCTTTTTGTTGCATAGATACATTATATGTGTTATTATAGAGGTAGTTATTGTATATATACAATAAAGAAAGGATAGAAAAATGAACAAACAAGGATTCACTATGGCAGAAATTTTACTCTCGCTCACTATTATCGGCGTTGTCGCGGCAATAACTTTGCCAAGTTTGACAGGCAACATCAACGAACGCACATGGAACACCCAAAGAAAAGCTCTTTATGCTCGTTTTAGCCAAGCAATAGCGCTAATGCCGTCAATAAACGGATATGGCACTTTAGAAGAAGGGGATCCAAATAATATAGCAGAAACCTTTATTACAGCAGGACTTGCAAAAGTGCTTAAAATTAACAATATATGTAATCATGAACATCTCACTGATTGCGGAATTCCATCTAAAATAACAACGACTGGCAATTCCGTATACAATGGCTTCCCGGAAACTTTAGGGGCATATAATTCATTATACCTTTCTACATCAGTAGAAGGAACTATTTCCCTAATAGATTCCAAGACGGCAGCATTTGAAACCCAAAATGGAGAAAGTATCGTTGTTTTTTATAATCCACAATGCAGATATGACAACTCCAACAGCACTACAACTAATATGTTTGCTCAATATATGATATGTGCAAATTTTGTGTTTGATTTAAACGGAAACAAAGGACCAAATACTTTTGGTAAAGATATGGGAGCAATAACAGTACTATACCCGACAGATTCGTCTGTTGTTATGCCAATACCTACACCAAAAGATGCTGGTAGAGCACAACATATTAATGCAGCAAAGCTCTGCAAATCTGAAAATAATGAAAGATTACCTAATAAAGAAGAATTAGCGTCTTTATTTATTAACAAAGATTTTTGGAATTTAACAACCGATGGCGAACCGGTTTACTGGTCAAGTTCACTTATAACGAGGAATGGAACTACCTATGCATGGGATATAAGAAGTGATAGCGGATTATTAAGATCTTATGTACCACGAAATAGCAATTCATATGTAGTCCGTTGTGTTAAACGCTAAAAAACTCCCATGATACTATATCATGGGAGTTTTTATTTCATATTTATGTTTACTTGTCGTCCAATGCTGCAACGCCAGGGAGAACTTTTCCTTCGATAAATTCTAATGATGCGCCACCGCCTGTTGATACGTGGGTGAAGTCTTCTGCTTTGAAGAATTTCTTAGCAGCAGAAACTGAATCGCCTCCGCCGATTACAGAAGTTGCACCGTTTTTAGTTGCTTCAACTACTGCTTCTAATACAGCTTTTGTACCTTCTGCGAATTTAGGATTTTCAAATGCGCCTACAGGGCCGTTCATAAGAATTGTTTTAGATGTTTTGATTACATCTGCAAAAGCCTTTCTTGATTCAGGGCCTGCATCAACGCCTTCAAAACCGTCAGGGATTTCATCGATTTTAACGAATTTATTAGTTCCGTTGCCTGAGAAATCGTCAGTAACAAGGACGTCAGTTGCCATAACAAGTTTAACGCCTTTGTCAGCAGCTTTCTTTTCGATAGCTTTAGCAACTTCTAACTGGTCGTCTTCGCAGATAGAATTACCGATTTTACCGCCGTTAGCTTTAACAAATGTGTAAGCCATGCCGCCGCCGATAATCAAGTTATCAACTTTATCAATCAAGTTTTCCAAAACGCCGATTTTAGATGAAACTTTAGCACCGCCAACGATAGCTGTGAAAGGTCTTTCAGGGTTATCAAGTGCTTGAGATAAGCATCTGATTTCTTTTTCCATTAAAAGACCTGAAACTGCCGGTTTCAAAATTTCAGCAAGTTTCGCAGTAGAAGTGTGTTTTCTGTGTGCAGCGCCAAACGCGTCGTTTACATAGAAATCACCCAATTTAGCCAATTCTTTAGCGAAAGTCATATCATCATCTTTTGCTTCTTCAGCTTTGTAGAAACGGATGTTTTCTAACAATGCAACCTGACCGTCTTTAAGTTTTGCAACGTATTCAGGAGCTTCTTCAACGCTTGGGATGAACATAACCTCTTCGCCTAAAACTTTAGACATATATTTTGCAACAGGTGCAAGTGAAAATTCAGGATTTTTTTCGCCTTTTGGTCTGCCTAAGTGCGCCATAAGAATAATTTTTGCGCCTTTAGCCTGCAATTCGCGAACAGTTGGGATAATAGCCTGAATTCTTGTATCATCGGTAACATTTTTGTCAGCGTCCAGAGGAACGTTTACGTCTACTCTTACAAGCGCTCTCTTTCCTCTTACGTCGCCTAAATCTTTGATTGATTTTTTCATAATTGTCTCCTTCTTTACGTAATATCAATTACATATTAATTTTATTAACAACAAAGTTCGTTGTAAAGTATTTTTGTAGTATAATTCTGTTGTTAATTATTACGAAAGGTAGGAAAATATGAGAAAGCTTTCTCCATTACAAATTGAGAGATTAAAATACCAGCCTAAGCTTCCTGAAAGTTTAGCAAGCGGTATCAATTCTTTGGAAGTTATTGAAGGTTCCGCGACAGAATCTGTTAGAGATCAGGAACAAATTAAAGCTTTATTTGCAAACACTTACGGCAAACCAACCGTAACGTTCAAAAAATCATCACAAACAAAACAATCACCGGTCAGAAACGTTGGTGTAATTCTTTCAGGCGGTCAGGCTCCGGGCGGCCACAACGTAATTGCAGGGCTTTACGATGCAATGAAATCCGCTAATTCACAAAATAAATTATACGGTTTCTTAGGCGGCCCTTCAGGGATTATTGAAGGCAAATACGTTGAGTTCACCGATGAATTTATCAACGATTACAGAAACACCGGCGGTTTTGACATCATCGGTTCCGGCAGAACAAAACTTGAAACAGAAGAACAATTCAAATCAGCTTTAGAAGTTTGTAAAAAATTAAATATTACTGCAGTTGTAATCATCGGCGGCGATGATTCAAACACAAACGCTGCACTTCTTGCTGAATGGTTCGTTAAAAACAATGCAGGAATTCAGGTTATCGGCTGCCCGAAAACTATTGACGGCGACCTTAAAAACGAACAAATTGAAATTTCATTCGGTTTTGACACCGCTACAAAAACTTACGCAGAACTTATCGGAAACATCCAACGCGACGCAAATTCTGCTAAGAAATACTGGCACTTCATCAAAATTATGGGCAGAAGCGCTTCTCACGTAGCATTGGAAGCTGCGCTTCAAACACAGCCTAACATCACTTTAATCAGTGAAGAAGTTGAAGAAAAGAAAATGTCTTTGGAAAGCATTATCAACTATATGACAGATATCATCGTAAGACGTTCAAACAACGGTAAAAACTTTGGTATCGCAATCATTCCGGAAGGCTTAATTGAATTCATCCCTGAAATGAAATCAATGATTTCTAATCTGAATGACGTTATGAGTTCATTGGAAAAAGATTCACGTTACACTAACGGAACTCAGGCTGAAAAATTCGCAATCATTGAAAACACCCTTTCAAGCGACAACGCAAAAGTGTTCTCATCTCTTCCGACATTGATTAAAGCACAACTGCTTATGGACAGAGATCCGCACGGTAACGTTCAGGTTTCCAAAATTGAAACAGAAAAACTTTTAATCGAAATGATTAAAGCTAAATTGAACGAGCTGAAAGCTCAGGGCAAATACAAAGGTAAATTTGCAGATCAGGCACACTTCTTTGGTTATGAAGGCCGCTGCGCGTTCCCTTCAAACTTTGACGCAGATTACTGCTACTCACTGGGTTACAACGCGTTCGCATTGATTAACAACGGATTTACCGGTTATTTATCATCAATCAGAAACCTTACAGACTCTGCAAACAACTGGATTGCAGGCGGCATCCCGTTAACAATGATGATGAACATGGAAAAACGCCACGGGGAATGGAAACCTGTTATTCAAAAAGCACTCGTAAGACTTGACGGCCCTGTATTCAAGAAACTTGAAGAACACCGTGAAGAATGGGCAATGAACGACAGATACCTCTTCCCTGGTGCTGTTCAATACTTCGGCCCAAGCTCGGTTTGCGACATAACAACCGTAACCCTGCAGCTTGAACGCTCAAAAGAACTTTTAAACGCGTAGTTTAAAATATAAATAAAAAAGGGGCGGGAGCTAGCTCCCACCCCTTTTTTCATCACATAAATTTCTTTTCATCTCTATCCATAGCCTGCTTTAGCGTGGATTTTATATAAGTTTGATAAGGCATTCCTAATTTTTCGGCAATCTTTTTAGCCCGCCGGATTTCAAACTCCGACCAGCGGAAGTTGACATTCGCTGTCTGTTTTAGTTGAATAATATCTTCTTCTGCCTGTGCGATATCATCATCAATATTATGGCTATACCCGAATTCATCTGTATAGTAAGAGGTATCTGTAACAATTTCTTTTTTATTCATAGTATGAACTCCTATAATTTAAACGCAGTTATAATCATAATTTTGGTTTTATCTTTTGAATAATAGTTATAGTAAATATTCAAATCCTCAGTTTCAGAATAACTTTCATACCGTTTTCTCAGAGAATTATAATATACATCCGTAATATTCATATAAGCACTTACAACGGTTTCCGGTTCAACCTGATGCCTATGCCATATATGCGGCTCATACTCTTTTGAAATAGGGTTAAAATCCAATTTAAATCTAAAAGTCAAGCCATTTACCGTATGTATCTCATAATATTTAACTATCGCGTCCATACTAACATTATGTCATATTGTCAACACCTTGTCAATACATATCCAACACAAAATGCCGCTGGTACCCCTCCGGCATTTTAATTTTTAATGAATTGGCATCTTTTCACCAGTTTTAACCCATTCGACATCAAGTTTCATATAACTAATTGACAGATGATGTATTTGGATTTTTTATTGAACCTGCAACAGTATGAACTAACTCTTCGCCTTTATAAACCTCAATTCTATTATTTTCAGGATTTACATTATCAATAATGAATTTTTGCGTATAAGTTTCTCCATCTTTTGTATATTTTTTACTAACATATTTAACACCATTTATTTCCTCACAAATAGTTACATGACCTTTTATAGGATTTTCAAATCTTGTAAACGAACCATCTTGCGTTACCGTATACAAGTTCCGCAAACGACCATTAGCATCGTATTGTTCAAAATGAAGGAGTTCATCTTCTTGCCCCGGGATTTCTTTGAATATAGAAACACGTCTTGATTGTCCTTGCCCAAACTCGGTAGCTTTATAGGTATCATCAGAAATACGCTGCATTTCATGAACGACTTTTGTTCCTGTCTTTTTGTCAAATCTACGTATTAAGACCATATCGTCCTCACCCTTCGGACCAAACTGAACCTCCATAATTTTTCTGCCTGTTTTTGCATCAGTTACAACACCTGAGGTTTCCACAGACCTGAAACGTTTTCCGTCAAGATGTGTTACATACGTCAGTTTTCCCCAAATAGTCTTATCAATATCTGCGAATTTTTCTAAATCAAAGCCTGAGCCGTCAGAATGCGCAGTTCGTTTGTAAATAACTTCTCCATTCTTGCCGTAGCGAATCTCTGATGCAACAACATTATGTGCCGGATCTGTAACACCTGCCGGAGCCATTTTAAATTCTCTGACGCGTTCAATTGTTTTGCCGTCTTTTGCATAACGTACTGTTTTAATAAGGTTTCCGTCTTTATCGCGTTCTTCGGTGCGGAAAAGATATTCCGTTCCGTCCTCAAGTTTTTTCATAAATTTCTTTACTGGTTCAAACACTGGCGCATCAGAAACGGCAGAAGTCGTAGATTGAACGGATGAGGACGCCCCCCCCCCCCCCGTAGCGGACACGTTTGAAGATGTTTTAGGCGCTTTCCCTTTTCTTGCATATAAAATTATTCCGCCGATAGTAATAGCGGCAAGCGCGCCAAGCCCGACCATTTTCTTCATAGATAAACTTTTTTCTTCATCTGACGGTATTTCCTGAGCGGCTGAACCCTCTGAACCTTTAAACGAAACCATTTGTTTTACCGGCAGCGCAGCATTAATTTTTTCTATAGACATTTTTATTCTCCTACAATATTTACCTTGAATATATAAAAACATAAACAAAATAAAAATTGCTACATAAAATCATTTCAAAAAAGCCGGCTTGCGCCGGCTTTAAGTTTTATTTTTCATCTTCAGATTTATTTTCATCCTCTTCGGAAATTTCTTCTTCGGATTCTTCCTCCTCTGCGGCCTCATCTTCTTCAGCGTTTTCATCCTCAGTTTCGGAATCTGCGTCTTCAGTTTCGGTTTCGGCATCTTCCGGCTTTTCTTCAAGCTCCTCTTCAAGAGCTTTTTCGATATCCTCAGCGGATTTTGCTCTCAAGACAGGAATCGAAAGCATCAGAGCCATTTGTTCGCCTTCCTGTTCAAAATTGAGTTCCAGAGCATCTTTATCCATTTCCACGTATTTTGAAAGAAGTTCGATGAGTTCCTTTCTCATTTTTTCCAGTAATTGAGGATTTAAGTTTGTTCTATCCTGCATCAACACGACTCTTAATCTGTTGCAAGCCGTATCTTTTGCGGTTTCCTCAGCATCAGTTTGGCGGAAGAAACCGATAACTTTATTATAGATATCAGTAAAAATATTTTCACCCATTGTTATTTCTCCTTACCGCCGGCAGCACTGTTAACCTTTTCCTTGCCGACAAGATTAGCAAGGAATTTTTTAAATTTCGCAACAACGCTTGTTTCCGCTTCCAGATCCAGATACGGAACTTCGTTGCCGAGAATTCTTTGTGCAACATTTTTATATGCACGACCTGCAAGGGATTTTTCATCGTTAACGATAGGTTCGCCCTTGTTGGTTGAAGTTATAATTCCTGTATCTTCCGGTATTATACCAATTAATTTCGCTGATAAAATTTCAACAACATCATCCACGCTCATCATATCATTTGATTTTATCAAATTAGGGCGTACTCTGTTAATTAGTAACCTGTACGATTTTATTTCTTCTTTTGCTTCCAGAAGTCCGATAATTCTATCGGCGTCACGAACCGCGGACATTTCAGGGGTTGTAACAACGATTGCTTCTGAAGCCCCTGCGATTGCGTTTTGGAAGCCCTGTTCAATACCGGCAGGACAGTCAACCAGAATGAAATCAAAATCTTTTTGAAGTTCTTCGCAGATTTCTTTCAATTGTTCCTGTGTCACCGCAGATTTATCACGGGTTTGAGCTGCTGCAAGCAGACAAAGATTTGGATTTTTCTTATCCTTAACCAGAGCCTGTTTTAATTTACAGCGTTTTTCAACAACGTCAACGATTGTATAAACAATTCTGTTTTCTAAACCTAACAACAAATCCAGATTTCTTAAACCCAGATCTGTATCAATCATAACCACTTTTTTGCCTTCACGGGCAAGAGCCGTGCCGATATTAGCATTTGTGGTTGTTTTTCCTACCCCGCCTTTACCCGAGGTAATTACAATAACTCGACCGGTCATTATTTCTCCTTATTATCTGTTTATCATTTTTTGTATAATTATATGGTTGCCTTCAACACTTGCTTCTTCCGGAACAAATGTATCGGTTTTTTGAATGTATGGAATATTTGCGCTATCCGGACGTCTGGCAAATACGTCCGCTATTCTTAATTGTATTGCATTCATTTTCAGAGCGCGAATTTTTGCAAACTGATTGCCTTCGATACCGGCGTGGGCTATCCCGCCAAGAATACCCCAGACTGTAACATCACCTACTGCTTTAATTTCAGAACCAGGGTTAACATCGCCGATAATAACAATATTTCCGTCAGCGGTCAGGGTTTGGCCCGAGCGTAGTGTTCTTTGAATATACAGGGTAGGAAGTTTTTCCGTCAATTGAAGTTTTGCTTCCAGTTCTTTTCTTAATTTTTCCTCTTCCTCAGCCGAAAGATTATTTGCGTCCTCCAACTCTTTATTAAATTCTTCATATTCAGCGAAATGTTCAAGTTCTGCATCAGACTCTTGCGCAGGGGGTTCTGAAACTTCGGGTGCAATATTTTCCTGCGAAACGATTTCTTCTGCGATTTCAAGATCTTCTGCGGTATTTTTGATAGCTTTTTCGATTGGTTTAGCTATCTGGGAAAGTTTTTCTTTAAGTTTAAGTGCTTCATTTGACACTCCGCCAAAAATTTTATCCAGAGCTTTTTCAAGTTCAACGGTGCCCTCGGTATTTGATTCAAAATCAGGAGTAACGACTTTATTTTCAAGCTTAGAAACTTTCATACCGATTTCGTAAGCGGCAGATTCCGTGATATCAGAAGTTGTACTTATAAATGCCACTTTAGAATTCATCGTTTCTACAAGCGCGCGGATACTTGAAAGCTGTGAGGAATTAAGGTCAATATCCCCGAGTTTAATACAAATAAGTTTTTCCTGTGCTTCCGGCAAGTCTAAAACAGTGCTAAGCTGATAGATAACATCCGAAATCTTTTTTGCATCAGTAACATCAACGATAAAACCGTTTTCAAGGTAAGCCAGTTCTTCCTGAGAAGCATTAAAATCTTGTTCCAAGTCATTTGTAACAGTATTTTCCGGAGCGCCGTCAACACTATTATCCAAAATTTCATCCCCGTTAAGCATTTACACACCTTCCTAATCTAAAAACTTTCACTTTTTAAATATATCTAAAAGGGAAGCCCAGCGCAAGAAATTATGTAGAAATGTGTAATAAAACGTTACGCAAGCAGGTTAGGGCTAAGCAAGAGCAATAGTAGATTCCAAATCTCCCAGCCTGTTCAGCCAGCCGTTGAGGAATTTTCTTTTGGCCGGACTGTTTGCTGCAATATCTCTATATTTTCCTTCGCGGGCATCAATCAGGCTTTCCAGACTTTCACCGTTATTATAACGTCTTAAATATTCCTTCCCTCTGCTAACACCCATATTTACACCTGTATCAAAGATAAACAGGGCAACTTTCTCAGGTAAATTTGAGCAGCCCAGAGGTTTCCAGTATTCATTGTAATAAATTTGCCTTACTTCTTCATTTGTAATATTTTTTACATCTTTTTTCGGCAGCCCGTTTTTCTTCAGCCAGGCGTTATAAGTATTTTGTGTAATGCCTTTATTTGTTCGCCCGCCGCTATCCGCAGGGTCATTTGAGAAACCGCCTTCCCAGCCCAGAACAAAGTTCAAGGCTTCATCAAACATAGCATCGCCCTTAACAGA
This sequence comes from Candidatus Gastranaerophilales bacterium, assembly GCA_944325835.1. Lineage (GTDB taxonomy): Bacteria > Cyanobacteriota > Vampirovibrionia > Gastranaerophilales > Gastranaerophilaceae > Gastranaerophilus. The sequence goes on from CALVBO010000012.1 coordinate 29,076, forward strand.
GCCGGCATCCGCACCCTGAAGTAAACGCAAAGAACGTAGAGAAACCTTATTGCTGCGTTCGGTATAGCCCTTCGGAGAATAATCCGAACCGACTGACCCTGTCGGCGCGTATGAGGAGTAAGAATATGAGCTAGGACTATAGTTTGTATATCCGCTAAAACTATATAGTGTACCAAAGTTAAACCGGTACGGCTGTACATAAGAATATAACGGCGCATAAGCCGACAACGGCGAATAATTCCAAGTTATACTGTCATAAGAATATCCGTAAGTCATTATTTTCCCTTAAATCCCATCTATAAATATAAAAAATTTTAAAAGGCCGAAATTGCCTTATAATAACAAAATGTTAATAATTGTTAATTAGCAAACAGGATAATTTTTAAAGAATTCATTTTTATTATATTATAAGAAATAGGGTAATAGAATTATGATATTTAACGAAACAAAGACACACGAGATTACGGTAGACGTTGTAATTTTAACTCTTAAAAATAATGCAATTCAAGTGTTATTAGTTAAAAGATTAAATGAACCTTTCAAAGACAAATGGGCAATCCCGGGCGGCTATGTACGATTATCAGAAAATCTTGATCAGGCAGCCCTGAGAGTTTTAAAAGAAAGAACAAATGTAGACAACATTTATCTTGAACAGCTCTACACCTTCGGCGACCCGCTCCGCCACCCTAATGCGAGAGTTATAACCTGCGCGTACTTTGCACTGGTTCGAGCCGAGGATTTAAATGTTACAACAAATGATGAACTTGCCTGGTTTAAAGTGTCGGATTTACCTAAACTTGCGTTCGACCACAAAGATATTATTGAATACTCTATGAAACGCACACGTGAAAGGCTTGAAATTTGTCCTGTCGCATACCAGCTCTTAAATGAAAAATTTACTCTCACGGAAATGCAAAGAGCTTATGAATTAATTATGAGCAAACAGCTCGACAAACGTAACTTCCGCAAAAAAGCTATCGCAACAGAAGGCCTTATTGAACTGGATGAATATACAAAATCTTCTTCAAAAAGACCCGCAAGGCTTTATACGTTTGAAAATATTAAACTGAACTCCAGAAGAGCTCACTTTATTTCTAATAAAACTAAGGAGAAAAAAAATGGTTAATTTTATATGGGCAATACAAATTATAACGGCACTGCTGCTTATAGTTTTGATACTTCTTCACTCACCTAAGGGCGACGGCATTGCCGGAATGGGCGGAATGTCACATGTATTTGCATCACAAAAGAGTGCTGAAAAAGGCTTAAACCAGTTAACGGGAATTATCGCGGCAATATTTGTTGTCTGCACATTTATTCTGGGCTATCTGGTAAAATAAAAAGATTTAGCTGTTAAATTAGAGGAATGTGTGTTTAACTCTGAGGAAATATTTTCAAGAAATATTTTATACTGGGGCAAGGAATTTCAAGAGGACCTTGCCTCAAAAAATATTTGCATTTTAGGGCTTGGCGGCGTCGGCGGCTATACTGCCGAAATGCTTACCCGCGCAGGTGTCGGGAGGCTTACGCTCGTAGATTTTGATACCGTTTCGACCTCAAATATTAACCGCCAGATTATAGCCCTGCACTCCAACATCGGGAAAAAGAAAACCGAACTTTTCACAGAACGGCTGAAAAATATCAATCCGGAACTAAAAATCACAGCCATTGATGATTTTTACAGCGACAAACTGGAAATCGACCTCACCGACTATGACTTCATTGTAGATGCTATCGACAGTATGCGCTCAAAAATTCATCTGCTTGAGACCTGCCATAAGTCAGGGGTTCAGGTGATAAGCTCCATGGGCGCCGGCAACAGGCTTGACCCGACACAACTATATATCTGCGATATTTCAGAAATCGAAAACAAAAACGCTCCGTTTGTTTCTAATATCATATATCAATTAAAAAAACGCGGAATTGAAAACGGGATTACTGTCGTTGCGAGCAGAGAAAAACCATTTTCACAGGAAAAAATCACGGAACAGGAACGAATTGAAACAAAATCCGGCGAGATTGTGGAATTTAACAAAATTATTCCGGCATCAACACCATTCGTAGCGTCCACTGCCGGGATTTTAATGGCATACTATATTATAAAGGAACTAATGAAGTGAACATACTCGTAACAGGCGCATCAAAAGGTATCGGACGCGCAATAGCACAAGAGCTTAAAGATATCGGAAAAGTTTTTGTAACCGCCCGCACAGAAGCGGCACTAAAAGAACTCGGCGCAGAAGGATACTGCCTTTGCGACCTTACAAAAGACACCGAAAAACTCGCTGAATTTATTCAGGCAAATAAAATTGACGTTTTAATCAACAATGCCGGCGAATACATTTACGGCGGAATTGATGAAATGACGCGCAGCAAAATAGAAAGTATTTTTAAAACAGATCTTGAAGCGCCTGCCTATTTAATCTCTCAGGCTGTTCCGTTTATGAAAGAACAAAAATGGGGCAGAATTATCAATATCGGTTCAATTTCAGGCGTAATGGGCGAGGCAAACGCAAGTCTTTATTCTGCGGCAAAGGCCGGTCTTATCGGCTTAACAAAGGCTCTTGCCCTTGAGCTTGCAGAGTATAATATAACCGTAAACACTATCAATCCGGGCTGGGTTGACACCGAACTCGGTAATAATTCTATTGATGAAAGCGAGTTTTCAAAAGAAGAAATTCTTGAATGCATTCCGCAGCGCCGGTTTGTCAAACCGGAAGAAATCGCAAAATTGACCCGCTACCTTATAAGCGATGACGCTAAAGGTATTACGGGTCAATCAATCAATCTGTGTGCCGGTTTGAGTGTCGGGATCTAATCGTCTTTGCCGATACCAAACCATCTTGTATAAAACGGTGCATCTTTGTACGGATCAATATCTGATGAAGAAATTGTATAAGTTGCTCCGTCATATAAAATAGCACGGGAATATACCGGCTGATAATGTCCTGCTTCATCAGTATATTCCAGATAAACTCCATTTGAAAAATTACTTACACCGCTCATCATCGCTTCATCATAAGAGGCATAAGGCAAATTTTCCGAATTAACAACGAGTTTTTCCTGACCGATGCCGTCTCTTAAAGCTTCTTCTTTCAGGTGCTCTCTAAATGCTCCGTCTTTAATATAAAAAACTTCTTTAAGTAATTCTGCCGGAATATCCTTTTTTAATGTAAAAGCAACAGTTCCACCGGTCGGAGAAATTTCAAAATTTGCATATTCCTGCTGTTTGGCATACTTTTCCTGCAAATCTTTTAATTCTTCAGAATATTTCTGCCTATCTTCCGCGTCTAAAGTCTTGTCCGCAAGCTTAGTTTTTAAAGAATCAATTCTGTTTCTGACATAATTAACATTATACAAAACTTCATTATACTGTTCAGCCTGTTTTTTAGTTAATGTGTATTTTTTACCGCCGAAAGTTACGACCATTTTACCGTTTTCTTCACGAATTCCAGATGTCTGTTGCGGAGCTGCTCCGCCGTTTACGCCTGATACTGATGATACTGACATATTTCACCTCTCAATTATGACCTCTATAAAAATATAAAGTTATTTTCTACGGAAAACATGCCAGTCAAAACAAATTCTGTTACAATGGTTAACAAAAAGGGCTATTAAAAATAGCCCTTAAAGTCTTATTTAACAACGATATTAACGAGTTTTTTCGGAACTACAATGACTTTTACGATTTCTTTTCCGTCGGTTAATTCTTTAACTTTCGGACTTTCAAGCGCAACGGACTTCAATTCGTCTTGTGAAAGTGCCTCATCGACCTCAATTTTATCCTTAACCTTGCCGTTAACCTGAACAACAAGAGTTATAGAACTTGCTTTGGCAAGATTTTCATCCCACTTGCACCACGGTTCATCGTGGATTGAGCCCTTACCGCCCAGATCTGCCCAGGCTTCTTCAGTCAGGTGAACCGCAACCGGTGACATCAACTTAATCAGAGAAACAACAGCAAAACTCAAGACTGCTTTATCTTCCGCATTAAGCTCTTTTTTCTTTCCGCGCCATTCGTAAATAGCGTTAGTAAGTTCGCGATATTTTGAAATTACTGTATTAAATTGGAAGTCGTTTGCTATATCGTTTGTTATACCTTTCATGGCGATATGAACATTTCTGACCATATCGTCATTTTCTTTTGTAAGCGGGAATTCAAGTTTATAATCCAACGAAATATCGTCCGAATTTGACGCAATCAATCTCCAAACACGGTTAAGGAACTTATAGCAGCCTTCGACACCGGCATCTGACCAATCAAAATCACGTGCCGGAGGAGAATCGGAAAGAATAAACAATCTTGCCGTGTCAGCCCCGTAGTTTTCAAATATTTCGTCAGGATCAACGGTGTTACCTTTAGATTTTGACATTTTAGAACCGTCTTTCAAGACCATACCTTGAGTCAAGAGGTTCTTGAACGGTTCGTCAAAGTCTAATAGACCTAAATCACGCAACGCTTTTGTGAAAAATCTTGAATAAAGCAGGTGAAGAATTGCGTGTTCGATACCGCCAACGTATTGATCTACCGGCAGCCATTTATTAACTTTATCTTTTTCAAACGGTAAGTTTGAATTTTTCGGGTCTGAATATCTCAAATAATACCAGCTTGAGCAGACAAATGTATCCATTGTATCGGTTTCGCGTCTTGCCTTACCTCCGCAGTGCGGGCAGGTTGTTTCCGCGAAAGTTTTTGAAGTTGTGATAGGTGATTTGCCGACTACCGAGAAATCTACATCTTTCGGCAGCAATACCGGTAATTGTTCTTCAGGTACAGGAACGATTCCGCATTTTTCGCAATAAACAACCGGAATAGGCGCGCCCCAGTAACGTTGACGGGAAATCAACCAGTCACGGAGCCTGTATTGTGTTTTGAATTCACCAAACCCTTCACGCACAGCCTTTTCTGTGATAGCTTTTTTAGCTTTTTCGTTAGGCATTCCGTTGAATTCTCCGGAATTAACAAGCACACCCGGTTCAGTATAGGCCGAATCCTTGCAGTCAGAAGGATTTTCCGGGTCCTGAATAACGACTTTCATAGGGAGATTAAACTTTTTAGCAAAATCAAAGTCGCGCGTATCGTGTGTCGGAACCGCCATAACCGCACCAGTTCCGTACTCAACAAGCGCATAATCCGCAGTCCAGAGCGGGAAGGTTTCGCCTGTCAACGGATTTAAACAATGTGTGCCCAGCGGAACACCCGTTTTAACACGTTCTGTAGAAAGTCTTTCAATTTCTGTCATCTTGCGGGCATTTGCTCGGTATTCTTCAACTTTTGCCTTATTTTCAGCTGTTGTAAGACGTTCAATATCTTTATATTCAGGCGCAACTACCAGATAAGTAATACCGTAAGCGGTATCCGGTCTTGTTGTATAAACAGGAATTTCCAAATCCGAACCGTCCGGCATATCAACAACTTTGAATTTCAAAATTGCACCCTGAGATTTACCAATCCAGTTAGCCTGCATCGTTTTAACGTTATCACCCCAGCCCGGGAGTTTATCTAAATTCTCAAGCAAAACTTCTGCATAATCGGTGATTTTAAAGAACCATTGAGAAAGATATTTTTTCTCAACAACATGGTCGCATCTCCAGCATTTGCCGTCAATAACTTGTTCGTTAGCAAGAACTGTTCCACATTCTTCGCACCAGTTAACTGCCGCTTCTTTTTTGTAAGCCAGACCTTTTTTATAAAGCTGCAAGAAAAGCCATTGCGTCCATTTGTAGTAATCCGGTTTGCAGGTAGTAACTTCCCTGTTCCAATCATAAGAAAGTCCGAGCATTTTAAGCTGTTTTGTCATATACGCGATGTTTTCATCTGTCCAAACTTCCGGATTAGCGCCGTGTTTCATCGCAGCGTTTTCGGCAGGAAGCCCGAAACTGTCCCAGCCCATCGGGTGAAGAACATTATACCCCTGCGCCTTTTTAAAGCGTGCGATTACGTCTGTAATCGTATAGTTTCTGACATGCCCCATGTGCAGCTTGCCTGACGGGTACGGAAACATTGAAAGCGCGTAATATTTCGGCTTGTCTGAATTATCATCAACGTGGAAAGTGTTATTTTCTTCCCAAACTTTTTGCCATTTTTTCTCTATTTCCTGAGGAAAATAATTCTCTTTCATTTACTAAATCTCCCTAACTTTCAGGGTAAATGTAGCATGAAAAAAGGGCGGGGTCAACCGCCCTTTACTTATCTTTTTACACACCAAACACCGGTCGTGGAATATGTACGTGCGAATTTATAGGTATAACCACCAACAGGATCTATAAATAAACCATACCCTGTTTCAGGAACGTGTGAAGACCATTTCCAGTTCGCAGAGATCCCAGATAATTGCCTATTATAAATTAGCGAATATAATTCTTCACGAGATGGAACTCTTGTTTCTGGATCATTAGCCTTACATGCTTGACCTGCATTCAACTGAGAAACATTGTTAGAAGCCACCGACAAGGCCGGCATCGGTGCCACAACCATGGGATCAGTAGGATAAATTGCCGTTATGAATCCAATATCTTTTCCAACGGTATTTGGCCCTTTAGAACCATTTAAATCATACACAAAATTTGCACACATTTTAGGCCATATATAATAACTGCCCTTCTCATTCATATCCGCCATACACTGTGGATTATAATAAACTAAAATACTCTCACCATTAGAAGTTTCAAAAGCTGCGGACTTAGTATCAAGAACAGACGCATAACTTGGAGCATTCCAGCCTGTAGCACTTAAAAACATGCTATTTAATTCACTCAATGTTGTTGGAATAGAACTAATCAAACTCCCATTAGGTGCATTAATTTGAGAAGGAATACCACAATCTTCTAAATGTTCATTATCACAAATATTATTTATCTTCAAAACCTTGGCAAGTCCAGCTGTGACAAAGGTTTCAGCAGCAGTATCCACCGCATCACCTGCGCCAGAAGAACTTTCTTCAGTTAATGTTCCATAACCATTCAAAGACGGCATAAGAGCTATAGCCTGTGAAAATCTTGCATACAAAGCCTTTCTTTGCGTATTCCAAGTCCGCTCATTAATATTCCCTGTTAAACTTGGTAACGTTATCGCCGCTACAACGCCAATTATCGTCAGGGATAAGAGAATTTCCGCCATGGTAAAGGCACTCATACAGACTATACCCTTAACTGTCATTCCGAACTTGTTTCGGAATCTGTCCAACGACACTGATAGCTCGCACCGCTGAACAGACCCTGAATCAAGTTCAGGGTGACAGATACTTTTCACATTATCGCTCTGTGCCTCTGCTCGCTCGCGCAGTTCAAAATGACAATTATAGGCTTTCGACTCCTCAATTGTGCCTGTTAAAAGAGGCCCCCCCCCCCTGCTATGATGCTTACACTTTTAATTTCTTTCATTTTTCTATCCTTTCTCCGGGAATTCACCCGGGTCTAATTTTGATACCGGCCTGACCGCCGGTCCTTTCTTTATACATTTTCATTATGCTACATGTTTTAGGCGATGTCAATAGTTGAAAATTAGGGACTTTAATGCTATCATTGGTTTGAAATATGTTTTGGAATTTTATTGAATGGTAGGAAATACTAAAAAATTATCTATAGCTTTTTACTGGCATATGCATCAGCCTGTGTATCAGCTTACGCCTGACAGCGATTACATTATGCCGTGGACAAGACTGCACGCGGTCAAGGATTACCTTGATATGCTCACCATTATCAAAAATTACAAAAATATCAAACTTAACTTTAATATAGTTCCGATACTTATTGATTCTTTTATCAGATACGGTCAAAAAGACTTTCACGACATACATTCAAGGATTTCGGTCAAGCCCGTTGAAGAGCTGACAGATGAAGATAAAAACTTTATTATAAACAACTTCTTTGACGCAAATTATCAATATATGATTATGCCGTTCAAGGAATACGACAGACTTATTCATAAATACCAGTTCACAAAAGATATAAACGAATTTACGCTGCAGGAATATTCCGACCTGATGGCGCTGTTTAACCTTGCCTGGATTGACTCTTCCCACCAGAAATATTATCCGGAGTTGAAAGTTTTATACAAAAAGGGTTCGGGCTACACGCTTGAGGACAGGCGGCAAATTATAGAAATTCAGCGCGATATAATCCGAAAAATCATTCCGACATTCAAAAAATATCTTGAAGAAGGCAGAATTGAAATTTCAACCAGCCCGCACTATCACCCGATTTTACCTATTTTAGTTGATATCGCAGATGTTTCGACGAACCCGAACGGAGATTTGCCGCTGACGCTGGGGATGAAAAAAGACGCCGAAAACCAGATAAAAGAGGCGATTCAAATTATTGAGGACGCGTTCGGCATAACCCCGAAAGGTATCTGGCCGTCTGAACATTGCATCAGCAATAAAACCCTGAAACTTTTGAGCGATTTGGGTATCAAATGGACGATTTCGGATGAAGGTGTTCTTTCTAACTCCATAAAATTTGATTTTGTGAGAGATTTTAACGGCAACCTTGAAAACCCTTATCCGCTTTTAAAAGTCTATAACTACAAGGGCAACAAATCCGATATCAAAGTTATTTTCAGAGAAGCAATTTTCCCAAATCTTATCAGCTTTGAATACCCGAACCACGATTCTGAACGGGTCGCTGTAGACCTTTATGACAGGATTAAAACTATACAAAATAAAATTCAAAACTCGCCGGATCAAACGCACCTTCTGACAATTGCTATGGACTGCGAAAACTGCTGGGAAAACTACACAAAAGACGGCGCGGTTTTCCTGAATAAACTTTACGAACTGATAAATAACGATGATACGCTGGAGACAGTTTTAATCAGCGATTATATTGAAAAAGAACGGCATTTGAAAGAAATCAACAGCATAAAGGCCGGCTCGTGGATTAATCAGGATTTCAAACTCTGGATTGATGAGCCGCTCAAAAACCTTGCCTGGACGTACCTGAAACAGGTTAAAGATGATTTTGAGAACTTCGTCCGCCTAGACCCGAATAACGAAAACATTGAACGAGCAAGAAGAGAACTATATGTATGCCAGGGCAGCGACTGGTTCTGGTGGTTTGGTGAACCAAACGATTCGGGACACGATAACATTTTTGATTACCTGTTCCGCATGCACCTTAAAAATGTTTATGAATTTATGGGGCAAACTCCGCCGGCTTGCCTTGATACACAATTAATCCAGGCCTTGGAAGATCATCTGCTTGAAAATGATTTAAACCCTATTCTTCCGGCCTCAAACGGGATGAACTTCCTTGAACTTTCCGACGGCCCGGTGCTTCAGGAAACAAAAATCTTTGACAGAATAGGCTACAGCTGTGACTCTACAAGTTTCTATTTAAAATTTTATCTCAACGAATATCTTGTAAACAATCCGTCAAAATACATTCAGACTTTTCAGGCATACATATATATGCGCAACGCCACGAAAAAGCACCATTTATCGCACATCAGGCTTATAAATAAGAACGATAACATACTGCCGGTTTGCAAAGAAAAGTTCCATAACGAATTACAACTGACAGTCGACAATGGTGTATTGAAATTTTCACGTCTGGCATACGCTATTCAAAGCGGATTATGGAGTCTGCAATCCAATAAAGATTTTGCCATCAGCCATGAAAAAACAATAGATGTCACAATTCCTTTTGACAATATTGGTATCGCCCACGGAGAAGAACTGGAGTTTGTTATTGCACAATCAAAATTAGGCGTACTGGATTCAGTAACGCCTAATGAAGTTCTGTTAAAAGTTAAAAGGAACTAAAAATATTCCAACAAACCCGCGGGTCAGGAGAACTGCCCTGCTTAGTCCTTTTGACAGGTAGCAACCACAGATGCCGCAAGAGCAATCGCACCGGCAATCAAGCCGCCTTTAATCATACGTTCGTTTTTAATAGTTTTCATTGCGCTGGTAATAGCTTCGTGAGCCTGTTCTGATATTGTAGTGCCGGCTTTAACGAGTTTTTTCTTCTTGTCAAAACCGTCTTTTATCAACGCTTTTGCTTCCGCATCACTTGTATTTGTTTTTAACATGAACTGTTTGCCATCGTCAGAGAATTTAAGTTCGCCGTTTTCTGCGATTTTCTTATCAACAATTTCTTTCAATTTAGCGCCCATGCCGGAAACATTTTTGCCTGTTTTTTCGTCTTTAAATTGTTCACGTTTGATTTCTAAGAAATCACCGTATCTGTTAAAGAATTTGTCAATTTGTTCGTTGTTAGGATTAAAGCCTTTTGTTTTCGGATAAATTGTATCAAGATAATCTTTTGCACTTGCAGCATTAACGAGGTTAAAAAGTTTACCGCCGTTCATTTCTTTAGCAACTTCTTTAACAAATCTGTCAGAATTTGCTTCACCTTTAGCGTTAACAAAAGGTTTATAATATCCTGCGGCAACACCTGCGCCGACACCGGCAATTGTACTTGCTGCTATAATTCCCGTACGATTTTGATTATTTACCTGCATACATTTCTCCAATCTAAAGAAAACTACACACTTAATCTAAACTCAAACATAATTTTTTTTGCCAGTTTAAGCAAAAATTTTACAATTGTTAATATTTATTTACCGGTAGAACCGAAACCGCCTTCTCCGCGGACGGTGTCAGTGAGTTCTGTTACAACTTCAATTTTTGCCTGTTCATATTTTGCAATAATCATTTGCGCAACACGTTCCCCCGGTTGAATTACATAAGACTGATTTGAAAGATTAACGATAGGAATACAAACTTCACCTCTGTAATCCTCATCAATCGTACCGACACAGTTAATAAGGCTTATGCCGTGCTTAATCGAGAGTCCGGAACGCGGTCTGATTTGAGCTTCATAGCCGTGTTCAAGCTCGATTTTCAAACCTGTCGGAATAAGTTTGCGTTCTAACGGTTTCAGAACAACCGGTTCAGAAATCGCAGCACACAAATCCATGCCTGCCGCGCCTTCTGTCTTATATTCCGGCACATTTACATTGTGCGCTAAACGTTGAATTTTTAATACTGTCATAAAATTATTCTCCTTTAACTAATTAAAATTTGCAACAACTGCTTCAAGTGCAGTATCAAGTTTTGACGAATCCTTCACTCCGCCTTGAGCGAAGTTCGGTCTGCCGCCGCCGTTAGCGCCTGTTGCACGTGCTATTTCGCCGACAATTTTTCCTGCATTTACACCTTTTTGAATAAAGTTATCAGAAACTTTTGCGATAACCATTTTGTCATTTGCAAGAACAATTACGCTGTTGCCGAGTTTGTTTGCAAGAAGCTCTACACCGGCTTTTACGGCATCATTTTCAAAGTTTTCTATCTTTGAAACGAATAACTTACCGCCTTCAATATCCTGAGCACGGGAAATAAATGTTGCGAATTTATTTCTTGCCTGTTCTTCTTTCAATTGTGCAAGCTGTTTTTGAAGCTCGCGGTTTTCCTCGGCAAGTTTTTCAACACGCTCAAGAACTTCATTGGTGTGAACTTTGAATTTAGCCTCAAGAGTATTGACTACTTTTGCTTTTTCGTTCAGATAATCCAGCGCGGCTTTGGCGACAACGACTTCAATACGTCTTGTGCCGGCAGCAATAGCACTTTCAGAGATAATTTTTGCAAGACGTAAGTCGCCGGTGTTTTTCGCATGTGTTCCGGCGCAGAACTCTCGTGAAATAACTTCCTGAATTTGCTCGTGACATTTACACTTCCCACCGCACTTACATTTACCCTGGCCGCCGATTGAAACAACACGTACGATATCTTCGTATTTCTCGCCGAACAAAGCTGTTGCACCTGTGAGTTTAGCTTCTTCAATGCCCATAACATCCGTTCTTACAGGCAGTTTTTCGCTAATCCATTCGTTCATAAGGTTTTCGGTCTTTTGAACCTCATCCGGCGTCATTGCACGTGAGAAGGTGAAGTCAAATCTCATACGGTTTTCTTCAACCTGAGAACCTGCCTGCTTAACTTCATCGCCAAGAACCTTAACCAGAGCCGCTTGCAGCAGGTGGGCAGAGGTGTGGTGAACTCTTATTTCAGAACGTCTTGCCGCATCAATAGAAGCAAAAACGTTATCACCAATTATAACTTCACCGTTCAAAATCTGGCATCTGTGAACAAACAAATAGTTAACCTTGAAAGTGGTCAGAACTTCCGCTTTGAGATTTTCACTTTCAATTATACCGCTGTCGCCGACCTGCCCTCCGCATTCTGCGTAAAAAGGGGTTTTATCAAGAACTATGTCCACATAACCCTCGCCTTCAATTTGAGCTAGAATTTTAGCCTCACAGGAATTTTCTTCATAGCCGACAAACTCTGTTGAGCCGACCTGTTCTTCAATTTTAGCATATTTCATATCGCCGGTGACGCTGATTTTCTGGGTTGCAGCTTTTGCACGGTCTTTCTGTTCCTGCATTGCTTTTTTGAACCCTTCTTCATCAACCGTCAAACCGTTTTCCTGAGCGATTTCGCGGGTGAGTTCAAGCGGGAAACCGAAAGTATCGTAAAGTCTGAAAGCACTTTCACCGTCAATATTTTTCTTTTCGGCAATAAATTCTTCAAGAAGCTTGTAACCGCGATCAAGAGTTACTTTAAATCGTTCTTCTTCTTTTCTGATTACATCTTTAATTTTTGCCTGATTTTTAACCAAATCCGGATAAGCCTGTCCGTAGAGTTCAACAACCGTATCAACAAGCTTATAGAGGAACGGAAGTTCCATACCGAGGATTTTGCCGTGGCGCAGCGCACGTCTTAATATCATTCTCAAGACATAGCTTCTGCCTTCATTACCCGGAATTACGCCGTCAGAAATCAGGAAAGTGACGCATCTTGCGTGGTCGGTAATAATCCGCAGCGAAATATCCGTTTTTTCAGATTTTTTGTAAGGAACACCGCTCATTTCAGAAACCTTATCCAAAATAGGCTTCAATAAATCAGTTTCAAAGGTTGAAGCAACCCCCTGACAAACCATTGTAATACGTTCAAGCCCCATGCCTGTATCAACGTTTTTCTTTTCAAGCGGGGACTGATTGCCTTCTTCATCCTGATAGAGTTCGGTAAATACCAAATTCCAGATTTCAACCCAACGGTCGCATTCGCAGGTATCAATCCCACAGTTTTCAGAGCATTTGTACTGTTCACCCAGATCGTAATGGATTTCAGAGCAAGGCCCGCAAGAACCTGATGCCCCCGGAGGCCCCCAGAAGTTGTCTTTTTTGCCTTTGCGCTTAATACGTTCCGCCGGAACACCTATGCTGCGCCAGATTTCATAAGCTTCATCATCAGTTTCAAAAATAGTAATCCATAGCCTGTCCTTATCAAGCTTAAGAACTTCAGTCACAAACTCCCAAGCCCACGGAATAACTTCTTTTTTATAGTAATCACCAAAAGAAAAGTTCCCGAGCATTTCAAAGAAAGTATGGTGACGCGGAGTTCTACCGACGTTTTCAATATCAGAATCTTTTCCGCCGGCTCTTGCACATTTTTGACACGACGTTGCACGCGCCGGATCATACGGAGATTTCACAATGCCCAAAAATATAGGTAAAAATTGCAGCATACCTGCCGTTGTGAGCAAAACTGTCGGGTTATCCGGCACAAGGCTTGAACTTTCAACAATTGTGTGCTGGTGTTTATCTTTAAAATAATCTAAATATAATTGTCTTATCTGATTTCCTGTTAACATAATTATCCTCTTCTAACTAACATATAAATATAATGTATTACGAACAAATCAGATTTAAAAGAGAATTATAAGTTATGTTGCAAGCGGTGGGAATACGCGCCCTTATTCAGGGCGCGTATTGGTTATCGTTTTACACAACGGACAGCTTTTTTCCAGTCCCGCGGAGAAAAATTAAAGACTCCGGAAGGAATTCTGTAATCCCAGGCATTAACTCCGGAGGTCGAATTATACTCCACAGTTGACGACCAATAAGTCTGTGCGTCAAGGTTTAATAAAAGATTATTACACACTATTGCGGCAGCTTCTTCAATATTTGGCAGTCTGGATTCAATATCATAGTCAGAACAAGCTTTTGCAGCATCTTCCTGCGTAAAGCTACTTCCGCCGGAGATGTTATTTGCCAGGGGCAGCGGAGCCACTACAATCGTATCTGTTGAATATAATGCAGTAATAAAACCTATATCCTTACCGACAGTATTAGGTCCTTTTGTTCCATTCAAATCGTATATAAAATTGGCACAAATATCCCCCTGCATATAATGAGAACTATTTGTATTAATATCTTTAACCTTACAATTAGGATTATAATAGACTGCTATACTCTCCCCGTTAGCCGTTTCAAATGCAGCAGCCTTCGTATCCGGCTGGGAATAACTATAACCATAACTGTCAGAACCGTTAAACATGCTGTTTAATCCAACAAAAGTCGAAGGAAAAGTATTTATTGTTGAACCATTCAACGCTGTTAACTTAGAAGTTATACCACAATCCTCAAGGTGTTCATTGTCACAAATATTGTTAATTTTAAGGACTTTCGCAAGACCAGCTGTTACAAAGGTTTCAGCGGCAGTATCCACTGCGGAAGTGGAAGAATCACCCTCGGTCAATGTACCATAACCATTTAATGCGGGCATTAGCGCAATTGCCTGAGAAAATCTTGCGTATAAAGCTTTTCTCTGTGTGTTCCAAGTCCGTTCATTAATATTACCTGTCAAACTCGGCAACGTTATCGCCGCCACAACGCCAATAATCGTCAGAGATAACAGGATTTCCGCCATTGTAAAGGCCGCTCGCAATGACGAAAAATTGTCATGCTGAACTGCGCGAGCGAGCAGAGGCACTAAGCGAAAACCACGCTTTTCGCGGTGCCGTTTTTCGCGAGTCGAGCAAG
>CALVBO010000013.1 GCA_944325835.1 Candidatus Gastranaerophilales bacterium
TCGTGAATGCGCAACGTTGGTTCTCCCGCCTGTCAAATTCTACGCAACGATTATCAATCGTTGCAGAATTTGGACGCGCCTTACGCTCGCGCTCCAGTCGCAACGGCGGTATCGTCCAGTTGCGCGCCCTGCCCGTTTCGCTCTCGCGAACCGGCGCCGGCGCTTCACATCCGCTAAGAAGGCTCCCCCCCCCCCCCTGCATAAATAATTACACTTTTAGGTTCTTTCATTCTTTTACCCTTCCTTTCTTGTTTGGTTTTATATAATTATTATGTAACATGTTTCAAATCAAGTCAAGTACTTGCAAGAAATTGAAAAGTATAATAAAATAAACCCATAAATATACAAAAACAGGAGTTAGAGCATGAAAGAAGTTTATAGCAATGAACAAAGACGCTGGTATGATAAAGACCCGATTTTATCCAACGCGGTAAAAACACTGGAGGCTTCAGATGATGAAACTCAAATCCGTATCGCGTTAAACCTTATTAAAATCATCATTGAACATAATATTGAAGACGGTCAGTGTGAAACAGTTGAAGACATCATCAATGCAGTAGGTTCAGGACTGGAAGACACACGCAAAGGCCGCTGGTATGATATTGATTCGACTATCCGCACAGCAATGAATATGCTTCAAAACTGCCCTGCAAGCACACAGAGAGTTATCGCACAGGAAATGGCGCAATTAGTCGTTCAGTCCATAAAAAAAGACGATATAGAGGATGATTCAGAAGCGTAGTTAGTACACTTAAAAATTCACACAACCTTATATTTGGCAAATTTCCACCGACAAATAACAACGGTGACACAATGTTTTGCAGCCAGTTTTCCCGCACAACGGGTTCAACGTGCTGTTTTAACACCTAGTGTTCGGTAGTCAATTCTTCCCAGATGCTAGGAACAACAACTAATGCGGTGTAAACAATAAAACCAAATAGGATTAAGTTGATAGCTTCCATAATTATCCTCCTTATGGACAGTTAGACAGCGTAACCACTTACGACCTGCGTTCAGCAAGGCAAAAGTGGTGAAGAACTGCTTTAGCTTCACACTATTATTATTCCCATGTTTGATATTTTCGTAACAATATCAGAGAAAATATCAAACTAAAGTTGTAGAAACTGGTAAAAAAAACTCTTTTGTGCAATAATTCGCGTATGAATATTTTGCAGGAATTTGAAACAATAACCGCGATAGCGACGCCAATCGGTACCGGCGGAGTAGGTGTAATAAGGATTTCAGGCGATAAAACTTATGAAATCCTTAAAAAAATCTACAACAAAACCGCACTTGAAGCCGGAAGGATTTCGCACGGCTGGATTTTGGACGGAGAAAAGAAAATTGATGAAGTGCTTGTACTGCCGTTCAAAAAACCGCACAGCTATACGGGTGAAGATGTTGTTGAAATCCACTGCCACGGCGGGATTAATGTTGTCAAAAATATTCTTGATTTGATTATTAAAAACGGCGCGCGAATTGCGGAAAAGGGCGAGTTTACCAAACGTGCGTTTCTGAATAAAAAAATGGATTTATCGCAGGCAGAAGCCGTTGCGGACTTAATTCACGCCAAAACAAAAAACTTTGCAAAGCAATCAGCCAAAAACCTGTCGGGTGTTTTAGCGGAAAGGGTAAAAGAAATCCGCGCAGAAATTTTCACGGTCCTATCGCGGATTATTGCGGGGATTGATTTCCCCGAAGATGTTGCCGAGCCTGAATATTCGTATCTGATTGAAAATTTTGAACGGATTATCAAAGAGATTGACAAAATTCTTGAGGGGGCAAAATCTTCAAATATAATGCGTCAGGGGTTAAAAATTGCGATAGTAGGGCGCCCGAATGTCGGCAAGTCCTCACTTTTCAATACATTATTGAACCTTGAGCGTGCAATTGTTACCGATATTGCCGGCACAACGCGGGATGTTTTGAGAGAGAACCTTGACTGGGATGTGCCGATTACATTAATCGACACCGCCGGAATCCGCGACACGCAAAATGTGGATAGGGTTGAAGAAATCGGGATTGAATACTCCAAAGAAGCCGTTGAAGAAGCTGATTTTATAATTTTCATCTATGATTCACACGCCGGATACTGCGCAGAAGATGAGGAAATTTTCAAACTTCTGGGAGATAAAGAATACATAATTGCGGCAAACAAAATTGATTTAGGCGCAAAAGAGATTATCAAAGACGCCCTGCCGATTTCAACCTACACAAAAGAAGGTTTGGAAGAGTTAAAAAACAGGATTAAAAAATACAGTTACAATTTTTCAAATGAGGATATGGAGTTTACAACGAATATTCGCCAGCAAAATTGTCTTGAAAGCTGTCGTGAGTCACTGATGAATGCATTAGTATCTGCAAGAAACCACGAATTACAGGACTTAATTTCCATAGATCTCAAGTCATCACTGCTTTTTCTGGATGAAATCACCGGTGAAGTGATAACAGATGAAATTTTAAATAATATCTTTGAACATTTTTGTATAGGCAAATAAAAAGCTCCCGAAAGGGAGCTTTTTTGTTTAATCTCTACGCTTTATGTGAACGAAGCTTTTGCGCCATTGCGATTTTAGCTTTTTCATTATTTATGCGTCTTTGATTGATAATGTCCATTTGCAAATCCTTAATATCTTTAAAGTTTTGGGCTGCAACTTTGTTCTTTTGTGCGCTGTGGTCAAATGCGTGAGCCAACGCTCCAACGACAACCGCGAACGGTGCCAGGGCTAATGCATATTTACCGACGCTCTTCACTGAAGAAGGCGTATTTTGCGCTATACTTCTACAGCCTGATGCTAAAGAATCTACAAATGAGTTTTTATTAAATTTTTCACCGAATTTCGTCATATTTTTTTGCATATTAACAACTGTTTTTGATGAAATTCTGTCTGTTAAAGCTGAAATACCTTTCGGGATATAATGCGCTGCTGCGAACGCTGCGCCGATAGTTGCAAGCATTGTAGTTCCCGGATGTTTTTTCTCAAAGTTTCTTACACCTTCGGAGGCTTTAGAAGCTTCTCTTTTTGCAAGAACGGTTCCGTCAACGATTGCGAAAAGTCCTGCAAGGCTCAGGGCACCGGCAAGTCCTACGGCTGTTCTGGCAGCTGCACCGTGTAAATTTTTACCGATAGTTTTAAAGAATTTTGTTGTTAAACCTTTTGGTGAACCTTCTGCAAGTTCTTTTGCAACGGTTTTACCGTCCATACCGCGGGAAGCAATTGCGCTGTTAATACCGCATAATACAGGGATTGAAGCAATCAAACCGTTAGAAATCTGCTGGTGTTTTTTATCATTTGTTTGAATTGCAGCACTTTGAACAGCGATTTGTCTGATAGTTTTGTCATCAAGCATTAAAATCGCGTCTTCCTGCTGCCTAATCATAGCTTCACGCGCCTTACGGGCTCTTGATTTACCAAAATCCACACTATTGTTTACGGCTTGAATTTGCATATACACACCTTCCATTAGTTACTATATTATATCAGGATAAAACCTGTGAGTAAATTTTTTTGCTAACATGAGGGCAAAACCTTAAAAAAACTTTACAAATATTTTTTCTACTTTTATAATATCACTTATGAAAAAATTTTACATCCACACAATGGGGTGCAAGTCTAACCAATTTGAAGCCTCAATAATCATAGAAAATCTTACTTCTAACGGCATGGTGCAGGTAAAAAGTATTGAAGAAGCCGATTATTTTATCCTGAACTCCTGTACTGTGACGCACAAAAGCGACAATGAAGCGTTTTATCTTCTGCGCAGCGCAAAGCATAAAAACGCAGGAATTATCAATGTTTTAACAGGCTGCATAGCGCAGGTGGAAAAAGAAGAACTTTTGACGCGCGACTACATTGACTTTGTAATCGGCAATGATGAAAAATTAAACCTTTTTGACTATATTTCAGGCGGTGAAAAAATCGCGGCGGGCGATATTATGAATATGAAAGATTTTCATAAAATTGTGCTTTCTGATATGACAAAAACCCGCGCAAGCCTAAAAATTCAAGACGGCTGCGACAACCGCTGCACTTATTGCATAATCCCGTTTGCGCGCGGCAAAAGCAGAAGTGCTGACAGTAAATTTATTATTGAGCAGATAAACAATTTTGCAGATCACGGTTTCAAAGAAATTGTGTTCACCGGAATACATATCGGGCAATGGGGAAAAGATTTTGGTCTGGAGCTTTTAGATCTTTTGAAGGAAGTCGAAGAAAAGACAAAAATTCACCGCTACCGGCTGGGTTCGTTAAATCCGCTGGAAATTACCGGTGAAATGCTTGAATTTTTATCGCATTCCGAAAAGTTTGCACCGCACTTTCACCTTTCCCTGCAATCTGCCTGCAATAAAACGCTTCGTTCAATGAACCGTTTTTATACTGTTGAATTTTATCTTGAACAGATTGACAGGATAAATTCAATGTTTACTCTGCCGTTTCTCGGAAGCGACATAATCGCAGGGTTTGCGGGTGAAACCGAAGAGGATTTTGAAACAACACGCCAAAACCTTGAAAAATCAGGGCTTACGCAAATCCATACATTTCCTTATTCCGTTCGTCAGGGAACAGTCGGCGCTGCGCGTGAAGGACACGTTCCGGAAAGGGTAAAGGAAGAACGCGCCAATATTATCAAAGAGATTTCTAAACGCAAATATGATGAATTCGTCGCGAGAAACCTCGGCACCGTACACGAAATCCACGTTGAGAAACGCCCTCAAAAAGCCACGGGGCTTCTCAAAGGCGTTAGCGAGAATTATTTAACAATCGTGACCGACAGCAAAGATTTAAGCCTGACAAACACACTGCAACAGGTTAAAATCACAGAGGTCAAAGACGGCCAAATTTATGGTGAACTGACAACCTAGTGCGGCTTTTTCAAATTAACTTCCAGTTCTTTATCAAAATTAATCAGGTCATGCGCCTTAACACCCAGCCCATTTGCAATCTTTTCTAAAGTGTCAAGTTTAGGAGTTCTCTCCAACCGCTCTAAACGACCTATATATGTTCTATCTACATCGCAAACTTCCGCGAAATCTTCTTGGCTTAAACCTAAATTTTCACGGATACTTTGAATTCTATTTGCAAATAATACAGTTAAAGGACTTGACATTAGAATTTTTATATGGCATACTGTGACAGTAGTCGACCGCCATTTGTCACGGGTAAATAAAGAAGGACTTTATGCGAACATTATTAATTGATTTAGACGGAGTTTTAAACACCTATACGGGTAATTTTAACCCCGATTTCATTCCGCCAGTAAAAGAAGGCGCAAAAGAATTCCTAACAAACCTCGTCGACAACAACTATGAAATTAAAATATTCACCACCAGAGATAAATCGCTTGCCCAAAAGTGGCTCGAAGAAAACCAATTGTCACGATTCGTGACTACAGTTACAAACACAAAAGACCCTGCCTTTTTAATAATTGATGACCGTTGCTTAACATTCAATGGAGATTATCAAAATACTTTAGCTGAAATCAGAAAATTTTTACCCTGGTTTAAAAAACCAAATTTTATTAACACAAACACAGGAGGTACGGCGTAGTACCTCCTGTTCTCTTTATCTTTCCAGCTCGGCAAGTTTTTTATATAATTCGACCTGCGCATCAGTTAAATTCTTTGGAACAACAATTCTGATTTTCGCGTTCAGGTAGCCAAACCCGCCTTCTTTCTTCGGCAAACCGAGTTCTTTAAGACGTAAAGATTGACCGCAGTTAGTCCTAGGCGGAATTGTAATCATAATCTTGCCGTGCGGGGTCGTAATCTCTTTTTTACAACCCAGTACCGCATCGCTCGGAGAAACATCAACTTCTTTTGTCAGATTAACTCCGTCAACGGTATATTCCGGATCTTTTATGCTGACAATAAAGTACAAATCACCTTTGTTCCCGTACTCATCAGACTTACCCTCGCCGCGGACACGAATTTTCTGACCTTCTTTAACGTTTTTCGGAAGTTTCACTTTAATAGTTTTTGGTTCGCTGACAATACCGGTTCCGCCGCAATTCGGACAATATCCGCCGCCGTTGCATTGTCTGCATTTTGACATTTCGGTGTATGTTACGGAAATGGATTTTCCCTCTATAACATCTTTTACCGTAACATTAAGATTTTTGGTAACGTCAAGGTCTTCGGCTTTCGGTTGTTGAGCCGTGCGTTTACGGCTTGAAGAGGTTCTGCCGCCTGCGGCCTGAGAAAAATCAAAACCGCCCATTCCGCCCATATTGGAATAAACTCCGCCGGTTGCACCGCCTGCCATCAAATCACCGAACAACGAGCTGAAAAAGTCAGAGAAACCGCCCTGAGCGCCCATTGAGCCGAAATCAAACTGTTGATAGCCGCCTTGACCGCCGCCAAAATTAAAATGTTCAAACCCCGGAGGCGGTGTGTAATCCGCTCCGCCCTGCCAGTTAGAGCCCAAGCTGTCATAACGTTGGCGTTTTTGCTTATCAGAGAGAACTTCATAAGCTTCATTAATATCTTTAAATTTTGCTTCAGCCTCTTTTGTTTTATTAACATCAGGGTGATACTTACGTGCAAGTTTTCTGTATGCGGATTTGATTTCAGAATCCGTCGCACCGCGTTTGACACCGAGTATTTCATAGTAGTCTTTGTATTTCATAAAATAATCTCCTACAGTAATGATAATACAAAAACCGGGTGTTTTTATTAAAATTAATTATTTTTTAATAATAAAGCAGTTCTCCATCGCCCCGCCCCGCGTCTTTCTCGGGCATTTACACAGCAGCGGTTTTTTCTGCTGTGAGGTTTGGTTTCGGCATAATTTCAGTATATTCGGCGTGCTCCGAAATTGCTTTACTCCACTGATACAAAATCTCATCCGTATCAAGTTCATAAGATATCGGTTTGCAAATATGAAGCGACACGTTTTTCTTTTGTTTCGGATTATTTTTATCCGGATAGCCGTCCCATTTGCCAATTGCAACAGGTACGATGTCCGCTTTTGCTTTTTTAGCGATTACAACAAATCCGCGTTTTAAATCATCAAGTTTCCCGTAAGGACGTGTTCCGCCTTGAGGGAAAACCCCCAGCGACCAGCTTGTACTCAAAATATCTTTAACAGTTTTAAACGTTGCTATTTCCGGTTTTTCTCTGTCAACGGCAAAAGCTCCGAGGCGTTTGACAAGCCAGTTTCTTTTATCTGTTTTTTCAAACAGTTCTTTTTTTGCCATATAAGCAACGGGGCGCATAACAGCCAGCGTAACCATTGGCGGATCAAGTTCGGAAACGTGGTTTGCCGCATATATAAGCTTATTTGCCTTTTTATGCTTAGGCAAATTTTCACGACCGGTAATCGTGTAATTATAGTACTTATTCATAAACGGGATTACCATAAAGTAGATTACACCATAATAAAATATGGTTCTGAAAATATTGTACTCCCGAGCGTATCTTCTGTTAAAATTTCTAGGCTGTTTTCCCACTTTTTCATTCCTCATACTTAAATCCGGTCAGCTTTTCTATTGATGCAATCCAGCTTTTAACCATATCTTCCACATTATCACTGTAAGGTATTACCTCACCTATTTTAACAATTATTTTACCGGAAAAAGGCAATTTTTTCTTTTCCTGCGTACCAAGTATACCTATTGGTAAAATCCCGCATTTAGTAACTTTAGCAAGGTTTGCGAACCCCTTGGAAACATTTTTAATAACGCCGTATTCACCGCGTGTTCCCTGCGGGAAAAGCCCCAGAACCCAATCGGTTTTTTTAATTGACATTGCAGTTTTAATCGTAGACGCGCCGAGTTTTTCGCGATTTACCGCGAATGCACCGAGCCAGTCCATCCACCAGCGCAGCAGGGGTTTGTCAAAAAGTTCCTTCTTCGCCATAAAGCTTACGCGTCTTGGCAATATCGCACACAAAAGCGGCGGGTCAAGATTAGAAAGGTGGTTCGCGCAGACTATGTATTCATTATCCTCAGGAACATTTTCCCTGCCGTAAACCTCCAGCCTGTAGACGACTTTATACCAGAACATATAAATCCAACCGCACACTAAAATCTGCCAGAAGGTTCTGAATTTATTGAACTCGGATGCGTCACGTTTGGAGTAATTTCTTTTTTCTTTTGCCAAGATAAATACCTCTTTAAACTCATATTATACACAAAATTTCTTTTTTTGTCATTAGTTAATCATTTTTTCTTTATATTATAAAAAAATATTTTACTTTGTGTTATAATTTTTCAAGAAATTAGAAAAAGGGAGATGTGATATATGCATACAGCTAGCTGTCCGTTAGAAAATGAATTGTTTAAAAGTGTTTACGCTAAAACACCTGATTATATAAAAGAGTTAAATCTCATTGATTTTAATGACAAAGGCGAATTTACTTTCCTTTTAAAGAAAGAGCACCTTGAGCCTTATGATGCGGAGAAAAATCCGCTGGGTTTAGGTTTAAAAGAATGGTTTGCGAACTATGCCAAAGAGGCAAAAGTTTCGACTGCCGGAATCCGCGGCCCGCAAAATATTCTTTTCCCGCAGGATACGAGATTTCCGATAAATCTTGTCGGGATTGTTCTTGCAACGCTTGCCAAAGCACTTGTCGCAAATGAAAAATACCCTGACAAACAAATCGTCAAAGTCGCAGGCCGCGAAGTCAGATATAATTCTGCAACGTATCTTGAAGCTATCGCACGTATTCAGGCGGCAAACGATATCGTAACACTTCTCCCGTATGAAAAAAAATCTATTCCAATCTGGCTCGCATCATTCTTAGCGTTCAAACTGGATTTACTCGGCGGCGAATACATAACCTCAAGCCACGGAATTTCCGTTAAAAATGCGACAAAAGACCTTAACTCTCAAGGAAGCCAGTATCTTCCGGAAGAATCCATGGAATTTGTAAATAAAATTCAGGAAATTTTTGACGAAACCGAAAAAGTTGGTTACTATGCAATAAATTTTGCTTCTGCGCATGATGAAAAAATCGACCAGAAAGTTATGAAAAAGCTTAATGACGGTGTTGATTTATATGTTGAATATTTAAAATCCGGCGTTGCAAAAGACAGCAACCTTGAGTTAATCAAAAATCATCCGGGCAAAATCGTAATAGAAAACGTCGGCGGCTCCGCATACAGAACTCTCAGCCGCGTGCTTGATAAACTTGGCATTGCAGAGAAATTCGACTGGCTTAACATTGAGGAAGATCCGTTTTTCCACGGAATCGGCAAATACAACAAAACTCCGGACGGCGAAAATGCTTTCTATGATTATTCTGTTGATGCCACAGTTATTGCAAGGAAACCGGACGGCGAAACCTTCTTCCCTGTCATAGAAACCCTCGATTACGAAAATAACATCAGAAACTATCCTATGGGAACGGTTGTACTTATTACAGACCCTGACCATGACAGGCTGACAATAACCCAAAAAGAACGCGTTAAAAATATGGAACTTTTTGAACAGCAGGGCATTGATTACGTTAGGGTAGATGCAAGAACAATTCTTGCCGTATTCAGTGCAAATCAGGCATTCTTAATGCTTATGGACTTCTGGGCAAAACAACTGAAAGCACAAAAACTCTGGGATAAGCACCCTAGATTTATCATTAAGACAACTGCTTCTGCGAAATCGTGGGACGAATGGGCTGCCAAAAATGATGTCAAAGTGGTCAATGTACCGGTAGGGTTCAAGGAAATCGCAAACGTTATGAAAAAAGTTGAACTCCAGCTTCAAAAAGCGCCTAAAAAACCTGTAATTGTAGAAGATGTTTTCGGAAACGAAATTAACCTCGGCGTTAACCCGCGTCTTTTATTCGGCGGCGAGGAATCCGGCGGAATGATTATGGGTACAGAAGATTTAATTCAATCAATGCACGGCAGAAAAGCTATTGCAATGAGAGAAAAAAGCGCTACAGAAGCGATTATCGTTGCATCTGCGCTGGTTTCACAGCTCGGGAAAAAGACTCTTGCAGAACACTTTATCAATCTGCTTAAAGAAAATAATATTACGGCAAAATATGATACAAGAGTAGATATTGCCTACTATAACGAATCCGAACCGGATATTGAAAAACTAAAAGCGGAAAAACTTCTCGGTGAAGAAAAACGTACGAAAAATGACCTTTTCTATCTTTCTATGGCCATTGCCGTCAGAAAAGGCTTGATGACGCTTGAAAATGTTAAAGAAGTTCTTGCGGATACCTTTAAAGAACTCGATTTTTCAAATCTTACAGACATAAAATTTGTCGGCGACGGAACATATCTGAACTTCTCAGACAAATATATCGAAATCAGACCGTCCGGAACAGATGCCAAAACAAAAGCATACGGCGGCGGCGCTGATAAAGAAAATATTGAAACCTTTGCCGGAATTTTAGGCAACTATTCAGGCGATAGAACGGAACTCCATAAAAAATTCATTCCGCAGGATTTCTATGAAAATTCAAAAGAAACAGCGCTGAATTATTATCTTGATTTTGTTAACAAAGACGCTAACAACGAAAAATTTGAAATTCCGGACTACACGGAATTATTCAGCTAAATATCCAGCTGGCGGACGCTAGTCCGCCGCTTTTATGTAACAACATAAGGAGAAGCTATGTACAAAAAATGGTTCACAATAAAGAATATAGTATGCGTTTTGCTGCTGATTGCAGTAGTGTTGTTTATTCCGCAGATAATGGGAATTTTTCTGCTTTTCTATTCGGCATTTGTTGTTACCTCATCAATGGAGCCGTTCATAGAAAAACTTCAAAAATTTATGAACCGCAAAATTGCTGCAACAATTGTTGTTTTAGCATTTATGCTCCTGACATTTTTGACCTTTATCCCTATTCTGGTTGCATCAGTAAACGAAATTATATCCTTCTGTGAATCTTTGCCGAAAAATATTGATACGGCAACAACATTTATTACCACGAAATCAGCCTTTGGCTACAGGCTGGCTGACCTGCTTGATTTACAGGATATCATGGCTTCAATGGGTGGTATTGCGCAAAACGTTGTTAACAAATCCATTGATATAACAATGAATCTGGCAGAAATCTGCGTGTTCTTAATCGTCTTTACAATGATTGTATTCTATTACGCTCTTGATAAAGAATATCTCGAAGGCAAGTTTGTAGAATTTTTCCCTGCGGATATGAAAGCCTCTGCCAGAAGTATTCTGGAAACAATAAGCCTGAAAGTCGGTGCCTACGTCAGGACACAGGTTATTTCTATGATTTCCGTAGGTGTAATGGTAATGATAGGACTGTGGATTTTGAATATCAAATATTCATTCCTTCTCGGTTTAATTTCCGGTATCCTTGACATTGTTCCGCTTGTCGGGCCGGCAATTGCACTTGCCGCAATTGTTCTGGCTGCATATTCGGCCGGCTGGGTGAAAGTTATTCTCGCAATCGCAGTATTCTTTCTCGTCCAGCAGATATCAAACTACGTCATACGGCCGTTCCTGTTCGGGAAATTCATGTCTTTACACCCGCTGACACTGTTTCTGGCGTTATTTATCGCGCAACAGTATTTCGGCGTTGTAGGCGTAATCCTTTCTCCGGCAATCGCATCTACTATCTGCGTTTTAGTCGATGAACTTTATATCAAGAAAATCAACGAAGAAACACCGGAGCTGATTGCGAATGGAGAATAAACTCTATACCCCGCCGCAAAATAAATCTCCGGAATTGATTTTCTGGTTTTGCTATCCGGCAATAAATTCCTTTGCGCTCTCCTCTCTGGGCTACTTATGGCTGCTTAAAGAGGCTGAAATGCTTCCGGATGTTTGCGTTGAAAAAATTACAACCGACACTGAAACAACATGTTTTATGCCGTCAGAAGTCGACTTAATGGCATTTTCGTTCTCGTTTGATTTTGATTTCTTAAACATATTACAAATACTTGAAAAGTATAAAATTCCGTTCCGCGCAAGCGAACGCGGCGCTTCTCACCCGCTTATTTTTGCGGGCGGCCCCGTTGTGAGTGCTAATCCCGAACCGTACCGCGATTTCTTTGATTTTATCGTAATCGGTGACGGAGAAAATTTAAATACTTCTATTATAAACCTCATTAAGGAAAACAAAAACCGTCCGCGTCCTGAAATTCTAAAACTCCTTTCAGAAATTGAAGGGGTTTATGTTCCTTCACTTGAACAAAAAACTGTAATAAAATCCACAAAAAAATCTTTAGAGTGTATTTATTCGACTATTTTAAGCGATGATTCTTTTTTCAAAGACACATTTATCATTGAAGTTGAGCGCGGTTGCGCAAATTGCTGCCGTTTTTGTCTTGCCTGCTTTTTAAATCTTCCGATAAGGTTTGTTCCGATTGAGGAGTTGAAACGGGTTATTGATTTGGGGCTTGCGCACACAAACAAAATAGCGCTGCTCGGTGCACAAATAAGCGCGCATCCGAAATTTAACGAACTTTGTAAATATATTTATGAAAAAGCACTGGAACGCCCCGAAATCGAGATGAATTTTTCTTCCCTGCGGGTCGATGCCGTAACGCCTGACGTTATTAAAACCCTTGTACTTACAGGTTCACACCACTCAACACTCGCGGTTGAAGCAGGCAGCGAAAGATTAAGAAAAGTCATCAACAAAAATATCACGGAAGAACAAATTTTTTCTGCCGTACGCATTGCAAAAGAAAACGGACTTAAAGGGTTTAAATTCTACGCAATGATAGGCTTGCCGACCGAAACACAGGAGGATATTGACGCACTTATATCACTTGCCAGACGATTGAAAACAAATTTTGCAGGATTTGACATATCCTTCGGGGTTTCAACATTTGTTCCAAAAGCACACACACCGTTCCAGTGGTTCGGGCACGAAAACATAAAAAGTCTTGAGAAAAAAAGCAATTATCTTAAAAAAGAATTTCACAAACTCGGTATAAATATAAGTATTTCCAGTGCAAAATGGGATTACTGGCAGGCTGTTTTATCACGCGGGGACGGAAGTTTTACGCAATTCCTGATTGATACATATAAACTCGGCGGCAAGTCCGGCGCCTTTAAACAGGCTGCACGCCAAAATAATATAAACACCGATTACTATGCAAGTGAAAACTGGGATTTAAACACAAGACTGCCGTGGGATTTCATAGAATTAAAATCCCCGCCGAAAAAATTCCTGCAAGAGGAATATTCTAAAATTTTATAGTATAATATGGGAGAAGTATGATGCACGATTTATTTATAGCAATGAACGGCTGGTTTGAACAGTGGGGGCTTTTAGGGTTAGCCATAAACTCCTGCGTGGAAAGCTTTTTCCTTCTCCCGCCGCCTGATATCCTACTGATAACAATGGATTTAAAAAACCCGCAGCTTGCACTCTGGTATGCTTTTGTCTGCACGCTGTCCTCTGCCATTGGCGGTGTGATAGGCTACGGAATAGGTCTTTTCGGCGGACGCCCCGCTTTTAACCTGCTTTTCAAAAAATACCATAAACAATTTGAAAACGTTGAAAAATTATATGATAAATACGGAATGCTCGCTGTGTTTATCTCAGCCTTCACGCCTATTCCATATAAAATTTTCACAATCGCAAGCGGGATTTTAAAAATGAATTTCCTTCAATTTTTCCTTGCAAGCTTTGTGGGCAGGGGGGCAAGATTTTTCCTTGTAAGCCTTGTGTTGATGTTCTTCGGAGAAGCTATAAAACAGTACATTGAACTTGTAATCCTTGCGGTTACTGTCATTATCATAATCTTTTTTGTACTTCTGTACAAACATAGAAAGGCCTTCACTTCAAAATAATTCATTCATTTACATTAGTGATAAACTTGCAAACTATTGTATAATATGATTAAATAAAGATACAAAGGTTGATTTATTAATAAAAATTATTAAAATTATTTCAAGAGGTTGATAACAATGAACAATATGAAAAAGATATTATTGCTGACAATGTGCACAATAATCGGAGGTTTTTCAAGTACTGCATTTTCTGCAGAAGATTTCTCGTTTGATTTGGATGCTGCAATCAATAGCGCAGATGATGCAACCGGCGGAACAGATAACGCAGAAGCAGTTCCTACAGGATCCAGCGCCAAAGCAATTTATCCGACAGTAGATGCCCAGAGCTATTTGACAGCTACAAACAATATGTACTATGATCCGGCACTAATTGAAAGCCTCATTGAAAAATATAATTCAAAAAATTACGTCGGCTGTATTCAGGAAGCCCAATCCAAAATGCAGCAGGATAACCCTAATCCGGTCGCAATGTATTATATGGCGCTTTCCTACACTCAAATAGGCGACGTTAAAGCAGCTCTGGATTTATATGACGCAATTCTTAAACTTAAACCGGGCGATACTTTAACCGAATGCGCAATAAGAGGTCGCGACTGCCTAATCGGCGGCCCTGCCTGCCCTAACCTCGGCGTTGAAGGCGCAGACATTGACGCTCAGGTAAAAGAATACAAAGAAGAATCCAACCTTATTAATGACAGTACAACCGATTTAAAAGAACTTCCGGCAATGCTTGCCATGAATACAGCAGAAGTTCAACCAGCCTTACAAAAAGAAGAACCTGTCATTGAGCAGCCGGCTCAGCCACAGCCTCAAACCCCAAGCAATGAGGACATTGCACAGGCTTTAAAAACACTTCAAAATGCTGGAATGGCAGTGACAATTCAACCAAATGCAATGCCTGCAAATTATAATCCCGAAATGGCGCAAATGAGCATGCTTCTCGGCAATAACAATAACCAGAACCGCTCACTGGATATGCTTCCTTATATGATGACGCAAATGCAAAATAATCTGGGTCAGTATAATCC
This sequence comes from Candidatus Gastranaerophilales bacterium, assembly GCA_944325835.1. GTDB lineage: Bacteria > Cyanobacteriota > Vampirovibrionia > Gastranaerophilales > Gastranaerophilaceae > Gastranaerophilus. The sequence continues at coordinate 14,755 of CALVBO010000013.1, forward strand.
TCAAATGCTTCAGGCCATGATGATGAATTATATGATGCCATCTCTGGATTTCAACTCTGATAACAAATACTAACAAACAGTTCCGCACTGTTTGTCAATAAGCCTACAAACTTATGCAAGAAGACAAATACCTGAAAAACAAAGAAAGACTTCTGAACGGCAACCTTAAAGAGGCAAAAACTTTCTTTGCAAAAAACGGGTTCACGCTTGAATACGCGTACTGTAAACTTCTTGATGACGATTTGAAAGGCGCCAAACAGTTATTTTCAAAAATAAAATCGTTCGACAACCGTGCCCTTTGGGGATATAAGTTAGTTTCTATTCTCCAGAAAAAATTTACAACTCAGGAAATTAACTATGAAGAAATGCCTACATTCTTTCAACTCAGAAATTTTCTGGAAGTTGATTTAAACCTGCTTATGCAATACCACAAGGGCAATTACGTTGAAATTCTGTGCGCATATTCAGACATTTTCGCAAGTATTAACGCCGAATCTTACAAATTTTTCGCCCGCGCATTCCATTTTAATCACTATCAACAATTTGCGGAATTTTTCGCAAACAAAGCAAAGGATTTCTTCTACAACGATCCGGAACTTCATTATCAGATAGCGCTTATGAAGTATGATGCCGGCGACAAAGAAGGCGCAAGAAATTATTGTCTTTCTTGCCTGCATATTTTGAAAGAATATTTTCCGGCGATAAATATGCTGAACAAACTGGCGCAAATTGTATAAAAAAAAGGCCCAAAAGGCCAAAATTTAACTCGATATTCAAATACAAAATTTAAACTTATGCTTTATCGTGTGTAAAAACGTTGTACAGCACGCCGCCGAGGAATCCGACAGCAGCGCCGACACCCACGAATTGTGCATTCGGACGCAGACATTTCAAGAATCTGTGATAAGCGCCCGCATATTGTTTTGCAACCGCGCTTGAATCTTTATCCGCGACTTTAACAATCTTTTTAAATTCTTTTGCGACGTCCGGCTTAGTTGTTTCTAATGATTCAAGAATTTTATTACTATTTTTGAAATCCTTTTCCTTAATCATTTTTACAAAAACATCCTGAGCTTCAGAGCGTTTGTTGAGCGCATTAAAGTTTTCAACCATTTTTTTATTGGTTTCTTTTCTTGCGACATTGATGATAGAGCGATAAGGAATGTTAGAACGCTCAGTAGAATCAAGCGGAACAACGTGTTTAGCAGCATATCCGGCAGCAACACCCAGAACGGTGCCGGCAATTACATTTGACAGCGAACCATTTCGCGCAGTTATATTGTAGTTTTGAACACCATCTATCGGCATAGTACTAACCTCGTCTACTGTTTCACACAACTTTTGACCCGTCTTGAGTCACATCTACTATGGGCAGGATTTACACTTAAATATTCTTCATAGCCACCCGAGAAACACAGAACCAATCTTCAAAGACCGCTCCGTCATCTGTTCCTTGTTTAGGCACACCAGAACTGAGTAATTAAATCCTTTTTTTACAGGCTATCATAATGATAAAAATTTGTCAAGTATGTAAAACGGGTACTATTAAGAATTCTTAACAGTACCCGCGGGAATTATCGTCTTACACACAACACTGGACGTTGCTCACTATTAGGTATTAAATCATCAACCTGCCCGCCGCGATCGCCATTGCGCATTACAATTAACAGCATACGGGTTTCACCGTTCTGAACTATTTTACTGGAAGTCCAATATGCATTATTAAAATCTGCTGATAAAAGATTTTGATTTACAAAAATAGAAATACCTTCCTCAATATTTGGCAGCCGGTATTCACTACCGTAATCGGTACAGGTTTTTGACGCGTCCACACCTACAACACCGTCACTGGCAAGAGTTGGAGCAGGTATAGGCATTGCAAGCTTAACATCCGACGGATACATTGCGGTCATAAACCCGATATCCTTGCCGACAGTATTCGGGCCTTTGGTGCCGTTCAAATCATAAATAAAATTGGCACATATTTTGTTTTGAATATAATAACCAACACCGCCGCCCCAGGGAGTTTCCTGCAAACTTCCGATACATCCCGGATTGTAAAAAACTAAAACACTTTCTCCGTTTTGAGTTTCAAACGCGGCAGCTTTCGTATCTAACATTGACGTTGTATTAAATCCGTTTGATGCTGACATCGTCATTTGAGAATTTAATTCCGCCATTGTTTTAGGCATAGAAATTTGTTCACCGTCAGCAGTTGTTATACGGGAAGCTAAACCACAATCCTCAAGATGATTATTATCACAAATATTGTTTATTTTCATGACTTTAGATAAACCTGCGGTCACAAAAGTTTCAGCGGCGGTATCCTCAATTGAGGTTGAGCCGGTGGCGCTATCTGTAACTTCTTTCAACGTACCATAACCATTTATTGCAGGCATTAATGAGATTGCCTGTGAAAAGCGTGCATATAAGGCTTTTCTCTGCGTGTTCCATGTACGTTCGTTTATGTTGCCGGTGAGTGACGGAAGTGTTATTGCCGCTACCACGCCGATTATAGTCAGGGATAACAGGATTTCGGCCATTGTAAAACCACGCATAATCGTGGTCCACACGCACGGGTTCAATCGGGGATGTCGCTCAGCGACCGGCTCAGCCGGCTCTCCGCCCTTCGCGTTAAACGCCACCGCTCGCGCTTGCAGTCGAAAGCGCGGTTTCGCCTGTCGCGCGCTCGTCTGTGAGTAGTTTTCGTCTAATTGACGCCCGAAAACTACTCTCTGGCTCTGCTCAGGGCTCCCCCCCCCCCCCTGTCAAATTGTTTACACTTTTAATTTCTTTCATTCATTTACCCTTCCTTTCTTAGTTTATACATTCATTATTTAACATAACAGCCAATTAGTCAAGGCTATTTGCGAGAGGCAAAATAAAACTTCAACAGATTCATAATAACCATTATAGATACAAGGATTACGATCGCGGTAATGAAGTATCTGACGGTCTGGTTGCCCAAAATCAGCGCCGCAACCGAGCTAAAGACAATTGCGACGGAGGCCAGAATTCCAACAGTAGACTTTTGAGAAAAGCCTGCATGGATAAGTTTGTGGTGAATGTGTTCAGCATCTGCAACAAACGGCGATTTCCCTTTCGCGATACGTCTGAGGCTGGAAAAAGTTATGTCCAAAATCGGCACTGCAAGCACCAGCGGCGCAATGATAAAAATTGCAAGGGTTGCGGTTTTCATAATTCCGATAACAGAAATCGTTGCGAGCATAAATCCGGAAAACAGTGCGCCGGAATCACCCATAAAAATTCTTGCAGGATTGTAATTGTAGGTCAAAAACGCAAGCATTGAGCCGGCAAGAATAAACCCGACCAGAGCGATTATCGGATTGGCAGGCGACATTGTGACAGCAATTACGGAAAGCGAAATCGCCGCAAGCGCGGTAATAGTTCCGGCAAGCCCGTCCACGCCGTCGATAAAATTCAGCGCATTACTAATCCCGACAATCCACAAAATCGTCACGGGATAAGACCATAAGCCGATTTCACCAAAAAACGGAAGCGTGTGAATACTTATACCTAAAAGGTAAGCAAGCGTTGCGATTGCGATTTGTATAAAAAGTTTTGTTTTAGCGTCAAGGTTGTAAATATCATCGACAAGCCCGAGCAGAAACATCAGTGAGCTTCCAAGCAAAACGCCGGACAGAAGACTTCCATACGGGTAATAGCTTAATAAAACCAGACTTAAAAATGTAAGCATTACGCTGGAAAAAATCGCTACCCCGCCTATGCGCGAAATAGGTTTTGTGTGAATTTTTCTTTCGTTCGGGACATCAACCAGCCCTTCTTTTTTAGAAAAATCTATAACCATTGGAACCAGAAACATTCCAAAGATATATGCTATCACTGAACCTAAAATATGTGCGCTCATTTTCATAGTAGTTTAACCTTCATATAACGGATATTTTTTGCAAAGAGCGAGAGATTTTTCTCTGATTTTTGCAAGTTCTGCTTCGTTGTCAGAATTTTTAATCGCGCCGGCAATAATTTCTGCGACAACGCGCATATCATCTTCTTTAAATCCGCGGGTAGTAACCGCAGGGGTACCGAGCCTGATACCGCTTGTTACAAACGGACTTTGCGGGTCATTCGGAACAGTATTTTTATTTGCGGTAATTCCGACACGCTCAAGCACATTCGCCATATCCTTGCCGGTTTTACCGGTATTGCGCAAATCAAGCGTCATAAGGTGGTTTTCAGTCATACCGCCAACGATTTCCATTCCGTTATCCATTAACCCCTGTGCCAGAGCTTTAGCATTTTTAACAATTTGCTGTGCATAAGTTTTAAATTCAGGTGCACCTGCTTCTTTTAACGCCACAGCCTTAGCCGCGATTATGTGTTCAAGCGGCCCGCCCTGAATTCCCGGGAATACAGCCTTATCAATACCTAAAGCGTGCTCTTCTTTGCACATAATAATCCCGCCGCGAGGGCCTCTTAAGGATTTGTGCGTGGTTGTAGTTACAAAATCCGCATACGGTGCCGGTGACGGATGAATTCCGGCAACCACAAGTCCTGCAATATGCGCAATGTCTGCTAGCAGAAGCGCACCGACTTCATCTGCAATTTCTTTAAACTTTTTAAAATCAATAACTTTAGAATAATTACTTGCCCCGCAAATAATCAATTTAGGTTTATGCTCAAGAGCCATTTGACGAACATTTTCGTAGTCAATGTTGCCGTTTTCATCAACACCGTAACTTTTTACGTTAAAATAAAGCCCTGAAAAGTTAACCGGCGAGCCGTGAGAGAGGTGACCGCCGTTGGATAAATCCATCCCGAGAACCGTATCACCCGGCTTAAGCGCGTAAACAAAAACTGCCATATTGGCTTGCGCTCCGGAGTGTGGCTGAACATTGGCGTGATCCATGTGAAAAAGTTCACACGCGCGTTTTTGCGCCAGCTCTTCAATAACATCAACATGCTCGCAGCCGTTGTAGAAACGTTTGTGCGGTTTGCCTTCCGCGTATTTGTTTGTGAGAACGCTGCCGGCAGCCTCCATAACCGCAAGAGAGGTAATATTTTCACTTGCAATCAGCTCAATTGTTTCCTGCTGTCTTTTCAATTCAAGTTCAATCTGCTCAGCAACCTGCGGATCGACTTTTTTAATATGTTCAATATTCATAATACACCTCTCCCTATTTCCTTTCAGATTATATAAAAATTTTAATTTTTTGGCAAGAGATTTACAAGACACTCAACCTCTAATTATGAATGGGGGTGCCCCGCCTAACCATAAATCTCATCTTTAAAATAAACAAACTCAAGATGCCCGACGATTACGGTGTCCTCATCTTTTATACCGCGTTTTGCCAGCTCATCAAAAATCCCCATACCCTTCATAATATTTTGAAGCCGTATAATCTGTTCCGGGTTGCGGTCACTCGTTACCTGCGCAAGACGCTCGATTTTGCCGCCCTGTACAATGAATGTATTTTTATCAGCCTTAAAGACTTCAAAATTACTGTCATCATTGTCGAAGGCGCCCAAATCTTCCTCAACATTGACTTCTGAGGGCGGATGCGGAATTTCGTCAACCTTTTCGCTCATCACATCAAGAAGTTTTTCCAAACCCTCTCCTGTTACAGCCGAAATCGCATAAAGTTCTTTAACATGAGGTGTAAATTCTGCCTTCAAGTCTTCAAGATGTTCCGAATCAATCGCATCAATTTTATTCAAAACAACAATTTGGTAACGGTTATAGAGTGTTTCCGAATGCTTTTTCAATTCGTTGTTAATAATCTGATAGTTTTGAAGCGGGTTTTCCGCCGTTACATCCACCAGATGAACAAGGAAACGGCAGCGCTCAACGTGCCGCAAAAACTCATGCCCGAGTCCGACGCCTTCACTTGCGCCCTCAATCAATCCAGGAATGTCGGCAACAACATACCCGTCCCCGTCACGTTTCTTAACAACGCCTAAATTCGGCACAAGGGTCGTGAACGGATAATCCGCGATTTTCGGGCGAGCTGAAGAAATTCTGCTTATCAAAGTTGATTTACCGGCATTCGGCATCCCGAGTAAACCGACATCCGCGATTAATTTCAATTCTAAAAAGAGTTCGCGCTCAATCCCGGGTTCGCCCGGTTCGCAAAACTGCGGCGCTCTCTTTTGCGCTGTTGCAAAACGTGCGTTTCCGCGACCGCCACGGCCGCCCTTGGCAACCATTACGGTTTGCTCGTTTTTTGTCAAATCAGCAATAACATTTCCTGTTTTAATATCGCGCACCAACGTCCCGACAGGAACCCTTATGTACAAATCTTTCGCGCAGGCTCCGTGGCAGTTTTTAATCCCGCCGTTTTCGCCGTTCGGTGCCTTATACACAGATTTATATTTAAAATCCATCAGAGTAGACATTCCCTCGTCCGCAACAAGATAAACATCTCCGCCGCGGCCGCCGTCACCGCCTGCCGGTCCGCCTTTGTCTACATATTTCTCACGCCGCCATGCAACCATACCGTTTCCGCCGCGGCCGGATACTATTCTGATTTTACTTTTATCTATAAACTGCATAATTATGTTCCCTAATTTATCTTTGTGATAAAATGATAACATGAACAATAAGAAATTTACATCATTTACAAATAAACCCGTAGAGTTGAACGACAATTCGCTGATAATGGCGATTGAATCCAGTTGTGACGAAACTGCCTGCGCAATAGTCAAAGGCGGACGGGAAGTAGTCGCAAATATTGTGGCTTCACAGGTAAAAGTTCACGAAAAATACGGCGGGGTTTTCCCTGAAATCGCAGCCCGCGAACACTTAGAGGCAATAAATGTCGTAATCGCAGAAGCATACAAACAGGCCGGAGTAAAAGGTTCTGACATTGACGCCTTCGCAGCGACCGTCGGGCCTGGGCTTGTCGGCTGTCTGCTGGTCGGTTTGAACGCGGCAAAAACCCTTGCTCTAGTAAATGATAAACCCTTTATAGGCGTAAACCACCTTAACGCCCATCTTTGCGCAAATTATCTTGATACGAATTTAAAACCGCCGTTTCTTGCACTTCTTATCAGCGGCGGGCATACGCAGATTATTGATGTGAAATCGTATTCGGAACAAACAATTCTGGGCGAAACAATAGACGATGCAGTAGGTGAAGCTTATGACAAAGTCGCACGCCTAATCGGGCTTCCATACCCGGGCGGGCCGAAATTGGATAAAATGGCTCACGAAGGAAACCCAAAAGCATTTATCTTACCGCAGGCAAAAGTCGATGGTTACAATTTCAGTTTCAGCGGACTTAAAACCGCAATGCTGAAACTCGTTAAATCCTTTGACGGACAGGAACTTCCGACCGCAGACTTGTGCGCAAGTTTTCAGGAATGCGTTTCAAAAACGCTTTATAAAAAATTGAAAAAAGCTATGGAAGAGCGCGGCTATAATCAAGTTGTTCTGGCAGGCGGCGTTGCGGCAAACTCCGAAATCCGCAGAAAGGTTTTCTCGCTGGAAGAAGAAGGCTACAAAGTTTTTGCCCCGCCAATGAAATACTGCACAGATAATGCCGCAATGGTTGCAAGCTGTGCCTACTTCAATACAAACACCTATGACGATATAAACGTTGAAGTTTTTTCAAGAGTCGACAAATAAAAAAAGCCCGCTCAGTCGAGCGGGCTTTTTTGTCCTATAAATTTTACATTTCATCTTCTGCAGGTTCTGCCGGTGCCGGCGGTTCTACGAACTCAACTTCCGCATCCGAATGGAATTTAGACTCATCCACGGTCAGAGCAATTCTCTTATCAGTCGGGTTGAATTTCAGAATATATGTCAAAACTTTATCGCCTACTTTTAAAACAGAGCCGATTTTGTTTTGTAATTCAACGACTTCTGCGTGCGGAAGAAGAGCTTCAACACCAGGGAACACCTCGACGAATGCGCCGAAATGTTTAATTCTTGAAATTACGCCTTCAACTTTATCACCGGTTTTGATGTTCTTTTCAGCTTCAATCCACGGATCCGGCTCAAGATTTTTCAAGCTAAGTGAAACTCTTTGTTTTTCGTGATCTACAGCGATAACTTCAACATCAATTTTTTCGCCGACTTTAAGAACATCGGTCGGATGATCAATCCATCTCCATGAAAGTTGAGAGAGCGGCAACAAGCCGTCAATCCCGCCGAGGTCTACAAACGCGCCGAAATCCGTAATTCTTACAACATCACCTTTGACGATTTGTCCAGGTTCAATTTGTGAGAATAAATTTTTACGACTTTCTACAACGCTGTCATCATAGACCTTTTTATTAGAAAGGATAAACGAATTTTGCTGCGCATCAAGTGTAAGAATTTTTAATTCAATTTTTGAGCCGACCTCAACATTTGCATCTTTAGAGCGCAATTGAGAGGACGGAACAAAACCTTTAACCCCTGAAACTTCAACCAGCAGACCGCCTTTAACAATACCTGTAACGGTTGCCAGAATAACATCGCCGGCAGCTTTTGCTTTTTCAAGTTCCTGCCATGCGTATGCACTTTGAACACGTTTGTATGAAAGTAAAAATTTACCTTCATCATCTTCTTCTTTTATAATCAAAAATTCGTATTCTTTGCCTTTTTCAAGTTTTTCTTCAACGTTTTCGCCTTTATCAACGGCTTCACGGGTCGGAACAACGGCGGTTGTTTTTGCGCCGATATCAACCAGAACGCCGGTATTATCATAACCGCAGACCGTTCCTTTTACTAAATTGCCTTTTTGAAAACTATAATCATACTTAGCCAGTAATTCTTCAAAACTTAATTCTTGTGATGTCATTTTTACTCCATTAGATTACCCTATTAACTACTACATCATACCAAATAAAAGTCAATTTGTAAAGTTTTTGTAAACTTTTCTTTGCTATTTATTAAAATTACCGGTTAACAACCATTAAAAATAAAACTCAAATAAATCACCGACTTCAATATCAAGAGCGTTGGCAAGAGTTTTCATTGTCTTAATCGTAACGTTAGCTTCGCCGCGTTCGATTTGACCGATGTAATTGAAATTCATATCAACAAGTTCAGCAAGCTTCATCTGCGAAAGTTTTTTTGACTTCCGAACATAAGCAAGTTTTGCCCCGAATCTCTTTTCTAAATCGTAATTCTTATTCATCCTAATAATAGTATAAATCCTGTCGCAGTCAACTTCTAACGGTTATTAACTGGTATTTCACAGCTATTAACTATTAAATTTTGTAAAGATTGTACAAAAAATTAGCATTTTAAAAATACAAAATACGTTTTTAGAGGTATGGGGAAGCTGGCTAATCCACGAAGAGGAAAACAAGGGAAATATGAGGATTAATTATTATGGTAAACAAAATTGAGGAAAAAAGGGGAAGTTATACTTACACAGGCAAAACAACAACACCGGCGCGAAGAGAAAAAACTCTGGCAGAAATTATGAAAAACAGACGCCGTGAAGCAAATTCAGCCAGAAGAAGTGCGCAAGAAACTCAGGAATTTTTGAAATGGGCGCTTCAAAACTGCAAAAATCAGGGGGATTTAGATGCAATCAGAGATTTAGTAAACACCCACGGAACCGCAAAACAAAGAAAAGCATTTGCAAAAATGGAACACGATTTTGCACCGGGGCTGACAAACTCACAACGCAGGCAGGAACTTGCTGCACGCGGCACCAATGCGAAAGTCGCCCAAAACGAAAATTTCAGACAGGCAATACTTAACGCCGAATCCGTTGATGACTTGAAGGCTTTAGAAAAAGAATACGGGAAAAAACTACCGCAAAGCCTGCGAACAACATATAATTCACGGCTTCACGCACTGGAAAAAGCTGCCGGAGAAGCCGAGGCACTTCACACAGAAACACAAAGTTTTTATAACAAATTATTCGGCTACGGCAACGGCAAACATCCGTCCGTAACGCCGCTTGGAGGTGCAAACCCGACCTCTTCAACCGGTATGAACTGGGAAAAATATGCCGCAGAACACGGGCTTACATACACAAAACCGGAGGTATCAGGCGTTGTAAAGGCTGACCTGCTTGCAGAAGAAGCTATTGAAAGGACACGTAAACACAATGAAATGCAGGCAGTTTATGAAGAATTATTCAAGGATTATGAAGAGCCTAAGCCGCCGGTTAGTGAACCGCCAATCGACAAACCGCCGGTAACAGAGCCGCCTGTCGAAAAACGACCGCCGGTTGCTGAGCCGTCAATTGATAAGTCGCCGGTTATAGAAGAACTGCCGGTCAAAAAACAAAAATTTAAACTCGGCAAGAAAGGTAAATTTGCTCTTGCAGTGCTGGCACTGGGCGCAATCGGCGCAGGTATCGCTTATTTCGTCAACAAAAACGAAAAAACAGGCAATGAGTCAGCCCCTGTAACAAACAATACAACAAATATTTCAACCACTCCGGTAATCTCAGAAACGCCTTCCGACAGCACGAATGCTGCAACCTCTCCGGCAGACAGCATTGACATTGGAATTACACCTCCGGTCGTTAGCGAAGAACCTGTAGATACAATAGAACAACAGGCCATAAGCGAAATCCCGTTTGATGATAAAACCGGCAAGTACATTGTCCGAAAAGGCGATAACTGCTGGAACATTGCAAAAGCAGAGTTAATCAAAGAAAAAGGCGGCAAAATTCCGACGGATGAAGAAGTTCTTAAACGAACTTACAAAATCCTTGAACGCAACAACTTACATTTTGAAAAAGACAAATACACAGTTCTCATTTATCCAAACGACACACTAGACATTAAAATGTAGTATCATCTTAAGCGGGGCGAGGCAGCTTATGAAGCTGCCCCGCCTTTGTTACTAACAAATTTCTAACAAATCTTTAATAAAATTTTAAATATGAAATTAAATTTTGATATAGATTTAGTTTACCTATGGTGTGACGGAAGTGATCCGGAATTTCAAAGAAAAAAGCTGGAAGCATTTGAGAAAACAAACAAAAGTCTTTTAAACAAAGACGGTCTTGTCAATGCCCGTTTTGTGAATTCCGACGAGTTAAAGTATTCCCTGCGCTCTGCTGAAAAATACGCGCCGTGGATAAGAAATATTTATATAGTCACTTACGAACAGGTGCCGGCGTGGTTAAATACAAAGCACCCGAAAATTAAAATTATTGACCACAAAGACATAATTCCTCAAAAGTATCTGCCGACATTCAATTCAAACGTTATTGAAATATTTTTGCCGATGATTCCGGATTTAAGCGAACATTTTTTATACGCTAATGATGATATGTTTTTCTGGGGTGATGTTGAAAAGGATTTCTTCTTCAATGAAAACGGCGCACCAATCTGCCGCGTAATAAGGCGAAAAGCAAAAAATGTACACTCGATTTATAGTATAACAATTAATAATGCTTATAACTTAGTATCGGAAAGATTTCCGGACAAAGATATTAAATATTGGCCGCACCACGGTATCGACGGTTACAGAAGATCTGATTTTCTTGAATGTCTTAACTGCTTTAAAGAGGAAATCATGGAAACTGCAAGCCACACTTTCAGGGATACAAACGATGTTCAAAGAATGATTGTGAATTTTTATGCCATTGCGGCAAAGGGCGCAACGGTAAAAGAAGTAGCGAGGAGAAAATGGTATCAAAAATTTCTGCCTTTCACGGAAGAAAACGCCTACACCAGCTGCAGAATAAGTAAAATGAAACAATTCAGGGGAAAAGATTTTAAGCTTTTCTGTATCAATGACGGTAACAAAACAAAAGACAAAGACAGAAAATACATGCAGGAAATGCTCGAAGAAAAATTTCCCCAAAAATCAGCATACGAACTCTAGCAATATTTGACAGCCGCAAGCTCTTATATTAATATATAAGACATGAATTTTGATGTTGATCTGGTATATTTATGGTGTGACGGAAACGATCCCGAATTCCAAAAGAAAAAAGAGCTGGCCTTTAAAGCATACACGAATAAAGAGCTTGATCGCGAAGGGACTTCTAATTTCCGTTTTATAGAGATGAACGAGTTAAAATATTCACTCCGTTCAGCCGAAAAATATGCGCCGTGGATTAGAAATATTTATATAGTCACCTACGAGCAGGTGCCGGAGTGGTTAAATATCAACCATCCTAAAATCAAAATTATTGATCACAAAGATATTATTCCGGCTAAATACCTGCCGACATTTAATTCTTCTGCAATAGAAATTTTTATCCCTAAAATTCCGGGGTTAAGCGAGCATTTTCTATTTGCGAATGACGATATGTTTTTCTGGGGAAATGTAGATAAAGACTTTTTCTTCACTCCGGAAGGGGCGCCGATTTGCAGGGTAAGCAGAAAAATGACTCCGAAGCCGCAGCATTCACTTTTCGGCAATATGGTTTACAACGGTTACAAGATGATTCTTGATAAATTTGGTAAAGCTGTTCCCTACTGGTCACACCACGGTATTGACAGTTACAGAAAGTCTGACTTTTTAGAATGCATTGAATATTTTAAAGATGAATTTGAAAAAACCGCTCAACATAAATTCCGCGAAGAAACAGATGTTCAAAGAATGATTATAAGTTACTATGCCGTTGCCGAAAAAGGAGCCGTAATTAAAGAATATCCAAGAAAATGGTATGACAAATACTTCCCGCGGATTAACGAAACCTGTTATTCAAGCTGCACGATTAAAAAGATGAAACATTTCCGTCACAAAGATTTTCAGCTTTTCTGCATCAACGACGGCAGAAAAACTAAAGACAAAGACCGGAAATATATGCAGGAAATGCTTGAAGAAAAATTTCCTCAAAAATCAGCGTACGAACTTTAATAAGTTTTCCCACGGATAAGAATCCTGCACTCCTGACGCTGCGGCAGAATTTTTAATTTTTTGCAGAATGTCGTACGAACTATCTGTAAATTCTATCAGAGGAAGCGAGAAATTTTCGGCTAAAATTTGCACCTTAGGGTCATAGTTAATAACCGCGCATTTAACACCTGCTTTAAGAGCCACAATGAGCGAATGGAAACGCATTGAAACCAGTGTATCAAGCCTGCTTAATTCCACTATCAGGTTATCCTCGACAATTTCAACTTCTTTATCCGGCACCACCCCTTGAAGCAGCGCCACAAACTCCCTGCATACCGCTAAATCCAGCGATTTTTGAAGCGGAAAAACTTTTATACATTTTTGCGGGCATTTTGAAATCGCAAAGGCAAAATTTTGCAAAAATTCTGTATCCATGCCGGTAAAACTGCGGAGTTGAACCCCGAGAATATTTTCTTTTTCAACTTGTGCAATAGCTAAAGAATATGCAGGATCCGGCACAAGTGCAGCTTTGATACCCCAATTTTCCATTAAGTTAAGGCTTCTTTCATCACGCACCGACACATAATTACAGTGGCGGAAAAGATTTTTCACACAAAAACGTGACAGAGGGTGGTATAAAGGCCCTATGCCCTGCGCAAAAATTACGGTCTTTTTACCGAAAAGCTGTGCTAATCCAAGGATAAAAGCATAATATAGAACACTTTTTACGCTTGTTGCGTCCTGAAAAAGGCTGCCGCCGCCGGAGATTAAAACGTCACACCACAAAAGAGTTTTTACAACCGCAAAAGGGCTAAAGCGTTTGACACTCTCGACCCCGCAGGTTTTTCGGGTGAAAGCGGTGTCTGAAGAAAAAACTTTTACCCGTGCACCGACGGATTTTAATTTTTCGGTGAGAATTGACAAAATCAACTCATCACCGAAGTTTTTAAACCCGTAATATCCCGAAACTGCAACCTTTTTCGCCATATAAGCCTAACTTTTAACCTCTTTTAAGAAATTTTGAACCCGCATTGTGATTTCCTGCGGAGTATAGCCGTCATAAATATCGCGTCCGACCGCAACGCTTGTTGCACCGGCTTTAATATACTCTTTAACCTCGGATAATTTTATATTCCCCGCAGGCATAATGTTAAGAAACGGCATCGGTCTTAAAATATCTTCAAGATACATTGTTCCGCCCATTGCCGTTATCGGATAAAGTTTGATAAGCGGGATTCTGGATTTCCACGCGCTGTAGGCCTCGTTAGCCGTCGTTGTGCCGGCAATATAAGGGATTTTTCTGCTTTTTGAAATTTTCAAAAGATTAGTTTGAAAAATCGGTGAAGAAAAAACTTTCGCCCCTGCCTGCAACGCAACTTCTGCCTGATGCGAAGTAATAATTCCGCCCGCGCAGACCGTAATTTCGCCTGCAACCTCCTCAATTGCTTCAAAAATTTCCGGAGCGTCTATATTGATTTCAACAATCTCAATTCCGGCTTTTGCAAGCGCTCTTGCCATTGATGCCATTCTGATTTTATCTTTGCCGCGAAGTACAGGGAAAAGTCGCTGCGCCTTCATCATTTCTATTAAAGTGTCATTATAAATATATTTTTCCATACCACTATCCTTTTTTTTGAATTTATTATATCATAAATTAAAGATAGGGAGAATGTATGGGAAAAATTTTTGATAAATTAAAAACCGGATTGTTATATATTTATACGGCATTAGTATATTTAATAATATTTCTTATTGTCTGGTTTATCTCGTATACATTTCTTTTCCCGAATGTTTATAATTTTATGCTCAAAGCGTTTTCCGCAACGGAATACGGCAACCCTGACACCGTAATAGTTGCGATTGACGACAAATCTATCGACAAAGTCCGTTGGCCGTGGAAACGCGAAATGTATGCAAAAATTATGAACTATTTCTCCGAATACACTGACCTCAAAATAATCGGACTTGATACGGTGGTGAAAGGTTCTGATTTACAAAATCCGGCTTCTGACAGAGCCTTCTACGCAGCAGCGGCAAAGCTTTCAGATAAACTCGTTGCGGCTTTTGTTCCCACGATTCAGGACTATCCGGAAGATATTGACGGCCCGATTTATGAATCATATTTTAATCAAAGATTTAAAATAAATATTGAAGATAAAAGAACCAGAAAAGCCGCGCCGATTTATAAATCCATGGCGGTTTTCCCGACAGAATACTTTTTCTCCGTTAAAAATGTAGGTTCTTCCGCAAACGGAATGCACGGGGTGAATAAAACATTTATAAAAACCTATTCACTTGTAAACATCAACGGTGAACTTTACCCCTCAATTGCGCTCAGAATGTACCTGCTTGCAAATAACACAGATAAAATTACGCTCTATGACAACCGGATTGTTGTTGACAAAACAGGCCTGACAATTCCGGTAACAGACAGACAGGTTTTCACAAGCAATATCCATTTTTACAAATACCTTCCAAATAGTATTTATTCGCACAAACAGTATTCCGCAATTGATATCATAAACTCATACGATGCGCTCAAGAAAGGTCAGCAGCCGGTTATTGACCCGTCAGAGTTTAAAGACAAAACCGTATTTTTCGGACTGAACGCCCGCGGTGATGTTGTCGGACTTGAAGATTCCGGTATGACCCCGATTGGCGCAAACCACCCCGGAGTTGATATTCAGGCAAGTATTTATGATAACCTCGTTAACAATCAGATTATCCACCGCCCGCATCTTTTGGCGGAAATGCTCGCGGCGCTTGTCCTTTCCCTGATAACCTTCATTATTGTAATGAATTTGACATTCGGCGCTTCACTTGCAACTATTATGGGCATAATTTTCGGCTATATACTTGTTAACGCGCTTATTCTCTACCCTAACAACATTGCGCCGGATGTTATAACTCCTGTTGTCGTTATTCTTGCCACACTGATTTTTGGCTACGCGTTCCGCTTTATCCTTGAAAACAAAAACAAAGAAAAAGTGAAAATGGCAATGGGCAAATATATATCGCAAGATATTATGCAAAACGTTGTAAAAAATATTGACGACATACGTTTAGGTGGGCGGAAAGCTGTTGTTTCCGTACTTTTCGCCGATATCAGAGGGTTTACCTCAATGAGCGAAAAAATGACCGCGGAAGAAGTTTCTATGATTTTAAACGAATATTTTTCCGCAATTGAACCTATTATCACAAAATACAATGGTGTCATTAATAAATTTATCGGTGACGCAGTAATGGCAATCTTCGGCGATCCAATAGAGGACGAACTTCATCCTATGAAAGCGGTTCTGTGCGCAAACGAAATGTTAAAATGCGTTCGCAAACTCCGCTACAAATGGATGGACGAAAACAAACCCGATATTGAAATCGGTATTGGAATAAATACAGGTGAAGTTTTCGTAGGTAACATAGGTTCTGAAAAACGTCTTGAGTACACTGTCATCGGTGACACCGTAAACATTGCAAGCCGTATTGAAAGCTATAACAAGGTTTATAAAACAAAATTCCTCATCGGCTCCACTACTTACGAGTTTGTAAAAAACCGTGTTGACGTAATCAAAATCGGCGGCGTCACAATCCGCGGCAAACAAAATAAAATGGATATTTACGAAATACTGAGGGTAAATAATTTAAGCGAATAACCTTCTGTCATGCTGAACTTGATTCAGCATCTATCCAATGTGACCGTAAGAATTTAACGACTGACAGATCCCGAAACAAGTTCGGGATGACAGAAAAAACATAAAAACATGGAAAACTTAGAGAAACTAAAAAAAGCCATAGAAGTAGAAGTCAAGCACCGATACATTGATATACGGGGGCAAAGCCAAACCTTCTCGCAATTTATCAAAGGTGAAGCCCGAAAGATTTACAAAACATCCGGCAAAAACCCGCGCTGGGGCGTCATTATGGAAACCTTTGACGGCTACCGCTGTTTTGACGTTAATGACCGCAGAAAAGCAATAGAAAGACTTATCAAAGTTATAAAACTTACGCTTGATGAAGAAAAAGCGACCACCGTTCACGACCCCCAAACACAGGAACGCCGGCTTGAAAGCCCCGATAAAGTCGATGTCACTTACGTCAAAGGCGTGGGGCCGAAAATCGCCTACTATCTTAATAAACTCGGGATTTATACCGCGCTTGATTTGATAACGTATTTTCCGCGCAAGCACATTGACTATTCCTCCAGAACACTCATTAAAAAACTGCGCGAGGGCGAAAATACAACCGTTTTCGGCTACGTAAAATCAGTTTCGGCCTTCAACACAAAAAATAATCTCTCCGTTGTAAGGGTAAAAATTCAGGATGAAAGCGGAAGCCTTGAACTTTCATTTTTTCAGGCAAAAGCAACCCGCGTGATGCAGGAAAGAATAAAATCCCAATTCCCCGTCAACGCAGGCATAATGGTTTCCGGAACCGTCAAACGAAATAACTATACCGGACAGCTTACCATTGATAAACCAAGTTACTCAATTATGAGCGGCGAGTTTATGGAAAGCACCGGTTCAAACCTGAATTTGGGCAGAATTGTTCCGATTTATACAGTTTGCGAAGGATTAAATATCAAAACCCTGCGCCGTGCAATTTTCAATGCGATTGAGATGTACAACGATTATATTGTTGACGTTCTGCCGGATTACATACGCGAAAAACACGGGATTTTGCCGAAAAAAATCTCCGTCAAACAAATTCACTTCCCCGAAACCATGGAACTTTTAGAGCAATCCCGCTTTTCACTCGTATTTGAAGAATTATTCCTTATCCAGCTGCGCCTTGCAAAAGCGCGTCAGGAAAATCTGGCAAACAACACCTGCCCTGCGCTCACGGTTCACTCAGGCGGACTTGTTCAAAAATTTATCGAAAGTCTTCCGTTTGAACTCACAAACGGACAAAAAAAAGCAATTAATGAAATTCTTAACGATTTAAACAGTGAAAAGCCAATGGCACGTCTTTTACAGGGGGATGTCGGCAGCGGAAAAACCGTTGTCGCAACCGTTATGCTTCTTGCAGGTGTTGAAAACAACTATCAGGGCGCGCTCATGGCACCGACCGAAATCCTTGCACAGCAGCATTATAACAACCTTGTTCAGTGGCTGACCCCGCTCGGGCTTAACGTCGGTCTGTTCCTCGGAAGCCACGGCAAAAAAGTCCGCACGCAGTTTGAAACGGATTTGCGCAACGGGCAAACGCATATCGCAGTCGGAACCCACGCGCTTATTCAGGAAAATGTTGAATTTGCAAACCTCGGCGCAATTGTTGTTGATGAACAACACCGTTTCGGCGTAAAACAGCGCAACACGTTAAAGAAAAAATCACAGAACCCTCAGGTTTTGACCATGACAGCGACGCCAATCCCGCGAACCCTTGCCCTGACTGTTCACGGGGATCTGGATTTGACAATCATTGATGAACTCCCTAAGGGCAGAAAACCGATTAAAACAAGCTTTGTTTCCTCGCATAAGCTAACCTATAAACTTATACGCGAGGAAGTTGAAGCCGGCCGTCAGGCATATATCGTCTACCCGCTTATTGAAGAAAGCGAAACTCTTTCTGCCAAAGCCGCAACTAT
The DNA here is from genome assembly GCA_944325835.1 of Candidatus Gastranaerophilales bacterium. Classification (GTDB taxonomy): domain Bacteria; phylum Cyanobacteriota; class Vampirovibrionia; order Gastranaerophilales; family Gastranaerophilaceae; genus Gastranaerophilus. Next base: position 33,066 of record CALVBO010000013.1, read on the forward strand.
TGAAGCAGAACGTTTACAGGCAGAAGTTTTTCCGGATTTAAGAATAGGCCTTCTGCACGGCAAACTCAAAAACGCGGAAAAAGATCAGGTTATGGCTGACTTCAAAGCCAAAAAGTACGACATTTTAGTCTGTACGACCGTCGTTGAAGTCGGGGTTGACGTTCCTAATGCCACGGTAATACTAATTGAAAACGCGGAACGTTTCGGACTTTCACAGCTCCACCAGCTTCGCGGCCGGGTAGGCAGAAGTGACTTACAATCTTACTGCATACTATATTCCAACACCAAAAGTCAGGAAACACGTGAACGTTTAAACATTATGACCGAAACAAACGACGGTTTCGTCATTGCCGAAAAAGACCTTGAACTCAGAGGCCCCGGAGAATTTTTAGGAACAAGGCAAAGTGGCATCCCGGATTTAATCATTTCCGATATTGTCCGGGACGCCAAAATTTTAGAAATTGCGAGGAATGAAGCTATCACATTTGTAAACACACAAATGTTCGAGAATTATCCGTTACTTAAAAATGTAACAAGTTTTAAAATTTACAATGATTTTTTGAGTAGTTAACCTTTTACCGATTTTGTTAACTAATTTCTTACGCTGCCGTGTTCAAACCGTAATTTTGGTTATACGGCATCCACATCGGAGAGTAATTGTTTGGATTGAAAGTATAGAAATTACCGTTGTTATATTGGCTTGCTAAACTATTTTGCCATGCCGGATCCATCCAGGAGAAACCGGTATTAGAAGCGGTGCTTGTACTGCCGGTACCGTTAGGGCCATATCCCGATACTGTGCCGCCGGCAGAAGAAGAGCTTACAGGAGCAGTAGTGCCGGCAGGGCCATACCCGTAACCATAGCTAAGCGAACCACCGAAATTCATTTGCTGTTGTTGAAGCTGCTGTTGCTGTTTCGCTTGTTCAGCCTGAGCTTTTAACTCTGCTGCACGCTGCTGCTTGGAAGCTTCTGTTTCAACATAGTTATCTAAACTTTCAATACGTTTTTCAAATGCTTTTTGTTCTTCTTCATCATCACTGATTTGTACATATCTTAATACAGGGTTGCCGTTTTCATCCTGCATTGGATTGCCCTGTTCATCAAGCACCTGTTCCTTAAATTGGCTTGTATAATTATAAACAGTTTCAACATCATTATTTTCAATTGCGTCACAAACGACTTGATTTTGCTGCTGCATTTGTTCTTCCTGAATTTCTTCCGCTACAGTTTTATTGATCGCCGGAATTTTATCAGCAACTTTAGACCCCAGCCAACCGCCGACCATTGAACCTAAAAAGCCGCCGATTGCAGCACCAACGCCGGGGATCGGGATTAATACCTGTCCTATTGCGGCACCTGCCCATTGACCGATTGCCATACCGCCAAGTTCACAGGCTAATCTGCCCGCAGATTTTGCGGCTTGCTTGAATCCGTTTTTAACACCTTCACCATCAGGCGAAGCAGCAACTGCAGTATAAATATCGAGTCCCGCTGTTGCAACACTCATGCCGGCTAACAACCAGCCGCCGGCTTTACCGACACCTCTGGAGACACTGCGCAGAGTTTTAGAAGCAGCCATAGCGCTTTTTACACCTTTACTCATTTTAGCACCGGCTTTTGCTTTTTTGCTGATATTTGCAGCCTTTTTAGCAGATTGAATGAATTTATTTTCAGCTAATCTGGCATCTGCAAACTTCTTATGTAATTGAGCAACCTGTCCTTTAGCAAGCGGTCTGCCTGCTGTCATTGAACTTTGAGCGGTTTTGAACTCTTTTAAAACATCACCATATATTTCATTATATTTAGCAATATTGCGAAGTTTTTTCAACTCATCCGGAGCTGTTTTGTCCAAAATCTTCACAAGTTTTTTATATGTCTTTGAGTTATCTCTGACTAATTTAGAATATTCTTTTTGATTTTTTGCATTTTTTAATTTTTCAAACAAATCTTTAGCTTCGGGACTGCCGCTAAAACCTTCTGGTAGTTTTGGCGTAACTTTATTCATAACACCTTCAAGTTTTGCAACTTTAGAGTTTACAAACTCAAGATCCCAGTAATTCATCGGGTGTCTAAGGGTTTGACCTGCATTGTGCCAGCCCTGTTTGTAAGCATTCCCTACATTTTGCCAGGAACGATTTTGCCATGCTTCGCCGATTTTACCTTTATATTGCCATACTGGCATCAATGCACCGGCAGCAAGAGCACCTTTTTCAAATGTTGTGTCTGCAAGTCCGTAACCGGGTTTGGAACCATCTTCATTCAAACCAATAACTTGATTGTTCGCTCTTATGACATCATATTTTAAATCAACTTTACTGACTTCGTTTCCCATTTTCAAAAATCCCCGATTATTAAAAATTTTCCCGTGTTACATATATAAAGAAATTTGCGCCGGAAAAATTGCTTTTCTGTAATTATTTGTAACAAAATATCTTTACAAATAGAATTTTTTCTAGTAATATCAGGGTTATGAACAAATTAATGCAATTACGACGTAGAATATTTTCAAACGAAATGGCTTGCAAAAGTTAGCGATTGAAAACATTCTGTCTGAAATTATATTTAAGCAAGACCATTTCAAAAATGAAGGCCTTGCTTATTTTTTATGTTAAAAATCGTTAATAAACACCGAAATTTTAGCAATTTAAATTTTGACCGCACTTAAAAAGAAAGAAGGTAAAAATGTGTAATAAAGAACGACGAAACAATTCAATCAAAGACATCAATTCCGTAAAAGCGAATGCCCCTCGTGTGAGATTGATGAACTTAATCTGGGGTTTGTAGTACTCTGATTGAATTGCAGCCGGACAAGGCTGTGTAAGGACAAAAAATGATACCCGTAATAACAGCAAGTAAAGTATATTCAGTATTAGGAAATAATAATTCTTTAGTGCCGCTCGCAATAAAAGATGTGGCAAACAGCGCCGGTGTAACCGCAGGTTCTTATGTTACAGGCAACGAAGCCGAGGGAGAAGACAGATTTATAGATGAATTCGGAACACAGGCCATCTGGCTTTTCGGGATTCCGGTCTATAAAAAACTTATGGATTTAGCACTGTTCAAACTAATGGGCTATGACCATAAAATTGACGTGAGAGTCTTGAAAAATAAAGATATCTTTGAAAAAGCAAAAGAATTTGCTTATAACGACAAAATTAAGAACGCATTTGATAAAGTCGGCAAAAATCAAAAAACATTTAAAGGTCTTACTTTCGCTAAGTTTGCACTGTCAACGCTTCTGACAATCGGCACCTACGGCGCGCTTACACACTACAGACACAAACACACAGAAGAAAACATAAGAAAATCTATTTTAGCAGAACATAATGCTAAAAAAGCACAACAAACAAATAAAACTTCTATCAATACCTTCACTCCTGTGATTGAAAAACCGCAGGCATTTAAAAATGTTTCCGTTGACAAAAAAGAAGATGAAAAAGCTAAAGACAGAGAACAAATTCCATTCAAAGGTGTACTCTCGGAATTTATGTTCAGCCCGGTAAAAAATCTTATGATTCTCGACGGGGCAATCACAATCGAAAGATTTGCAACTTCAAGAAGCCTGCAAGACTTTTTAGGTTATGCGGTCAAAGAAGGAAGCATCTGGATGTTTATGTACTTTGCCGGCGCAAAAATCGAAAAATATCTTGAAAAAAAATCCGAAACAAAACATAACAAATCAATTGATCTTGATGCAAGAGTAATCGAAAGCGATGAGCTTAGAAAAGCATTCCACGACAACTCTCTGAAAAAGAGCATAGACGCCTTCGCTAACTGCAAAACAGACGTTGAAATCTATGAATTCATCAACAAAAACCCTGATAACTTCATCGTCCAAATGGCTAAAAAATCAGAAATCGTAAAAACAAAAGCCGCAAATGAAAACTTCTTTATCAAAATTGCAAGAAGAACCGGTATGATGCCGCTGCTGCAAGAAGACGATAAAGTAGACACCCGAGCATATATTGATATTGATGAGTTTAAAGGAGTGGCGCAAAAACTTGAAAAACTCCACACTCAATATGAAAATTCCGGCGAAACTCTGGACAAATTCCTTAAAGGCGTCAAGAAATTAAAACGGGCGTCTGTTCTGAAAAATATCGGTTCCTGCATAATGGCGCTCGGTGTTATAACACCGGCAATCATGGTAGGTTTGAGATACCTGAGAGAAGATAAAGAATTTCAGGTTCGGGACAGAATAGAAAAAGAAATGAAGCTTAGAGGTGAAATATAATGCGCGGCGGGCAAACCGCGCTTTGGCCGCAAGCGCGAGCGGCGGCGTTTAACGCGAGGCGCAGTCGTTATTACGGTCAACCAGTGTTTTGTCGGCACACGACAGTGGGACAAGCAGGCAAGCACTACGATGCCGCCGTTGCGACCGGAACGCGAGTGTAAAGAGCACTCTGCTGAACAAAACGATTTATTATCGTTTTGTGAGAGGCGAAATTCTGCAACGATTGATTATCGTTGCTCAGAATTTGACAGGCGGAAGTCGACTGAGGCCACTGACTGGCATCCACAATTGAACCCGAGTAAGATTTTAGCGTTTACAATGGCAGAAATTTTACTTTCTCTCACAATCATCGGCGTGGTGGCGGCTATTACGCTGCCTAGTTTGACGGGTAACATTAATGAGCGAACATGGAACACGCAAAGAAAAGCACTCTACGCGCGATTTTCCCAAGCTATTGCCCTCATGCCGGCATTGAACGGTTATGGAACTCTGACAGAAGATAGTTCCTCCGGTGCCAGCGATGCGGTTGATACAGCCGCTGAAACCTTTATCACAAGCGGACTTTCAAAAGTTATGAAAATTAATAACATTTGTGATAATGAACATCTTTCCGATTGCGGGATACCTGAAAAGATTGTTTCACTAAATGGTTCCACAATCGAAACACCTACAAAAATGTCCGAGCTGAATGAGAGAATAATTGATAATTCCTGGACTGGTTCTTATTCTTATTCGCAGCCGGACACAAAGGCTTCGGCTTTTGAAACAGCTAATGGCGAAAGTATCATTACTTTTTACAATCCGAATTGCGTTCCTTATATGAATGAAACTAGCGAATACATAACGCAGCCTAAAATGTGTGCTAATTTTATCTTTGATATGAACGGAAATAAAGGGCCAAATACTGTTGGTAAAGATATCGGATTTATTACGGTTTTTTATCCGACAGATAGTGTTGTTGTTGCGCCGAATGTTCCTGTACAAAGGGCCTCTTCTACCGCAACACAGCAGGAGGCCACCGGTATTTGTAAGGAACAGGATCCTGAGTTTAGAATACCGAGCCTTAACGAACTTTCTTCAATGTTTGTAAACCAGAGATTAATTTATGGTTTTATAGAAACAGCCGGAACGAATTACTGGTCATCAACGCTGGTAGATAGTACGTACGGTTGGGTTCAGGGCTGGACTACAGGCGGGCATTTAATCCGCGCTCGTTCTCAGCAAAACAGGGTTCACTGTGTAAAAAGGGATTAATAAACTCAAAGGGGGCTTTTGTGCCCCCTGCGGTTTCTATAAAATTATTTTGATACAGAATAAATTGATTTATAATTTTCGTATTTATTGGTGAAGTCAGTGTTTTCAAGGCTTTTTGTTCTCTGACTGTATTCGTGTTTTTCCATTGTGGAATCCTTAATTTGTACCGTACAGGTTGCGATGTTTGAACAGTGGGCGGCAATCCTCCTTAAGTCGTTCATCAAATCAGAAAACATGAAGCTTACATCAACCGAGCAAAGACCTTCCTTAAGCCGTTTAATATGGCGGTTTTTGACTTTTCTGATATTCTTTTTAATTACCTGTTCAAGCGGTTCCACTTCTTGAGCAAGAATTGTGTTATCTGTTGTGAAAACCTCAAGTGTCATACGGAATAATTCTGATACCGCGTGGACAATAACTTTCAATTCCTCAATTGCTTCAGGTGAAAATTTTTGTTTTTTCTCGTGCATTGTTTCCGCGATTTTAAGTATGTAGGATGCGTGGTCGCCAATTCTTTCGTAATCCCCGATTGTCAAAAGCAGCTGGGTAATCCGGTTGCTATCATCATCGGAAAGCTGTCTGCCTGCAAGTTTTAGCAGGAAGGAGCCCAGTTTGTCCTCGTAGGTATCAATTTTAATTTCGTTTTCTGCAATGTGTTCGGCGCTGCGCTGGTGGAAGCTTTTCAGCATTTTGGTTGAGTTGATAAAGTTGTATTCAACGATTTTTGCCATTTCTGCGGTCAAACGGGTGCATTCACCGATTGCAAACGTTGGTGACAGAAGCAAACGTTCGTCAATAATAACTTCCTGTTCTTTTTTATTTTTATCATCCGGAACGGTCAGGACGGCAATTCTTTCTAAGAATTTAGTGAACGGGAAAAGCATTATTGTTGTTGCGATATTAAATATTGAATGTAAAACCGCGATGCCAAACGGGTTAATGCTTTCTTTGAAAATAGGGATTGACCAGATAGCGTTAATTATCTGGTAAACGACCATAAATATTATAGTGCCGATAACGTTGAAAGCAATGTGGACGGCGGCGACTCTTCTGGCATTGGTGTTAACGCCTATTGCAGAGAGCACTGCGGAAATACAGGTTCCGATGTTTTGCCCCATAATAATCGGGAACGCCATTCCGTAAGAGATACTTCCGGTTAGCGATAGAGCCTGCAAAATCCCGACTGATGCTGCGGAACTTTGAATTATTGCGGTCACAACCGTACCGATTATGATACCTAAAATAGGGTTGCTGAATGCGGTTAAAATATGTGTGAATTCCGGCATATCCGCAAGCGGACTCATTGCGTTTTTCATCAACTCCATACCAAACATCAAAACAGCAAAGCCGATGAGAATTGTCCCGACATTTTTAGGCTTGTTCTTTTTGCTTGCCATCATCATAATTACGCCGGCTAAAGCAAGAAGCGGTGAGAATGATTCCGGTTTTAAAAGCTGTACAAAGAAGTTATCGCTTTCAATTCCTGATAAACTTAAAATCCAGGCGGTTACGGTGGTACCTATGTTAGAGCCCATAATAACCCCGATAGCCTGAGTTAAATTCATTATTCCCGAGTTCACCAATCCGACAAGCATTACGGTTACGGCGGAAGATGACTGGACTATGACGGTAATTCCCATACCTAAGACAAGACTCTTGATAGGGTTAGACGTCATTTCACGGAGTAACTGCTCCATTTTGCCGCCCGCTACCTTTTCAAGCCCTGATGACATAACAGTCATTCCGTAAAGGAAAAATGCCAATCCGCCTAGTAACGTAAATATATTAAATATATTCATATTATTTCATACTCCTGTTAATAAGTATTCAATTATATCCTAACATGAAAATTAAAAAATTTCCGGTTTGTGTACCCTAATTGTTACGTTTTATATAGGTTGAATAACCATTGTTTTTTCCATAAGTTATGTATATAATTTTGTCCGAGAAAGACTCGCGCCCGGCTGAGCCGGAGCCATACTTGTATCAATCGCTACCGAGAGCGTATGAGCCA
>CALVBO010000014.1 GCA_944325835.1 Candidatus Gastranaerophilales bacterium
GCGTCCAAATTCTGCAACGATTGATAATCGTTGCGTAGAATTTGACAGGCGGGAGAACCAACGTTGCGCATTCACGATGGCGGAAATCCTGTTATCCCTCACAATTATCGGTGTGGTGGCGGCGATAACGCTGCCAAGTTTAACCGGAAATATAAACGAACGTACGTGGAACACACAGAGAAAAGCTCTTTATGCACGGTTTAGTCAGGCGATAGCTCTGATGCCTTCTTTGAACGGTTACGGAACACTGACCGAAGAAAGTTCTGCCGGTGCAGATGATGCTGTTGATACTGCCGCCGAAACCTTTGTAACCAACGGCTTGGCTAAAGTTCTTAAAATTAACAATATTTGTGACTATGAACATCTGGCGGATTGTGGTATTCCGGATAAAATTACTACTTTAAAGGGAGATACAATAAGTTCTTTTCCAACAAGTATGGGCGGCTTGAACAGTGCAATCATCAGTGCCGCCTGGTCAAACTACAATGGTACCGGCCAAATTCACTCTTATTCCCAGCTTGATACAAAAGCTGCTGCGTTTGAAACCGCAAATGGCGAAAGTATCGCGGTTTTTTATAACCCGAATTGTATGACGGACCTCCCTTCAGGCATTATACAACATGCCCAGCATGTTACATGTGCAAATTTTGTGTATGACTTGAACGGTACAAAAGGCCCGAACACTGTCGGTAAAGATATTGGATTTATTACAGCACTGAAATCCATTGACCCGATTGTTGTAGCGCCAATGCCGCTTGTGCGTGACGCAAGTACTGTTAACCAGTTTGATGCTTCAAGCCAGTGTAAAACTATGGATAGTGAAAGCAGGCTGCCTAATATGTATGAATTGTTTTCAATATTTATCAACCGTGAACTTGTAGGCATGACGTCAGGGGTTTATTGGTCAGCACAGTTGACGGCGATTGGTAATTCATTATATGCTAAGTATGTCGATATCGCTAACGGGCATACTTCCGGTTGTACAAGAACTTATACTAATAAGGTCAGATGTATTAAACGATAATAACAGGGCGCCAGCCCTGCTGGCGCCCTTCTTAACATACCAACTCTAAATTTCTTAAATTAAACCCTGAGAGAACTTTTTTCATTTGCAGGTCGCGAACCTGACATTTTAATTTCCCTTTCGGGTATTTGTTAAAATGATAGGCCGAGGCAAGTGTCAGAACTTTTGCCGCTTCGATTAATGAAAATTCGCTTAAATTCAAATCAAGGCGCGGGCAATCCGAGCAGTTTATTCTTCTCTTAATCCTATTCACAAATTTTTGCGTTTCTGTTTGTTTCATAACTTTATCTTCGGTATTTTCATAAGAAAATTAAAAAGTTTTATTATAAATAGTATATTTATAGGATATTTGTTATATAATAAGTGAAGAGGAGAGTTATTATGCTTTCAAAAGAAGAATTGATAGAAAAGGCTAAAAAGATTAAGATAATGGCGTTTGATGTTGACGGGGTTATGACTGACGGCAGCGTAACATACGATGAAAACGGCGTTGAGTATAAAACTTTTAACGTGAAAGACGGGCACGGGCTTGTTCGAATGGCGCAATCCGGTTTTGTAACCGCAATAATTACGGCGCGCAACAACGGAACGGTAAAGCACCGCGCGGAAAATTTGAATATTACTGAAATTTATCAGGGGCAAAAATATAAGCTTCCGGCGCTTGAAGAGATTATGGCAAAATACAATTTGACTTTTGAAAATGTATCATATATGGGTGATGATTTGCCTGATTTGTGCATTCTGGAAAAAGTCGGTCTTGCCTGCTGTCCGGCAGATGCTGTTGAAGAGGTTCTGGAAAGTGCGCATTTTATTTCTTCTAAAAACGGCGGCCGCGGGGCTGTCAGAGAGCTTTGCGATTTTATTCTGGATGCGCAGGGCATAGAAAAAATCAGAACAGTTGCAGAAGGCAAAAGGAGTTGTTAGTATGTTTGAAATAAAGACGCAGGCATTTTTTTCTGCCGCACATCATTTGTTAAATTATTCAGGCGCTTGTGAAAACCAGCACGGCCACAACTGGATGGTAGAAGCTTACGCACAGGGTGAAGAACTTGATAAAAGCAATATTTTGATTGACTACAAAGTTCTGAAAAAAGAACTCAATGCGGTTCTGGAATATCTGGATCACGTTGATATCAATGAACTTCCGGAATTTAAAGGTGAAAGTCCTTCAAGCGAAATGATTGCAAGGTTTATTTATTACAAGTTAAAAGAGAAAATTGTTTTAATAAGTAAGGTTTCAGTGTGGGAAACCCAGTCATCTTGCGCGTCGTATTATGAGAGTTAGAAAGTTAATAATAAAATGTCATCCCGAACTCGTTTCGGGATCTGTCAAACGATATGGGTAGAACTCAACGCAGGACAGATGCTGAAACAAGTTCAGCATGACAGGAATGGAGATAGGATGAATTTAATTCAGGCGATTTTAATGGGAATAGTTCAGGGATTGAGTGAGTTTTTGCCGATTTCGAGTTCTGCGCACCTTGTTTTTACTTCAAATTTCTACAAGGTTTTTAAGGGCATTGAAATTGCCGATCAATCTTCACAGGAAATATTTTTCGATATAATGCTGCATCTGGGAACGCTTATTGCGGTTTTGATTTTTTTCCGGAAAGATATCCGGATAATTCTAAAAGCTATGTGGAAGGCTTTGAAAACCCGTGATTATTCTGATATAAACGCAAAAGTCGGATTTTTTATTCTTTTCGGTACAATTATAACTGTTTTAATCGCATATCCGTTGCACGAATTCGCAGAACAACTGGTATTTCTGCCGTTTGTTGTCGGATTGCTTTTGCTGATTACCGGCGGAATTCTATTCTTGAGTGAATATTTATCTAAAAAAGCTCCGCAAAAACACGAAGTTGACGGGAAAACGGCGGTTTTTATGTCAATAGCACAGGGGCTGGCAGCTCTGCCGGGGCTTTCGCGTTCAGGTCTTACAATTGCAACGGGTCTTTTTTGCGGGCTTGACAGAACTACTGCTGCAAGATTTTCATTTCTGCTCAGTATACCGATTATCCTCGGGGCTTCTATGGTTTATCCTATAGTAAAGCTTGATTTATCAGAACTTTTAAGTTACAATTGGTTTGAAATAATTGTTGGTACAGTTGTTTCAGGATTAGTCGGATACCTCTGCATAAAATATTTTTTGAAATTTGTATCAAAATTCTCACTTAATATTTTCGGCATCTACTGTATAATCATAGGGATTTTCACCAGCGTTTTCTTTTATATGAATCGTTAATGCCCTTTGTAAAAAAATGTTAAATTGTATACTGCTCACTAACAAAAAAATGTATTCATAATTGTTAGAACCATGGCATTTGTGAGTGTGGGGAATTATTTTAAATGATATCACCGATAGGGAATGACATAAATAATAAAAATTTATCATTTGCGTCGTCGAGTAAACAGGAGAAAAAACTTGACTATTCCCACGACACTTTACTTAAAAATAATATTATTACACGAACACGTATAGGATTTGATAAATTTACAAATGCACTTACAATTTATCCGGCAAAAGGTATTACGGGCAACAGAAACTCGAATTTTTATGAATTTTTAACAATGGGAATGATCCCTTATGTTGCCGGCAGCGCAATGTTGATGGGTGTTTTCAACCTCGCAAATAAATATTATTCCCATTTTGATAAAAGTAAAGCTGCGGTTGTCGGCAGAAAACTCGCTCTTGGCGTTGTATTTTTCGGACTCGCGAAAAATATTTCTAAAAGTTTCGTAACCAAACCGGTACAGTATATAACCGGCGTAGATACAGAACTCCCTTATGCAAAAGTTAATTATGAGCTGCCGGATGACATTAACGATACAGATGTTGTAAGCATTGAATATCACAAGGTTTTTGAGAGTGTTGAATTCCCGCGCTGGGATTTACTTTACGGGGACGATGAAAAAGGAGAAATCCGCAACAAATACTATGATAAAGTAGCTAAAAAGTTAGGACTTGGCGAAGATTTGAACGATTCTGACCAGGATGTAAAACCGCTTATCAGAGAAATTGTAGTTAAGTCGAACATGGCTAAGACAATTTCATCGTACCTGTGGGCAGCAACTGCTGTTGGTTTTGCAATGCAAAAACCGTGGGAAGGGTTTATGAAAAACGCGACTTTGAAATTCTGGCAAAAAGAAAAGTTTAAACAGACGATTTCTTCATTCGGAACCGCTGCAAAAGAAAGCGCTAAACTCTTCTATAAAGGTGAAGGGCACGGAATTAAGAAACACAGCGGCAAGATAATGCTTGGAATTTCTGCTCTTGCAACGACTCTGGGCGTTTTAAATGTAATGAATTATTCTAAAAAGCCGGATAAATTGGATGCGTCCGATGTAATTATTCCGTCAGAAAAGTATGAGGTGTGCTAATGAATATAGATAAAATTAAAAATAGTACATTATCATATAAAGGTTTCTTCCCTACCCTGCGGGAACAGCCGCAGGAGAGGGAAAATCCGTATGCTTTGCGGGATGATTTAATCAAGCCGCTTCCGCCGGAAGGACATCTTGTCCATACAAATATTTTTAACGCGCCAAAACACATGATTGACGGGTTTGCGTATGATATGAAGGCGTTGAAAAAAGGCATAGACGGAACCGCAAATGACCATGAATTAGGCAAACTTAATAATATTGGTCTTGTGACGGGCGGTGCAGCGTTAGCAACTTATCTTACAACAAGAAAAGTGACGGCATCTTCTAAAATAATGGAATTTGTCGGAATCGGCTCTTTCCTTGCTTCAATGGCTATCTGGCCTGCTGTAGCTATTCAATTGCCGACAAAATTAATCCACGGGTTTAATGTCCGCCAGCATTATAAAGACAGCATGGACAGAGAAAAATTGTTCTTCAACGATCCGCAATATATTCCGTGGGATTTGTACAGTGAACAGCAGATTTATAAAATCGGCGATTATATGGGCGTTCCGCGGGATATGAATAACCGCCGCGATTATATCCAGAACCGGATGAAACAAATTGCGACACAGGATAATACGTTGTGGATGCTGTCTGCCGGTTTCGCAGTACCTATTATGAGTGCTTTGATTTGTAACCAGCTTGAACAACCGGTTAAAAATCTTTGCGGGCATATTAGAAGCGAACAAAATAAGAAGATTTTATCTAAAGCTCTGGATACACCGTATGATGCAGAACATTCCGATATGTATAAACGTCTGGATGCTTTGCTTGAACTGAACAAAGAAAAGCCGGTCAGCAGAGAATTGTTAAATCAAATTTGTGATCTTATCTCTTATGATGCAAATCCAATGGTTAATGCTAAATTGCAATCCGATTTGAAATCCTTATTAACAAGTGATAAGACTGCTTTAGAACCGCAGGATGCAAATAAAATTCTTGACATTTTAAGTAAAAAGCTTTCCAAAAAATTGGGTAAAGAATCATCTGTCTTTAAAGCGGTTATGCCAAATATAGAAGAACTGGGCAGCTGGCTGAGTGAGGGCGGATTTGTTGAGCGTGATTTGAATAAGGCTGACTTTGTCAAATTGAACACGTTGATAAGCAGGAAGATTCTTCAAAAACTTGATAAATATAATTCGGTATTACTGGAAGATGAACGTTTTCCAAAGGAAAAAGTTTTGGTTGCGTTGAATAATACAATTACTTCCAAAAGCAGCGTAGGCAGATTCCATGTTATACGTCCTGCGGTTAAGCTTGATGGCAAGCTTCAAGAAGTCTTGAGAACTCTTGCAAAAGAATTATTAACTGTAGATAACAAAATTAATGTTGTTAAGGATTACCTGTTTAAAGAACTTTCGGCAGCGGAAGAAACAAAACTTGCCAATGTTTGGAATAAGGCTCAGGAAGATATATTTAAGGCGTTAAATATTCCTTGGAAAGATCTGAATAAAGCAAGAGGCAATAGAGATAAGATGCATGAGGTTGTACGTTCCTCAATGGACAGAATTGCCTCAGACAAGGTTGAATTTGAAACCGTAATGGGCAAACTCGCTGAAATTGCCAAACGTATGGACGAATTTGAAGGAATTATTTCTGAAAAAGGAAATGTTACCTTCTTTGAACAGACGATAAGCCGCGTATTAAATCCTACGGCAAGAAAGTTATCAGAAATGGGATTTGAAGAAACAGCACACGCTCTTGCCGGCGGCAAAGCAAATTCAGAAAAAGCTGTTTTAAAAGCTTTTGCAAGAAACAGACTTTTGGGTATAAAGAGTACCTTGTACAGACTCATAAATTCTCTGGATATGCACCGTAGACTTGCCACATTGACAAATGTTAACGGGTTATTGGGTCAGGGTTTCTGCCGCGAAGTTCAGGAAGAAGTTGCAGAACTTTCAAAACGCAATACTCTGTTTGCGCACCGTGCTGATTTTGCGGTTAAGTTCCGGTTCGACGGCAATCAGTTCCCGAATTATGCTGATACATCAAATATAGAAGTCCGTAACGGAAAAATTGTTAATAAATACTATAAAGCAGGACGCGAAGCATATCATGATGTTACATTGGATACCGGCATGTATCAGGGCAGTATGCGTTTGATGTTTGAAGATCCTATGCATCCGCAGTCTGATACAATTCTGGGCAGCGAACTCTCGGCTAAGTTGAATAAATACCGTCAGGAAATCTTTAAATGTTTTGGTGATGAATGGTATTTCATCAGACCGGGCGCATTCATGACAGATGACAAAACTCTTCAGGACTGGGATATGAAAATGCATCCTGACAAGCCGGGGCCTGATAATCCAAACTATATTAAACCTAAATACAAACGCACTCCGAATAAATATAAGTTCCTGATGACCGGTGTGTCGCTGGATGATCTGGCAATGAAATACGCAAGCAAGAAACATAACGCAAGAGCGTGGATGAAATTATTCGGCGGACTCGGAATAGGAATTTTTGCGCTGACAGTCGGTGCGCAATTCTTCTTCGGCAAAGCACCAAAACCAAGGAGCAGACAAAATAATGATTAATGCTATTTCTACAAATTTAATAACAAATAGAATGCATCACAGCGCGGTGAATGCGGATAAAAATCAGCCTGCACAAAAATCTGTACCTGTTCCGAATAATAGCGAAAATGTTTTGAATAAGTATTTAAACAACATTGCGCTTATTAACACATGGCATCTGGAGGAAATCGGCAAACGTGATTTAACCAAGCCGCTTGAAGAATTGACTGAAGTTCAGCGTCTTGAGCTGGAAAAGCAGCATGAAAAACTTGCAAATTATAAGAATAATTTTAAATCCGAGCTGCAAAACGGGGAAGCAAAGATTTTAGCAATAGTTCCGCGTTCTTTTTCGGCGGAGGATTATAACGGCAACGATTATATTGAAGAAGGTGAAGAAATAGGAACTTTCTTAAAAGGCATTAAGCGTCTTGATGATATCAAAGCTGCCGGGTTTAATACGCTTCACATCCTGCCAATTCATCCGCCGGGAAGATTAAAGGCTATGGGAACTGCAGGCTCGATTTACGCGCCAAAAGATATGCTGGAAATTGATCCGAATCTGATAGAACCTGATGATCCGCGCACGGCGGAAGAACAGTTTAAGGCGTTTATTGATGCATGCCACGAGCGCGGTATCCGCGTAATGCTTGACTTGCCGAGCTGTGCTTCTTACGAGATGTTTGTGAACAGACCGGAATTAATGGCAATGGAAGAGGACGGTCTTGCCAAAACTCCTCAGGGCTGGAATGATATCAGAATGTTTCAGCCGTGGGAAGATGAAGGCCGCCGGATTTTGAATCCTGATCTCGTTGATATGCACAAAAAATATATTGATATGTGCGTAAATCTGGGTATAGACGGTATCAGAGCGGACGTTGCGCGTGCGAAACCGGTTGAATTCTGGGATATTATAATTCCATATTCTCATTCAAAAGATCCTCAATTCGGCTGGCTGGCAGAATCTTATACTTATGAAGATGCTTCACCGCAGGCAAATATGATGCACGACCGTCCGAGGGATTTGCTGCACGCAGGCTTTGACTCATATTACGGACAGTACCACCTGTTTCCGGAATGGGCGACTGCTACCGAATTTATTGATTACATAAAAGAAAATCTCAATATGTCCTATGAAATGCCGGAAAGAAAATCGTTAATCGGCTCGTTTGCATCGCACGACGATATTTCCCCGATGTTCAACGGCGGGTCATTGTATTGTAATTTAATCAGCGGTCTGCAAGCGGTGTTACCTATGACAAACCCGTACTACATCGACGGTTATCAAACAGGTGATTATTATCTTTATCGTTATGAGGATATGTTCAACCCGCTGGTAACGGATACTGACAGCGCGGAAATGACGGTTCACCGCGGAAGATTGGATATTTTCAACAAATCAAAACGCCCGGGCGGCAACCACCCTGAAATTGATACGTTTTTAAGAGAAACCTTCAAACTGCGCGATAAGTATAAGGACTTGATTTTGAACGGTTCGTTTATCGAGTTGAACAAGTGGGGCGATAAAAACGATCAGATAGTAACTTTTGCACGTCATAAAGACGGAAAAACCCTGCTGGTTGTGGCGAATAAGAACGTAAACCGTGAAGCTGTCGGTGTTATTCAGGTTCCGACGCTCAAACGCGGTCAGGAACTTAACAACCTGTTGCCTTCTTACGGAAGGGAAAGTATTTTGCAGCCGCTGGATAATGAACTCAGAGTTGATATAGCGCCGGGCAGAATACACGTGTTTGAGATAGATACGCCGGAAATAGAACAGTATTCAAACAAGGTTTATAAACAAAAAATGTAAAATAAACCAGACCGTGAGGTCTGGTTCTTTGTTAAGATAAAATCAAGGAGGAGGGGGTAAATGTATGAAGATTTAATTACTCGTTCGTCTATAATTCTATTGTATAACTATTTAGAAAGATGTACATTGGTCAGTTGTACTATTTTAAGGTCAAAATATAACCGCGTTTTGGTGTGGAATTGCTGACCTTAAAATAGCATAATTAAATTATGAAAGATTTTAAGAAATTATTTGGGGCAAAAGTACGTTATTATAGAACTTTGGCTAAGATGACTCAAGAACAACTCGCTGAAAAGGCTGGAGTGGCTCCAAATACTATTGGCTATATTGAGCGTGGTAAAAATACCATTCGTTTTACAAAGATTCCGTTGTTGGCAGAGGCTTTGGGCGTTGAAATTTATAAATTATTTGTGTTTGTTGATATAGAAAATGACCCCGAAGCGATAAATAAATTACTTGAAAGTGCAACTGCGAAGGAACAGGCTGTAATTGTGTCTGTTATTCAGTCTATACTTTCGTTGAAGTAATTCTTTTTTGTCACCCTGAACTCGATTCAGGGTCTGTCCAGCGTGGCATACTATCGATTGCACCTGTGAGATTCCGGGTCAAGCCCGGAATGACATGGCGGCTCTTTTCTTTTTAATTTCCTTTACCCTTTGCGGGTAGTTGCCGTTTGTGAGTTCGCCGAGTGACTTGTAAAGCTTTAGAATAGCGTGTTCAATGTTGGTGCTGTTCATGGTGAACATGTCGTTTGCCATTTCTTCGTTTGAGAGCGCAAGGCGTGTCATATCGCGAAACCCGCTGGAAGCCATTTCAAGCGCAAGAGGGTTATCTTCCGCACACATAAACAAGCCTTGCGCAACCAGCAGCGGCATGTGCGAGATTAAAGCTGCGGCTTCATCATGTTTTTCAGGGGTGGTAATTATTGTTTGCGCGCCGAGCTGTTCAATGATTGATTGCAGAAGTTCAAGCCCTTCATTGCCGAAAACCGGTGTCAGAACCCATTTTGCACCTTTAAAAAGTTCGGGGAAAGAGTTTTCAAACCCCTTGTGTTCTGTTCCGGCCATAGGGTGCGAGGGGATAAATTTGTAAGGTCGTTTTTTGTTGCAGACGAAGCCTTTCAGGCTGCAAACATCGGTAACGACAGCGTTTGCCGGCATGATATTTTCTAAGCGGTCGAGGGTTTCAAGACATTTGTTCATTGCCGTGCAGACGAAAACAAGATTGCAGTCGCTCAGGCGTTCGATGTCCCCGAAAATGCCCTCACCTTTTTGTGAAGCTGAAATTCCGATTACGTCATAGTTGAGTTCGCGTAATTTTTTAAAAATTGAGCCGCCGATAAGTCCCAGCCCCAGAACACCGATTTTTGTCATCAGATTAAATCCTTATGGTTAAAGTGTTTAATGCCTTTTGCGTAATCGTCAACGATTTGTCCTTCGCCGCGGAGTTTGTATTTGTAGATTACGAGTCCGTCTAATCCGACAGGGCCGCGGGCATGGGTTTTGTTGGTAGAGATGCCGACTTCTGCGCCGAACCCGTAGCGGAAGCCGTCGGCAAAGCGTGTTGAAACGTTGTGGTAGACGCCTGCGGAATCGACCTGATTCATGAATTTTTCAGCGTTTTTGCTGTCACGGGTCAAAATACAGTCGGTATGTCCGGAGCCGTAAGTATTTATGTGCGAAATCGCTTCATCAATATTGTCAACGGTTTTGACGGCAAGTTTTTTTTCGCCGTATTCAAACGCCCATGAGTCAGGGTTGAAGATAAGTTCAACGCCGGCGGAGGAAATCTTTTTGAGTAATTCCTCTTTTTGCGGGAAATTTTTGTGGATTAAGAGAGTTTCGACCGCGTTGCAGGCGCTCGGGTACTGTGTTTTGGCATCAATTATCACGCGGGCCGCAAGTTCAGGGTCAGCGCTTTCATCCGTAAAAATGTGGCAGATGCCGTCTGCGTGTCCGAGGACAGGAATTTTAGTATTTTCTTTGATAAATTTCACTAACTTGTTGCCGCCGCGCGGGATGATGAGGTTGATGTATTTGTCGCATTTAAGCATTTCAGCGACATCGTCGCGGCTGAAAACCTGCGAGATTACGTTTTTCGGAAACCCTTGGATTTTATCAAGCGCGTTGTTAATTATTTCAAAAATTGCTTTGTTAGTGTGGACAGCTTCTTTACCGCCTTTGAGGATTACAGCGTTAGAGGACTTGATAGCGAGGGAGGAAATCTGCGAGATTACATCCGGCCGTGCTTCAAAAATTATTCCGAGGACGCCTATCGGGCAGGAGATTTTTTCTAAAACCAGTCCGCTGTCGAGTTCGCGTTTCAGAAGTGTTTTGTTGACCGGATCCGGAAGTTTTGCGATATCGCGTACCCCTTGAATCATGTCGCGCATTTTATTTTCGTCAAGTTTAAGCCGGTTGAAGGTAGATTTTGTAATTTCACCGGTTTCGACAAGTTTTTGGGCGTCAAGCAGGTCGGCTTTGTTGGCGTCAAAAATTTTGTCTGAATTAGCTTCAAGTTCATCTGCGATTTTGTTTAACGCGGAATTTTTAATCTCTGTTGAAAGGTCTGCGACTTTTAAAGATGCCTCTTTCGCAGCACTGGCAATTTTTACAAAATCCATAAGTTCTCCTTTTATATTTGTTTTTGATAATCGCAGCGGGCCGGCAGTGGCTAAAGCAGAGTGATGTTGTCGCGGGTGATTATTTCGTCGTAGTTTTTGAACCCGAGAATTTCTGCGATATTGTTGGAGTGGCAGCCTTTAAGTTTTGCGCAGGATTTGCTGTCATAGTTTACGATACCGCGTGCGATTTCGTGGTGGTTTTCGTCCAGAATTGAAATAACATCGCCTTTTTTGAACTCTTCAAGAACCTCCAGAACACCGATTGGCAGAAGGCTTTTTTCTTGCAGAAGAGCTTCTTTAGCGCCCTGATTAACAACGATTTTCCCGATAATATTTGTAGCGTATCCGATCCAGCGTTTTTTGCCGGAAAGGTTTTTAGCAGAAGGCAGAAACATTGTACCTTCGTCGGCGCCGGCAAAGATTTTGCTGATAATGAACGGAACTTTTCCGCTTGCGATTAAGACTTTACCGCCGAACCGTGTGACGAGTTTTGCGGCTTCAAGTTTTGTACTCATTCCGCCGCGTCCGCCGTCCGAGGCACCGTTTGCAAGCGACATAATCTCGTCTGTCACTTCGTCAACTTCTTTTATTAATTTTGCCTGCGGGTTAAGCTTAGGGTTGCTGTCGTAAAGACCTTGAATGTCCGAAAGTATTATCAATAAATCGGCGTCAAGTTCGCTCGCGACAAGCGCGGAAAGCTTGTCGTTGTCAGAAAAACACGCTATTTCTTTACGTTCGTCACGCGTTTCAAGAAGTTCAATTGTTGATACAGTGTCATTCTGGTTTATGACCGGCACAACTTTCATATCAAGGAGTTTGTTGAGCGTAGTGCGCAAACTTAAATAACGGCTTCTGATAGAAAAATCGTCTTCGGTGAGAAGTATCTGTGCGGCAACGATTCCGTAAGCGTCAAATCCGTTTTCATAAATCGACATTAATTTGCCCTGTCCGATTGCGGCGCAGGCTTGTTTTAAAGCCATTCCGGCAGTACTTTCAAGCCCCATTCTTTTTTTGCCAAGCCCCACAGCACCGGAGGTGATAAAAATTACTTCCTTGCCGGCTTTGACGAGTTTTGAAATATCCTCGATAAACGAATAAACACGCGGCAGTGAAACCTGTCCGTCCTCGCCTCTCAAAACGTTTGTGCCGACTTTAATAACAATTCTTTTTGCCTTAATAAAATCATTTCTGTCCATAATTTTATTTTATCATAAACAAATATTATCTTGACAATCATTAAAACAACTTACATAGTACATAATAATATAGAAAAGAAAGGTCGACGGTCAGTGCAAGCGTTGCTGTTGCCGGCTGGTGCGTTACAAAGAAGTAATAAACTTTATCCTTTCTATAGAAGGCGCACTGGTTTCTCACGGTGCGCAATTATATTATTTTTATGTTATAATTCTCTCACAAGGAGAGAAAATTATGGTTGAAATCAGACAGGAATTTATAGAACAGGCCAAAAAATTGGCAAGAAGCACAGAAGTTTTGCCGGGCGGGATTGAAGAACTTGCCGTAAAACTTCAACACGCACACGATACAAATACACCTCTGCGTGTTAAACTGGGTATGGATCCGACACGTCCTGACCTGCACTTGGGGCATACAGTCGTTATGAGAAAGCTCAGAGAATTCCAGAAACTCGGGCATCAAATTGTGCTGATTGTCGGCGGTGCTACCGCTATGATTGGCGATCCGTCAGGTAAGTCAGAAACTCGTCCTGCTTTATCCAAAGAACAGGTTGAAGAAAACGCTAAATCCTATTTTGACCAGATGTCTATGGTTCTTGATGTTTCTAAAGCGGAAGTCGTTAACAACGCTGACTGGCTTCACAAGATGAACTTTATGGAACTTTTACAGCTCGCGGGTAAAGTTACTGTTGCGCAGATGATGACGCGTGATGATTTTGCAAAACGTTACGCGGAAGGCAAACCGATTTCTATCCACGAATTTTTCTATCCGTTGATGCAGGCTTACGACAGCGTTGTTATTGATGCAGATATTGAATTCGGCGGCACCGATCAACGCTTTAACACTCTTTTAGGCCGTGATATTCAGGCTGCTTACGGCAAAAAATATCCGCAAATGGTTATGCTTTTGCCGCTAATCGAAGGTACTGACGGACTTGTTAAAATGTCAAAAACTTATCCTGAACACTGCATTTCGCTTACCGACAGCGCAAAAGATATGTTCGGAAAATTAATGAGTATTCCGGACACTTTAATCGTTAAATACTACGATCTGTTGACGGACATTTCCGATGAGGATTTGAAGCATGTCGAAGAACAGCTCAAAGACCCGTCCGTTAACCCGCGCAATATCAAAATGCAGCTTGCACACACGATTACTGCCGAATACCACGGCGAAGAGGAAGCACAAAGAGTTCAGGATGATTTTATCAATGTTTTCTCAAATAAAGGTATTCCGGATGATATTCAGGAGGTCAAAGGCGCTAACGGCAAAGCTCTGGTGGATTTGCTTCTTGAACTCGGATTTACTCAAAGCAAAGGCGAAGGCAAACGTCTTATTCAAGGCGGTGGTGTCAAACTGGACGGCGAAAAAATTGCCGATGTTGCTTATGTAATTTCTCTTGACGGTGATGTAGTATTGCAGGCAGGTAAGAGAAAATTCGCAAAGTTGGTAAAATAGATGATAGATGTCCTTAAACGCGGTATCGAAAAACTTAAAGAAGATATAAAAGTAATCTACGAAAACGATCCGGCAGCTAACAACCTGCTTGAGGTTATTTTGTGCTACCCAGGTTTGCATGCGCTGATTATGTATAGGCTTGCGCACCGGCTTTATAAATGGAATATTCCGTTTTTCCCGCGTTTACTCTCGCATTTGACAAGAATAATTACGGGGATTGAAATTCACCCCGCTGCAAAAATCGGCAGACGGCTTTTCATTGACCACGGCGAAGGAATAGTTATCGGCGAAACAACTGAAATCGGCAACGATGTTCTTATTTACCAGCAGGTTACACTTGGCGGAACGGGCAAGGAAAAAGGCAAGCGCCACCCGACTATCGGTAATAATGTAATTATCGGCGCGGGTGCAAAAGTTCTGGGAAATATTACAATCGGCGATAATTGCCGTGTCGGCGCGGGTTCCGTTGTAATCCAGAATGTTCCCGAACATTCAACCGTCGTTGGCGTTCCGGGGCGAATCGTCCACCGCACAATTGTTGATGAAAACGGCAACCTTATGCACAACCGCATTCCTGACCCTGTTACCTGCGATATTAACAGGCTGTGCGCAGAAGTCAGACTTTTAAAACAAAATTTTGAGGATATCTTAAAAAAAGAGGGAAAAAGTAAATGAAAGCTGTAGTATTTGATGAAGGCTTAAAGCTGGATAAAAATTATGCAAAACCCGTGCCGCAAAAGGCTGAAGCCCTTGTTCGCGTGACACTCGCAGGTATTTGCAATACGGATTACGAAATAACAAAAGGCTATATGGGCTATAAAGGAATTCTCGGGCACGAGGCCGTCGGAATTGTTGAAGAAGTTAATTCCAACGACCAATCTCTTGTCGGTAAACGCGTTGTCGCGGAAATCAGCTACGGCTGTGACGACCCGAATTGCCCGTGGTGCGCGGTGAAAAATTACCGTCATTGCCCGAACCGCCATACTCTTGGCATCTGGCGCAAAGACGGCTGCTTCGCCGAATATTTCACAATGCCCGTAAATGTACTTTTTGAAGTTCCTGAAAACGTAAGCGATGAACAGGCCGTTTTTGTCGAACCGCTTGCCGCTGCACTTGAAATCAACGAACAGCTTCATATTAAGCCAATGGACAGAGTCATTGTCCTTGGTGACGGCAAACTCGGGCTTACAACCGCACTGGCACTGAGCGCGCAAAATTTGGATGTCCTGCTTGTCGGCAAACACCGGAATAAACTCGATATTGCAAAGGCACAGGGCGTAAAAACCTGCCTTCTTGATGATTTAAAACAAGAAAAAATTTATGATGTGGTCGTAGAAGCAACAGGCTCACTTTCGGGCTTTGAAACAGCAATGGCGCTTGTACGTCCGCGCGGAGTCCTTGTTCTGAAAAGCACAATCGCAGCGTCCAAAGAATTTAACCTCGCACCGATTGTAATAGATGAAATTACAGTGCTTGGCTCGCGCTGCGGCCAGTTCCCGCCGGCATTAAGAATGCTCGCATCAGGCAAGATTGATTTTAAACCGCTAATCAGCGCAACTTATTCTGTTGACAACGCAATCGAAGCCTTTGAAAAAAATAAGGAAAAAGACACGCTTAAAGTGTTGATTAAGTTTTAAACTTTTTCCTATCGTTCAATACAATATATTGGTGCAGCCGGATTACCATTCTCGTTAGCCCAAACAGTTCCACGTGCTTCTATAGCCTTGCGTTTCAAAACATCGCCTTGCAAAATCTTTGTTGAGGTGTAGAATGTGCCTTCAATTCCCCATAATAATTTATTCATCCAAACAGAATAGCCGTTATCGGCATCAATGTATCTATAATTGTCCCCTTCGGTACGGCAAACCGCATCTCCCCTTTCAGAACCTTTCTGATTTGTAATTCTTAATCGTGGTGCAACAACAACGCTGTCTGAAGCATACAATGCCGTCATTGTACCAATATCTTTGCCAACGGTATTAGGGCCTTTTGTTCCGTTTAAATCAAATACAAAATTTACGCAGATTTCCGGTTGAATATTAATGTATGCCCAGCTTGCACTACCTAAAGTTTGGTCATAATTTTGTTTATACACGCATTTGGGATTGTAATAAACAATAATATTTTCACCGTTTACGGTTTCAAACGCTACGGCTTTAGTGTCTAAAAATGAATAATTGTTTATATGATTAGATGTAGAATAGCTGAAGTTTGAATTTAATTCCAAAAAAGTCGTAGGAACAGGGTCTAAAACCGAACCCGTGAAGGTTGTAATCTTCTTTGGGATACCGCAGTCCTCAAGATGTTCGTTGTCGCAGATGTTATTGATTTTTAAAACTTTAGCAAGCCCCGCCGTGATAAAGGTTTCGGCGGCAGTATCAATTGCGTCGCCGGCGTCTGGTGAACTTTCTTCTTTTACCATTCCATATCCATTAAGTGCCGGCATAAGTGCTATAGCCTGTGACATACGTGCATAAAGCGCTTTTCTTTGCGTGTTCCACGTGCGCTCGTTGATGTTGCCGGTAAGGCTCGGAAGCGTTATCGCAGCAACCACACCGATTATCGTGAGGGAAAGCAAAATTTCAGCCATAGTAAATGCTAAAATCTTACTCGGGTTCCATTGTAGAACTGGCTCATCTTGCCCCCCCCCCCCTGAACAGAATGCCCGTACTACAAGGCTTTACAGCTTCTAACATTTTCATCATTTCTATCCTTTCTAATTTCTTGTACATACATATTATGTATTATTTCCTGTCGCTTGTCAATATAAGTTTTGGGTGTCGTTACCATGTTAGTACGCAATATTGAATGTGCCTGTACAATAAAAATCCCGCTGAGTCGTCAGCGGGTTAAATTGCTTATTCCTATATCCTTAATTTTTCCTTTTTTCTTATTGATTTCCGACGCCATTACGTCTGAACCGTACTATAAAATCGCCATTGAAACAAAATTGATTACATCCCTGACAGAATCTTTCACAAATTCCTTTGCCAGTGTTTTAATCGGTCTGTTTTCTATGCAGTCAAATACGTAGTAAATAGGGTCTTTTGAATTATTGAAACGCATTCTTCTGTCTTTTCTTTCAAGAATGTTTGCCATTTCTGCGCCTTTTCTGGTGCGTCTTTTTCTATTTTGTGTGGTTAATGTTCCGAATGTGTTTTCAGTTGCAGTAGCCATCTTCTTCTCTCTTTCAAATCTTTTAATCTAAACGGTTTTTTAAATCTCTCTTATGTATATATAAAGTATATCATTTTTAAAAAATTGCTTTTTTTGTTTCTTGTTTGTGAAGAAATGTTACGGAGTTCTGTTTTTGATTATCAACTGCGGGAAGGCTTGTTTTACGACTGTTTTGGCTTCTTTGTCCATTTCATAGGTTGAAAGAGGTTTTAGTAAAATTGTTTCATCCTGTTGAAGTCCGAGTTCGCGGAATTTTTTATGAGCGCCTTTGATTGTTCCGATGTAGCCGTTGAACCACATATCAATGATTTTTGTTCCTGCCGCAGGTTGAAACAGCTGTTTAGTTTTTTTATTGTTGTGTGATTTTTTTATGCCTAAAGCGACGATGGCATGGTCAAGTTCTCTTGGGGCTTCGTTTTTCTTTTTCGCAAAAACAGCGAACATATCGCAATTTTTAATGCCGTTTAGTCTAAGGATTGTTTTTGTAATTTCTGCGTATTCGCCGCAGTTGGCGACTTTAAAAGCCTGAATTATACCGATTAATCCGCGGAAATATTCCGGCAGGCCGCCGTCACGGTATAGAGTATCAATAAATTTTCTGACAAAGCTGGTTCTGTTATTAAGTTCGGTGATTTCGGCGGCCCGTGCAGATTTTTCGGTTTCGCTCAGGAATGCGTGCATTCTTGTGGGGCTTTGGATATCGGGTAAAGTTTTGTTGAAAGCCTCTTTAACTTGCGGCAGAATTTTTTTGATGTTTGTTCTTGCAGTAAAATTAAGGTTTGGGGTATTGTTGTTATAAATCATAGTGTTGTTATAAAAATTGCTAAAAAATTTTTTTGCGGGTATTGCAAAAAAAAATTCAGCATTTTATAATAAAACTTGTCGAAACCACAAGGGAGCGTAGCTCAGTTGGTTAGAGCGCATGCCTGTCACGCATGAGGTCGCGAGTTCGAGCCTCGTCGTTCCCGCCATTTAACAAAAAATAAGTCCGCTTGTCGGACTTATTTTTTTGTTCATTTTGTGGAATAAAGAGGCGAGAACTCGCCGCAGGTTGTCTTAAACCTGCCTGAGTTCGAGCGAGGAGCGAGCAGAGGCTGGAGTGCTTTTGACAAGTGATGAAATCGCGAAGTCAAAACACGGAATTGCCGTTTAACGCGAGCGACTCAAGACAGCCTCGTCGTTCCCGAATTAAAAAGCGGTAGATTTTTTCTACCGCTTTTTAATTTTGAATGATAGAGGAGAGAACTCTTTTTGAGTTCGAGCGAGGAGCGAGCAGAGGCTGGAGTGCTTTTGACAAGTGATGAAATCGCGAAGTCAAAACACGGAATTGCCGTTTAACGCGAGCGACTCAAGACAGCCTCGTCGTTCGCGCCATTAAGAAAAGCCACTTTGTGTGTTTTTTTTTTATGTCCGAGAAAGGCTCGCGCCCGGCTGAGCCGGAGCAATACTTGTATCAATCGCTACCGAGAGCGTATACACTGAATGTGGAAGCCACTCAGTGGCCGAGCCTTTTGAGTGGCGTATTAGACAGCGAAGTCGCGGGTTGACCTGCGGGAGCAGGGCAAGCCGGCGACGAAGAACTGCTTTATCTAGAACATTATCTGAAAAATCTCTTTAATTTTTTCCCAAGACCGCCGAGCATACTCTTACACTCACTTAGTGTCGCACATTCAGGGTCAATCAGATATATTTTTCCGTTTTTAGCACGCCCGAATTGGGCCGGATTAATATCTTCCGCTGCTTCAATAACGTTCCCGCTGTCAACTTTTTTGATTGTGTAATCGTGCAAATAGTAGCCGCGTTTTTCAATAGATTCCACAAAATCCCTTAATTCTGACTGACTCAAATTCTCCTGTGACACTTTTTCCTGCAGGTAATAATGAGTATAGCCCGATTTACCGCTAAAAGCCGGCAAGTCAAAATCATCCGGTTTTCTCCCGTCAGGGAAATGATCATATGGCGAAACTTTTAAAATTCTCCCATCCGCAGTTTCAAACACCAGCGCCGTACAACCCATAGAAAGAAGGCTTTTGATTTTAAGATTTTTGACATCCTCAATCTGTATAATGTCACGGTGCATGGCCTGCAACTCATCAGGCGGATGCAGCCGGCCAGTCAGAAGTTTTTCAAGATATCGGTTTTTGGTATAAGCCAGACTGCCTAAAGCTTTATCAATATTAGTGCCTTCTTTGAAAGAAATACTTTTTAACCGCGCATTCGGAGTCAACTCAACAGAATCCACCGCGTCATAATAAAACCTGCGTTCAAAAGAATCGGGTTCCATTTGATGACCAAAAGTAACAGCATTTTTTACACCGCTATTTCTATAAATATTTGGTTGTTGTACTTTTAAAACTTGCATACCCCTTTAAGTGCAATCAATATAAAAAATTGCCCTAAGATAACAAAATTTTACAAAAAAGGCCGGATTTCTCCGGCCTTACAATAAAATAATTATACAAGTGAGTATTTTTCTTTGAATTCATCATAAGCTTTGCTAAAGTCTT
The DNA here is from genome assembly GCA_944325835.1 of Candidatus Gastranaerophilales bacterium. GTDB lineage: Bacteria > Cyanobacteriota > Vampirovibrionia > Gastranaerophilales > Gastranaerophilaceae > Gastranaerophilus. The sequence goes on from CALVBO010000014.1 coordinate 19,739, forward strand.
TGTTATCATAAGATTTTAACTGTTTGAGGAATTCGTGTTTGTCGATAGTTGTATCTTTTGTTTTAAGTATTGACGTTGCGATATTTGAACAGTGATCCGAAATCCGCTCAAAATCCGTAAACAGGTCTGAAACAAAGAAATCCAGTTCTCTCGGACATTCCCCGAATTGAATCCTTTTAATATGACGGTTTTTCGCTTTGGCTACAAGTCTGTCAATAACCTGTTCCAGCGGTTCAATTTTTAATGCAATATCTGCACTGTTTTTAGAAAATGCTTCTACCGTAACATTCAGAACTTCAAGCGTTGCATTAACTATTACTTTTATGTCGTTAACCAGATCCGGCGGGAAGTCTAAATGTTTTTGTTCCTTTTGCTCCGCTATATTCAAAACATTTACCGCGTGATCGCCTATCCGTTCAAAATCACCGATAGTCAGCAGCAGACGCGCGATGTGATTACTGTTTTCTTCTGACAAATCTCTGTTTGACGTCTTAACAAGGAACGCTTCCAGTTTATCTTCGTAGGTATCAATAATTTTTTCATTTTTATTGATAACATCGGCCTTTTTCTGTGAATAATTTTTCAACAACTTCGTTGCATATAATACATTACTTTTAACCAGCTTGGACATAGCAACGATTTTTTGATGAGATTCCAGAGTTGCCAGTTCTGGGGAAAGAAGCAGTCTTTCGTCAAGGAATACTCTTTCTTTCGGAGCTTTAGCATCTTTAATAACAAAGTTCGCGATAGCTTCCAGTTGTTTAATGAACGGGAAGAGTAAAATCGTTGTAAGAATATTAAAACTTGAGTGCAATACTGCGATACCGGCAGGGTTAATATTTTCCTCCATCCATTTAAGGTTAAAGAGCAAATCCGCCGCTTCTACAATAGAAAGGAATATGATTGTACCAATCACGTTAAACGCAACGTGTACAACCGCAACTTTTCTCGCGTTTGCGTTTACGCCTATACTGGAAAGAACAGCCGTAATACAGGTACCTATATTTTGCCCCATGATTATCGGCAGCGCCATAGAATATGATATATTAACCTGCATAACAAGCGCTTGCAGCATACCGATAGAAGCCGCAGAACTTTGAATAATAGCAGTTATAACCGTTCCCACCAGAACCCCGAATAACGGGTTATGGAACAGGGTCAAAAGATCAATAAACTTTTGCGAATGCGATAACGGCTCCATTGACGAACCCATAAAAATCATACCGGTCATAAGGATTGAAAAACCTAAGAAAGCACTACCGATATTGCGGTTTTTATTAGATTTTGCGACAAACACCATTATAACCCCGACAAGAGCCAGAAGAGGCGTAAACGATTCCGGTTTAAACAGTCTTACTATAACGTTTGTACTCTGAATGCCGGAAAGGCTTAAAATCCAGGCGGTGATAGTAGTTCCGATGTTAGAACCCATAATAACCCCGATTGCCTGTGTGAGTTTCATTATGCCGGAGTTAACCAGTCCGACCAGCATAACGGTTACTGCAGACGAACTCTGAATAATCGCCGTAACACTTGCCCCCAGAATCAAACCTTTCCACGGGCTTGAAGTCATTGTTTTCAAAATCTTTTCCAGCTTACCGCCGGCAATTTTTTCTAATCCCGAGGACATAACATATATCCCGTAAAGGAAAAATGCTAACCCGCCGAGCAATTGTAATATACAAAAAATGTCAAACTTTTCCATATTGTTTCCTTTTTTAATATTAGAGCAGATTAATAAATCATTAATCTGCTCAACTCTTTTAACTACCTCTAAATTTAACTAGCACAATCATCAAGACTGTAACAAATATTACAAACAATACAGGACTTAAAACATTTATCAGGTTACTTTTAAAGTTTCCTGACATTTGCGGTCCTGTATTATCATGTATTTCTGCCTTTTTATCTGCCATAAATAACTCCTATTTTAAATACCTTAAATAGATATAAACAGTGCTTACAATTAAAGAAATAGCCACAACAATTACACCATATTTAAGAAATCTCATAAATGAAATCGGATGACCTTCTTTATAAGCGTTTTCAGAAACAATAACGTTAGCGGCAGCACCGATAATAGTCATGTTTCCGCCCAGACAAGCTCCGAGTGATAATGCCCACCAGAGAGGGAATGTGTAAGCTTCGCCCATTGTTTTTTCGATTTCAACAAGCATAGGCGCCATTGTCGCTGTATAAGGAATGTTGTCGATAACACCCGAAATTATACCGGAAGCCCACAGGATTATCATAGAAGTTGCAGCCTGACTGCCTTTAGTAACATCCAAAATCCATTGCGCCATAAGCTTAATACCGCCTGACGCTTCCAAACCGCCGATAATGATAAATAAACCGATGAAGAAAAATATTGTATTCCATTCAACATCTTTCAAAATATCATTCGGTTTTTCAAAAATAAGCAGGAAGCTTGCGCCCAGCATAGCAACGACACAGGTTTCAAGGTGAATCATATCATGAAGCATAAACCCTAAAATCACAAGTGCCAGCACAATTGTAGAGCGCAGCATAAGGTTTTTGTTGGTAATAGTGCCGGAATTATCAATTTGAGCAACAGCATTCATTTTATCTTGATCTGCGTGTAATTTATTTTTAAAGACCAGTGCAAGAACAGATACAACAAAAAGTAAAATTATAACGACGACGGGGGTCAATTCTTTTAAGAAATCCATAAAAGTAAGGCCGCCGGCGCTGCCGATAATAATATTTGGCGGGTCGCCGATAAGCGTTGCGGTTCCGCCGATATTTGATGCGAAAACTTCAGTTAAAAGGTATGGTACAGGATCAATTTCCAATTTTTTTGCAATAGCGAATGTAATAGGCATAATCAGGATTACTGTCGTTACGTTATCAAGAAAAGCACTGACAAAAGCCGTAAAAATGCCTAATGCAAACAAAATTCTAACCGGATGCCCCTTGGTAAATTTCAAAAGTTCGTTGGCAAGCCAGTTAAAGACCCCGCTTTTGGTCGTAATTGCAACGATTATCATCATTGCGACCAGTAAAAATATTACGTTAAAATCAATAAAGTTTATAAAATAATTAGGATTAATCAATCCGTCAAGGGTTTTACTCTGGCTGACGAGTCCCAGAACTATAGTTATCGCACCGCCAAGAAGCGCTATTGTCATCTTAGGAATTTTTTCAAGTGCGATGAAAACGTAAGCCAGAAGCAGCAAACCCGCCGAAATACTAACGCTGTGTGAACTGATAAATTCGGCTATCATGCTCTGCTCCTTTCAGCGACAGCACATGCTATTGCTACTGCTATTTCTTCATTATTGTCATTTTTTGCAGTTTTTTTCTTTGAAACATATTTATCTTCTTCAACTTCTTCAGGCATAAATTTATTTATAAATCCCAGCACTTTTGTTGACAGTTCCATTGCGTAAACCATTACCCACAGGAACAGAAAAACAATACCCATGCCGATAATCATAATAAGACAGCCTGTCTTAAATAATTCTAAGTCCATTATTTTTCTCCTATTCAATTAACATGTACAAACGTCAAAATTGAATAGGATTATTAAGGTGCTCTGGCGCAAATCTCATTTTTTAAATATGGAGATATATTATGAGAATTGCTGTTACTTAAATTATTATGTTTAGTATTAAAAATTTGCTGTAGTGATTTATTTTGCGGGCATGCTCTATCTAATGAGCCGCTCATGAAAATATTTTTTTTGTCCTTTAAAACTGTAATTTCACACGAAAGGCTGTTAGGAGCAACAATGTAAGCACCGGAATTTTGAAGCTTTATATATAATTCTTCGGCTGCCGGTACTGCTGCGGTCGAAAGATATACATCCGCGTTAGAAAGCTCTGCACTTTGTACACCAGAGTTCAGTGACATTAAGAAAAAATAAAAAATTATAAATAATAATTTAACAAACTTTTTCACACCAGTATTTTAACATAAAAACAAAAATCAATTAATTTAATAAAAATTTAGCAATCTCAACGTTCAGCAAATTCAATAACCGTCATATTTATGCCTAAATTTTTCTGTACAGACAGAGAAAGGCGGGCATTATGAACATAGTAGAACCAATCAGAAGCAAAATTGATTTAGAAAGAATTGAAACTGCGCTGGAAAAACAAAACTTAAGAGATTTACTGTTTTTTGTAATGGGCACAAACAGCGGACTAAGAATTTCAGACATTCTAAGCCTGAATGTAGAGGACGTCAGGGATAAAACCCATATTACAATAAGAGAAAAGAAAACAAAAAAATATAAAAAATTTCCTATAAACGAAAAGCTTAAAATTTTAATCAAAAGACATACAGAAAATCGAAAGAAGTCAGAACCGCTGTTTAAAACTATTTATGATAACCGGCTTGACCGACATCAGGCCTACAGGATTATAAACAGTGTATGCAATGAACTCGGAATAAATTATAAGATCGGAACGCATTCTCTAAGAAAAACTTTCGGCTATCACCACTATATGAAATTCAAAGATATCGCCATTTTACAAAAAATTCTGAACCATTCTTCAACCTCCATAACCCTGCGCTATATAGGAATTGAACAGGACAGAATTGATGAAAGCTATATGAATTTTATATTGTAAAAATTCGGCTGATATCAATAGTTTTCACCGCATAATAAATCTTAATATATATATTTAAATAAGTATCTTTATGTTATAGTACAATTAATTCAACGTTTTGAATATTTTGTTGAACGCTTTAGGAGAAGTAATGACGAGAGTATCAGTAATTATACCTGTCTATAATGTCGAAAAATACCTCGAAAAATGTTTGGGAAGTTTGATTAATCAAAGCTTAACAGATATTGAGTTTATCTGTATCAACGACGGGTCTACTGATAATTCGTTAGAAATCCTCAACCGCTATGCAGCTAAAGATAAAAGGTTTACGGTTATATCACAGGAAAACCGGGGGCAAGGCGTTGCGCGTAACAAAGGTCTGGAAGTCGCAAAAGGGGAATATATCGGCTTTGTGGATCCTGATGACTGGGTTGAACCTAACATGTTTGAAACACTTTACAACAAAGCGAAAGAATTCAATCTGGACATAGCCGAGTGTAACTATACGGATTATTATGAGGGCTCACAACCGCCAAGCAAATGGCAGACCAGATTTGTAACAAAAAAAGTTTTTAACTGGCGCAATAATAAATCTTATCTCTTTGCACATCCGGTTGCAGTCTGGAATAAACTTTTCAAAACAGAACTTCTACAGAAAAACAATATTAAATTCTCAAACGGGAAATGCGGAGAAGACCATAACTTTACAATACCTGCACGGCTTTTTGCACAACGGGTTATGCTGTGTGACGAGTATTTGTACAATTACTTAACAAGAGATAATACTGATACACGAAACGTTTCAATTAATAATTTCAACATCATCTACTTTATAAAATCAATCAAAGATTTATTAATTCAACAAAATGTTTATCAGGATGTCAAAAAAGAATTTGCCAAATATGAATCACTATATCTTTCACTCCACTACAAACGTACACCTATAGAAAAACAGAAGGAATTTGCAGAATATATAAAGACCTATCTGTCAGATAGTGAATATAAACTTTTTACAAAACGCTTGACCGCAAAACATTCTCATTTAATGGAAAATGTTTTCTCAATTAAAAATGAATATACCAACGGTCAAAAGGTTAAGGTCATAACACTATTCGGGAATAATTTCAGGAGGGCATTATGAAGGTATTAATACTGGCGGGCGGCCTGGGCACGAGATTGGGCGAAGAAACCGGCACTAAACCTAAACCTATGGTCGAAATCGGCGGATACCCTATTCTCTGGCATATTATGAAAATCTACTCACACTACGGTTTTAATGACTTTGTTATCTTAACAGGTTACAAATCCCATATTATTAAAGACTACTTTGTTCATTATTATCAAAGATACTCAGATATCACAGTCGATATGAGAACAAACTCCGTTGAACTTCACAAAATGCGCACAGAACCGTGGCGGGTTACGATGCTCTACACCGGACAAAACACCATGACCGGAGGACGTATTAAAAAAGCTCAAGAATATGTTGGCGATGAGCCATTCCTTCTCACCTACGGCGACGGCGTCGCTAATGTTAATATCTCTGATTTAGTCGATTTCCACAAAAAATCGGGTAAATTTATGACCATGACATCCGTTCAGCCGTCAGGAAGATTCGGGGCACTTAATATCTCTCAGGACAACACTATTACCTCCTTCACGGAAAAACCTAAAGGTGACGGCAACTGGATCAACGGCGGATTTTTCGTTTGCGAGCCGGAAGTTTTTGATTTCATTGAACCAAACAACCCTATGGAAATATTTGAGAGAAAACCACTTGAAAGTATCGCAAATGCTGGTCAACTCGTTGCATATAAACACAGCGGTTTCTGGCGGCCAATGGATACCCTCCGCGACAAAATTGAACTCGATGAAATGTGGACATCCGGCTCCGCTCCGTGGAAAGTTTGGGATTCCCAAAACGCTTTCGTTAGTCTGGCAGGAAAGGTCTAACTATGAATAATAAAGTTCTTATCACGGGCGGCACCGGATTTATAGGGAAAAATGTCGTCAATGAATTAATCAATAGAGGTTATGAAGTCCATTCACTTGTCTATCCTCCGTTTGCACCGGAACAAAAAGGGCTTGTTCAGTATGAAATGAATTTGCTCGATTTCAACACGCTTGATACGTTCTTTAAAAATCATTCCTTTGAAAACCTCATTCACCTCGCATGGTACGTAGGGCCTAAATGCCACGTCCACGATTTAAATCTTGATTGGACTATCGCGACACTTAACCTTTTAAAATTCTTTAAGGAAAGCGGCGGTAAAAAATTCTTAGGCGCCGGAACTATTTCGGAATACGAATACAAATACGGCTATCTGGTTGAGGACCAAACCCCGACAGATCCGCAAACACTTTATGGCAACAGTAAAAATGCTATATTTAATATTGCAAAAGTTTATTGCAAGCAAAATAATATTGAATTTAAATGGCCAAGAATTTTTAACCTTTACGGGCCTGCGGAAAAACCGCAGCGGTTAATGCCGTCTGTTATCAACTCATGTCTTAAAGGCGAAGATGTTAAAGTCAGCGACTGTCTTAAATTCCAAGACTATCTGCACGTCGAAGACACTGCTCGCGGTATCGTAGATGTATTTGAATCAGATATTCAGGGGGCCGTCAATATCTGTTCGGGTAAACCAGTACAACTCAGAACTATCGTCGAAAAAATAGCCGAACTGACAAACTTTAAAGGCAATATCCTATGGGGCGCTATACCCGCTGCCTTCGGAGATGATTTAGTTGCCGGAAACAATGAAAAATTAAAATCAACCGGCTGGAAGCCAAAATATGATTTAGATTCAGGTTTAGTACAAACAATTAACTGGTGGAGAAATAATAATGTCTAATTTTAACAATGTTTATGCAGGAAAAACAGTATTAGTCACCGGCCACACCGGCTTTAAAGGAAGCTGGCTTTCTATCTGGCTTACAATGCTGGGGGCAAAGGTCGTCGGATATGCACTGGAACCATACAGTGAACGCGGAAACTACAAGGCTTCACACCTTGAAAAACATCTTTTTGCAGATGTTAAAGGAGATGTGCGCGACAGCAAAAAGTTAGAAGAAACAATAGAAAAGTATAAGCCGGAAGTTATTTTCCACCTCGCGGCCCAAGCTCTTGTCAGAACTGCCTATGCTAACCCTAAATATACCTACGAAACCAACGTTATGGGCTCATTAAATATTCTTGAAGCCGTCAGAAAATTCGACTGCATTAAAACAGTAGTTATGATTACCTCCGACAAGTGTTACGAAAACGTCGAACAAATCTGGGGCTACAAAGAAACCGACAGAATGGGCGGATATGACCCGTACTCCTCTTCAAAAGGATGTGCGGAACTTATGATTTCTTCCTACAGAAATTCCTACTTCAACCCGAAAGACTATTCAAAACACGGCAAAGCCGTGGCCTCTGTCAGAGCCGGAAACGTAATCGGCGGTGGCGACTGGTCGGATAACCGTTTAATCCCTGACTGCATTCGCTTCATTGAAGAAGGTAAGGATATTGAAATCCGCTCCCCTAAAGCAACCCGTCCGTGGGAACACGTTCTGGAACCTTTAAGCGGATACCTTAGAGTCGGACAAAAGTTAATAGAAGAACCTGTTAAATATTCAGAAGGTTTCAACTTCGGCCCGCCTATTGAGTGCAACAAAACCGTCTGGGAAGTGGTAGAGTATCTTGTTAAATACTACGGCAAAGGTAAAGTCGTTGACGTTTCAGGTCAGGAAATGGTTCACGAAAACACATTATTAAGTCTTGATGTCACCAAGGCCTATAGAATGCTTCAATGGAAAGCTATGTTAAATCTCAAAGAAGCTATAGAATTTACCGTTGACTGGTACAAAGAAGCTCTCCACTCCGACGACATGTTCGATTTCTGCAAAAAACAAATTCAAGCGCACACGGATAAAGGATATCTATGGGAACTGTAATTTTAGGAAGCGGAATAGCCGGCATATCTGCCGGATATCACTTAGAAAAAGAAGGAGAATCAGTCGTTATTTATGAAAAAAATAACGACTGGGGCGGGTTGTGCGGAAATTTCACAATCAACGGATTTCGATTTGACAAGTTTGTACATTTTACTTTCGCGCCGGATGATTATATAATAAATATCTTTGAAGAATCATCTCCGACTTATCCTCATCCGCCGGTTTCCTACAACTACCGGAACGGTTACTGGCTCAAACATCCGGCTCAAAATAACCTGCACCCGCTCCCTGTGGATGAGAAAGTTAAAATCATTGAAGATTTTATCAACCGTCCGCAAAAAGATATTTCTGAAATTGAAAACTATGAAGAATGGCTTCGCGTCCAATACGGAAACTGCTTTGCCGAGAATTTTCCGTTCAAATACACCCGTAAATACTGGGGGGTAGAGCCAAAAGAACTCGAAACCAAATGGGTCGGCAACAGATTACACGTGCCGCCTTTAAGTGAAGTTCTGCGAGGGTCTTACGAGGAGCAGACCGAAAATTTCTATTACACAAAGTTTATGAAATATCCTAAAAAAGGCGGCTTCCGCTCAATTCTCAATAACTGCCGCAAAGGACTGGATATTCGTTTTAACAAAGAAGTCGTCAAAATTAATCCGCAAGAAAAAACTGTAACCTTCAAAGACGGAACAAGCGCAAAATACACAAGGTTAATATCCTCGCTTCCGCTGCCGGAAATCGTAAAGATGATAGACGGAATTCCGCCTGAAGTTAAAGAAGCAGGTCAAAAATTAATGCACACATCAGGCTATATGGTGTCACTCGGATTTAAGCGTCCGGATGTCGCAAAACATCTCTGGTTCTATATCTATGACGAGGATATTTTACCGGCAAGAGTTTATTCGCCAAATCTCAAATCTGCGGACAACGTACCGGAAGGCTGCAGCTCTTTACAGGCGGAAATCTTCTTCTCTAACAAAGCCAAAATTCCACCGGCAGACGACGTATTGAAAAATACAATCGAAAAATTGGTCAAAATGGGTCTGTTTAGAGAAGAAGAGATTGCTGTAAAAGATATTCGATTTGAAAAGTATGCAAACGTAATTTTTGACAAAGATATTTACAAAAACAGAATGATAGTTCTGGATTATCTGAACAAAGTTAGAATAGAAAGCATCGGAAGATTCGGCAAGTGGGAATACTTCTGGACTCATCAGGCGTTCCAGGATGGGAGAAGGTCTGCAGATTTACTAAAAGGATGTGCAGGATGAACAAAAGTACCCCAAAAGTTTCAATAATAATTCCGATTTGGAATACGGAAAAATATCTTGAAAAATGCTTGGAAAGTATTGTGAACCAGACATTAAAAGATATTGAAATCATTTGTGTCAATAACGGCTCAACAGATTCCAGCGTACAAATAGTCGAACAGTACGCCCAAAAGGATTCCAGAATTAAACTTGTCACAATTAAACACTTAGGCGTGTCCGGAGCCAGAAATGCAGGAATTGCAGAAGCAACGGCCCCATATCTTACATTTGTCGATTCAGATGATTGGATTGAACCGGAAGCTTATAAGACTGCCGTTAAATACTTTGAAGATCCGAAGATAGATATTGTCTGCTGGGGCGCAAAAGTAATAACAGAAAACTCTAAATGTAACCCTGAATATATTAATGGTGCATTACAATATCACAAAATCAGACTCAAGGGTAAAAAAGAATTAAATAACAATACCATACTCCGCAATACCGTCTGCGTATGGAATAAATTGTTTAAAACCGATATCATCAGAGCCAACAACATAAAATTCCCTGAAGGTGTCGAACTGGAAGATAACTCTTTCTACTATACATACATTGTCAACTGCAAATATGGTTATTTCATAAATAAATATCTTTATAATTACCTGCAGCGTGAGAATTCGCTTCTGCAAGATATTCAATCACAGAAATTGAATATCATCGCACCACATATACAAAATCTTAAATTCATCATAGATTACTATAAAAACAAAAATCTTCTGTCAGATAAAATCCCTTTATTATTGGAGCTTTTCAACAGATACTTAGATATGGATATTGCCTGGACTACAGAACAAAATCACAGTATGGTCCTAAGCATGGCCGCAGCTCTTGCCGATGAAATCCCGCTATCAAAAACGCAATGCTCTCTTGTAAAAAATCTTCAGGAGAGAAACTACCAAGAAGTGCTTAAAATTATCAACAACAAACCCGAAAAAATCTGGGGAAATAAAATTTTTGTACTTTACCGGAAAAATAACGGTATGTATCAATTAAACATGTTAAACAAGAAAATACTTAAATTTAAACTTAAAAGGAAGGGTTAAATAATGCAAAACCAGCCAAAAATATCAATTATGGTTCCTATATGGAATATGGAAGAATATTTAGATAAATGTCTGAATAGTATCGTCAACCAAACTTATAAAAATTTGGAAATTATTTGTATAAATAACGGTTCTACGGACAAAAGCGGTGAAATTTTAGAAAAATATGCCGCGAAAGATCCACGTATTGTTGCCATAACACAAGAACACACCCCGCTAAGTATAGAAAGAAACGTTTTTTTAGATACTCTGACCGGTGAATATTTGACCTTTGTCGACGCTGATGACTGGCTGGAACCTGACGTATATGAAAAGGCAATGAAAAATTTTCAAAATGACGCTGACATAGATATGGTGGTCTACCCGGCTCAGGTTTATAAAAAATTTGATGACGGCAGAATGATTAAATTCAACGAAAATTTCTATAATTTTCCGATGCGCGGTAAACACTTACTTTCTGATGCAAAAATATTTACAAATATGTCACGGGTTATCTGGAATAAAGTGTTCAAAACATCTATCATTAAAGAAAATAATATAAAATTTTTAGTAAATGAATACACATACCATGAAGATGCACATTTCTGTTTCTTATATAGTTTGTTTTGCAAACACGCATATTTCGCAGACAAAATTGGCTATAATCACATAAAATATACAACATCAACTTTTGCAAAAGGATTGGTAAACGATTTCGCGAGATTATTTACAGACAACTTCAAAATTCTCTCAGATGTATACAAAGTTGCAAAAGCAAATAATCAGATTGATTTTTACAAAACCTGTATTTATGCAAGTATTATGAAATATCTTCAATCACCTGTTAATCCTTTAACGAAACAAGAACTCAAAGAGATTTGTACCTGTCTGGAAAACTTTGCCCGACTCGCAGGTGATGATATTGATGATGAATTTATTCACAATATCAGGAAAAGACAATTCTACAAAATAAAACAGTTAAAACTGCCTGCTTTCAAACTCGGCGGGAAACTTCTCGGAATGTCATTATACAAAAACGAAAACCCGCAGATAAACTTAAATCTGCTCGGGTTAAAAATAAAATTCCATTATAAAAAATCACCAAAAGAGGTTTTAGGCAAATTCGTTTCAACAGTAAAAACAGACACCCATAAAATAATAAATATCTGCGGGATTAAAATTAAAATCCGCCGTAATATCACTGCACCATCAAAAAAATATACACTTGAATTGAAAACCGACGGCAGGGTTATTGCTGATGTTATACAGAAACATCTGTGTACATTAATGCTTCACCAGAAAAACTTCGCACATTACAAAAACTTTTATAACGGGAAAGATGTGGTTGTCTGCGGAGCCGGCCCGACATTACAGTATTACAGCCAGCTGCCGGATTGCATTCATATTGCGGCAAACCGTGCATTTTTATATGACAGGGTTAAATTCAATTATATATTTACGCAAGATTGGGTTGGCATTCAACATCTTCAGCAAGAATTAATTAACTACAAAGGCGACAATTGTATTAAATTTTTCGGCACTCAAAACGGCTGTCATACAGAAATCCCTGAATCCTTTGCGATTAAATGCAATGCTCAAAGATTTAATACTGATAATGAATTTTGGCCAACGGCAAAATTTGCAGTAGACATTTCAACAACTCCGTTTGGAAACTTCCACACAATTGTCCTTACAGCTTTGCAATTTATTCTTTATACAAACCCCAAACGTATATATATTGTTGGTTGCGATAGTGTTCCAAGCGGTCACTTCAACAGCACAAACGAAACTGAGGCCGAAAAAGCAAAACAGATCGCTTTACAACAAAAATTTCATGATTCAATGTATAAGGATTGGCTAAAATTTAAAAACTTTGTAAGTATCTATTACCCTGATACTGAAATTATTTCTGTTAACCCGGTAAAACTTCGGGGTTTATTTAAAGATGTTTATACAAAAGAATATCTGGAAGCGAATCAAAGCAATTTAGACTTTGACACTTCTATAGTTGAAATCGTTATAGGAGAAAAAGAATGTTTGACAAAATAAAAGTATCAGTTGTAATACCAATCTGGAATACTGAACATTACCTTGAAAAATGTTTGGAAAGCCTCATTCACCAAACGTTGGAAGAAATCGAAATCATTTGCGTGAATAACGGTTCAAGCGACAGTTGTGCAAAAATTCTGGAAGACTATAGAAAAAATGATGATAGAATAAAAATTATTACGATAGAGCATGGCTACCTGAGTGACGCAAGAAATCTCGGTATTAAAGAAGCAACCGGAGAATATTTATACTGCATAGACTCTGATGACTGGCTGGAACTTACAGCATTAGAAAAATGGTATAATCAGGCAAAAAGTAAAAATGCAGACGTTGTGCTTATTCAAGAAAAACGTTTGAGTGAAGAGTTTCAAACACCTGTAAATACTAACCATGTCTCGTTAGAACTTTACGGTTGTGATGATAACGGGGTTTATACTTATAAAGATTTGAAAAAACTTTTCATGTCAAGATACTGTGCCTGGATGCATTTCTATAACAGAAACTTCTTTATTGAAAATGATTTATTTTATCCGTCCAAAACATTTTATGAAGATGTAAGTGTTCATTTTAAAACCCTCTTTACGGCAAAAAGAATTGCGGTTGTTTTAGAACCACTACACAATTATTATGTGCGTATTGCCTCATCCTATGCCCAATCTCACAATAATCCGGTAAAACTTGATGTCATCAAATTTGTAGAAGCTCTTTATGATATTCTTACAGAAAAACATCTGACAAAATTATATAAATATGAATTCGTAAACTGGTTATTTGGTGAATTAAAAGGACATTTCTATACTTCCGGAGACAATTATAAATCTCAAATCTTAACTCTTTTTGATACCTTCATTTCCAATCACAATGAAATAAAAGAATATATAGAACTTAACCAATATTACAGCCAAGTGTATAAAAACCTGCATGCACAAGTTCAAAAATCTAAAAAGAATATTTTTAAAAGACTTGCTAAAGGTATTGGGAAACTTTTCAAATATCTTACTGCCTGGATTTGCTTCCCATACTACATATATAAAAGTTATAAATTAATAAAACGAAAGGTTTAAAATGAAAGATTTAGTTTCAATAATTATTCCTGTGTACAAGGTTGAAAAATACATAACAAAATGTTTAGATAGCTTGATTAACCAGACTTATGCAAATATTGAAATAATATGTATTAATGATGGTTCACCTGACAATTCACAAAGTATACTGGAGAAATATGCAAAACTGGATACGAGAATTAAACTTGTATTACAGGAAAACTCTGGCGTTTCCGCGGCCAGAAATAACGGGTTAAGAAATGCACAAGGTGAATATATTTTGTTTGTAGATCCTGACGACTGGTGTGAGCTCAATTTAATTGAAACTGCGCTAAACGAATTTAACAAGGATTCGGAAATAGATTTAGTTTACTGGGGAACTAATATTGTTACAGAGCGGGAAATTACCGAGAAAGAATATTTAATGCACCAAAGAGCTAATTCATGCTATCGAAATGGTAAATATCCTATTTCCGGTTCTTTGGTAAAAAACCTGACAGGAAGAATTTCTAACAAATTATTTAAAACTAAAATCATAAAAGACTATCATATAGAATTTCCCGCTACCAAATGCTATGAAGATTTATTTTTCAATCTGAATTATTATAAATACACAAAAAACATATATTTTATAAATAAAAATTTGGATAATTATTTATTGAGAGATAATTCAGCAGTTTCTACAATGTCTGCAGCAGTCTCCGCAAAAAATACTCCGTTTGCAGTTGAAAATTTATTAACTCTTTTTAAACAAATCTATAATAATTGTAAGGAGAGTAATTCGATAGAACAATTTGATAAATTATTATTTCCGGCTTTATTTCAACGATTATTATTTAATATTGAAAATATTGACAAGAAAAAACAATATTACTATTTAACTCAAATAAAAGATTTATTTAACAAACTTGATAAATCATACGATTGGTCACAAAACGAAGATATATACAATATTATAAACAATAAATTTTACAAGTATCCTAACCTTAATATTCCACTATACTCCTTAGGCAATAAACTCGCTGGCTTGTTTGTATATAAAGGTGAAAAGTCACGCATTGTATTTTACATACTGGGGATTAAACTAAGTTTCAAAATAAAATTCTTGACAGGAGGTAAACAATATGTCTAAAAATATAAAAATGGTAGGTATAATTCCGTCACGCTACGGTTCGACAAGATTTCCGGGGAAACCTTTGACAAACATCTGCGGCAAGCCTATGATCTGGTGGGTTTATAACAGTGTAAAACAGGTTCAGGGACTTGATGAAATCTACGTTGCAACAGACGATGAAAGGATTAAAACCGTTTGCGAACAACACAATATAAATGTGATTATGACGAGAAACGATCATATGAATTGTTTCTATCGTGTACATGAGGTCGCACATAGAATTGATGCAGACCGCTATATAATGATTAACGGCGATGAGCCGCTGATTGAGCCTTCCTGCATTCAAAAAATAGTGGATGAAGTTAAAAGAACCAATGCGGAATTTCTATTCTCCTACAGAAAATTATCCAATCCGGTAGAAACAATGGATACCGGCAACATTAAGGTTGTTATCAGTAACAATAAGCTGGTTTATCTTTCCAGAATACCGGTTCCGTGTCCGCATAAATCCGTACTATTTGACTACAAAAAAATTATCGGAATTCAGGCATTTTCAAAAGAAACACTGGATTTCTTTGTCAGCACTCCGCCGGGCGAAATCGAACAGATTGAAGATATCGCGGAACTTCGCTGGGTAGAAAACGGAAAAACAGTTCATTGTATAGAAGTTATTTCAGATTCCATTTCGGTAGATAACCCTAGGGATGTAGAAAAAGTAGAACAAATGTTAAAACAAAGAGGAGTTGTATAATGAGTAAAATTAATCTTCTTGACTGCACGTTAAGAGAAGCACCTATTAAAGATTTAATTCTGGGCAGCGATTATATTCAAAAGTTCATAAACGCACTTGAAAAATCTAACATTGATATTATTGAATGCGGATTTTTAAAAGACTCCGGCGACCGCGAAGATAACACTATTTTCCGGCACACAGAAGATATTGAGCGATATCTGACAAATAAAAAACCGGACACGCTATATGTTGCACTTGTGGACTACGGAAGATATGATTTAAAAAACCTTTCACCGTTCAACGGCAAATCCATTGACGGTATCAGAATTTGTTTCAAAAAAAGCGAAAGAAAAGACGTTATCCCTTACGCAAAAGCTATAAAGGCTTTGGGGTACAAAGTTTTTCTCCAACACGTTGACACTTTGAGCTATTCTGACCTGGAAATTCTGGAACTTCTGGAAGCGGTTAACGAGTTAAAACCTTATGCATATTCACTTGTCGACACCTTCGGTTCAATGTATGCCGAAGACCTTCGTCACCTCTTTGAACTCGCTAACAGAAACCTTGATAAAGATATAAGACTAGGCTTCCACGCACATAACAATCTTATGCTTGCGGTTGCAAATTCCCAATTCTTTATCTCGCTTGCAAGCCACACAAGAGAAATTATGGTTGATGCCTCGGTTCTCGGCTGCGGAAGAGGTGCAGGAAATTCCAACACAGAATTGCTTGCTGAATTCATAAATAAAAAATACAACGGGCATTACAACCTGAATGAACTTTTAGACATTATTGACACCTTAATGCCTAAATTTCACCAGAACTGCCACTGGGGCTATAGTATTCCTTACTTCCTCTCCGGCGTTCACAACGCGCACGTATTCAATGTCAACCACCTCTTAAGACGTCATAACATTCAATCAAAAGATTTGAGAGCAATTATCGAAAACCTTGATGATGTTCAAAAGAAAAAATACGACTACGCGGTATTGGAAAAGCTTTATGTCGAACACTTTGACAGACAGGTTGATGATAAAAAGAATATTGAAGAACTTACAAATCTTATAAAAGATAAAAAAGTACTGTTTATCGCACCGGGCGCAAGCCTTTCTTCCAAGAAACAGGAAATCTTCAACTTTATAAGACAGGAAAACACCTTTGTTGTTGCGATAAATAACTATCTGCCTGATTTTCCGGCTGACGCAATTTTCTTTAGTAACATGAATCGTTATCAGGATTACAGGGCAACACAAGGCAAAAGTTCTGCCAATAAGATTTTTGTAACTTCAAACGTAAAAACAGAAGCTGACACAAACGAAATGATTTTCAATTACCTGCCGTTAATTAAATTTGGCTGGATAAATATTGATACATCATTTATCCTTGCGCTGCGCCTGTTTATCAAAGCCGGAGTCAAAGAATTTACATTTGCGGGTTTTGACGGTTTCAGCGCAGATGAAGATAAATTCTATTACAGTGATAAACTCCTCACTGCAACGGAAAAAGAAGACCTTATTCTGATGACAAAAGAAACTCACGAAATGCTTGCGGACATTATCAAATCTGATAATATTACGGCAAAATTTCTGACACCTAGTGTTTACGAAGCAGAGTTCGCAAAGGAGACCGCCAATGTATAAAAATATTCTTTTCGATTTAGACGGAACGCTTCTCGATACAACAATCGGAGTTATTGAAGCCGTTAAAATTACGATAGAACAGCTGGGGCTTACAATGCCTCCGGCTGAAACTCTGGCAACATTTGTCGGGCCGCCTATGCAAAGTTCGTTTATGAAACACTTTGGAATGGAACCTGAACGCGCACTTGAATGCGCCAATATGTTCCGCGCAAATTACAAAAAATATTCACTCTTCAGCGCCGAACCATACCCGGGCGCACTGGAACTTCTTAAAAGCCTGAAAGAAACAGG
>CALVBO010000015.1 GCA_944325835.1 Candidatus Gastranaerophilales bacterium
TTTGGCTCATACGCTCTCGGTAGCGATTGATACAAGTATGGCTCCGGCTCAGCCGGGCGCGAGTCTTTCTCGGACAATAAAGGAAGGTTTTTATGCCAAAACTCAATGTTACAGAAGGTTTAACGTACGCATTAGCAGATTACGCAAAAAAATTCAACGGTAATCAAGAAATAAAACTAAGCAAAAAGCAATGGATAAACGTTATGGCAAAAGTTACGGAACTTAACCAGAAACGTTCAGCCGACAATAAAATTTTTACAAAAGGGTCAGATCTTTTCGGCTCTGTAAAAGATAATTTTGTTGTAACGGGTAAAGAAGTTAATTTTACTGAGGAAGAGCTGAATATTATCCTTGCAGAAATGGGGTTTGGCAATATCAAAGGGCTTAGCATTGAACACGTCGAACCTGAGGAAGATTACGATGCGGATTTTGCACAAGAGGAAGCATTAGAGAATGACTCTGCAGGAGTTCCACCCTTACTGGTTCCGGATGCGGAATTCTCCGGATTGGAAATTCAGGATTTTAACTTGTTTTCTGATATGACACCGATAAACCTGCAACGATTTACCGGTAATACATCCCTGGAGGAAATATCCCCAGTGATTCCTGATGGCGCAGGAGAAGCACCTTCTGCCAACCCGCCGGAAACACCGCAAGTTGAAAATGAGGAACCGGTTATGAACAATCCTTTTGCAGCCGGTACATCCTCAACTGGAAACATTGTAACAACCCAAAGAGAATACAACCTTGAAGATTTGCTCAAAAACGATAAAACTTTACAGGACTTTATAGACATAAGGACTAATATTGAAGTTAAAAATAAAAAAGATAAAGTTATTGCAACTATTAAAGACGGAGTTTTTTATATTGACGATGAAGTTGTTGATGAAGAAAAATTCAATAAATATGTAAAAAGAAAGGGCGAAACAGTTAATATAATCAAGCAAGAATTGGCGCAAAGCCCTCTGCCAATGCCGTCAGATACACTGAGAGTTCAATCGACCCTAAATCTTGCTGAAATTAACAATCTTTCTCCGCTGAACATAGATCTTTCCCAGTATAACCTGCCGGGTGAAAATATAGTTGTAACAAATGCTCAAATCAAGCAGTTCGTTAAAGATGCGTCTGAAAAATACGGCATTGATGAAGAACTTCTGCTTGCTGTAATAAAACAGGAGTCGCACTTTAAAAGTAATGCAACCTCATACGCCGGCGCTCAGGGTTTAATGCAATTAATGCCGGCGACCGCCCGCGGACTTGGCGTTAAAGATCCTTTTGACCCTCAACAGAACATCAACGGCGGAACAAAACTTCTAAAAATATTATTAAAAACTTATGACGGAGATGTAAGACTGGCACTTGCGGCATACAATCACGGTATCGGAAACGTAAATCGCAAACTTGCCGGCAAGCCGCAGGACATAAAATACATTTACGATTCCCTCCCGCGGGAAACCCGAAATTATGTAGACGAAGTTTACGCAAACTACATTACAACAAAGGCCTCCAATAGAGGCACTCTGTCATAAAAATTTACTGTCGGCTCTAAACTCTTTGGCTATATATAGTCAAGTAGGTTGGGCTTGCAAGCCCAACTCACAAATTTATAATATAGCGCCTTTCGGAACAACCGTTACTCCGCCCGGCGAAACGTGGAACCCGCGTCGTTCATCTTCCGCACGGTCATAGCCTATTCTTGTGTTTGGCGGGATATAAACGTTTTTGTCGATGATTGCTTTCCTTATTCTGGAATATCTGCCGACTTCAACGTTTTCCATTAAAATACTTTCAAAGACCTGAGAATAGCTGTTAACCCGTACCTTAGGCGAAAGCACGCAGCGCGAAAGCCCGCCGCCTGATACAATACACCCTTCCGAAACCATTGAATTTGTAGCCATTCCAACCCTGTCGCCCTCCTGCCAGATAAATTTTGCAGGCGGATAGTTATAGTTAAAGGTTCTAATAGGCCATTCCTGAGAATACAAATTCAATTCCGGATTTGAGGAAAGCAAATCCATATTTGCCTGCCAGTAAGCGTCAATACTGCCTACATCCATCCAATAGCCTTTTTCAGCCTCTGACATGCCGGCGTGAGTGTTTTCCGCAAAATTGTAAACGAAAATATTTTTACCTTCCTTCAACAACATAGGAATAACGTTTTTACCGAAATCATGGCTTGAGTCAGAAATCGGCTGATCCTCTTCAAGAGCATCAAGAAGAATTTGTTTATTAAAAATATAATTCCCCATTGAGGCAAGACAATAATCCGGATTATTAGGTATAGATTTAGGCTTGTACTGCGGTTTTTCAACGAAATTAGTCAGCCGCCAGTTTTCATCAACCTCCATAATACCGAATTCCGAGGCTTCTTCAATCGGAATCGGAATTGCCGAAATAGTTAAATCCGCATTGTTTTCTTTATGGAAATCCAACATTTGCGAAACATCCATTTTGTAGATGTGGTCGCCGCCAAAAACGCAAACGTAATTAGGGTTTTCATCTGTTATATGAAAAACATTCTGATAAATTGCATCGGCAGTACCGCGATACCAATCGTTGCCGGTTCTCATCTGTGCAGGACACAAATCAACAAACTGGTTCAAAAACGGGGACAGTGCCCACCCGCGTGTAATATGTTTATTCAAAGAATCAGACTTGTACTGCGTTAAAACCTTAATCTTATAAAACCCTGAATTAATAAAATTATTCAGTACAAAGTCGATAATCCGGTACCTTCCGCCAAACGGAACAGCCGGTTTCGCCCTGTCTTTTGTAAGCGGATACAATCTTTTCCCCTCTCCGCCTGCCATAATCATAACCAATGCGTCATCTACTGCCATTTTTACCCCCTCGGACTTTATTATACACTCAACCAAAAAAAATTACACTAATTCTTTTTAACTAAATTTATATTTATGTTAGAATAAAAATATGGAAAATAATAAGAAAATTAAAATCGGATTAATCGGCTTAGGAACTGTAGGTTCGGGCGTTTTTAAGACTTTAGGCGGGTTTGACCACGTTGAAATAGTTAAAATCGCAGTAAAAAATAAAAATAAAAAACGCGATATTGAAAACTTAGATGAAGGTATTATTACGGATAACCCGTACGAAATTGTCAACGACCCTTCGATTGACATTGTAGTCGAATTAATCGGCGGGATTGAGCCTGCATTTGACCTGATTAAAACGGCAATATCGAACGGTAAACACATTGTTACCGCGAATAAAGAACTGCTTGCAAAACATGGCGAAGAACTTTTCCGTCACGCAGAAGCGCACAATAGAGTTGTACTTTACGAAGCGGCTGTTGCCGGCGGAATACCGATTATCACACCGGTAAAAACAATCCTTGCAGGCAACAACATCACAAAAATTGAAGCAATCTTGAACGGAACAACAAACTATATTCTGACCAAAATGGACGTTGAAGGCGCGTCTTATGAAGATGTTCTGAAAGAAGCGCAAAAACTCGGCTACGCAGAAGCCGACCCGACAAGCGATGTGGAAGGCTACGATTCGGCGTATAAAATTGCAATCCTTTCCTCAATCTCTTTCAAAAAGAGAATTAATATAGATAATGTTTACAAAGAAGGGATTTCCAAAATCAAAGCACAGGACATCAAAGCTGCAAACGATTTAGGTTATAAAATTAAACTTGTTGCGCTTGCGCAAATTGATAAAGATGAAAAAGTTGATGTACGGGTTCACCCGATGCTTGTTTCAAAAGATTCGATTCTGGCGCACATTGACTATGTTAAAAATGCAATCAAACTTGAAGGCTATCCTGTTGGAAGTATCGCGCTTTCAGGCGCCGGAGCAGGAGAATTCCCGACAGCAAGCTCTGTTATCGGCGACATTCTGGGGATTGCAGACGAACTCGGAACAACCGACTATCTTCTGCCGATGATGCGCTGCAAACACAAAGAATCCGCACAAATGATTAACATTATGGACACCGTTAATAAATACTACCTTTCAATTAACGCTAAAAACGAAAAAGGCGTTATCGGTAAAATCGGTGCTATCTGTGCAGAAAATAATATCAGTTTGGCAAGCATAGTTCAACGCGGGGTTGAAGAAAACAACACTGCAGACATTGCGGTTATTACAGAAATGGCTCTTGAGCGGGATGTAAGAAAAACGATTGATATGCTGGAAGCAGACGAATCAATCAACACCGTTGCAAGCCTGATAAGAGTTCAAACAGATAAATAGAAATAGAAAACGGCGCTTAAAGAAGCGCCCTTTTTACAAACAGTTAAGTTGTGTGTTTATGCTAAAATTATGTCAAAGGAGAACGCTATGTACTACCAAGGATTAATCAACAAATACAGAGAATACTTGCCGGTCAGCGACAAAACACCGGTTATTACGCTTAACGAAGGCAACACACCGCTAATCAAATGCGCAAATCTTGCAAAAAAAATCGGCGTGGATGCAGAAATTTATCTGAAATTTGAAGGCTGCAACCCGACCGGAAGCTTTAAAGACCGCGGCATGACAATGGCTGTTTCAAAAGCGAAAGAAGCGGGTTCTGAAGCAATCATCTGTGCATCAACCGGCAACACCAGCGCATCTGCTGCCGCATACGGTGCAAAAGGCGGCTTAAAGACTTTTGTATTAATCCCTGACGGATACATTGCACTCGGAAAACTTTCACAAGCAATGATGTACGGTGCAGAAATCATTGCAATCAACGGAAATTTTGACGTTGCGCTGGAAATGGTCAGAAAAATTTCTGCCGAATACCCGATTACACTTGTGAACTCCGTCAATCCGTATAGAATTGAGGGGCAGAAAACCGGTGCGTTTGAAATTATTGATGCACTCGGACAGGCGCCTGACTATCATTTTATCCCTGTCGGAAACGCCGGTAATATTACCGCATACTGGAAGGGTTACAAAGAGTTTCACACTCTTGGCAAAATCAAAGAATTACCTAAAATGATGGGATTTGAAGCGGAAGGCTCTGCGGCAATTGTTCGCGGGGAAAGAATTTTAAAACCTGAAACCCTTGCAACAGCAATCCGTATCGGCAACCCTGCAAGCTGGAAACAGGCAGAAGCCGCACGTGACGAAAGCAACGGAATGATTAACTGCGTCACAGACGACGAAATTGTAAAAGCCTATAAACTGCTTGCTTCAAGTGAAGGTATTCTGGCAGAACCGGCAAGTGCTGCGTCTGTTGCGGGATTGATTAAAGTCAAAGACCAAATAAAAGCCGGCTCAAAAATCGTTTGTATTCTGACCGGAAACGGCTTGAAAGACCCTGACAACGCGATAAAATATTCAAATACGGATGTTAAAAAGACCTCAAGCGAAATGACAGACATCTTAAAAGCCATGAATATTTAATATTCAACACGATTTTTAATACAATAAAAACATTACACGTTATGTGTAATGTTTTTTTATGATAAAGGAGAATTAGTCTAAGAATTAAGTACTTGATGCGTACATCAAAATATGAATTGTGTTGTTTATATCGGTATAACGCAAATTTAACTTTAATTTTCAGCCCGCATAACTTTACAAAAGTATACGTATATGCCCCGTTATCAAAGCTTGAAGTTCTTCATAGCAAAGGATTTTCGGCTTTTGTACAACACAATTCATAATATGTTGTACGAAAGGGAAAAATTATGGGACTTTCAGCATCACAGGCAAGATTACTTAGTATTACAAGAAGGCTTAACAACAACGAGCTTCAAAGTGAATTTATAGCTAATTCAAAAATCCGGTTGTCGAGCCAAAATGTTACGGCAAGTGAAAAGTATATTGCAGCTCTGGATGCAACGAAATTGGATTACATTTCATATAACGACAGCGGAGTGGAACAAACTGTTGCGCTGACATTCAATGCGCTTAACAACTACGATCCGTTAAAAAATCAGTATGCGATTTATAATGCAGAAGGACAATTATACGTAAGTGCAACTGATGCGGCAAACTTTAAAGCTGCAGACACATTATATGATTTTTTAGCACTATATGATTTATTTGATCAGAGTGACGCGGAAAACGATGCGGCAGATGCTGCATACGACGCTGATTTAGCATTATGGGAACAGGAAAGGGAGGCCTATTACGAGGCGCTTGAAGCATATCAAAACAAAACGAGTGAAGAATGGATACAATATGAAGCAGACAAAGCAGCGTGGATACAGCAACAATGGAACAACTACTATGCCAGCCCTGAATATCACAACTATCAAACGGAACTCGCAGCGTACGAACTGGCATCGCAGGCTGGCTCGCCTTATGACACCTGGGTCGGAATAGTCGGTACATCAGATAGCCCGCTGTCTTGTTATGCCGCGGCAAGAAGCAACCCCCTCGGGAACTGTTACAGACACGTACTCGGGTACCTTATCAATCCGGGAAGCTCACAAACGTTCCCTACAAGCGTTGGGGATTCTGTGGATGTTTCCTCCTCCGATGTAAGCGGTTCTACATTATCAAGTGACGGTAAAGGTGCACAATTAGCACCCGTCCATGACATGATGGCGCTGCAATCCAACGGAGAATATATCATCAAATGTGACGGAGATGATGATCTGAACAGTGACGGGCAACAAAATTCTCTTCAAACAATCATTGACGCCGGCGGCACTCCTTCAAAACTTGATCAACTGCTAAGTGATTATATCTATGACTCAACAACAAATACAGCAACAGAAGTCAAATCTTTAATGCAAAAAGCTATTGATATGATGTATATCATAAAACATCAAAGTGAATTTGGCAGCGAACTCACAGCTGACAAAATGCTCAACGTACTGGATAACTTTACGGACGGAGATATGAAAAATCTTACGACTCCGCCGACACCACCTCCGGAACCGGATTTGAATTACCCGCAGCCGGAACCGACTTTTGAAGAAGTTCTCCGCGATAAACCCCAAAAACCGATTGATACAGACAGGATTTACGATAAACCTAAAGCCCAGTGGTATACAAACCTCTGGTACGCAATGAATGGTCAATCTACTTCAGATGAAGTCTATTCGGTTTATGATGAAAACGCAGAATTCAGTTATTTTACAGTTACGGATACAGAAAAAACCTGTGACCCTGATACTTCTAACCAGAACTATGTTGTTATTGATGACTCTCTTGCGTCAGATTCAAGCTGGCTGCAATTTGCACTCACCAACGGTATGGTTACGATATCGCAGACTACATTAAAAAATGATACAAACAGCACAAATATAAGATGGGAAGGCATTGAATTCACCAGCACCAGCGATATCACCGAAGTCGCAGATGACAGCAAAATCGCCAAAGCAGAAGCCGAATATGAAAAAACAATGCAGGAAATTCAGATTGAAGATAAAAAACTTGAACGACAAATGACCAAATTAGACACAGAACACAGCGCACTTGAAAAAGAACTTGAATCAATCAAAGGCGTTATGGACAAAAATACTGAACGCTCCTTCGCAGCATTTAGCTAATTGTCCGCCGGATTGCTGCGTCGCCTTCGGCTCCTCACAATTATATTTACCCTCCCTCAAGTGATTTAAAATATTCTTTGTTGTTTTCAAGAGTGTTTTTAGTCGCCAGCACCGAATAAAGCGGCTTGCCGCTGAAAACATTCTTCGCAACATTCTGAATATCGTCCGCCGTAATTTTATCAATCATGGCAAATGTTTGGTTGACATTCGTCAGCCCGTAGAAGCTGTATAAACCGTCGTGTAAAAGCTCGCTTCTGCCAATCGGGTGCTCTGCGGCGTTAAGTAAATCGTTTTTAAGCGAAAGTTTTGCATTTTCCAATTCTTCCGCAGTAACTTTTTCATTTTTCATGCGCTCAATATTTTCATTGAAACCGGCAATCGCTTTTTGAACATTGTCATAGCTGATTTCGCCTGTATCTGGATTATCTGTAGTTGTTCCGATAGAAAGTTTTACCATGCCGGTATTGCCTTTATGGTCAAGAGTTGAGCGCACGGAATACGCAAGTTTACGTTCTTCGCGCAAATCCTGAAACAATCTTGATGTTGCACCGCCGCCAAGAATTGTATTCATAAGCCGCAGCGTCAAAGCATCCTGCATATTACCGGAATGTTTATATGTAAAGGCCTCAATAATTTTAGCCTGATTAGTTGCATCATCATCAACCAGCACTTTTGTTTTTTCAACCGGCTTATAGTTGTTACGCAATGATACTGAAAATTTTTCAAAGTTATCAAACGTATTCATCTTTTCAAAAAGGGTATTTTGAAGTTCAGGATTTTTCTCAAACGGTGCCGACATTACAATACTCGCCGCGGATTCCGACATAATCTGTTTATAGAGTGCTTTTACGTCGTCAAATGTTGCATCTTCTATGGATTTAAGAATTTGCTGCTTATTCATGCCGGCAGGTTCGTCCTTGAAAAGTTCCTCAAAAAGTTTATCCGAAGCGGACTTATCGGAAATTTTTATGACGTCTGTGACAAACGCTTTTGCGTGTTTAAATTCTTCTTCTGTAAAACGAGGGTGATTAAGGACTTCTTTCATCAAATCAAGCGCTTTTGCGGTATCTTCCGAGGCAAAATCCATATTGGCGCCGATTGAGCGCAGAGAAGAGTGAAAATTCCCGCTGATACCGTTCTTTTCAAACTCTCTTGCCAGAGTTTGTTTATCCTTGCCCATTGTTCCCTGATTAAGCATATAGTCCAAAATCAGGCTTGCACCGAGGTTTTTGGAAATTTTGTCGTGCTGCGGGATATACATTTCCATCACAAGATTGGCTTGATTAGTATTAATATCATTTGTTACCACCTGCATATTGTTTGGAAGCACGTAAGATTTGATATTTTCTTCGTTCAAAACGGTTTTGGCAGAACCGAAAGAAATTTTCTCGGCAGCAGCGTGGTTTGTTTTGATTTTATCGGCATTAGCCGTTGCAGGGTGAACAACCGTAATTGAGGCTTTATTCAGGTCGTAATATTTTTTAGCAGTATCCGCAATATCTTTAGAGGTTAAGCCGTCAACGATATCTTTAAACTTTGTGATTTCGTCAAAGCTGCTGTCTAAAAGGACTTCGCCTATTATGCTGTTTGTTCCGGCAGAGGTTTCAAAGACGGAAGAAAATAGTTTTGAAAGCTGTTTTTTTGCAATCCCGAGTTCTTCCTCAGTCGGCGGATTAACTTTGATATTTTCGATTTCCTGATAGAGGATTTTCAAAACTTTTTCGGAATTTTCCTCCGTAGTCTGACCGCCGATAATCATTGCACGCGGCGCGCCGGTTTTGCTTGAAATTTTCTCATCTTCAATAAACAAAGAAGTGTTATAATCCTTGAGTTTAGTTTCAAGCCGCGAACTGCTCAGGTTTGCCAGAATCATATCGAGGGCAAGGATTTTAACTTTATCCTCAATATTATTGCTTTCAGGACCGTTAAAGCCGACAAGAATTGTTGTACCTTTTGCCTTATCGGAAATTATATCTTCGCGAACCGGTTTATCAATAGGTTTCAAGTCCTCGAAATGCCTGTCTTTTGGCGGGAGTTTATCAGAAGTAAAATATTTTGAAACGAGTTCAATTGCCTCTTCCGGCTTGACGTCACCTGTTATAACCGTAGTCATATTTGCAGGATAGTAGTTCTGGTTAAAATAATTGACTACATCTTCGCGCGTAAGATGATTGATATTATCAGTTGTTCCGCCGATTAAATCAACAGAAGTTGTTTTAATGTTATATAGATTTTTAAGCATTTTATTAAGCCCGATATTAACAGGATCAGACGTAATCATGTTGATTTCGGAATTAACAATGCCTTTTTCTTTTTCAAGCATGTCTAGCGCAAATTTAGGCGTTTGAAGCATTGATGCGTGAATTTTCATCTGCTCTTCCAGATCTGTATCTTTCAGAAGATTAGATTTGATAAAGTAGTTTGTTTCCGCCATGCCTGTTGCGGCGTTGGTATAGGCACCCATTTTGTCAACAGTTTTGAAAAATTCGCCTTTTTCTAAGCCCTCAGACCCGTTAAAGAAATTATGCTCAAGATAGTGGGAAATCCCGCGTTTATTATCAGTTTCGTTCATTGAACCGGTATTCACGTACGTTTTAAGGACAGTTGCGCCTTCTTTCGGAACGATTACAACTTTCTGACCGTTGGCAAGCTTGTAGTAATGCGCTTTAAGATCAAACGGAAGCTCTACTTCATAGAGTTTGTTATAAGCCATAGGCTTTTTAACATTATAATCCGGTGCGGGAGCCGCGCTCTGTACAGGAGTTTCCGTTTTATCCTCTACAGGAGCATTACCACGGAAAGTCGGACTCGTTACATATTTTATCTGATTATTGGGGTTAACGCTTATACTATTTATTCGCAACATGAAAAGCAGTTCTCCGCCATTTCCGCCCCGCTGAACCGCGGGTCGCGCATGGCTGCGCTGTCTAAACCGTCACTCCAAAATTTTGCATTTGCAAAATTTTCTCGGACAACACTACCTTTTATATTATTTATAACGGGCGTACAGAGGAAAAATTGCGCATTTTACAGAAATTGTAAACTTAGATTACAAGTAAAAGTTTTATTATCCCGAGCGTCAACAGACTCAAAACAACAAGCGCGCCCCACAGTCCAATTTTAACTTTACGCCTGAGGGTAAAAAACGGCGCAGGTTTGGATTTGGCAACGGTCGGATATTTGTCAAATTTTGAAAGTTTTTTCTCGGGCTTGCGGCTCTGAACCTTTTTTCGCCGCGCGATTTCATCTTCTTTTGCCTGCATTTGAAGATATTTTTCCTTCAAGGTATTTTTATCCTTACTCCGCTTACCGGTTACAAGAAGCTCTTCGTCAAAAAGAAGCCTTGACACAGAAGCGTCCTGACCGTTTTTTGCCGAATAAAACATAACCGCAACTTCAAACGCCCGCTGCAGGCACTCTAACGCTTTTATTCCGTCCTTATCCACCGCACGCGTGTGAACGGACTGATTTCCCGCTTTCTTCAAAAAATACAAATCGCTTATAAGTTCACGTTTTTCCGTACAATTAATCAGGTAATCGTCAAGGTTTGCAAGCATAGTATCAAACGTATCGTTTGGCTGATAATTCCCGTTGAGAAGCTCACGGCAGACATTCTCCGCAAAACATCTGGTCTGCGTCATACACTGTTGAAAATATTCATCACGATAAAGCGCCTCCGCCTCTTTTGCAAGTTTAAAAATGTTGCGATTTATTTCTTTTATAAAGTAAAAATTGCTTTCGTTCTTTTTCATAAAAACCCTGTTATATCAAGCCTTTTGCGTGGCAATTGTAACAATTTCTTAATATACTTGCCATTTTGTTACATGAATTGAAAAGTTGTAGTATCATGCATGTACAACTATTCCAAAATCTCCTCCCAAGATTTTATGTATGAGTCCTCATGTCAGACATGGGACTTTTCTTTTTGGCTAATTGCTGCCTGTCAAATTCGATTAGAACTCAGTTTTATTTTCAACACCCTTGATTAAACGTTGGACGTTTTCGCGGTGGAGGTAAGTAATATAAATTGCACCGACAACAGCGTAAACAATGTATGCAACGGGTGAATCCATAAGAAACATTGTTACCGGTGTGGACCAGATTGCAATAATTGAACCGAGTGAAACGTACTTACTTGCCTTTGTAATCACAATCCAGAGAAGCCCGAATACAAGCGCTGCAACCCAGTTCAAAGCCAAAATTGTACCAACGCCCGAGGCAACGGATTTTCCGCCGGTAAAGCCGAGAAAAATTGATTTACTGTGACCGAGCAGAACTGCAATGGCCGCAAGCACCGGCAGCAAACCTATTCCCATAAACGCGGTTGTAAAATGGTACGCAAGAAGTACCGGAATCATCCCTTTCATCATATCGAGGAACAGCGTGATAAAAAACCACTTTTTACCCATAACACGCTTAACGTTGGTGGCACCGGTAGAGCCGGAACCGATTTTGCGAATATCTTCGCCCTTAAAGTGCTTTACAATCAAATATCCGGTCGGAATTGAGCCGATAATATAAGCAATTATAACGGTTAACACCAGTTGAATTATATCCGGTAACATTTTTTATACTCCTATTTGTTCTTTAATCCTGTCAATAACAAAGTTCAGTGCGCCCTGCTGCTGCGCAAAAACGGTTTTACAATCCTCACAGGCTTTTTTATAAAACTCTTTATCACCTAAAAGTTTTTCCATATAATCAGTAAGTTCTTCACCGTTTTGAACAATTTTCCCCGCATTAGTCTGACTCAAAAGCCAGTAAATATCACGGAAATTATGAATAGACGGCCCTGTAATTGCAGGTTTATCATATACAACAGCTTCAAGCGGATTGTGCCCGCCGGTTTTATTGAAGCTTCCACCGATAAATGCAAAATCGCATATCGAATACATTTTGCCAAGTTCGCCCAGAGTGTCAAGGATTATGATTTCATTATCCTTAAACGTATCATTTTTAGAGCGGAATCCGTATTTTAATCCTGTTGACTTCACAAGCTCAGTAACCTGCGGAACCCTCTGCGGGTGACGCGGCGCAAGCAAAAGTTTTGCATCCGCAAACTTTTTCTTCACTTTGCCAAAAGCCTCAAGTACAATTTCATCTTCACCAGAATGCGTACTGCCTGCAATGATTACACGCCCGTATTTCTGCCCGATTTCAATATCGCATTCTTTGCGTTTAACATCAAACTTTAAATTCTTCATGACCTTTGTTGTTGCAGGGTTAGCACCAATACTTATCATCTTGTCATTATCAATTTGGCTTTGCGTATAAATACCTGTATAGTTTTTCAGCATGCCGGCAAAGAAAAATTTGAAATTCTTATACGAGTTATAAGTAGAGTCAGAAATTCTTCCGTTGATAATAAAGAGCGGAATATTTCTCTTTTTACAGTAGTAAGAGAACGCGGGCCAGAGTTCGGTTTCAGCGATAAAAACCATTGACGGTCTGATTTTTGAGAGAAAACTTCTCACAAACGCCGGAACATCATAAGGGAAATATGTTATAAAACTTGCGACCCCTGCATATTTTTTCTGCGCTATATCCTGTCCGGTTTTAGTGCCGGTGGTTACGATAATTTCGTAGTCAGGAAAAGTTTCCTTCGTTTTTTTAATAAGGTTTTCGAGCGCAATAACCTCACCCACCGAAACCCCGTGAAACATAATTCTTTTTTCGCCCATTTCAGGCGGGGTTAAAATCCCGAATTTCTCACGCCAGCCATACATATATTTGCCTTTAGCGGCACGCACAACGTAAATAAACGGCAAGGCTGCAAAAAATAATACTGTAACAGCTATCTCATAAATCAACATAATAAACTATTATACATCTAAAATATTTTTAGGGACGTAATTTTAAGTATTTTAACAAGATTTCAGTTTTGCGATTTCTACGTTAAATAAATATTGTACATCAACGTCCGTAATTATATTTGCAATAACGTCATTAGGATTAACTTCAAACTCATCTTTAAGCTTATTGAAAATTCCGCAAACCCTGACGCCTGTATATTCCTGAATAAGCTTGATCGTAACGGATTCCTCGTCCACAAGCCCCGCGGAAGTCGATAGAACCACACCCCGCAGAGAAACACCGCTGTTTTGCGCCTGCTGAATTGCCATAATCGTATTGTTTATTGAAGAACTTTCTGCCGGAGCGACCAGTACAACCGGAAGCGAAAGATTTTTCACCAGATCAGCCTCAAGAAATTTTCGCGTTATAGGAGTAGATAGTCCAAGTGTTCCGTCTGTCACAATGCACTCAAAATTACGGGAAAACGTCATATAATCCTGATAAATTAAATCAACGTCAATCTCAACACCCTCAAGCGCCGCCGCAATTACAGGACTGGAATCAGACTTGAAAAGATACGTGGAAAAAGTTTCCATATAAGAATCCACGTACTTCATAAACTCCAAATCACGTGATTTTAAAAGGTTATCCTTTGTAACGGCAGCCCCCGTCTGAATCGGTTTATAAAGCGTTGTATAATACCCGAGCGCCTGCATGGTGCCCGCAAGCCCCGCCGAAAACACAATCTTCCCTGTATTTTTTTCTGTTTCCGTTACAAATAGTTCTAGCATCGTTAAAAGCAGTTCTCCGCCACCTGCTTGGCAAACGCGGTTTGCCAACCCGTGGCTATGCTGTCTAATACGCCACTCAAAAATTTCGCTTGGCGAAATTTTCTCGGACACATTACAATCATAGCACAAAATCTATCTAGCGCTCTATACTGAAATAAACTTCTTTTAATCTTTTTTTACTTATATGTGTGTAAAGCTGCGTTGTCGCGACATCACTGTGCCCGAGCAGTTCCTGCACAACGCGCAAATCCGCCCCGTTTTCAAGCAGGTGCGTTGCAAAACTGTGACGCAGAGTGTGCGGCGAAATTGATTTATGAAGTTTAAGTCCCTGAGAGTGGATAAAGTTGTAAATATCCTGTCGTGTAAAGGGTTTCCCGCTATCGTGAAGGAGAATTTTTCCGGTATCCAAATTATACTTATTCACTATATACTCTCTTTCAGGGTAAAAACCTTTCAAAGCCTTAATCGCATTTTTATTCAGCGGGACAAGCCGTTCCTTAGAACCCTTACCGAAGCAGCGCAGATACTTTGCCCGAATATCAACATCATTAACGTTAAGCCCCGCAAGCTCCGATACCCGAAGCCCGCACCCGTACAAAAGCTCCATTATCACGCGCTGAACCGCGGTTAAATCCTCCGCCAGAATTGTATTAATTTCCTCGATACTTAGTACCTTCGGGAGTTTTTTAGGTAGTTTTTGCTGCTCTAAAAATTCTGTCGGATTACTTTTAAAATACCCGTTTGCGCATGCCCAGCGGAAAAAGCCCTTAATAGAAGCAATCTTACGTGCAATACTAGTTGCAGTGTACTTATTTTCCTTTAAATAATAAATATAAGAATTAATATTCTGCCTCGTAATATTTTCAACATTCCCGCCGAAATAGTCCGACAGTGCGCCAATATCGCGTTCATAAGCCATTATTGTATTTTGCGCCAGCCCCTTTTCAAGTTCCAAATATTCCAGATATAAAGCAAGTTCCTGCATAAGCTAATTCTAGCATTTTTCGCGGCTTACCGCTCCCTTTGTAAAGAAGTATTAAGTATATATTTTATATATACGCAATTCTTGCAGCAAAAAACCGTTTATAACTTCATAGAGGATGATGTGATAAAAGAGAAAGAAAGGAGTATATATGGTTGACGGAGTCGGAGCAAGCGGAGTAAATCCGAGGGACCTGTATAACAAAGTACAGGGCAGTAAAACAGAATTTGTCAAACAATGGCAGGCCGAATACAAAGGCAATCCGTTTATGGCCGAAAAGATTTACAACTATGTAGCGTCTATGGATACCGACGGCACACCCGGCCTGACACCTGATGAGTACAAGCAGGGTTTAAATGATAAAAAGGCGTTAGCCGAAATCAAACTTGACAAAATTTACGAACAATACGTGCCAAAGGAAGATGCCGAAGAATTTGCCAAAATGAATCAGGATGAGAAATTAGCCTATCTAGAAGGCAGAATTCCGCATGAGCCCGGACGTGAAGCCGAAGCGCATATTCAGGCAAGTCTTGTTCTTTCCTCAATAAACAGGCTTGATACTGAAATCGGACTGATTGATGAGGAACTGGATATTATAAAAACTCAGGAAGAAACTGAAAAAGAAGTTGAAAAGACAAATCAGGAAGACAGAAAAGAACAAAATATGCATGAAATCAAAAATTTTAATGGTTTAGGATAAAACAAGGCGGGTTCATTAAATGAACCCGCCTTGTTTTATAAACTCATTTCCTGTTTGAGATACGCTTCTACAAATCCGTCAAGATCGCCGTCCATAACAGCATCAACGTTGCTAACTTCATATCCTGTACGGTGGTCTTTAACCATTTTATAAGGGTGGAAAACGTACGAGCGGATTTGCGAACCGAAATTGATATCAACATTTTGCCCTTTAAGTTCGGCAAGTTTTTTTTCGTGCTCCTCCTGCTTCATTGCAAGAAGCTTTGAGATAAGGATTTGCATGGCGTTTTCACGGTTCTGAAGCTGTGAGCGTTCCTGCTGGCATTTAACAACAATCCCTGTCGGTTTGTGTAAAATTCTAACGGCTGTTTCAACTTTATTGACGTTCTGACCGCCCGCACCGCCCGAGCGCATTGTATCAATCTCCAAATCTTCCGGCGGAATTACGATATTTTTTTCAAAGTTTTCAATAATCGGTGACACTTCGAGTGACGCAAAACTTGTCTGACGTTTGCCGTTAGCGTTAAACGGAGAAATTCTGACCAATCTGTGAACCCCGCGTTCTGCCTTTGTATAGCCGAAAGCGAATTTTCCCGAAATCTTTACTGTTGCAGATTTTATTCCGGCCTCTTCGCCGTCAAGTTTGTCAAGAAGCTCTGTTTTCCAGCCTTTTCGCTCTGCCCAGCGCAGATACATTCTAAGGAGCATACTTGCCCAATCCTGCGCATCCGTACCGCCGGCACCCGCAATTACGGTAATAATCGCGTCCGCATCATCATATTCACCGTTAAGCATCTGACGGATTTCAAACTTTTCTATTTCACTTTGCGCATTTAAAAGAGCCGTTTCGCTCTCTGCAAGGAGTTCGGGATCCTCAATTTCAAGTGCCACATTTGCATCATCAATCACGCCTGCCCAAGAATCCAAAAGCCCAAGAACCTCTTTCAAATCCTTGATTTTAGCCCCGAGTTCAGAGGATTTATTTTTATCAGACCAAACATCAGGCGACTGCATTTCCTCTTCTAATTTTGACAGGTCAGTGCGAAGTTTGTCGGGGTCAAAGACACTCCTTCAACGCAAGAAAACGTTTATTTACATCATTTAAAAGCTGCTTAATTTCCATACCTCTATGATAGCGAAAAAATAATATCACGCAACATGTTAAATATCAATTTTGACATCCGGCAAATCCGCTATTGCGAGCTTTGCAGCGACACCGGTACCTATTCCGGCAAGAAGGTAGGTCATCCACGCTAAGAAATAATTTTTCTTCAACACTTTAAGATTTGCACCGGCACCAAGAGTTTTCTTCGCGGCATTAATGCCGCGGATTGACGCCGCCGCTTCCTCAATAATTGTAGGCAAGAACGCACAAAAACCTATTATACCGGCATTGCGCTCCCAAAAATTCTTTTTGCCGTCACGGCTGGCACCGGAAGCGCTATTTAATGCTGCAATAGCCACAGGCGCAAGCATTCCGACAACACGCAATTTTTGCAAACCTTTCATAACCAAGCTTTTCTCAAAGTTAATGGCGTGTCCGAGTTCGTGCAAAATCAAGGAAGGTTTAGATTTCGGAGCTACAACAAAATTCCCCTGATTTGTATAAAATGCATTTCGTCCATCTGCAACAACATCCAAACTCTTAGACAATTCCGGGAACATATTTTGCAGCCCGGCTTTATTTTTGTGGTCAATATAATGAATATATGCACTCAAACCTTTTTCTTTTTTCATTGTGTTGGCAACTTTTTCCACATCCTCGCGCGGAGCAAATTCCTTCCCTGCCATAAGTGCGGCCGAACAAACATCGGAAAGTTTTTCCAATCCGTACATCGAAAGACGCAATAAACCTGCAACACCTACTGCCTTCGCGGTCGTAGAAAGCTCCTCATCTTGCGGCAGATCCAAATAAACACGCATAGAATGCTGCGGCGCATTTTGCGTCGGAACAAACCGATAATCACGGTTATAAACATTCGAATTTAACGTTACATTATTCATGACACACTACCACATTATCTATAACGTTATTTCAGAGAAAAAATTGCGCGTTTATTACAATCTTTTAAGCGTATCCCTGGAAAAGTAGTGCAAATCAGCTTTGTTAATACCAATTTCAATCGTTTTATCGACATCGCAGGAAGCGTCAATCTTTGCGCAAGCCTTATGCTCTCCGACAGAAAAATAAATAATCTTTTCAGAGCCTAAAAGTTCAACGGACTCAACCTCTGCGCTCAATTTAATATCCGTACCGCCAAACATTTTTTCCGGTCTGACGCCCAGAATAACATCCTCACGCCCGACAATAGACCCGTCAAGGAAATTCATAGGTAAAGAGCCGATAAAACCAGCGACAAATGTATTTGCCGGTTTGTTGTAAACATTTTCAGGCGTGTCAAACTGCTGAATTTTACCCTTATCCAGCACACAAATTCTGTCACCCATTGTCAAGGCTTCCGTCTGATCGTGGGTTACATAGATAAATGTTGCCTGCAATTTTTCGTGTAATTTTTTGATTTCACTGCGCATCTGAACACGTAACTTCGCGTCAAGATTAGAAAGCGGCTCATCCATTAAGAAAACTTTAGGGTTTCTGACAATCGCCCTTCCGAGTGCAACCCGCTGGCGCTGCCCGCCTGAAAGTTCTTTCGGACGGCGGTCGAGGTATTCCGTCAGGTTTAAAATTTCAGCAGCCTCTTTGACTTTTTGCTCTATAATATCTTTTTTAACCCCGCGCATTTTCAAGCCAAACGCAATATTTTCCCTCACCGTCATGTGCGGATAAAGTGCGTAACTTTGAAAAACAAACGCAATATCACGGTCTTTAGGCGAAACTTCGTTCACGACCCTGCCGTCAATGGAAATCTCTCCGGAAGTAATATTTTCAAGCCCCGCAATCATTCTTAAAATCGTGGATTTGCCGCAGCCGGAAGCCCCGACAAGTACAACAAACTCACGGTCTTTGACCTCTAAGCTCACCTCATCTATTACTCTTTTTTTGTCGTATATTTTTACAATATTGTTTAAAACGACATTCCCCATAAAAGCAGTTCTCCGCTATTTCCTCTGCCGCACACGGACTATTCCTTTTCAATCGGCAAAATTATTGTGATAACGCAGCCCTGCATAACTTCAGAGCGGACTTCCCACGAACCGTTAAGAGCTTTAACCGCATTGCGCGCAGACCCCAAACCAAATGTTCTGACCAAATTCTTTCTGTTTGAGCGCAGCATGTGAACATAAGGCTCGGTCAAATCCTCTAAATCAGATTCGGTATAGCCGACGCCCGTGTCAATAACAGAAATTTTCAGATAAGAATTTTCTGTCTGCCCTTCTTTAACATTAATACCGCTTTTGCGAACCTCTACCAGATCCGGATAGGTCAGTTTAATATCAATAAGCCCTAAATCCGTAAGCTTTACAGAAGCCTCAATAATATTTTGCAGAATAATTTTCAACAGATTTTCATCAGAATAAATCGCACGTTTTGTAATTTCCTCCGCATCAAAATTAACCTTGATATTTTTCATATCAAATAAATCTTCATTTGCTCTGATAATATTTTGAATAGCATTTACAACGTCAAAAACCTGCAAATTCAACGGAGTGCACATTGATTCAGTCTGCGCGAATTCAATAAATTTATCAAGGAAATACAGATAATCCACCGCATTTTTACTGATAATTCTTGCATATTTTGCCTGTTTTTCGGTCAACTCACCGCCCAGCCCGTCAAGAAGAGCCTTTGAAAAGCCTTGAATTGACTGGATAGGAGATTTTAATTCGGTCGCAATCTTGCAAATCATCTGGTTTTTATCTTTATTCAACCTGCCAGATTTTTCGGCAGTAGAAAGAAAATTCGTAATAGCAGTAGTGTCGCTGATTGAAATATAATACTTGTCGTCATTTTCAACCGCGCTGAGTTCAACGAAAAACTCTTCGTCAGAAAGCGAAATCGCCGCCGTAGCCACCGGCGCATCCTTTGCAATAGAACTTTTTACAGAATCCAGCCCGTTAATAATTAATTCATCAAGAGTATGTTTTCTGAGTGCGCTTTTTGTTCCCTCAAATAAAGCAGCAGTGTTTTCATTCAACCATAAAATATTGCCGCCTAAATCAGTAACAATAACGGCATTTGGCAAATGTTTAAGAATCAAATTCGGATTTAGTTTAGCTAGTAAATTAAAATTATTCATACGGTTGCATTACTTTCTTGTTTACTGTATTATACTAAAAGCAGTTCGCCGTTCCGCGGATTGCGCAAGCTTCGCTGTTTCATAAAGATAATATCATGAACAACCGTAAATAAGAAAGAGATTATAAATTTTTGTAATTTTTTCTTAACAAAGTAGCAAAAAAAAATTGTTTTGGGTTTTATATAAATGGTGCAAACACGGGAAGAAGTGTTACACCGCCTTGAGCCAAGGGCTGTTGCGGGATTTTGCCGCGGCAAAAACGGCGAGTAGTAGAGGATGAGGATAGAACAATGACAGAAATCAATCCAAACTTAAATCCGGTCCAACAGGTTAAACCTGCCACCGAACCAACCCCTAATCCGCCTGAAACTGAAACTGACGTTAAAGTTTCAGAAAATCAGATGAACGAATACAGTCTTGCTAATATGCCGCAAGCCCGTATCGGTCAATCACAGGTACATTTCGCAGGTAATATTAATGCTGATGTTCAACAATTTATGAACAACCCTGTACTTTGCCAGCAGGCTATGGAAATCGGTGATCTGGCTGAAAGCAAATATCAGGCTCAAGGCGACAGCGAAGCTCCTTTGAAAGCTCTTAACGTTGAAAAAGCTTTTTTAGATGAATTTGCAAAGTAGCGTCAGCCGATGCTCGCGGAGTCGGCTTGCAAGAGCAAGACGAGCAGGCGAGCATAATATCAGCGACGTTTCAATTTCCAACGAGATTGAATATCTCGGAAGGAAATTGTCAGGAGCAAATAATGTTTGTTTATGATAAAATCTGATTATTAAATCTAATATGAGGATTTTTAATGAAACTATTAGTGATAAACGGAGTTAATTTAAACTTACTTGGAGTCAGAGAACCTGAAAAATACGGCACCCTGACACTTAAAGACTTAGAAAAAAGTTTGTACGCATATTCATTTGAATTAGGAGTTGATCTGGAGATGTTCCGGAGCAACTTTGAGGGAGAGATTGTCGAAAAAATCCATTCAGCACGCGGAAATATCGACGGAATAGTCATAAACGCCGGCGCCTATACGCACACCAGCGTTGCAATCCGTGACGCGCTTGCAGGCGTTGATATTCCGACAGTTGAAGTTCACCTGACAAATATCTATAAACGCGAAGAATTCCGTCACCACTCATACATTGCACCGGTTGCAATCGGACAAATTTCGGGGCTTGGCTTTGACGGCTACAAATTCGCTATTTCCGCATTGAAAAATTTGATTGAGGAGAAAAAATAATGAAAAGAGCTGTCATTATTGTAATAGATTCCATGGGAATAGGCGCAATGCCTGATTGCCGCGACTTCAACGATGTGCCGGAATGCAACACCCTTAAACACGTTTGCGAATTTAATAACGGCCTAAATGTTCCGAACCTCGAAAAAATGGGGCTTGGAAATATTCAGAATTTCAAGGGGATTTCACCTGTGGGGAACCCTATTGCACAATACGGCACAATGAAAGAAAACGCAAAAGGCAAAGACACCACAACCGGCCACTGGGAAATCGCCGGCTACACGCTGGAAACGCCGTTTGCGACTTTCCCGAAAGGTTTTCCTAAAGACTTGATTGAAGAATTTGTCACCAAAACCAATTGCGGCGGGGTTCTGGCAAACCGTCCGGCAAGCGGAACCGCAATAATCGCAGAACTTAATGAAGAACACCACAAAACAAAATTCCCGATTGTTTACACAAGCGCAGACAGCGTTTTTCAAATCGCGGTCGATACAGACCTTATTCCGCTTGAAACGCTTTACTCGTGGTGCGAAACCGCAAGAAAAATACTTGATGAAGGCAACC
Source organism: Candidatus Gastranaerophilales bacterium (assembly GCA_944325835.1). Classification (GTDB taxonomy): domain Bacteria; phylum Cyanobacteriota; class Vampirovibrionia; order Gastranaerophilales; family Gastranaerophilaceae; genus Gastranaerophilus. The sequence goes on from CALVBO010000015.1 coordinate 21,738, forward strand.
GGAATGTTTCGCGCGTAATCGCAAGACCTTACAAAATTATTGACGGCAAACCGACAAGAATTTCTAAAGATCGCCGCGATTATTCAATGCTTCCGAAAAACACAATCCTTGACGAAATCAAAGCCAAAGGCGGACAGGTTATCGGTATCGGCAAAATCGAAGATATTTTCGCCAAAGCCGGCATAACCCACGCTATCCATACAGGTTCCAACAAAGAAGGGCTGGAACTTACTTTGAAGGCAGTAAAAAGCGAACTTGATTTAGATAAAATTGCCTACCCTGACTATAAAAGCGAAAACCCGTTTGCAAGCCTGATTTTTACAAACCTTGTGGATACGGATATGTTATACGGACACAGGAACGATGCAAAAGGCTACGGCAGGGCAATTGAAGAAATTGACACCTATCTGACGCCGATAATGAATGCTATGCGTGATGAAGATTTATTGATAATCACAGCCGATCACGGCTGCGACCCGTGCGTAGAAGGTACAGATCATACCCGCGAATATGTACCGCTTGTGGTTTGGCACAGAGGGATTGCGCCAAAAGACCTCGGAATGCTGGTCGGGTTTGATAACGTGGCTAAAATTATAAAAGAGTGGATAAAATAGAAATTTTATTATATAATAATTTTGCGGCGATAAGTCGTAACAAAAAGAAGGAGAAAAAACATGTCAGTAAAAATTAACGAAAATTGCATAGGCTGCGGCGCTTGCGAATCAATTTGCGAAGCAGTATTTTCAGTAGATGGCGTTGCTACAGTAAACGAATCAGAAGTAGCAGCAAACATGGCTGCTGTAAAAGAAGCAGCAGAAGCTTGCCCTGTTGGCGCAATCGAAGTAGCGTAAGCCGGTGCCGGTACACATAAGTGTGAAAAGCATGCTGTGAAACATATCGTCAGCAATGCTTCAAATAAATAGGCATAAAAAAACGACCTGTTAAATTCAGGTCGTTTTTTTTATCAAAAATTCAAAAATTCGGACAAAGAAAGCTCAAATGCATCCGCAAGTTGTTTAATTTTACTAAACACTACATCATTCTTTGCAGTTTCAATATTTCCCAGGGTTGAACGGGCAATACCCGAGCGATACGAGAGGTCATCTTGCGTAAACCCCTTTTCTTTCCTCAATTCTTTTATCCTTTTTGCAAGTTTTTGTAACAATTCCTTGTCCATAACATAATTGTCCGTTATAATGACAAAGTCACAAACCGTCACACGGACAAAATGGAGGCTAAAATGACGCATAAGACATTTAAAAGAAAACTACTTATAGACCTTGACGGCGTACTAAATGAGTATACGGGTAATTACGAGGAAAATGTAATTCCACCAATAAAAAGAGGGGCAAAGGAATTTCTAGAAAAATGTTTTGAAGAAAACTATGAAATAAAGATTTTTACCACACGCAACAGGTTGCGGGCAACTAAATGGTTAATTGACAACGGTTTAGATAAGGTTATTAGCGACGTTACAAATGTAAAAGAGCCGGCATACTTATATATTGATGACAGATGTATACTTTTTAACGGCGATTTCAACAAAACCCTTCAACAAATTGATAGTTTTATAGTTCATTGGAAATAATATCATCTTATATGTATATCTATAACCGCAAGCCATTTACTAAATATGGATGTCGCTCAGCGACCCCTGGCGGAAGATTTTGTAGTTTTCGTCATCCAGAATTCCGACAACGGTTGATTCCAGTCCTTTGCAGGTGCAGCCGTAATCCTCTATCACTAAATCCGCCAGACCGGACATATTTTCAAGCGCCTGTTCATAACTCTTTGCGCTCGGCTGGTGTGACAAATTCGCGCTCGTAGTTGCCAGTACATGACCCGGTGTAATTTCACAAATTTCACGGAAAACTTCGTTATCCGGAACCCGTATCCCGACAGTTTCCATGCCGGAAGTTATGTAGTCCGGCGTTGCTGCAGCGTTTTTCTTCGTCACAACCGTCAGCGCACCAGGCAAGTATTTCTTAATAAGCTTCTGCCCGACTTTCGGAATAACCTCAACATAGCGCAAAAGGTGATAAACTTCATTCGACATCAAAATCAAAGGTTTTTGTGCTTCGCGTTTTTTAATTTCGTAAATCTTTTTAACCGCTTTTTCACTCTCCGGCAGGCAGCCAAGCCCCCAGACGGTGTCTGTCACATACACGATTACTCCGTCATTTTTCAAAACTTCTACGATTTCATCTTTATTTTTTAGCATAAGACATCACCTTTCCTTTTAATCTATCAAAGAGGATTTCGCAGTATTCCATTTTTAGCAGAAGATTCATTCCAATATAAGTTGCGAGGCAGACAACGGACACAAGCGCTACTTTCAGTGCCAGAAGCACCTTTGTATCCCCTTTGAATAACAGAACCACGCCCCAGCATATAAGCCCCGAAACAACGCCGGATAAAATCATCTTCCAGGAATTTTTCCATAATCTTCCGTACTGCAGGTCAATTTTATCCTTAATCAACCACCCGAGGAGTATCGCGTTAAAACAGGTTACAACGGCGTGTGATAATGTAATCCCGCTGATTTGCATACCCAGAACATTTATAAAGAGGAAGTTTGCGGCATATTTAAGCACAATTGACGAAAACGCGACCACAAACGGGGTTTTGGAATCGTTAAATGCGTAATAAACACGCGTAATTGAATCCCTGAAAACATACGGAACGATTACGAGCGAGAGAAAAATCAATGCTTCCGTAACCATTTTTGTCGACTCAGCGTCAAATGTTCCGCGTTCAAAAACAAGTCTTATGCAATCTTCGCCCACCGTCAAAATTCCGATAATTATAGGGATTGAACAGAAGAAAAGCACCCCGACGCCTTTATTAAAATAGTTTCTTATACCGTCAAAATCCTTATCGGCAACGAGTCTTGAGAATATAGGGAAAAGCGGTACAAGAAACGCCGTCACTAAAATTCCGACAGGAAATTGAAAAATTCTGTTTGCATAGCCGATTGCCGTCCACGCACCCGCCATAAGGCAGGAGGCAAAAAACATATCCACATAAACGTGAAGCTGGCCGACAGTAGAGCTTAACGCCGCAGGAAAAAGCAGTTCCATAAGGTTTTTAAATTCGTGATTACCATTTATTTCCAAATTCGGCTTGAATTTAAACCCGAGTTTTCTAATCTGGGGAAACTGGAGCAAAAACTGTGCCACCGCACCGATTGTCGTTGCCCACGCAAGAACTATTCCTGACGGGTCATTTTTCACAAGCGTTATCATTATGATTATGGCCAGACTCATCAAAATCGGAGAAAAATTCGGAAGCATAAACTTCTTATACGTAATCAAAATTCCGTAATAAATCCCGATAATCCCGCCGATAATAAATACGGGCGTCATTATCTGCAAATGTTTTGCGGCAAGTGAAATAAGTTCAGGGTTTCCCTCTGATACAATCAGCGCCATTATCTTATCCGCAAAGACAAAAAACAGCACGCCCAGAACAGTAAACGCAAGCAAGCTTACCGTGATAAATGTACTGTATAATTTATTTACTTTTTCTGAAGGTTTTTCGCTCAAATCGGGAATGATTTTAGAGAAAACCGCAACCGTTGCGCTGTGGAACGGCCCGCCGACACCGCCAAGAAGGATTATCGCAAGCGCCGGAATCTGGTATGCGTAGAAATAAGCGTCTGAAACAAGCGATGTACCGTATCCGTTTGCAATTACTATATCGCGGATAAAACCTATTAATTTACTAAAAATTGTCACAAGTGCGATAAGCCACGCCGCTTTTAAAACTCCGGTTGAAAAATCTTTTTTAGTTGCTTCCACGCCCTACCTCAATATATACTCTTAATTCCTTGCCTTTAACCTTGCTTTCAGCGTCAGAATAAACATAAATTACTTTATTTTTGCCAGCATTAATATATTTTGAAATATCAATTCTATTCAAAGCCTCGCTAAAAAGGTGGCTTTCAAGCGGAAAAATTCTGTCTTTTCCGTTGATATTCAGTATAATACTCGGCACGCTGTCTTTGTTTTCCACAACAAGAAAAACCTTATCCTTATCAGCATAGAAACTTTGCGCAACAAAGTCATTATCTTTTGAAAGCGTAACCGGTTTTGTTGCAAGCACAATGCCGGTGTAGTAATGGAAAAGAATATCTTTATAGGATTTGCCCAGTTCCTGCGCCATAAATCCCGCGCCGAACTGGCTCATTCCGACGCCATGCCCGTAGCCGCCGCCATAAGCCTTAATTGAAATAAGTTTTCCATTCTCATCCGCTGACGGAACAAAAACAACATTCGCAGACGGCAAAGCTTTACCGTCTTTTATAAATGCACGGCGGATTACAAGTTCTTTATACAGATGAATTTGTTTTTTATCGGTTTCAATGACAAGTTCAATAATTTTACCGGATTTGCCGCGCTGTTTAACATAAATATTTTTAATCGTCCCGAGGCTTTCACCCTTGGCAAATTCCGGAGTTACAAAACCGGTAAGACTTTGCGTCGGAAGCGTTGTTTCCAGATTATTTTTTAATTCTTCAACGGTCCACTCGCGCGTCCAGCGGTAATACGGCGATTTCAAATCAAAAGAATCCGGAACCGTGCTGTAAAAATTCAATGCGTTTTCTTCTATTTCCAGGGACGGCTGTTCCGGAATATCAGGTTTTGCGACAAGATACGGTTTTACAATCGAAGGGAAAGCTTTTGTTTTCGGGTCAGAAAAAACATAAGCGAAATCCTCTGTATAACCGCCTGCGGTCGAACAGTACTGGGCAAGAATCAATTCCCCGTTATGCAGGGCAACAATACCCTCTGTTTCCTGAACCGCACGGGTTGCGATTTCCTTTTCGGTATTTGCGCCGTAATAAACCTGACTTGCAACGGAATCCACAACATCATAATTAGGCGACGATTTAACCCGCGGCGAAAGAACATAGTTTCTTGCCGTAACACTCTGTGCCTTCAAAGCCTCCAGCCCGAAACGCACAGGCATCTCGTTCGGCACGACGCCTTTTAAATACTCTTCAACCTCAACCATATTTACAAGGTTAAAAAATCCGTTATTTATACTCTTCACAATCTCAAACGCGCCGTGATAAAGCGCAGGTTTTCCGGCACGTTTTAAATCCGTTACACCCAAAAGCCCCTTATCACATACGAAATGAACAGGTCCGTCAACTTCCTCCAACAGCTTTCCGCCGGAAGAAATCTCAAACGTACCCTTTGGCGTCAGACGTACTTTTACCGGAATGTTCGCGCCTACCGTTGTTATAAATTTATTCCCGTCATAAATACCAAGCGTATCTGTGCCGTAAACAGAAATTTCCTTGTAATTATACGAATTAAACGCCTGATTGCCGATACCGACACGAATAACTTCCGAGTCCGGCCCTTTCTGCTCAACGGCTTCGACCATTCTCTGACGTGCAATTTGAAGCGTCTTTTCAGGAATCTGATACGCAGCGGCACTCAAGCCCATAAACCCCACAAGCAATGACGCCGTTAGAACTTTGCCTATTTTACTTCCCACACCGTACCGTCCTTAGTGTCTTTAAGTACAATATTCTCTTCATCCAGAGCAACCCGAATAGCATCCGCGACTGCCCAGTTTTTAGCGTCACGCGCTTCTTTACGATATGCAATCAGCTCCTCCATTGACGCAAAATCTTTACCGAGTTTCCCGCCAACGGTTTTCAATGCCGTTTTAAGTTCCTCCTCGCTCAATTTTGCCTTTTCAAAGCTAAAGCCCAGAACACTTGCCAATTTATATAGGATTGTGAAAGCGTTTTCCTCATCCTTATTTGCACGGGTCGCAAGGTCGAACAGTACAGCCATTGCTTTAGAAGTATTCAAATCCTCATCCATAGCTTCAACAAAAGCCTTGTATTCCGGCGTTTCCTCAAGTTTCAGCGAGTCATTAATTTTTGTTTGCTTTGCATTAACCATTCTTTTGACACCGCTTGCCGCAGCACTCAAAGCTTCATCAGAAAACTCAACCGGCATACGGTAGTGGTTTGTCAGGATAAAGAAACGAATTGTATTCGCATCATAATTTTTCAACAAATCATCAATTGTAAGGAAATTACCCAGAGATTTTGACATTTTTTCTTTGTTAATCGTAACAAATCCGTTGTGAAGCCAGTAATTAACAAACTTACATCCGTTAGCGCATTCAGATTGTGCGATTTCATTTTCATGGTGAGGGAAAATCAAATCCGCGCCGCCTGCGTGAATATCAATGGTTTTTCCCAAATACTTGCGGCTCATGGCAGAGCATTCAATATGCCAGCCGGGACGCCCGACGCCCCAAGGGGATTTGTAGCCAAACTTTTCATCTTTTTTCCAGAGCGCGAAATCAAGCGCATCCTCTTTAACCTCGCCGACCTCAACACGCGCACCGCTTTCAAGCTGGTCAATCGGCTGCTTTGAAAGCATTCCGTACTGAGGGAACTTTTTCACGCGGAAATAAACATCCCCGTTAACCTCATAAGCAAAGCCTTTATTAATCAAATCTTTAATAATAGAAATCATCTCACCCAGCGTCTTGGTGGCAAAAGGTTCAATGTCGGGTTTTAGCGTGTTGAGCTTCTTCATACTTTCCGCAAAAGCTTTGTACCAGTAAGTAGAAACCTCTTCCGGCGTTTTGCCTTCTTTTTCGGCTTTTTTAAGAATTTTATCATCCACATCCGTAACGTTACGGCAATAAGTCACATCATAACCCTTGAATTTTAAATACCTGTAAAGCACATCCCACGTAATATAGCAGCGTGCATGCCCGAGGTGCGCATAATCATAAACCGTAGGCCCGCAAACATACATTTTAACTTTATTTTCTTCAATAGGCTTAAACTCTTCTATCTTGTTTGTGAATGAATTAAATAATTTCATAAAAATATCCTCATATAACACGGATATTTTAACATAAAAAGGGTAAATAATACATTATCTTTATGATTGACACGAAACGTATTTAACATAAGATAAAAACAAGGGTAAGTCCAATCACCGCCCCGAACTGATGTTTTCGGCATCAAAGTTTCAGAGAGGAGGTGATGCAAGATGATTTTCGCAATAAGCGAAAAAGCGTTAATCATAATCTGGTTGATACTGATAACGCTTTTATTCATCAAATAACGGGGCTATTTAAAGAGAGGACGGCAATCCTCTCGCCCTGTCATTTATATTATTTACGATTTACGAAACTTTGTCAAGTCTTTTTAATTACAGCTGTCCATGGCAGCTCCATCAGCCGAAATTTTTAGACATGTTACATTACGCTACAAGCTGGCGGACATAGGCAGCGCTGTAACCCATTTTCGGCATTATGTCAGCAACAATCTTTTTAGCACTGTCAGAAATATAAACTTCTTTGCGAACTTTAGATTCTGGCACTTCTGCTTGTCCTTGTGAACCCTGAACCATTGCAACTATAGAACCTGCTAGCTGCATTGCCTGACCGACATTTGCAAGACCTTCTTTTGAGAATATCTTACGTAAAGTAGATTTTGCTCTTGATTCCGTTCTTGCTCTAACCTCAGCGGCATCTTTCTTTGCAGTTTTCACATCCGCAACGTCATCTGTTTCAACATCTTTCCCTTTAGCACCTTCAGTGCCTTTCGCTTCAGGGGTTTCTTCGGTACCTTCCACGCCTTCGGTACCTTTTGCACCATCGGCACCTTCGGTACCTTCAACTCCTGCGGTATCACCCGTTTCGGCAGCAGGGTCTGTTCCCTCTGCCGGCGCAGTATCATCAGGAGCCTGTGTAGAATCCGTAGCTTCGGTACCTTCTTTACCTTCAACCTTGCCTGCATCATCCGCATCTTTTGCGCCCTGTGTTTCTTCCAGTTCATCGGCCTTATCTGCCGCTGCTGTTCCTTTTGTATTAGCGGCATCAGCTTGTTCTCTAATTGATTTCAACTCGTTATCCAAATTCTTCCATTGGGAAGTCATTTGTTTAGTAGATTGAACGGCTGACATACCGGATTGAACTGCACTTGCTGCAGACATAAAGGCAGCCTGAACCATACCGGCAGACGCATAAGCTACCGTTTGTGTGAGTTTTGCAGCAGTTTTACCCCATTGACCCACAGTCTTACCCGTTGTACCAATAGGTTCCATAACCGCACCGGCTGCCGCCAGTGCAGCACCCACAAACGGGATACCCGCACACGCTTTAAAGACACGGCCTAAATTTTCAATAATAGAACCGGTTGTCTCAACGATTGTTGAAATTTCTTCAATATCCTGTGCAACTTCAAGTGTTTTTTCAAGTTTTGTTTGATTTTTGTCTAAATCTTTCTGGTTAGCCTTGTTGGTTTTAACATAAGCCTTAGCGGTTCTGTTCATCTCATTGACCAACGCTTTGGAAGAGCGGCCTATAACGTTAATCTTTGATTGTCCGATTGTAATTGTAGAGCTTTTTTCACGGATTGCATTTCTTAATGTAGCTATTTTTTCAAAATTGCCGGAACCTGATGCTATTTCAGCTTCCAATTCCGCAGAATATTCATCAATGGATTTATTGGCAGCATCCATTTCCATCATAACCGCACGGCGTTCTTCCTCTAATTTCTTAAATTCTGCCTGTTGTTTAGCATCTTTTTCCTTAAATTTATCATCATTTTTCTTGATTGATTTTTGTAATTTTACACTTTTTTTACTGATAGAAGAAGCCTCATCTTCGCGGCTTTCAACATCATTAATGCCGCCTTTCAAATCAGAAGTTTGAGTATCTAATTCTTCAGCAGCGGCACGGCCTTTGGTAGCGTCACGGCCAATGCCTAAATCGTCAGTTTCGGCAGCATCATTTCCGCCGATCATACTTGTATCAAGACCGGAAGTAAGTGTATTAATTCCGCCGGAAGTACCGCCTGTAGAAGAAGTACCGTTAGTTCCGCCGGAAACAAAATTCATCTGACCGTTAAAAATACTATTACCGCCGCGTTGACCGGTGGTTGTTGCACGGCGTGAATTTCTGAGCGATAAAATTGACGGCTGATTATTTGTTGAGAAAATATTCGGGTCATTAAAAACGGAACCGTCTTTAGTCATATCGACAGGAGTACGCGCAGTCGTAGTCTTTTGACTTACGCCTTTCTTCGGACGTATATAATTCGCGCCGTTCGCCGAATTAATATCCACGCTGAACATACTCATGATATAAGCTCTCCGTTTTTTGCTCTCTAAATATATAAAGAGTTTTGAAATCAACGGATTTCAGCGTTTTTAATATTCGTTACAAATGTTAATATTAACTTATCTTGCCAAGGACAACCCTTCTTTTTGCCCCGGTACAGCTTGGAAGATTAGAAGGGATTCCGTAATATTTACAGTACCCCAGAAGCGCAAATGCCATTACTTCCTTAAAATTATTGGAAATTTTGTAATCCTCGTGGGTTTTAAGCACAATTTTTTCGGGTAAATATTTTCTTATCAAGCGCATTAATTCAGGGTTATAAGCCCCGCCGCCGCCAATAATGACTTCATCAACAGATATGGCCGGAAAAATAAATCTTTCATACGCATCTACAATCGTTCTTGCTGTAAGCGCCGTAACTGTTGCGATAACGTCTTTTTTATCTGCAGGCGCAAAACGCAGGGCATTTTCAATATAAAAATTTGAAAAATATTCACGACCCGTTGTCTTTGGCGGCTCCTTGAAATAATATTCATCCTGCAATAATAAATTAAGCCACCCGTCGTCAATTATTCCTTCGTGCGCAACTTTCCCGTCCTCATCATAAGGTTTATTAAAAAACTTATTCATGCAGTAATCAATCATTATATTCCCGAGTCCCGTATCAAACCCGAAAGTGTCACGCTCGCGGGTAACCACAGTAACATTTGAAATTCCGCCGATATTCTGCACTAAAACATTTTTGCGCAAAGGTTTAAACCATTTTTCATCCGCAAAACACACCAGCGGTGCCCCCTCACCGCCCGCTGCAATGTCTGCCTCTCTGAAATTTGAAACTACCATACATCCCGTTTTTTCAGAGATAACAGAACTTTCACCGATTTGCAGCGTACTTTTTAAGGATACACCATCCAACTTCTCCTCCCGCGGACTGTGAAATACAGTCTGACCATGACTTGCTATCAAGTCAGGTTTCCCGTGCTCTGATATCAATATATTGCAAGCATTTGCAAAACATTCCCCAATCGCAAAGTTCATCTGGCACACGTCCTTGATTGAACTTTCTCCCCTAAACATCTGAAAAATCTTTTCTCTAATATGCACCGGATACTTATAATTTATTCCTGCAACCAACTCGCAGCTTAAATCAGGATGAACCAGACATAAACCCGCATCAATACTATCGCAGGAAGTTCCCGACATTAAACCTATAATCTTTTTTGTTTCCAGTTCGCACATAAACTTTTATTAAATCCTGATATCCGGCATCCAAGCCGAAGAAAAATCCCTAATCAATCTTTTTTCACCTAAATTACATTTTTTCTTTCTCAACTTCCGTGTCCAAGCCACTCCCAAGTTTTATGTTAAGCCATCACCTCTATCTCTTTAATACTTTATCCTGTTCACAGTTTTAAATCTAAATCTTAGTAACGGTTTTATCAAGTAACAAAACCGCCAAAATTTGTTACAATTGCCCATGCCCTTTGAAACAAGTGACTAAAAAAAATATTTACAATTTTAATGAAGGAAATTTAATGAAATAACGTAACATTTAAGACTTTTCATGATTGACAAAGGAATGTATTCTGTGAAATCGGCAATAAAAAAGGAGCATGGGTTTCTTACATTGACAAACACAGAAGTATAGTTTAAAATATAAATATATCAATAAAAAAAGAAAGGATAGAACTCATGAAAAAATTAGAAGCTGAAAAATGCTTGTAGTATTGGCATTCTGACCAGGGGGGGGGGGGCAAGATGAGCCGGTTCTACAAACAGAATCCGTGCTCACGGACAACGTAAAATTTAACTGTCATGCTGAACTTGATTCAGCATCTGGCCAGCGTTGCGTACTACCGGTGTCGTTGAACAGATCCCGAAACAGTCTTGCTCGACTCGCGAAAAACGGCACCGCGAAAAGCGTGGTTTTCGCTTTGTGCCTCCGCTCGCTCGCGCAATTCGGAATGACAGTTAAGAGAATACCGTCATTGCGAGCGGTCGCAGACCGCGTGGCAATCCCGTTGGGTAGGAGTCATTGTTTGACTGGATCGCCACGGGCTTCCGCCCTCGCGATGACACCGACTGAGTCGGTTCTATGTTTGGTCAACAGGCTGTCGGTCAAGAAATGTGCCTTCACCATGGCCGCCCGGCTGAGCCGCTCGACTGAGTCGAGAGCCATAAAGGGTTTACGGGCTCACGGACGACGAATAGC
>CALVBO010000016.1 GCA_944325835.1 Candidatus Gastranaerophilales bacterium
AAAGATTAGAAACGGCGGAGATATTATGCTCGCCTGCTCCCCTCGTTCTCACGAGGTGACACCGCGAGCATCGGCTGACGCTTTGAGGAGGGCAAGCAGGCGACGGAGAACTGCTTTTTTTGCGCATCGCACAAGTCTTGACTAAAGAAAAATATAATACATAAATTGATGAAACCCGGGTATGGTCTGCGTCTTTAACGGAACGGTATATCCTTGTTATCGTAATGTGGAACGTGGCGGTGGGTTATGGTGTATTAATCGCTAAAAAGAGCCCTTTAAGGGCTCTTCTTTAGTTGTATATCTTTTTATTTAAATCAGCTTTGCGGATTCTGACGTTTTCCGGTGTGATTTCTACCAGTTCGTCATCGCCTATATATTCAAGACAATCCTCAAGCGACATTATTTTCGGTGCTTGAAGCGTTACCATTACGTCAGCCGTTGCACTTCTCATATTTGTTAATTTCTTTGTTTTGCAGATGTTTACGGTGATATCCTGCGGTTTGTTGCATTCTCCGATAATCATACCCCTGTAAACTTTCGTTTTAGGAACAACGAAGAACACGCCTCTATCTTCAAACTGTGCAAGAGCGTAAGGAATTGCTTCTCCCTGTTCCCAAGCAATGATTGAGCCGTTGCGCTGTCTTGGAATGTCACCTGCATAAGGTCTGTATTCAAGGAAAGTATGATACATAATGCCTTCGCCGCGGGTCATTCTTATAAATTCGCTTCTGAAACCGATAAGCCCACGGGCTGGAATATGGAAGGTTAAACTTGTTCTGCCTTTAGAGTTGTGCATTTCTTTCATTTCGCCTTTGCGGCCGGAAAGTTTTTCAATCGCAGAACCGGCGTAAGCTTCCGGAACATCCACTATTAAATTTTCGTAAGGTTCGCATTTTACGCCGTCAATTTCTTTATAGATAACTTCCGGTTTGGAAACCTGGAATTCATATCCTTCACGGCGCATGGTTTCTATGAGGATGCCAAGGTGAAGCTCGCCTCTGCCTGAAACTTTAAAGACATCTGTGTTTTCGGTATCTTCAACACGAAGGCTGACGTTTTTTTCAAGTTCATTGTAAAGCCTTTTCCTTAACTGTCTTGAAGTTACGAATTTTCCTTCTGTACCGGCGAACGGGCTGTCGTTTACGGAGAAATTCATTTGTAGTGTCGGCTCGTCAATATGTATGAGCGGAAGCGGGTTCGGGTTGTTGAGTTCGCAAATGGTTTCGCCTATTTGGATATCCGCGAAACCTGCAACACCAACGATGTCGCCGGCCGTTGCTTCTTCAATCTCGACTCTGCCAAGGTCTTTGAAGCCGAAAAGTTTTGTAACTTTTCCTCGTTCCTGTGTGCCGTCAGCTTTTACAACGCAAACCTGTTCTTGCGATTTAATTGTACCGTTAACGATTCTGCCGATAACAATACGTCCGACATAGTCGTTATAGTCAAGAGTTGTCGCCTGAAATTGAAGCGGCATGTCAACATTCGCAACCGGCGGTTTTATATTTTCTAAAATGCAGTCTAAAAGCGGAACCATGTCTTTTCTGTCATCTGCCAGATCCTTTATTGCAAAACCGTTCAGACTGCTGGAGAAAATAAAAGGAAAATCAATTAAATCTTCTCTGTCAGTGAGTTCTGTGAAGAGGTCAAAGACCTTATCAAGCGCATGTAACGGTGCAGCTGCCGGTTTATCAATCTTGTTGATTACTACAATAATTTTTAAGCCTAATTCCAGAGCTTTTGATAAAACAAAGCGCGTTTGCGGCATCGGACCTTCTGCCGCGTCAACGATTAAAAGAGCACCATCGACCATGCCAAGAACCCGTTCAACTTCACCGCCGAAGTCAGCGTGTCCAGGGGTATCAACAACATTAATTTTGCAGCCTTTGTAGTTGATTGAAATGTTTTTTGAAAGGATTGTAATCCCTCTTTCTTTTTCAATATCGTTGCTGTCCAGAATTCGTTCTTGAACCTGTTGATTATCACGGAAAACGCCTGCTTGTTTTAGTAGGCAGTCAACGAGGGTAGTTTTCCCGTGGTCAACGTGTGCGATAATCGCGATATTTCTAATATTTTCGTTATATTTCGTCATAAAAATCCACCATTCTTTTAAGTGTAAATCTTACATTAAGTATATGGTAAGAAAAATTTTTTTTCAAGTAAAGATTGCGTTTTAGTTATGTCCGTGATAGTATAAATCATGACGATAAAGTTAAGTCATTGATTTTTGAATATAATGTTGAAAATTAAATAAGATTGCAAGTCGATGTGGCACTGTGCCGAGCAAAACGATTGAGTATCGTTTTTCGAGAGGGAGCGAAGCTCTCCGCCACAAGTGAACTATCGATAATCGTTGAAAATTTAATAAGTTCATGTCGATGTGGCGGAATCGGTATACGCGCACGTTTGAGGGGCGTGTGGAGAAATCCTTGGGGGTTCAAGTCCCCCCATCGACAAATAAAAAGAGAGGTCTAAACCTCTCTTTTTATTTGTCGATTTTTGAGAGCTGGTAGATTTATCCCAAGTAGATATAAATTTCAACCTGATTTTAATTAAGGATTATGCTACAGGATAAATACGTTATATAGTCAGTTTCATGTACAATAATGGATAAGGATTTCCCTGCTCATCAGTTTCTGTTCTTTTGTAAACCTGAAATCCATTGTGTTCATAAAAGCCTTTGGCCTCTGGATTTTGTTCGTTGACAGTTAATTCATTTATAGAATATTCCCGAATCCCGTATTGAATTAGCTTTGTACCAAGACCTTTTCCTCTTTGAACTGCGCTTACGAACAGCATTTCCAGTTTATAGTTTTCAATACCCATAAATGCAACAGGATTGTTAATCTCATTCACAATTATTATTAAATGTCCGATTTTTTTTAGTGCTTGTGGAACATATTCTTTTATCTTTTCTATTTCTTTTTCAGATAAAAATAGATGTGTTGCTTTCACTGAACTTTCCCATACTTCAATGAGTTGTTCTATCAGCTTTTGTGTTCTTTCGTTTTTTTTAATATTTATTATTTTCATATATAAAATTTTACTACAAAATGCACAAAGAGGGCAGAAGCCCTCTTGTTTATCTTATGAAATTTGTATAAAGGGTTTCTTCGCTTTCAGGTGGTTTTATACCTGCTTTTTCGGCAGCTTCGCGGCATTTTAGATGCCATGCCATATTGCGGGCGACAATTCGCATATTTTGCATACCTTCTTTGTCCTGAATTACTTCTTCCGGAGTGTTTCCGTGTATCATGTTCCAGTATCTTCCGGAAATTATCGGCATCTGGCTAATCGTGAAATATTTGTTTAACTGATCAAGAGTCGCGGTTGTGCCGGCGCGTCTTGCACTGGCAATTGCAGTACCTGGTTTATGCCTAAAAATATTCCGTCCGGAACGCGCAGCCGCGTAGAACGCTCTATCCATAAAGCTGGTTATTAGTCCGCTTGCTGAGGCATAATGTACAGGGGAGCCTATAATAAATCCGTCACATTTTTCTGCTATGTCTAAAAAATCATTAACTCTATCGTCATTTATGACGCAGCGTTTAAGTTTTGTACACGCTCCGCAGGCACGGCAAGGTGCAGCGTTTAAACCTATTTGAAAAATTTCTGATTCAATTCCTTCTTCGTTAAGAGTTTGTGCGATTTCTTCAAGAGCAGTATATATGCAGCCGTTTTTGTGCGGCGAGCCGTTTACAAGTAAAACTTTCATAATGACCTCCGTTTCAAGATTATTATAGCACTTGATAACTGCTATCTGTCAATATTTGATAATGTTATTGACTATATATTTTTTTGTCTGCTATAATAATACTTAATTTAGGGAATTTATGCAGAGAGATTTATATATTGACACTATACGTGGAATATGTGTTGTTTCTATAATTTTTATTCATACTGTTTTTTATTCTGTTGCCTCTTTTACTCCCGATTGGATTAGAAATATTTCTTTATTAATGGATGTTCCTTTATTTTTCTTTTTATCCGGCTGTACAATGGCGATTTATCCGAAGTTTGATCCGTTAAAGCAAATTTTTAAACTCGCAATTTTATTTTTCGCGGCTATTGTAATTTGTAGAATAATATTTTTAGAAATTAATTTAAAATCTTTGCTTGCGCCACTGGTACTCGGCGGTGCAAATGTTTCGCAACTACAGATAATTCAGTATTCATATTGGTTTATTCCTATTTACGCTGTTGGAATTCTTTGGGCGAAAATAATGACTAATTACCTGAGAGGTTGGATAATTAATATTTGCCTGATATTAGTACCTGTTTTTTATTGTTATCTGTATTTCTCACATAAAATATTTCTTAGTCCGAAGGTTCTGGAAGGCGTTAGTGTGCAAATGTTCTTATTCCCTTTGTGGTTAATCTTATTAGGGTACAAAACATATAAGTGTGATATAAAATTGGTCTGGTTTGGATTGTCATTTATATCTTTTGCAATTCTTTTATTAATTATGTTAACTCATGTTGATTTTTATTTACAGAATTATAAATTCCCGATTTCTCTACCATATATTATTGCCTCAATGATTTCTTTGGGGCTTGTAATGGGGTTTAAAAGAACAGTTAAAAATAATATTTTTGCAGAAATCGGTCAGAAAGCTATTTATTTTTATTTATCGCAAGGTATTAGCTCCTCTGTTTTATGCCGTGCGGTATTTGAAATTTCTCTACCCTGGGCTTTAAAATTGTTATTCTTTTTCTTTTTAAACTGTTCAATGGCGTTATTACTCGGAAAATTGATTTTTGAGCTTGAACCTAAAATTACCTCATTCGTAATAAAAAAATCTGAATAGATTATATGTTAACTGAAAATTTACATATAATCAATGTGGTAGCTGGCAAGTGCGCGTTCGCCTGCCAGTTTCATTTTCTCAAAGTCAGGGGTTGCGCCAAACCAGATTTTTTGTGCTGCGACAGCCTGTGCGACAAGCATATCAAGTCCGCTTATGGTTTGGAGTCCGAGGTGATGAGCATCTTCTAGCAAAATCGTTTCTGTCGGATTGTATACTATATCGTAAACGACCGCGTGTTTTGGCAGTGTTGTCAGAACTTTTTTATTTACAGGGGTAGAGTCTGCGGAATGCCCTTTCATCCCTATCGGAGTGGTGTTTACAAGCAAATCTGTTGTCGGAAGCTCTTTTAGGGTTTCAATTTGATTAAGCGTAAATTCGATTTGCGGTGCGAGTTCGCGGAAAAACTTTACGAATTCAAGTGCGTTCGGGATGTTTCGTGTGTAGAAATTAACTTTTTTTACGCCGAGTTCAGTGCAGGCAACTGTAACTGCTCTTGCGGCGCCGCCGGTACCTAGGATTGTAACTTCTTTACCTTGAAGCGGGCAGGTAAGTGCGGATTTGAAGCCTGTAATATCTGTATTGAATCCGCTTAAACTTTTATCAGCATTAATTTTTATTGTATTTATAGCGCCTGCAAGATCTGCGTTTTTGTCAACTTCCTCCACGAACATTGCGATTTTTACTTTCAGCGGAATTGTTACATTAACGCCGGCGTATCCTTCTTTTTTGAGGAAATCTATTCTTTCAATAAGGTTTTCCGGTGCTGTTTCAAGGATTTCGTAATCCGCGTCAATACCGAGGCTTGCAAATCCGGCTTTATGGATTTGCGGTGAAACAGAATGACCTATCGGGTAGCCTAAAATCGCGAATTTAAGCATTTTCATCTCCTTCCGGTTCGTTAGGGATTAATTCCTGTTTGTGGTGGCAGTCTTTATTTGAGCAGGCAATAATTGTACCTTTTTTAGACGGTTTTTTGACGATTAATGAACCGCATTCAGGACAAACGTCGCCTGTAGGCTCGTTCCAGAGTGTGAAGTCACAGTTCGGGTATCTGTTGCAGCCGTAGAAAATAAGTCCGCGTTTGGATTTTTTTTCAATAATAACGCCTTCTCCGCATTTAGGACATTTGACGCCGGTTGATTTGCGGTAAGGTTTACGGTCTTTGCATTGGGTGCATTCGGTGTATTTTCCGTAAGGACCTGTTTTTAAAATAAGGTTTCCGCCGCACTTTTCGCATTTTTCGTCAAGCGTTGCCGGTTCATTTGCCGGCTGGCCTTGAGCTTCCATATCCGAAATCGCGTTAAGTGAAAGAATTGTTTTGCATTCAGGATATCCGGTGCAGCCGAGAAATTGCTGGCCGAAACGGCTTGTACGGAGTGCCATCGGACGTCCGCAGTTCGGACAGGTTACTTTTGTTTCTATTGTAATTCTTCCGGTATCTTTCTGGGCTTCCGCAACTACCGGCATAAATCCGTCATAAAATTCCTGCAGGACTTTATTCCAGACAGCTTTTTTTTCTGCGATTTTATCCAGTTTTGTTTCCATGCCGGCGGTGAATTTATAGTCCATAACTTCTGTAAACTGCTGCACAAGCTGTTTGCAGACAGTTCTACCCAGTAGCGTCGGGGCAAGAGCTTTTTCCAGTTTTTCAACATAGCCTCTGGTCTGGATTTTTGTGATAATTGAAGCATACGTTGAAGGTCTGCCGATGCCGTATTCTTCAAGTGCTTTTACAAGTGTAGCTTCTGAATATCTTGGCGGCGGCTGTGTGAAGTGTTGTTTTGGATTAACTTTTTTTAACTCCAGTTTGTCACCTTTGTTCAAATCCGGCATTTTGTTTTTTGACTCCGCATCATCCTCTTCCGCGTCATTGTAAAGCTTTAAGAAACCGTCAAACATAATCTTGCTGGTGCTGGTTCTAAGAGTGTAGTCACCTGCTGAAATTTCAACGGCTTTGTTTGCAACAACAGCGTTGGACATTTGCGAGGACATAAATTTGTTCCAGATGAGTTTGTAAAGTCTGTACTGCTCATTTGAAAGATATTGCTTGATGCTGTCAGGAGTTCGTTCAGGGTATGAAGGACGGATTGCTTCGTGGGCATCCTGAACATTTTGTTTACCTTTTGCGTAAATGTTCGGGGTTTCAGGATAATATTTTTCACCGTAGTTGTTTATAATAAAATCTTTTGCAGCCGCCTGAGCGTCATCTGACACGCGGACGCTGTCGGTTCTCATATAGGTAATCAAACCGACGGAACCGTTTTCAAGTTCGATACCTTCATATAATTTTTGTGCAATCTGCATTGTTTTTTGAACGCCGTAGCCGAGTTTGGAACTCGCTTCACGCTGTAGTGTTGATGTGATAAAAGGCGCTGTCGGTTTGCGTTTTGTTTCTTTATTCGTAACCTTTGAAACCTCGTAGCCTTTAAAATTTGTCAGATATTCAACAATTTTGTCAGCGGCTTCTTTGTTTGGTATTTCAACTTTTTTATCTTTGTATTTGGTAAGTTCCGCGCTGAAAAGTTCTCCGCTTTCTTTGGCAAGATCTGCCGCGATAGTCCAGTATTCAACGGGAACAAAAGCTTCAATTTCTTCTTCTCTTTCACAAATCATTCTGAGCGCAACAGATTGAACCCGTCCGGCTGAAAGGTGGCGGTTGCCGAGCTTTTGCCAGAGAATAGGGCTTAACTTGTAGCCTACCAGCTTATCCAAAATTTGTCTTGTCTGCTGTGCCTGAACCATATCCATATTTATTGCGCGTGAATGCTCAACTGCATATTTGACCGCTTTTGGCGTGATTTCGTTAAATTCAATTCTGTAGACCTTATCTTCCGGCACATCCAGAAGCTGGCGGACATGCCAGGCTATAGCTTCTCCCTCGCGGTCAGGGTCGGACGCAAGGTAAACTTTATCAGCTTTTTTTGCAAGTTCATTTAATTTTTTTACAACAGCTTTTTTCTCCGGAATTATTTCAAAAGTAGGTTTAAAGTTGTTGTTAACGTCAAATCCGAGGGTGTTTGTCGGTAAATTCCGTACATGCCCGTAGCTGGCTTCAATCTGGAAACTGTCGCCCAATATCTTTTTGATTGTTTTTGATTTTGCCGGTGACTCGACTATTAATAAAGCTTTTTCTTTTTTCCCTGTTGATTTCGTTTCGGCTTTCTGCACCACTTTAATTAAACCTCTCTTTTATATCTGTCGCCGTCGATTTTTTTTATTATGCCTTTTAGTTCTAACAATGTCAAGTTCGTTAAAAGTGTTTCGACATCCATGTTTGTAAGCGTTTGAAGTTCGTCAAAGTTTTTTTCTTCTACTTCAAGGTGTGATAAAACTTTTGTTTCATCTTCGCTTAGTTCTAATGTTGATTTTAAATCCAAATTCTGTTGTTTTTGAACTTCCCAGTCCAGAGTATTTAAGATGTCATTTGCCTCGGTTACAAGCGTTGCACCGTTTTTAAGCAGTTTATAAATTCCCTGTGTGTTCGGGTTCGTAATCATGCCGGGAATGCACATTAATTCTCTGCCCTGTTCTAAAGTCAGGTTCGCTGTAATCAAAGCCCCGCTTTTAAGCGAAGCTTCTGCAACGAGGGTTCCGTATGAAAGTCCCGAAACGATGCGGTTTCTTTGCGGAAATCTGTATTTTAGCGGTTCAAACGTCGGGTAATATTCGCTGAAAATTACTCCGTGTTCGCGTTCAAGATCTTCATAAAGTTTTTTGTTTGACGCCGGATAGGTGTAGTCAAAGCCGCTTGCGATAACACCTACTGTTTTAAGCCCGAATTCAATTGCAAGGTTATGAGCTGCAGTGTCAATTCCGGCCGCAAGACCTGATACAATTGTTATGTCGGTATTTTTCAAACCTGAAAGTATAAGTTTCAGTGCGTCTTTTGCATAAGTTGAAGATTTTCTGGAACCAACAACAGCAAGAGTTTTATCAAAATTAATACGGTTCAAATCCCCTTTATAATAAAGTACTGCAGGCGGATTGTATATTTCTTTCAGCATTTGCGGGTAGTTTTCATCCTCAAATGTTAAAAATCCTATACTACGCTTTTCAACCTCATTAAAAACTTTTTCAATATCAAGATTTTTGCGTGCTTCTACAAAATTTTGCGCCTTTTTTACGCTCAGTCCGTCGATGTTTTCAAATTCCCGCTCATTAGCGTTGTAAGCGGCTTCAATGTCGCCGAAATAATTGTACAGACGCATAATAAATGCACTGTCTATACTCTCTATTGATGAAAACGCTATCCAGTACCTGTCGGACGGCAAATCGGAAAATGGTGGTATGATATTGTTCTTATCTTTCAACATTTGTCTTTTTGATTCTCTCTACAAGTTCACTGATTTTTTTCTTTTCTTCTTCTGCGATATCCATTGACAGGTAATCTTCAAAATATTCAATGGCATCTTCTCTGTCGCCGCGGGCAAGAAATAAAATCGCGACCTTTTTGTATGCCGGAATAAAATCTGATTTGTGCGCAATTGCTTTCAGGTAGTTTGAAATAGCTTTATCTATTTCATTATTGGCTTCATAGGCTTCTGCTAAGTAGAAGTAAACCCATTCATTTTCCTTGTAATTCAGAACATTTTCAAAGTTTTCAATTGCCACGTCATAGTTGCCGAGTTCAAAGTTAACTTTTGCAAGATCGTAGTAAGCATCATAATTGTCAGGCTGAGCGTCAAGAATTTTATATAATTCATCAACCGCAAGGTCAAGCCTTGCATCTTCCATATAAAATCTTGCTAAGTAGTGGCGTAGAACCATATTGTCCGGCAGTTCGTAAATTCCCTGTGAAATTAGCTGAATCCCGCTGTCGATATCGTGTTCTTTATAATAAATATCAGCAAGGTTAACATATACCTGCGGAAGTTTCGGGTTAAGCGACTGGGCTTTGAGGTAATTCTTCTCCGCCTTTTCAAAATCGTTCAGTTGCAGATAACATGTCGCAATGTTGTTATAAACCTCTGCATTATCTCCGTTGGTTTCAAGTATTGAGGAGAATACGTCAATCGCTTTTTTATACTCCTTATCATTATATAATTTTAATGCCTCTTCTATTTTTTTTTCCATTGTTTCCTCTTTTTGATTGGCGGTTATAATCCAAGTCCCATATCAGTATCGTTGTTTTCGTTAATATTTTTTATGACAGTTCTTGTGTTGCCTTCGGCTTTGAAATTTTTCGGATTGGTTGTCATTTTAATTTTGTCGGCAAAGATTGTTCTCACACCCTGAGAAATGCTTGAACGTCCGACAAAATAAATTTCACCCGGTTTTTTGGTAACTTTATCCGGATAGATAACAACTTTTGGTCCTTGCGCAAAATAATCTTCATAATAGATTTTGACATTTCCGGTTGCATTGTAGAAGTTTGTAAGCTGGTTAAACTCCTGTCTGTCAGAGTAAAGTGTCAGGACTGAACCGTCTTTATTTGTTGCTTTTGTATTTGTTCTTCCGGAAGCTATAAAATAGTTTGTCGCCGCGCTGTATGTAATTTTATCGGCCTGAACCTCGTTTTCTTCATTTTTAACTATAGCGTTGCCGCTGAGTTTGATGTCTTTAAGGTCGCCGTTCTTATCCGTTTTGAATTCCGCATTATCCGAAAAAGCCTTGATATCTGTTTTATAGTTTATCGTAACATTGCCTTCTGCTGTCATAACTCCGGTTTTGGTGTTGTATTCCTGCATATCAGCGTTGACAACTGCGATAGGCATTTTACCGTCAAAAATTACTGTTTGAGTGTCGCCTTCAGCTCTTACGGTCTTTTTTATGAGCGAAACTTTTAAAATATTAGCCTTAACCTCGCGTTTTTTATTCGCCTTGTTCTCAAAAGCATAAGGTTTATCGTAGAAGGTTGCCGTATCAAGTTTTTCGTTATTGATAACCGTAACATCTGCCTTGTCGCCTACTATGTGTAAATCGTCAATTGTGACATTAACATCCCCGTCAAACTTAATTTTGCTGTCTTGCTCAGAGTATGATTGGTTTTTAGATTCAATTATAAGGTCGGAGGCAATGCTTACCATTGACCCGAAGCCCAATAACATACTCATTATTATCGCAGTAAGAATATATTTATTTTTCATCCTTGCTCCCGTATATTTTTGAAGTGGTGTTGCCTTTAATTTTTATATCTTCGTAATCCGCGCTGATTTCGATTTCATCAGCATTTGCCATAAATTGATCGTCTTTTGTAATCACTACATTACCATAAGCAAAAATTGGTTTATCGTTTCCGCTCCAGACCAGTTTATCCGCGTTCAGGGTTAAACCGTCTTTTATCACAAGGTAAGTGTCATCAAAAAGAGTTATAGTCTTTTCTTTGGCATTGTAAGTTCCCTGTGAGGATTTTATGCTCATTGAAACCTGATTTTCTTTATAAAAGTTTGCCAGTACTCCGTTAAGAGTTGCGACCTCCTGCTTACTGTCATAAACTCCGGTGTCGCCGTAAATTTCCCAATATTTTTCCTCGTCTTTTGTTTCGGTCAGAATAATACCTTCAACAACTGCCTGCTGGTTATCTTCATTCTGTGAAATATCCTTGCGGTTTAACCCGGAGGTTAAAAGCTTAGCGGAAAAGAACGACCACAAAAGGACTATTACAATTGCTGTGAACGCAATTATATATATTTTTTGTTTGTTGGTAAAATCCTGCCACTTCATAATAGAATATTTTAGCATAAAAGTTTTTGTGGGATTTGACTGTGAAGATTTGTAACCCTGAGGCCTAATGCTTGACTAAATCCAAAACATGTTACATAATAAAGTTAGTTAAACAGTTAATAAGTTAATAAGGTTTATAACCAAATGGCAGGCTGAGCCTGTCCTACAAAAAGACCCGGGAGAGTACCCGGAGAAAGGATAAAAAAGATATGAAAAATCGAAGTGTAACCATTAAAGCAGGGGGGGGGGGGGCCGGCTGAGCCGGTGCCATATTTGGTTCCGAGCGACTGGACCACGAAAAACATAAGGGTGAAGGCTGAGCCGACCGCTGAGCGGCATCCACAATGCGACCCGTGCGAGTACGTAAATGTCATCCTGAACAGCGATCGAAGCGAGCGTGATTCAGGATCTATCCTGCGTTGCGGGCTATCGTTAACGTTGGCCAGATCCCGAAATAAATTCGGGATGACAATAAAGAAAGTACCGTCATTGCGAGGAGTGAGCGAAGCGAACGACGTGGCAATCTCGTTGAGTACGCACCAATGGTTGACTGGATCGCCACGGGCTACCGCCCTCGCGATGACGAGGGCCTTCACAATGGCCGAAATCCTATTATCCCTCACGATAATCGGTGTGGTGGCAGCGATAACGCTTCCAAGTTTGACAGGAAACATTAACGAGCGCACATGGAACACGCAGCGTAAAGCACTTTATGCACGTTTCTCACAAGCAATAATGTTAATGCCTGCCCTCAACGGCTATGGAACTTTAACTGAAGAAAGTTCCTCCGGCGCAGGAGATGCCATTGACACTGCAGCTGAAACCTTTGTTACAAACGGGCTTGCGAAAGTACTTAAAATCAATAATATTTGTGATAATGACCATCTGCCGGATTGCGGAATCCCCGAAAAAATGATAAATCTCGTTGGAACAACTATCGACACACCTAAAAAGCTTTCTGATTTGAATGCAAACAATATCAGTTTTAATTATTCTGACGGCTCGCAGTCACAGAGCATTTCGTTGATTGATACGAAGGCTGCGGCGTTTGAAACCGGAAATGGTGAATCAATTCTGGCATTTTATAATCCGGTATGCCGTGGCAGCCTCAACGAATCAATGATGATGAATCCGCAGCTGACTATGTGTGCAAACTTTGTTTATGATTTGAATGGTAATAAAGGACCAAATACAGTGGGAAAAGATATAGGTTTTATTTCTGCGTATTATCCGTCTGATGTTGCAGTAGTCGCTCCGTATCCTTATGTGCGTGATGCTGCCGGAACCTATAGCCATGGTGATGCTGCTAAGGCTTGTACAGCATTGGATTCTGAATACCGTCTTTCAAATATAACGGAGCTTTCAGCAATGTTCGCAAATTTGAAGCTTATGTCTAATTCTACCTCCAGCATTGGTGACGGGGCTTATTATTGGTCTTCTGACAAGGTATCCTCTAATAAAGCGTGGTATTACTGGTCGGGCGGTTGGGCTAACTGTTGGGGAGATGGTTCTTACGGCGGTGATAATACTAGCCGACAATATAGCGTTCGCTGTGTCAAACGCTAACCAAAAGCCCGATTAAATATCGGGCTTTTTAATTCTTTACAATAGGCAGATTTTAAAACCTGCCTATTGTATAATTTTGTCATGAGCATGCAGTACGTACCATTACACATCCACAGTGAATATTCACTGCTTGACGGGGCCATAAGAATTGATGATCTGGTGAATTTCGCCAAAGAAAACAACATGCCGGCAGTGGCTCTTACTGACCACGGGGTTATGTACGGTGATATGGAACTGTACACTACCGCGAAAGAAAAAGGCGTTAAACCGATTTTAGGCTGCGAATTCTATGTCCATGACGGCGATATCTTAGAACGCGATAAGGCGCATAACCCTTGTTATCACTTAGTCTTGCTTGCAAAGGATAAGGAAGGCTATGCGAACCTACTGAAACTCGTTTCTGTTGCATGGTGTAAGGGGCGTTACGTTCACCCGCGTATAAACTGGGAATTACTCAAAGAACACCACAAAGGACTTATTTGTCTTTCGGCTTGTTTAGGCGGTGAGGTGCTGCAAAATCTGCTGAAAAATGATAAGGTTAAAGCCCGCGAAGTCGCGCAGCAATACAAAGATTTGTTTGGCGAGGATTATTATATTGAGCTGCAGGATCACGGTATGGAAGAGCAAAAACGTACCAACCCTGAACTTGTTCAAATTGCTAAAGAACTCGGGATTAAAATGGTTATCACAAATGACTCGCACTATCTGACGCGTGATGATGCCGATATGCACGACACCCTTCTTTGTATGCAGACAAACAGCGATAAGGATGATCCTAACCGTTTCCATTTCCCGAATAACGAATTTTACGTTAAAACACCGGAACAATTGAGAACATTTTTCAAGTGGATGGACGAGGATACGTTTAACGAATGTATTAAAAATACGGTTGATATTGCGGAAAAATGTCATTTGACTCTGGAACTCGGGAAAAGCCCGCTTCCTCACTATCAGGTTCCGGAAGGTTTTACTATTGAATCTTATTTGGAACACCTTGTCTTTGAGGGGATTAAAAAACGCTACGGCGAAGTTACGCCAGAGCTTAAAGAACGTGCGGATTATGAATTAAGTGTTATTAACCAGATGGGTTTTGCCGCGTACTTTTTGATTACGTGGGATTTTATTTATTATGCAAAATCGCACGGAATCCCTGTAGGTCCGGGGCGTGGCTCGGCCGCGGGTTCGCTTGTTGCGTATGCGCTTGAAATCACGGATCTTGACCCGATTAAGCACAAACTATTGTTTGAACGTTTCTTGAACCCTGAACGTTTCACCATGCCCGATATTGATATTGACTTCTGCATTGAACGCCGCGGGGAAGTTATTGATTACGTTACGCAAAAGTACGGTGAAGATAAGGTTTGTCAGATTATTACGTTTGGTACATACGCGGCAAAAGCGGCATTGAAAGGTATTTGCCGTATATTAAAAGTTCCGTTTTCGGAAAGTAACAAGCTGGCTTCTCTTATCGAGCCTGCAATTGAACTTGCGCAGGCAACAAACCCTAAAGCAAAAACCCTGAAAGATGCTATGCAGGTCGACGGCTCGGAATTAAAAACGATGTACAAGAACGATGAGCAGCTGCCATGCGGCGATCCGGGGGACGGGAAAACCGTCGGGGTTAAAAAGATTGTTGACCTTGCAATCGGGATTGAAGGAATCAAAAATAATACCGGTACCCACGCGGCAGGTGTTATAATCTCAAGGGTTCCGCTTGATGAAATCCTGCCGATTCAGCCGTCAAAAGACGGTATTGTGCAGACCGGCTATCCGCCGCATGACGTTACAGAAGTTTTAAGCCTTTTGAAAATGGACTTTCTGGGGCTGCGCAACCTTACGACTATTTATAAAACAGTCGATTTAATCAAGCAGCAGCAGGGAATTGAACTTGCAATTAATGATATTCCACTGGATGACAAACCTGTCTATGACATGCTTATGACAGGCGATACGGACGGCGTTTTTCAGCTGGAATCTCAAGGCATGAAAAACCTTGTCAAACGCCTTAAACCGGACGTTTTTGAAGATTTGGGCGCGCTGGTGGCACTTTTCAGACCGGGGCCGCTTGATTCCGGCATGGTTGACGACTTCGTAGAAAGAAAACACGGACGTCAGGAAATTTCTTATGCCCACCCGCTTCTTGAGCCGGTTCTTAAAGATACTTACGGAACTATTGTTTATCAGGAACAAATCATGCAGGTGTTTCAGGTGCTTGCTGATTATACTCTCGGGCAAGCGGACATGGTTCGTCGTATGATGGGTAAGAAAAAAGTCGATGAAATGGAAAAACAAAAAACCAAGTTCATTGAGCGTTCTGCAGCACACGGGATGAGTGCGGCGGATGCGACTGCTTTATTCAACCAGATACTTGCGTTTGCTTCTTACTGCTTTAACCGGTCGCACTCTGCTGCGTATGCGTTTGTTGCTTATCAGACAGCATATTTGAAATGCCACTACCCTGTTGAATATCTTTCTGCACTTTTATCAAGTGTTTCCAGCGATCAGGAAAAAACACAGCTTTACATAGAAGAGGCGCAGAAAAAAGGTATAAAAGTTCTTCCGCCGGATATTAACCACTCAATGGCATCCTTCACACCGGATAACGGTAATATTCGTTTCGGGCTTGCTTCAATTAAGCAGGTGGGTGAAGCTGTTATCGAATGCATTATTGCAGAGCGGGATGCTAACGGGCCGTTTAAATCTATCTATGACTATATCAAACGTCTTGACTCAAAATGTTCCAACAAGAAAACTCTTGAAGGGCTGATTAAATCCGGTGCGTTTTCGACTATTGAAAAGAGCCGTAAGCAGCTCTGGGAAAATATTGACTACATAACAAATACGGCGTCTAAAGAGGCCAAAGCTAAAGAATCGGGTCAGGGAAGTTTATTTGACATGCTTGGTGATTCCTCCGTTGTTGATGATATGAAATTTCAGCTTGCAGGAAGCGATGAGGAGTTTGACGCACGTCAGATACAGAATTTTGAAAAAGAATTTTTGGGCTTTTATGTCACGAGCCACCCGCTTCAAACTATCAGGGATAAATTGCCGTTTTTGATGACGCACAAAATTACGGAACTTGCTGAACTTCCAAACGATAAACCGGTTACAATCTGCGGGTTGATTACGGCAGTCAAGAAAATTCCGACCAAAAAAGATCCGACCAAGTTCCTAAAATTTGTGACGGTCGAAGATCTTTCCGGTAAAATTGATGTCATCTGTTTCCATAGAAAACTAATGGAGTTTGACAGCCTGCTGGAACCTGAACAGCGCGTTATTGTATCCGGTAAAGTTAACCGCCGCGAAGAGGATGAGGCGCCTTCTCTTGTCGTTGACAGCGTTAAAACAATTGAAAATTCCAACATCTTTAATATCATACTTCTTGATGAATTTAAGTTTGAGGAATTGATGTATTTAAAAAGTTTCTTAACCGAGCATGCCGGATCTGATCCTGTGACGGTAACGCTTAAAGATTCAACCGGTACAGTCAAAATTTTATCAAATTCAAGCTGCTGGGTTAACTCATCAAATGATCTTGTGAATACGCTCAAGGCAAAATTCTCCGGCAGAATTGATGTCAATGTGAAGTCTATGGATACAAAATTAGCTTAGTTTTACACTTAATATAATTTTTTAAAAGCCCGTATTTACGGGCTTTTTCGTTTGTCAAGTCCCCAAATTTGGCTACATAAATATGTTGACATAAATTTGGGTCAACAAAATTGGCGACTTTTCAAAATTTTCATATCGTATATACTACAAATATCGAATGCAAATTGACAGTAGAACTTGGGAGACAAATTTTTCATATAAAATCCGATTATCTTAACGTGAGGATTTCTATGAAATCCTCATTTTTTTAAAACAGGAAATATTATTAATGTTTTTAAAATATTTTTTGTTAAGCTGGTAGTATGTATGAAAAAGAGGTAGAAAATGAAGTTATCATCGCAGGAAATAATGGTTCTCGTCTATATTGCCTTGGGATATAGCGACAGAGAGGTAGCTGACAAGATGAATCTTAGTTATTACACCGTGAGGACTTATATTGATAGAGCAACGTTAAAGTTAGCTGCCAGAAACAAGATAAATGCTGCGTTTAAATGCTTAATAGAAATTGCTCCCGAGGAGTTTATGCAAATATTGCGCGATAGTAAAGAGGTTTTATGAAACGAATAATTTTACACTGGACAGCCGGAAAATATCAGCCAAACCAATGTGATCTGGAACATTATCATTATTTGGTCGGGGCTGAGGGCGAAATTTATGAAGGAAAATTTAAAGTTGAGGACAACGAAGTGTGTAGAGGTAATAGCTATGCTATGCACACCGGCGGTGGCAACACAGGTTCAATCGGGGTGTCAATGTGCGCAATGCTGGGGTTTAAAAATGAACATAATGCCGGAGATTATCCGATTACGCCTGTTCAATTTGAAAGAACAATGAAATTGTGTGCAGAACTTTTAAAGAAGTACGGCATTCCTTTAGGTGCTGATACTCTTATGACTCACTATGAATTCGGGCAGGTACATCCAAAAACAACCAGTTTCGGCAAAATAGATATTGTTTTTATCCCGCCGTATCCGTGGGTTAAAAAGGATGAAGCCGGAAGCTTTATACGTTCTAAAGTACGGTGGTATCTGGAAAATTTATAGCCAGCGTCGTTGCGTATTGACCTGCTACCGCAGGTCAACATGCGACGGAGAACTGCTTTATTATATAACTTTATCTTGGGGGATTGAAAAAATGGAGATTGCTTTTTACAACTTATCCGGCGGTATTAACCAGAGTTTATCAAAGACAGAAATGGGCCTTGATACAAAGCGTATGTACTGGGCTGATTCAAAAAATATTGAACTCCTTAATACCAACGGAATTAAAAGACAGCAGGGTAATGCTGTTTATCTGGAACTTACTGATAAAGAAGAAATAACCGGACTTCATCAGTTTACACATCAGGATTCTTATAAACTTGTTATAACAACAGTCAGCGGAAAAGTTTATATCTATGATGAGGCTGAAGAGGAGCTAAAAACGCTTGATTTGACTCTTAGCGGAGTTAAACCGGTATTCAGAAACTTTTTAAACGGGTTTTTGATTATGACTGAAGCTGATAAGATGCGTTATGTTAAAAATGACGAAGATTACACTGTCGTTGATTGTAATTTGAAAAATTTATCCGGAAACGATTTGACCGCCGGACTTATTACAACATATCGCGGACGGGTTTGGGTCGCTAAAGATTCGACAATTTATTATTCAGCGCTCGGTACTTATGATAATTTTACGGAAGAAAAAGACGCCGGTTATATAAATGATTTCCACACCAATACGGATGTTATTACTGGTATTGGAGAGTACAAGGATTATCTGGCGATTTATAAGAAAAATCAGGTTTACCTTTTGAGCGGAAGTTCTCCGGAGGATTTTTCAATCCAGCTTTTTGCGGATAAAGGTACAAAGGCACATCGTTCTCTTGTTAATGTTGATAACAGGCAATTTTTCCTCTCCGACAGCGGAATATTTTCGCTTGAGGAGGCCGGAGTTTTGATGCAAATCCATGTCGGTTCCGAGATTTCGTTGAAAATTAAGCCGGAATTTGATTTGCTGGATACCTCAAGGTTATCTGAAAGCATTTGTCTGCATTATGAAAAGCGTAATCAAATGTGGTATTTTATGCCTTATACTGATGAGGCTTACTTTAAAACAATCTGGATTAATGATTACGTCCTGAAACTCTGGTATAAACGCGTTGTTCCGCAGAATGTTCTGGGTGCGTGTATGTTCAAGGGAAATGTCCTTACTTATGATGATGCCGGAAAGATTTATATTGAAGATTTCGGGCGTGATTTCTGCGGTGAACCAATTGAATTTATGTGGAAATCTCCGTTTCTGGCGCTGAAAGACGCTCACCACAGAAAAGTTATTGATGAATTTTATTTCGTACTTGACTGCGAATATGATAATAATTTTAACTTCTCTGTATATAAAAATTTTGATACCGGATACCCGGATGATAAAGAAGTTATACATAATATAAACTATGACCATTTATTGTGGGCAGATGAGAAAACCTCAGAAAGTCTGCCGTGTAAATGGGGGGAAGATGAAGCCCGTATTCCTATCTGGTCTGTAAATTCGGAAACGCTGGAAAAGGCGGAGATTTCCGAAAGCAATTATGCGGTTCAGATATGTATCGAAGGGAGTGAAGCCTATCACAACTGTGGAATTATAGGCTTACAATTCAGAGAAATTTTTGACGACGCATATTAATTAAAACCACCACTCATTATTTATATTACTACACTAGTTAAACGAAAGGGAAAGTGAAAATGTCAGAAAACACACCAACAACTTCTGCTGCTCCGGCAGCAAACTCTTACGCTGCTTTTATTCCTGAAATATGGAGTAAAAAACTGTCAACAATGTTAGAGAAAAAATGCGTTATGCTCCAATGTGTTAACAGAAACTATGAGGGCGAAATCGCTGCTCAGGGCGATAAGGTAAAAATTATCACTCCTGCACAGGTTGCAATTTCTACTCTTGGAACTTCCGCTATAACTTATGATGAACTTGAACCGACCTCTCAGGAATTGGTTATTGACCAGCAAAAATTCTTCGCCTTTAAAATCAATGATATTGCGGCTGTTCAGGCTAACACAAGCATTATGGAAGCACATCTTGAAAACGCAAGAAGAGCTATTGAACAGGTTCAGGATGCTTATCTTTTGTCACAGCATACAAACGTTACTACAGATAACACTGTCGGCAGCGATGCTTCTCCTGTGTCACTGGATAAAACTACTATTTACAAATATTTTGTTGAACTTGCAATGAAATTGAAGAATTCTGATGCCGTAAGCGGCGGTCAGCGTCCGTGGGTTGTTATTAACCCGCTGGTTGAATCTTACCTGCTTCAAAGTTCTGAATTTATCGGTGCGCACAATGTTGCTGATCAAACACTTAGAGAAGGCGCAATCGGTAGAATTGCAGGCATGGATGTTCTTGTAAGTACAAACCTTACTGATACTGATGATAAATACTACATCCTTGCCGGTACTAACGAAGCGATTACGTTCGCATCACAGCTGGCTAAAATTGAAACTTTACGTGATAAAGATTCCTTCTCCGATCTTGTCAGAGGTCTTTATCTCTACGGCGCTAAGACTGTTCAGCCGAAAGCGCTGGCTAAAATGGTTGTAACGGCAGGTGCGTAGTATGTTTGACAGCTTAAAAAATAAGATTCTTGAACTCGCAAAAAGTGCTGTTATGCAGGTTGAGGAAGAACTAAACGGAGAAGAAGGCAAAAATAAAAAGATTGCAGCAATAAAATATGTTGTCGCAAATCTGCCGGTGCCGTCTTATCTGAAATTTATTCTCGGGTTTGTGCTCTCTGTATTTATTGACAGTGCTGTCGAAATCGCGGTTGCATATATGAATCACCGCGATGATATTCAAGATGTAATTGAGGTATAACAAATGAACGAACAGGAAAAAAATAAAATTTTATCAAGGGATTCATTGAATGCCGTGACTCAAAATCCGCGTGTTACTCCAACAGATAACAACGGGCAAAATATTGCTTCTGCGCAGGAACGGGTTGAAAAATTAGTCGCAAATGACCTCGCGGCCATTCGTGCACTAATGGCTATGGGACTTGTAGACCGTGAACAAGGACAAAATTTAATGAAACAGGTTATTAAAAATGCATACACAGATGTTACTACACAACAACATGAGTCTGCTTTGTCCGGCAATACTACTCCTTCAACGGATGCATTCGCACAATTCGCCGCGCTTAACCCTGATTTCTTTAATCAGGCAGGGCGCTCGGATGTCCTGAATTATCTGAAAAATTCACCCGTGAATTTTGACAAAGATGAACTCTTGCAAATATCTAAACTCATTGAAGCTCTTGAACAGAGTGCTGTGGAAAGATATTTGAAAAAAGAAGAGTACGGAAAAACATTAAATGACGAAAACAATATCGCGAAGCTTAGACTTACCGCCAATGCGCAAAGCTCTAATCCTTCCGATAACAACAGGGTTTTTACCCGTGCTCAAATCGGCAAAATGAGTGGTGACGAATTTACTAAATATGAAGCAGCCATTATGGACCAGCTCCGCAAGGGCCTGATTAAATAGTAAATTCTTTTGTGAGGTTTTGAGGGGATTTTTCCCCTCTGACTTCACAGATGTTAAAGGAGTAATTATGAATTTTTTAGAAATTATAAATAAATGTCTGGTAGAACTTAATTACAAACAGGTTAATAATTTCGCGGAACTTACCAAAAATGAGCACAAGAAAATAATGAACATTCTTAACGTTCTAAATTCGGAAGTCTGCCAGTATGCAAAATGGAATTTTCTTCTGCGAAAAGCCACACTCACTCTGCCTGCCGGCATGAATGAAATTGATAATACGATTAACGGCAGAATTTCGCAGCTGCTTATTGATTCTCATGAGTTTCACTGCTATGAAAACGCTTCTGATATTATTAACCGTAAAGTCAAAGGTAAAAATCTTTATTCAGGCTATGACGGCAAAATTATCTTCGCCAAAACTTTTGATGAAGATAAGAATGTGGAGGTAATCTATTATACTTACAACAGTGCGCTTAATGCAGCAGGTGAGGAAATGTCGTCACTTACTGAGGAAACTGATTCTTCTGCAATACCGATGCCGTTTGTTGAACCGATTCTGGTTTTCGGCACCTGTATGCGGCTGAAAGGAAATCCTCAGCACATACGCTTTAACTACTGGGTAAGTATGTATAAAGATGCGCTGGCAAACATGGTTTCGCGCTGTTCTATTGATTCAGGGTTTGAATCGGTTGTGAGGTTACGTAGATCGTAAGGGCGCATTCCTCCTGCCCTGCACCGGCGCTACACATCGGGCAAGGCCTGTGCGCCTCGCGTTAAACGGCACCGTTCGCACTTGCCGCCGAAAGCGCGGTTTCGCCGGTCGCGTGCTCAACTGTCCGGAATGCAAGCATTCCTCCTGCCTCTGCTCGGCGCATAAGGCTCCTGGCAAATTTCTTCCGGAATTATCAATGCCGTTGAAATTTGAAACGTCGCAGATATCATGTTTCGCGCCCTGCCAGCCTTGCTCACGCAAGTCTGCACCGGCGCTGCACACCGGGCAAAGCCTGTGCGCCTCGCGATGAACGCCACCACTCGCGTTTGCAGCCAAGAACGCGGTCTTGGCCGTCGCACGCTCGACTCTACGATTGCTCCGCAATCTTCGTGGCTTCGCTCGGCGCATAAAAAAAACAGGAAGTTTGTATTCCCCCTGTTAAGATTTACACTAGCCGAAATATAAATAGCATGTTCATTATACTACTTATTCGGAAAAATATCAAATTATGTAAAGAAATTGAAATAAAAATGATGAAAAACGTTACAATTCAACAGAAAAAGTTTATTGAAGAATATATCAAAACTCTTGACGGTGAGGCTGCCTGCCGCTATGCAGGCTACAAAAATAATAATCTTAAAGAACTCGCTAACAAAATGCTCTCCGATAAGAAAATTATCAAAGCTATGCAAGGGGAACTTCTCTCCAGAATCCCCTCTCTGCGCGTTGAAAAAGGCTATATTGTTCAAAAGCTTTTACAAATCATAGAGTTTTCGCTCGAAGAAGAGGATATTTTGGATAAAGACGGCTCGCTTACAGGTAAACGTAAGCTAAGAGATACATCAACAGGTTTAAAAGCCCTTGAAAATCTCTGCAAACATCTCGGGTTCGGACTATCTCAGGAGGACTCTTACAAAGACGCAAAAATTATAACAATATCCAATCTCGATGAAAATAAACTCTAAAAAGAAAGGTAAAATATGAAAGATATTAATAATTCAGATGTTGAAAAAATGCTTTTGACGGGCAAATCTATTGATGAACTTATTCAGATGAAAATTCAACAGGACTATAAAGCCCTTCAGGAAAAAGCAAAAAATGTTCCTAAAATTAGAAAAATTGAAAATATTTCGGATGTTTCGAAAAATCTTCTTTTTTCTAAATCAAGTGTTTTTAAGGTTTTTAACAAAATTAACGGGACTGAAAGCCTTGTGAATGGTGTTCAGGCAGAGGCTATGCTCGGAATGCAGGAAACTGTCAGAGATGCTTTGCTTGCTGGTAAAATCAACGCCTTTATCTCGGGCGATTCTTATGTGGAATTTATGTATGCAAAGACAACAGTTTAGATTTGAAAGAATTATGATTAACCGTAAGGCCGGATTGTTTCATAATATTAAATACTTTCCGCAGGTTATGAAACTCTACATAAAATACTTGCGTAATTTGGAGGACGATTTTTCGCTGTTTTCACAGCGCTCGCTTGAAGGAATGGTTGAAACTATTGAGAGAATAACGCCGCATTTTTATCTTGTGCTGGCAGATGATGAGGTTTGTGGTTTCTTTTGTCTGGAACACCTCATAGGTTCTGAAAACAAAATTCATTCTGCAGAGGTTATCACCTGCTTTAACCGGAAATACTGGGGCGTTTTCACTAAATACGCAGCAAGAAATTTTCAGGATTTTTGCTTTGACGTACTCGGGCTGACTAAAATTAAGGCGCTTGTATATCCGCAAAATTCAAGAGTTAAAGCAATCTTGAGAGTATGCGGATTCAGACGCGAAGCACTTTTAAAAGCCGAAACAAGAAAAAATAACCGATTACAGGATATCGAAATTTATTCTGTGTTCCGTGAACACAACCTTAAGGAGGGGCTATGCAATTAGAAATGGAAGATTTAACAATTCAGATTGATGAATTGGAAGAAAGTCATCTTGTAGACAGAATTACAAGAAAATTTGATAACTATGAAAGTACAAGAAGTTCGCAAATATCAGATCTCGCGGCGGTGAGAAATGCAATTTATGAGATAAAATCACCTGTCAGAGGGGCATGGGATTCTAGAGTTGATCTGCCGAATATGTATGAACTTGCGCAGACACTCAAGGCTCATATTACGCAGAATGTTTATTCTCACCCTGAAACTATGTTTGATGTTTCAGGAACCGATCAAGAGTCGCAAGCGTTTGCAAATAAACAAAAAGCTATGCTTGTTAAAACCTTTGAAGAGATGGATTTTGAATCCGAACTTGAAAAAATAGTCAACGGTATTGTTGAAGCGGGTGAGGCAACGCTTTTTGTCGGCTGGGAAACACGGGTTAAACGTACGCGCCGTGCCCAGACTTTTGAAGAAAAAATGCTGGATTTTACTAATAAAGGCTTTGTTATTGAAGAAAAAGTCGTCTATGATAACGCAAAAATTAAGTATATTCATCCGGAAGATTTTGTTTTTGATAAGTACGATGCGGATAACTGGGACAGTTGCTCGAAGATTTACAGAACCTTTAAGACCCTTGATGAAATCCGTTCGGACAAGGCAAACAATTATCTTAACGAGTTAAAGCTGGAAGATTTGAAGGGAGTGGTGGCAAAAAACAGCAAAAGACCGACCTCTTTTGATAATAACAAGATTGAGGTTTTTGAATTCCTCGGGGATATAGAACTTAGAAACGGAAAACTTTTGAAAAACTGGTTTATAACCGTTGCCGGCAGAAAACATATTATACGCTTTGAAAGCAACCCGTTTGTAATAAACCCGTTTATTCACGCAAATATTATTGAAAATCCTGCGACCGGACGCGGAATTTCGCCTATCAGAGTTGCGCTTGTGCTCAATGATATTTCGTCTGAAATCCTGAATAAACAACTTGATGCGCTGGCACTTACCATGAACCCGCCATATCTTGCGCCGAAGGGATGTTTTAGAGGTCAACAAAATATCAGTCCCGGTAAAATTATTGAGTATGATGCGGCTTTAATGCCTACAACCCCGACACCGCTGAATTTTGATAAAGCTATGGTCGGCTGGGATTTCCTTAATTATTTTAAAACAACCATTGAAAGTGCAACCGGTATTTTCAAAAATATGTCCGGAAATATTCAGGAACAGGCGCGCACGGCAACAGAACTCAACTACTCTGCCAGCGGGCAGGAGTCGCGTTTGAATATGCTGCTGGAAGAAATTAACAGAAAAATTATTATTCCGGCAGTCGAAAAAACGGCTGATATTATTGCAAATTTCAAACTTGGCAAGGAAACTATTGCTGTTAACGAACACGGTCAAACTTCATTTATGGAAATTGATGATTCTATCCGCAACGCAAATTATATTTATCGTTACGGGGATAGAAAAGCAATTTTCGAACGTAAAAGCCGGTTTAAAGAACTCTTTGAGGTCGTTCAGGCTTTTGCACAGGTGGATGTAATCGCGCAGAATATCGACTGGCTTGAGTGCTTTAAGTTCGCGCTTGAACAGTATGGAATTGAAAATGTAAATAACTTCTTACTTGATAAAGGTACAACTGACTAAATCTGCTTATTCTTTAGTGCCGCTGCTTCCTTTCTTAACTCTTCTCGTCTTAATACCCTAATCATTTACCCTTTTCAGCGGCACTTTTTTTTATTGATTGACTTTGCTTTTTGATACAAAACTGGACCGGCTTGAGCGCCGGAGGAGATATTTATGGAATACAATTTACTAAAAGCACAGCGGGAGTTTTTGGAAATCCCGCATTCATACAGCTTAGATGTAGCGGTTTATCAGGGCGGATACGGCTCCGGCAAAACCTTTGCCGGCTCGCTGCTCGGAATTTTGCTTGCGCTAAAATTCCCCGGAATTCGCGGGCTTGTCGGAGCGCAGACTTATACCCTTGTCCGTGATACCACGCTGCACACTTATTTTGAACACCTTGATAATATGGGTTTTGTTGAAGGCAAGGATTATGAATGGTCATCGACATTGCAAAAACTGGTTTTTCATAATTCATCGGAAATTTTATTCAGGCATTTTGAGGAGCCTAATAAGTTGAAATCGTTAAACCTCGGGTTTGTAGAAATTGAGGAAATGTCTGATATTCCTTACGACACTTTTAAAATGCTTTTGAGCCGTATGCGGCAAAAAGTCCGCAAAAGCTGGAAAAATTTTAAGTACAGAATTTTCGGGCACACTAACCCTGAAATGCAGCGGGGCTGGGTTTATAAAACTTTTATTGAGGATCCGCCGCCCAATTACAGACTGATTTCAGCCCCTACAACGCAGAATATTTATCTGCCAGAGGGCTATTGTGAAGAACTTAAAAAACTTTATGATGAAAATTATTATAATATTTTTGTTCTGGCGCAAAACGGAGAATACAATAAAGGATTGGTTATCAAGGATTTTACGGACGACAACATCATGGAGATTAAATATCAGCCTGAGCTGGATTTGCACATTTCCTGCGACTTCAACGTGGATCCTATGTCGTGGGTTCTGGCGCATAAGACGGAGGATAAAGTTTTTTATTTTGATGAAATCGTTATGGAAAATACGACTACAGCTAAAGCCTGCGAGGAGTTTCACAGACGATACCCGAACCATAAAGGAAAAGTTATTGTGAACGGTGATGCTTCTGGCGACAACAGAAGCTGTACGAGTGAGTACACAAATTATGTAATCATCAAGAAAAAACTCCTTCAATACGGTTATGATGTTGATATTAAAATCAAACCGTTTAACCCGCCGATTAAAAACCGGATTATGGCATTTAATGCTAAAATCCGTTCTGCTGACGGCGAAGTCTGCCTTTTTGTCGATAAAAAATGTGAGAAGCTTCTCTATAATATCTATAATCTTAAGTATAAAGAAGGCTCTTCCAAAATAGACATTCCGACTTATCAGCAGATAAAGCAATCGAGAGAATTGAAATTCCTCTCACACCCGATAGATGCGGCCTCTTATCTGGTGGATTTTTACTGGCCGATAACGTTATAAACCAACGAAAGGAGCTAAAATGGAACAGGTTTTACAATATTCACCTATAATAATTGTGCTGATGATGTTTTTAATTCAGCACAGAATTTTTGTCACTCCGGAGCAGCTTGAGAAAAAACACAGAGAAATAATTGAGAGCGTTGAAGAACATTTCGTTTCCCTGCACAGCTATAACGAGCTGAAAGAAGGTGTCGCCGAAATGAAAGATAAAATTGACAAAATTTATGAT
This sequence comes from Candidatus Gastranaerophilales bacterium, assembly GCA_944325835.1. Lineage (GTDB taxonomy): Bacteria > Cyanobacteriota > Vampirovibrionia > Gastranaerophilales > Gastranaerophilaceae > Gastranaerophilus. Next base: position 27,091 of record CALVBO010000016.1, read on the forward strand.
TGCTTAATTACTTTCAAGTGATTTTTTCTTTTTATTGTGAAGTATTGAGGAAATCAAGGAAAGTACAATAAATACCAATCCGATAATACCGGTTACGACTTCCGGAACTTCAATTTCCGTTGAAATTAGCATAATAACAGCGAGGGCGCCAATTGCCCAGTGCGCGCCGTGTTCAAGGTAGAGGAACTGCGCAAGTGTCTTTTTTTCAACAAGCATTACCGTGAGCGAGCGGACGAACATCGCACCGATTGCAAGGCCGATTGAAATGATGATGATGTCCTTACTCAGTGCGAATGCGCCGAGTACTCCGTCGAGCGAAAAAGATGCATCAATTAATTCAAGATACATAAACGCGACAAATCCGCCGCAAACCGCACCTTCTGCGCATTGGGCAAGCCTTTTTTTCTCACGCTTTTCCAGATAATGTGCCAGTCCGTCTACGGCAAGATACGTTATTATACCGCTGATTCCGGCAATAATAATTGAAAGCTGTACATCCGGAGTTTTCGCAAAACTCTGGGTTACAAGAAGTACCGCAAGCGAAATAATGACTTCTATTCCGCGGATATCGTCAAGGTGAGATAACCAGTTTTCAATAGGCTTCAGCCAGTGTACTGTTTTTTCGTGATCAAAAAAGTAATGTAAAAACAGCATCAGCAGGAAAATTCCGCCGAAGGATACAATCGGGGCGTGGGTAAGATGAAGGTAGTGTGCATATTTGTCTGCGTCATTAACCGCAATTCTTGCGACTTCTGCCATACTCAGGTTTGCAAAGATTGAAACGACTAAAATCGGGAACAAAAACCGCATCCCGAAAACAGCAATCGCAATTCCCCAGGTTAAAAACCTGTGGCGCCAGACATGAGTCATTTTTTCTAACTTCATCGCGTTAACAACAGCATTGTCAAACGACAGGCTGACTTCAAGAATTGCAAGTATAAATACAATAAAAATGCTTGTCCAGCCTGTTCCGGGGTGTGAATGCTCCGCCCAGAAATAAGCCGCAATTACGCCTAAAATCGTTACTAAATATGACCCGAAAAAATATTCTAACATTAGATTAACTCTCCTGTAACATACCAGGTTTTAGCACCTGTAATTTTTACGTTTACAAATTCTCCTGTCCGGTCGGTATCACACGGAATATGAACTATTTTATTATTACGTGTGCGTCCTGTAATAATATTTTTACCTTTGTGGTTTTCAAAACTTTCAATTAGAACTTCCATTTCCCGCCCGACAAATTTCTTGTTTGATTTAAGACAATTTTCTTTTACTTTGTCATTGAGTCGTTTTAACCGTTCAAATTTTGTGTTTTCATCAATATATTTGTCTACCCATTTTGCTGCAACGGTTTTTTCACGCGGTGAATAAGCTGCTGTGTTTGAATAATCAAGCTCAAATTCATCAATTGCCGTCAGGGTTTCTTCAAACTGTTCTTCTGTTTCGCCCGGAAATCCCGCAATAAAATCGCTTGTTATCGTAACATCTTTGACTTTATCGCGGACTTTTTGAACAATTTTAGCATAAGTTTCTCTCTCATAGCGGCGGTTCATTTTCTTCAAAACTTCGCTCGAACCGGATTGCATCGGAATATGAAAATATTCACAAACTTTATCCAATCTGGTAACGGTTTCAATCAACTCATCCGAAATATCAGTCGGATAAGATGTTACAAAGCGAATTCTGAATTTCCCTTCAATTGCATTTAAATCTTCTAATAATTGCGCGAGCCGGTAGTGCTTATCTTCAAAATCTTTGCCGTAACTGTCAACGTTTTGCCCGAGAAGCGTAATTTCTTTGAAGCCTTGAGTGAGAGCGTCTTTTGCTTCTTTTAAAATAACCTCCGGCAGGCGTGAGCGTTCGCGTCCGCGGGTGTAAGGAACAATACAGTAGGTGCAAAAGTTGTTGCAGCCTTCTGTTATCGGAATCCACGCATTTACGCTTTTAACCCGTTTAATCGGATAATCTTTTGTATCTTCAACGCTGTGTGTTTCTTCGCATTCGCAAACCTTGTCGCCGGCTTCCACACGTTTGATTATCTCCGGAAGTTTATATATCTGATGTGTACCAAGTACAAAATCAATATAATGCGCACGTTTGAATAAATCTTCACCTTTTTGCTGTGCAACACACCCGCAAAACCCTATTTTTAAATCAGGTTTATTTTTCTTCCACTTGCCCCAGACACCTATGGCACTGTAAGCTTTATCCTCGCTCAACTGCCGGATAGAACAGGTGTTAATCATCAACAAATCAGCTTCTTTTGGCTCTTTTGTTTCTTCATAGCCGAAATGCGATAGCATACCGAGCATTCTTTCCGTGTCGGACTTATTCATCTGGCAGCCCATTGTTTCTATATAAACTTTTTTCATATACTATTCCCTAAATTCCTGTACCGAAAGCGCTTCAATGCCTTCCAGCTTATTAAATACTTTGTAAGTGGATTCAATCGGGTTTCTGCCTACAACTTCTATTACAACGTTAATTTTAGTCCTTTCGCTGTCCGGCTTTTGAATTTTCTTGGTTATCTCAAAAAGTTTCGGGTACTTGTCAATAACAAATTCATAAATATCATCCGCCGAATCTGTCGGACAGGTCAGGTTAACTGTTAATCTTCTTGTATTTTTCGTACTTTTGATGAGCATTGATTTTTCAAAAACTCTGACAGATACGAGTACAATTATCGAAATTACGGTTGAGATAACCGCCAGCGTGTAAAGTCCTGCACCGCAAGCCATACCTATACTTGCGACCATCCAGAGAGTTGCTGCGGTTGTCAGCCCGAACACAGTTGCCCCGTGGCGCAGAACCGTACCGCCGCCGATAAAACCGATACCTGTTACCACCTGTGCCGCAACACGGGCTGTATCGCGGATTCCGTTTGCATTTTCGCCCGTCACAACGGTCGGAAATCCGTAGATTGAAATTATTGTAAACAAGCATGCTCCTAAACAAACCAGAATATTTGTTCTAAGGCCGGCGTATTTATTTGTCATTTCGCGCTCTAAACCGATTGCAAAGCCGAGCAAGCAAGCGCTGAATACACGTAGTAAAATTTCTAAAGTAGAACCTATTTCCATTCCTTATCCCTTTATCCTCTGCAATTGTAACATCAAAATATTTACAGGGCAAGGGTCTTGACTAACATGCAAACATGATACATCAAAAAGAGCGGTTAAAAAACCGCTCTTTTTTACCCGATTAATTCTTCCAGAAGATCTGCGTTTTGCTCCGCTTTCTTTGTGTTAGTGTAAGATGCGCGTCTTATGTATGAACGCAGGGCTTCTCTGATTAGTTCGCTGCGTGAACGTTGTTCACTATCTGCTACCTCGTTGATTTTCTCCAGAAATTTGTCCGACATAGATACCAAAACTTTAGCCATAACTTTACTTACCTCCTTGCACATCCATAATTTTATTATATCAGATATATATAATTTGACTATACTTTGTAAACTAAAGTAAAGCTTTATTGTGTTTTTATTTCTCTAAAGTTTCGGCATCAAGTTTAGGTGTGGTTATCAGGTCAATATTGTATTTTTCTGCAAACATTGTGAGTATTGCAGGGTTCATAATATTTGGCGAGCAGTTGGCAATCATGATACGTTTTGCACCGTAAATTTTCATCTGAACTATTACACTGATTGTATTCGGATCGCATTTTTGCAGGAAAAATCTTAAATTATTATCACTCAGATTTATTTTCTGTAAAAGTTTATCCATAATGGTATGCAGCAGCGGGAAATTGTTCGCAATATTGATTTCAAGGTGTTCTTTGTCGGTATTGATTTTTGAGAAGCTTACGATGTAGGTATCGTTTGAAAGGTATTTTATAATATCGTTCAAATATATTTCCTGTAAGGTTGATTTTGCGGACATGCCTATGATTAGAAGTCGTTTTATATCTTTGTTTACAAGTTTTTCGTGAATAATATTAATTTGTTCATCGAGTTCCGTTTCATTAAATCCGGTTATAACGTCGTTTCTTATCTGCCCTTTGTTGAAGCCTTTTGCAAGCCTTGCGCTTTCGACGATTTTCCCGAATTCATCAGGTGTAACTTTAATTGCGCCTTTTGGCTGAACAGTATCCATAGTAAAAATCCTGCCGCGGATAAGGTGTTCAATGTTTTGTTTGCTGTGTTTGGTTAGAAGTATGGCACCCGGAAAGGTCGCAAAATCAAAAATACAGTTTTCGTTGCTTGTTCCGTAGTGACCTACAAAATGCTTAAACTCTTTGAATTTTTTAAACGCATGGGCAACTAAAAGATCTCCGTGTGAATATACGTCTAAATTTTCTTCATCTTTTGTGTATTCAAGAAATTTGTATAAATCAATCAGGCTGGACCCTGACACAAGAACGGCTTTATTTCGTCTGCTGGAGGTAGAAACCACGGTTTTATTAATTTCTCCGAAGGTTTCCTGTTGAATTTGGGCGCGTTCTTTCAATATTTCGTTTTCGCAGCCGGCTAAGCTTTTAATTGCGTTTTCAACTTTTTCGACCGGAAATTTTGTAAAATTATACAAATCCAGTGCGTCAATAACCTTATCAATGGCTTTCTGATTGATTATGTTGTAGTCGGCAAGCTTTAAGATATTAATTGACAGGCTTTTCAGGTTCAAAAGCAGGATATCGCAATAGAATTTTTCTTCTGTCGTAAGTTTGCTAATCCTTTTCAGGTAAAGTTTTTCGCCCATAGCTATTATGCCGGATAGCGTTGAAACATTATCAAGATTGATGAATTCAATATTTTCACTGCAATTAATGTTTTTCTTTTTGCAGATAGCACTGTATTGTCTTTGCAGGTTGTTAAAATTTTTGTTGAGCTTTAATAACATTGCAAAAACCTCGTCATCGGTGTATTCTGCAACAGAAATAAATTCCGAAAGCGCATGAAGAGTTTCTGCCTCAATTGTAGGAAATGTGTTGCTTAAGCGTTTTAACTTTTTTAGATAATGCGCAATTTCTCTTATTAAAACCAGTATAATTTCCTGAATAGATGAAACATTTGGAGAAACCGAGCAGGTTCCTTTTGAGCTGCATTCGCTGAAATCGTATTCATTTGCTTTGTAATTGTCGTAAAACATTCTTTTTCCTTTTCTAGTAACGTACTTATTTCTGTTGTAAAGTTTGTGGCCTGAGCCTTTTATTCCTTTTCTTCGACATATTTGATGATATGGTCTGAATCGTACATATAAATATTTTTTTCTTTGTTAACCAGAAACGGAACCTGTGGCTTGCCGCCCAGTTTTATTAATTCCATGGCGTTTTCCGGATCATTTACATCGTGTTCAATATATTGAATATTGTGCGCCTTAAAATAATCTTTGACTTTGCGGCAGTAAGGGCAGCTGTCCATTGAATAAAGTTCTAGCATAGTGACCTCCTGATATATGTTTTTCCCGTGAACAAAATTTTTAAATTGCCCGGCTTGACTAAATGTAAAACATGTTACATAATAAAAGAGTGCCGCAGAGCGGCATCCATAATTAAACAATGGCAAAACGCTAAGAAAGGATGGAAAAATGAAAAAACGAAGTAATGTAAGTATTCTGACGGGGGGGGGGGGGAGGGGACTTAATCGTCAAATTAGGTTTTGAAGCGCGCTTGGCGCAATCAGGAG
>CALVBO010000017.1 GCA_944325835.1 Candidatus Gastranaerophilales bacterium
ACAAAAAAAAAAAAAAAAAAAAAAGGAAAGAAAAGAAAAAAAAAAATATGGTGGGGGGGGGGGGGGGGGGGGGGGGGGGGGGAGTTCCTTACCCGCAAAATTAGGTATTGAGGATGTTAGTTCCCCATGTCATGCTGAACTCGTTTCAGCATCTGTCCAACGTTACGAGCTGGTATCCAACGTTGGTCAGACCCTGAATCAAGTTCAGGGTGACAAAAATATGCAATGTGTCCGTAAATGTCTACCGTCATTGCGAGCCGACGGAAGTCGGCGTGGCAATCCAGTTGAGGTCGCCACGAGATTGACTGGATCGCCACGGGCTTCCGCCCTCGCGATGACACTGGCTGAGTCGGTTCTACAATTGGACCCGATTAAAAACGCAGCGTTCACCATGGCGGAAATATTGCTTTCCCTGACGATAATCGGTGTGGTGGCAGCGATAACGCTTCCGTCACTCACGGGAAACATTAACGAGCGCACGTGGAACACTCAAAGAAAAGCACTTTATGCGCGGTTTTCGCAGGCAATTGCGTTAATGCCGGCATTGAATGGTTATGGCACTTTGAGAGAAACGACAGACAGTGCGGGTTCAATATCCATTGAGGACACTGCTGCTGAAACCTTTGTTACAAACGGGCTTGCTAAAGTCCTTAAAATTAATAACATTTGTGATAGCGACCACCTTGAAGATTGCGGGATAACCACTAGCCTTACAAACGCAGTCGGCTCTAAAATTTCTACGCCTGCAAAAGTTAGTGACTTGTTTACTTTGAATACTTCTGTAGGTTTCGTGGATGATGCCGGTAATAATGTTTCGTACAGCCATCTTGATACAAAAGCTGCAGCGTTTGAAACGGCAAACGGTGAGAGTATTTTAGCCTTCTATAATCCTACCTGTTCTGGATTTGAGGTTGCAGCGGGAGGCTCAATATGGGTGCCGGACAAAGTTTGTGCTAATTTTATTTATGATTTAAACGGGAATAAAGGGCCTAATACTTTTGGAAAAGATATAGGCTTAATAACTGCATTTTATCCGACGGATTCAGTTGTAGCGGCTCCGGTGCCATATTTGCGTACTGCTGATTTAAATGTGGCATGGCATGTAGCTGCAAGTTCCTGTAAAAATCTTGATAGCGAGTACCGTACTCCAAATTTGGAAGAAATGATGGCTTTAATGTATAATCATGATGTTGCAAATGTTGAAAGCAATAAATATTGGACTTCTAAGCGGGATGGTAATACGGCCTGGGTTGTATCACTTACGAACAGAGTATTTCGTTCTAATGTTGGGACTACCAGTATTAATCAGCCGATGGCTGTACGTTGTGTTAAACGTTAGATGTCCGAGAAAGTTTCGCGATAAGGAACGTGAGCGAAACTTTTGAGTGACGTATTAGACAGCGAAGTCGCGGGTTGACCTGCGCGAGCAGGGCAAGCAGGCGACGGAGAACTGCTTTATTTTTCTCGAAAGTGTCGGACATTCCTCCGGCACTTTGACTTTTATAAAATAATCGTTACATATAAAATATGTTGTTCGATTTTTTATATACTAAAAAAGAGTGTTCTCACAGCAAAATTCCTCTGGAGGTAGATTGTGCTTACTGCCCTGATTGCGGGGAGTTAGTTGAAAACCAATGGTTTATTTTACGCTGCGCCTGCTGCGGGGTTAAAGTTAAGGCTATGATTAGAAACGGCAAAATCGTTCCTGTCGAAAAACACTGTACAAATTGCGGTATGGCTGAGTTTAACGTTGAAAAGCTTGAAAAAGTCAACTTTATCAACGTTAACTATGCCGTTTTAATGAAAAAGACTGTCAGAAGTGAAAATTTCAGCTTCACTCAAAGCTGGGTTGACGTGACTAATGCAGGAACATTATGCGGCAAATTAGGATTGCTAAAATAATTCCTGCTAAATCCGCAAGAAGCCCTGCCAGCAGCGCATATCTTATTTTTGAAATTCCGACCGCCCCGAAGTAAACGGCAAGGACATATAATGTTGTTTCACTGCTTCCGACCATTACCGCTGCAAGCGTTGTTGTGTAAAAGGTGCTTGCAGGATTTCCGGCAATGTCTGAAAATACACCGATTGTTGCAGAGCCTGAAAGCGAGCGGGTAAGCATTATAGGAATTATGTCTGTCGGAATGTTAAAGAACGTCAAAACCGGCTCAAGAATTGCTCCTAGCCATTCAAACACTCCTGATGCCCTGAGCATTGAAATCCCCACGATTATCGCTACAAGATATGGAATTATATTTATTGCGACCTTGAACCCGTCTTTTGCACCTTCCGTAAAAACTTCATAAAGCGGAACTTTTTTCACCAGCCCGTAAGTCAAAATAAGAACTAAAATTGCCGGAAGCGCCCATAGCGAAATAGTATCCATTATCTGTTGAAACATTATTCCGCCCCGCTTTCGTTAATCTTTTGCGGTACCCAGAAGCGCTGGAAGATTTTTGCAACAATTATTGCAAACGTAAACGCAAGCGTAGTGACAAAAAGTGTCGGCGCAATTATTTGTGTCGGATTAGGATACCCGACACCCACCAGAATTCCGATAACCGTTGCCGGAATTATCTGAAATCCTGCGGTATTCATCGCAAGAAACAGGCACATAGCATTTGACGCCGTTGTTTTATCAATATTATGTTTTTGCAGTTCTTCCATTGCTTTAATCCCGATAGGCGTTGCGGCATTCGTAAGTCCGAATGCGTTAGCCGAAAAACTCATTGCAATGTCGCCGATTGCGGGAGAATCTTCCGGAATTTCGTTGAATAACCGCTTTGTGACCGGTTTTATCAGGCGTGCAATTACTTCAATAAGTCCGCTTTTTTGTGCAATATTCATCATCCCGAGCCAGAACGCCATAATCCCGATAAGCGAAAGTGCAATTTTGACAGAAAGCCCTGCTCCGGTAAGTATTGCGCTGACTACATCCGGAAGCTTCCCGTTAACAGCTCCCGCGATTATTGAAAAAACTATCAAAAAATAAAAAATATAGTTCATGTTACCTATTTAAACATTAAAACTATTTGTGGTCAAATTGTAATGTTTATGATATGGTATATTTTGTTTAAATGAGTTTAGTTGATATGGAAAAAATTGTAATCGGAATTTGTACATATAATAGGAATGAATTGCTGAACATTTGTTTGGACAAGATTTCTGTGATGAAAATTCCGGACAATGTTTCTATTGAAGTCGTTGTTGTTGATAATTCGGCAGAGTCTATAGCCGTAGATATTGTAAAATCCAAAACATCTAAACTGAATATTCATTATTTTCCTTTTCACGGCAAAGGAATTGCTTCTGTAAGAAATGAGGTTCTTAGACAGGCAGTGAAGCTTAAACCCGATTATATTGCGTTTATAGATGACGATGAATACCCTGATGAAAATTGGATTTATGAGCTTTATACAAGACTTATAGCAACAAAATCCGACGTTGTAACCGGCCCTGTCGTTTATAATTTTGTTGATACTAATTTTAATCAGTTGAAAGTTCCTTTCTGGATAAAAAAGAATGCCTATTTTAAAGGTAAATACAAACGTCCGGACGGACATATATGTAGAACAGCTTCAACCAATAATGTGCTATTTAAGGTATCAATTCTTGATAAGCTGGCATACTGGTTTGATGAAAAATATCAGATGATGACCGGTGAAGATATTGAATTCTTTGAAAGAGTTTATAATCTGCACTATACAATTTTATGGGTTAAAAAGGCCGTTGTTAATGAAATAGTTTCTCCGGAGCGTTGCACATTAAAATATATCTGGAAACGTAACTTTAATAACGGATATTTGAGAATTTTTAATAAACGCAAGTTTAACCGATTAGAACTGCGGCATTATTATGAAACAGTTCTGGGCTTTCTTTTCTTTCTTTGTATTTTGCCGTTCAGTATTATCTGCGGTCTGACAAAACTTTCAAATATGTACGGTAAAACAGCATTTTCTTTTGGCGCACTGGTTTCACTCTTCAAAAGTCAAACATTAGTTCACTACAAAGATTAACCATGACTTGACAAAAGTTTAAAAAATTGCGATAATTACTCTATTATCGTTGTTCTGACGATTGTATGAAAAGGAGACTCTAATATGAAGAGAAAAAGTTGTTTATTGGCATCTGTTGGTGCATTGTGTTTAGCAGCTTCTTTATCTCTAACCTGTCAGGCAGGACAAATGATGCAATCTTATGCTCATCCGTCTTTGTTTGGTTCGCAGGCTCAGGTGATGACGAAGGACAAATCTGCTTATGTTGTTGCGGGTAAAGTTAAAAGATGCCCTTGTCTTGCCCCTGTTGCAGGAAAGGAAAATGTTTTTGTTAAATCCTGGGCATCAACTATGCTTGCTATGATGGAACGCGGCTACAAAGGTGAATTTAATCCTAAATTACCTATCTTGCGTTCAGAACTGGCAATTTTGATGTCTGAAGGGTTGGCTATCGGCTCTACTACGGCGAAGTATAATTATAAGGATATTTCTAACAATTACTGGGCAAAAGAGTGGATTGACAAAGCTTTAGCCGCTGATGTTATGATCGGGTATCCGGATAAAACTTTCAGACCTGACCAGCCGGTAACTAAAGCGGAAGTTTTTGCTACTATCGCTAAAGTTATTGATGTTCCGCTGAAAGACAGATCTTTATTCGCTAAATATAATGATGAAGTTATACAGCAAATCCCGACCTGGGCGGTTCCTGCGACAAAAGAAGTCGTTGAATCTGACCTGTTGAGAAATATTCCTAACACTAAAAAGTTAGTTAATGATGAATATCTTTCAAGAGAACAGGTTGCTTATCTGGTTGGGACTTTAAGATATACTTATTTAATGAATGCGGCTAAAGGTCAAAGCGTAGGTACTTTTACTTACAAACCTACTGCAATTAGTATTAAATTATCAGAAAGAATCAGTGCAAGAACATCTAATGTCGGTGATGTTTTCACGGCTAAAACAACAAAAGATGTAACTATTCAGGATGTTTGCTTCCCGGCTGGTTCTACTGTTAAAGGTGTTGTAGATGCTGTTAACAGACCTGGATTTAAAAATCCTGCTTATATCAAAGTTAAATTCGTTGAAATTTCTAATGATGATACGATTATGGACTTACAAAGAGATTTAGCGGCTGTTCAGGTTGATTGCAAAAAGAATCCGAACATTGTTTCAAGACTTTTTGCAGCGCCGTTCTCAGCTGCCGGAAGAGTTGTAGGTGTTGCGGGAAGAACAGTCGGAACCGGTGTTGACGTTATCGGTGACGGCGTTGAAAATTTAGGCGACAACCTGTCTGATGCGTTTGCTGATACCTTCTCTTTACACCCGCTTAAAGGTTTGAAGAGTGTAGGCAGTGGCTTCATCACTATTGGTAAAGGTATTTACGATATTGGTAAATTAGTCGTAAGCGGTACCTTTGGTGTACTTTATGAACTCGGTGATGAAATCAGATATGTTATTCTCCCTTCATCAACTAACGATTCTGCATTGAATCCGGATGAAGAGTTGACAATAATCTACTAATCTGAATTGTAAGAAAAAAGAGTCCTCTAATGTTTAGAGGGCTCTTTTTTGTGCTATGAACATGCTCCCCGCACTCATTGTGCGGTGACACCGGCCACACCGGCTTACACATTTCTCAGCCTGAATAAATTTTAAGCGGCTACCCGCAAAATTTACTACGGCGGCATCGTAGTGTTCCGCCACCTGCTCGTCACACTCACGTGTGCCGACACCGTGGCTTCACACCGGCTTACGCGTTAGAAACTTTCATCTTTTACCGCTTTATTAAAATCGTCCAGTGCACCTGTATTATCTCCCAGTGCCTGTTTAACATTTCCCCTTAATACATAAATATCAAGGTCTTTCGGGTTGAGTGATATCGCTGTACTGTAATCAACCAGTGCGCCTTGTAAATCCTTTAGTATCTCTTTGCATTTCGCTCTGTTGATATAGGCAGAACTTAAATCCGAATTCAGCGCAAGCGTTCTGTCGTAATCCTTAATCGCTTCTTGATAGTTCTTTTTCTGGATGTAACAGAAGGCTCTTTTGTTATATGCTTTATAGTATTCCGGATTATTCTGGATTATCTTTGTGTAATCTTCAATCGCATAATCAACTTCACCCAGTTTTAATTCCGCATTGCCTTTAAAATAGAGTGCTTCTTCATTTTTAGGATCAATATCCAGTGCGTTGTTAAATTCTGCAATCGCTTCCGGAATTTTTTTCATTTTTAACAAGACTTCGCCTTTCAGCTGATAAACCTCAGGTGTTGTGTCCTTTAATTTCTCGATTGCCTTATCCAGAACTTTTATACCAAGTTCCTTGCTTTCCAAATATTCTATATAAAGGTTTGCAAGCGTGTAGTAGTTGTCTATTTCATCCGGTTTTAATTTGATAATTTTTGAATAATCCTTCGCGGCAGCTGCATAATGTTCAATTTCTTTCAGCGCTTTCGCTCTTTTTTTGTAAAGTTCTGCATCATTTGGACGTTTTTCAATCATTTTGTTATAGTCCTGAATTGCTTCTTCGTAAAAACCCTGTTTATAATATAATTCCCCGCGCAGACTGTAGATGTCAGCGATATTTTTGTTTTCCTTGTTGCTGTATTTTATTGCGGTATTAAAGTCCGCCATAGAGCCGGGAAGATCGTTAATGTCGGCTTTTATGTAAGCTCTTACCATATAAATATCAGGGTTTGTCGGTTTTATCTTGACTGCTTTATCTATTAATGCCATACCGGCATTTGTACCTTTCAGGTACTGGTGAAGAACTCTTGCACAGTCAAGATGTGCCTGAATATTATTCTTATCTATCTGCAATATTGATTCGTAATCCTGAATGGCAAGATTAAAATTCTTTTTCGCAATGTAGGCTTTTGCTCTTTTGCTGTAGGTGTCAATATCTTTAGGGTTAAATTCCAGTGCTTTTGTATAATCTTTTATAGCACCGTTAAAATCATCTGTTTTGAAACGTGCATCGCCGCGTAAAATTAGTATAGAAATATCTTCACTGTTAAGCGCAATGGCTTGCGACAGATCCGTAATTGCCAGCTCGTACATTTCAAGCTCAAGATTTGCCTTTGCTCTTGCTACCAGTGCTGGTATGTATTCCGGATCAAATTTTAGTGCGGAATCGTAGCATTCAATTGCTTCTTTAAATTTAGCATATTTAAATTTAATATTTCCGAGTTCTGTGTGGCTTTTTGCATCTTTCGGATTAATTTGTATTGCAGCGCTCAGATCTTTTATCGCATCTTGTAAAAGGCTTTGTTTCATTTTAATTAATGCTCTTTTATAATATGCCAGAGAATTCCGTTTATTTAATTTTAGCGCGTTTGTATACAATTCTGTAAGGTCATGCAGGTTTGGTTTTTTCTGAGTTGCTTCAATAGCTTCGGCAAGTGAGCAGTAAAAATAGTCTGACTGTCTGCCCTTCTTTAGCTCAGAACGAATCAGTTTTATTATTTTTTTATAATCTTTTTTGTATTTTAGCTCTTCGATTAGTTCCTTTGTTACGGGAACTGCTTCTTTATTCCAAAAAAACAATGAATGACCTTTCTATCTGTGCAATTGTATAATATACAGCTATTATCAATATATAAAGTATAACTCAATCTGTAAATAAAATCAACTAAATTTGGCGTAAATATTGGCTTCCCGAAAAAAATACTTTATATGTATGATTTTTTGATTGACTTATTACCCCGCTTAAATTAGAATAAAAATTATTTATGAGAGTGGTTTTAAAAGCAATAGCGGGAATATGTTTATCGGCGGTGCTGGTGCTGCCGGCTGCGGGCATTGAGGAGGCGGCTCCGGCGTTGGGGTTAAATTCTTGTATTGACCTTGCTATCAAAAACAGTCCTGTTATTAAAAAAGATATCTATAATCTTGAAATAGCGCGCGGTAATGTCGGTGTCGCAAAATCTGTTTATTTCCCGACGCTTGATGCGCAGTCGGCTGTTTTCCAGCAGTATAACTCTAATAGTAACTATTTGAGTTCGCCAAATAGCGAGCTTCCCTCTGCTCAAATCGTTTTGAGCCAGTTGCTGTGGAATTTCGGCAAAGCAAATTCGCTTATTAAAATGGAAAAATTTTATCAGCTTGTAGGTGAATATAATCTTACAAACAGTATTTATAACACGGTGTTTGACGTTAAGAGGAATTACTACGCTGTGTTGAAAGCGCAGGCGCGCGTTGCGATTGAAGAAGATTTTATGAAAATACTGCTTCGCAACCTGAAACGCTCTACGGCAAAAGCTGATAGAGGTATGTCGGAACACTCTGACATGGTCAATGCGAAAAGCCTTGTTACACGCCACAAAATCAGGGTTATTGACGCTCATAACGAATATAAAAATGCATTGATTAATCTGGCAAACAGCCTGTACATAAATACTTCGGATATTACGGTTGAAAACAACGAGTATTTTAGACGCTACATCGTGCCGACACCGGACAGTTTGAGAGATTTCCCGGAGGATGAGTGTCTGGAAAACAAAGAAATGCTTGAAACGCTGGGGAAAAAGACAGATTTTCTCTTCAACCGTTCTAAAAACGGGCTTCCGTTTGATGAAGAAAAAGCTTATGACTTGGCAATAAAAAGCAGTCCGGATATCTGGGCGCTTCAGGCGACAAAAGATGCGATGGATGCTTCTTTGTCGTACATAAAACGCCAGTATTATCCGGATATAACGGGCGATGTCGGCTACGGGTTTAACAACTTCAAAAGGTATTCCAACCACGGCTTTTTTATGTCGCTGAACCTCAGAAGTACAGTTAATATGAAACAGCTGAAACACGAAATTGATATCGGCAAAGCCCAGATTGCGCTTGCAGATAACGCTATTGATTTATTCCGGCGGGATTTATATTTTGATGTTGAGCGCTGCTATGTTAATGTTTTGAACGTTGAAAAACAGCTTCCGGTTGCGCTGGAAAATGTACATCATTCACTTGAAAACTTTGCCTATGCTGATGAATGCTACGAAAAAGGCGTGGAGGATTACAATTTGCTTCAAGACGCACGGGAAGCCTATCTTGATGCGCAAAACCTTTATATTGAAACCCTTTATGATTACAATATGAAGCTTATTGACCTTGAAAATGCAATGCATTACCGCATAGACGGGATGCAGGAACTTGTCAGAAATATTAAACCGTATATTTCAAAAGACAATTTGGAACACTATGAAAAATTGATTGATTACGAGATTAAAAAATAATGGAGAAAATTTGTGGCACAGGAAACTGTTAACAAAATAAAGATTTATACAGACGGCGCCTGTAAAGGAAATCCGGGTGTCGGCGGCTACGGCTCGATTTTAACCTTTGTGGATTCCAAAGGGCAGTATCACGAAAAAGAACTTAGCGCCGGATATAAACTGACGACCAATAACCGTATGGAGCTTATGGCCGCGATTGTGGCGCTTGAGGCTTTGAAACGCCCGTCAGAGGTTATACTTTATTCGGACAGCAAATATCTGGTTGATGCGATAAACGAAAAATGGCTTGACGCATGGGTTTTCAAAAACTGGAAACAAAATTCCAAAAATCCTGTAAAGAATATTGATTTATGGAAAAGACTTATCAAGGCAAAAGAACCGCATTTTGTGGAATTCGTCTGGGTGAAAGGCCACGCGGGTCATGAATATAATGAACGCTGTGACAAGCTTGCGGTTGCGGCAGCGCTGGGTGATAATTTGCTGACTGATGAAAACTTTGTGCCTTAGCGTTTTATTTCCGGTTTTGTGACCTGCTTGCGTCAATATTGAACTTTAACATTAAGCTTCCGCCCGCGATAGTGAAAATCAGAATAAGTATTATCTGGTGAACCGCGGAAATTGCAAGCGCCTGTGATTTTTCTATCCCGAACAGCCCCAGTGCCAGAATATATGCAGCCTGATACGGCCCGACCAGAACAGACGTCGACGGAATCATTGTTGAAAAAGACGTTAGAGTCAGCACAAAAAGTCCGGCTAAAATACCGAGCTTTAAGCCAAAACTGTTTACGATAAGGCAGGCCACGATGCCTTCCATCCCCCACGCAACAAAACTCATAGCCAGAATTAAAAGCATATACACGGGACTTTTGAACGCTGAAAACCCTTTTATAAAAATATTTAAGTATGTTGTAAGCCGTTTGATTGTATTTTGGATTTTTTCGTTTGGGATTTTTTCTGCAATCGCCTTTGCTATCTGCCTGCTTTTGTTGTATTTGAAAATCAGGTAAAATACAAGGGTTCCGGCAATAAAGACCGCGCCTATTCCGAGTGTAAGGTTTAAAATCCACTGTGCATCACTGTAGAACATAATCGCGCCAAGAAGAATACAAAACATTGCAATCCCGTCAAAAAGCCGCTCCAGAATTATTGTGCCAAAAATTTTAAGCTTTTTTTCACCGGCTTCTTCGCCCAGATAGTAAGCCCGGTAAATATCGCCCGCGCGCGCAGGCAGAAAAATATTCAGCATATTCCCGACCGTAAATATTTCTGCAAGTTTCAATGCGCTGTATTTTTTGTCGTTCATTAACAGAAATTTCCACCGTATTCCGCGCGCATAAAGGCTCAAAAGAAATACTGCCACGATTGAGGCAAGATATTTTAAGTCAAACTTCTTAATAGTATCAACCAGTGTTGCAAAGTCTATCTTGTAAAACACCAGAACTAAAAAAATTATCGTAATAACCAGCAAGACAATCTGTTTCTTTTTCATAATCAGATATCTTATCATAAAATGGTTAAAAATGCGTTAGGTAAACTTTTATTAATGTATCCGGCTTAGAGGTCTTGCCTTTTTAGATTTATATAGTATTATGTAGAATGTCGAAGTATAAACATTCAAGTTTGGAATCTTGAAAAGAAATGAGGTAAGTAAAAATGAAACAAGGTATTCATCCTGATTATAAGAAAACGACTATTAAATGTGTTTGCGGTAATGAAATTGAAACCGGTTCTGTACTGGACAATATAACGGTTGAAATTTGCTCACACTGCCACCCGTTCTACACCGGTCAACAAAAAATTCTTGACTCAGAAGGAAGAGTTGAAAGATTCAACAAACGTTACGGTAAAAAAGCGTAGTCGTATTAAAAATTTACACTATTTGATAAAGAGCTTCCATTATTGGGAGCTCTTTAGTTTTTCCTTAACTCTTCTTAATGATATTTGTAATATTTTTATGTTTGTAGTATCGTGTAATCGGATACACTAGTTCGATAGGTTGTACCCTAGTTTTTACAAGCACGTGAAAATGGAGCTGTGTTTCCCGTAGTACAATACAAAAACATAAGGAGAAAAACGATGCCTGTAGCATCTATGATTGAACTTTTAGAAGCAGGTGTACACTTCGGACACCAAACTCAAAGATGGAACCCTAAAATGAAACCGTATATTTACGGTGCAAGAAACGGTATTTATGTAATTGATTTGCGCAAAACAACGGATTTGCTTGATGAAGCTTATGCTGTTGTAAGAGATTTCGCAGCACGCGGCAAAAATGTTTTATTTGTCGGTACAAAAAAACAAGCTGCTGACGTTGTTGCTGAAGAAGCTAAAAGATCCGGCGCTTATTATATTAACAGAAGATGGTTGGGCGGTATGCTTACTAACTTTGATACTATCCGTTCCCGCGTTAATAAATTAAGAGAATTGGAAGACTTCATTGCTTCCGGTCACGTTGA
The DNA here is from genome assembly GCA_944325835.1 of Candidatus Gastranaerophilales bacterium. Taxonomy (GTDB): domain Bacteria; phylum Cyanobacteriota; class Vampirovibrionia; order Gastranaerophilales; family Gastranaerophilaceae; genus Gastranaerophilus. The sequence goes on from CALVBO010000017.1 coordinate 11,673, forward strand.
AAAATTGCCTAAAAAAGAAGTTGCACAAATCAACAGACAAGTTGCAAAACTCAGCAAAACTTTAGGCGGTATTAAAGAAATGAGAGGACTTCCTGACATTATCTTTATCGTTGACCAGCAAAAAGAATTAATTGCTATCAAAGAAGCTAACAAATTGAACATTCCGGTAATCTGTCTGGCTGATACAAACGCAAGTCCTGACGGTATTGACTACATTATTCCTGGTAATGATGATGCAATCCGTTCAATTAAATTAATTGTTTCAAGATTGGCTGATGCCGTATTGGAAGGTAAACAATTAAAAGAAAACAACGCTAACACAACAGCTAAAATTGAAGAAATTAAAGCTGAAGATGCAGGCGTTGTAGAAGCTTAGTTTAAATATTTAATCCGCGGTGCAGATTTTACACCGCGGAAAATTATAACATAGGAGAGATTTTTAATGAATATTACAGCTACAATGGTTAAAGAACTTCGTGATTTAACAGGTGCAGGCATGATGGATGCTAAAAAAGCACTCGTTGAAACCGATGGTGATATGGAAAAAGCAATGGAACTTTTGCGCCAGAAAGGTATGGCTTCTGCTGATAAGAAAATGGGCAGAATCGCTGCGGAAGGCGTTGTTGCTTCTTTCGTTTCCGATAAAGTCGGAACTTTGATTGAATTGAACTGCGAAACAGATTTCGTTGCTAAAAACGCAGATTTCAAAGAATTGGCTGACAATTTGGCAGCTGCTGTTGCAGAATTAAACCCTGCAGACGTTGACAGCTTCCTTAATATGACCTGCCCTAAATGCGGCAAACAAATCTCTGAAATCATCAAAGAAAAAATCGCTTCTATCGGCGAAAAAATTACTTTCAGAAGATTTGTAAGAGTAGAAGGCGTTACCGCTTCTTATATTCACAACGGTAAAATCGGCGTTCTTCTGGAAACTGATAAAAAAGATGAAGAATTGATGAAAGATGTTTGCTTACATATCACTTCATCAGCTCCTCAATTCGTTTCAAGAGCGGATATCCCTCAATCAGTTATTGATGAAGAAACAAGAATTGAAATGGGCAAAGAAGATCTTCAAAAGAAACCGGAAGCTATCAGAGGCAAAATCGTTGAAGGCCGCGTTAACAAACTTATGGCTGAAAGATGCCTTCTTGAACAACCTTTCGTTAAAAATCCTGACGTAACTGTCGGACAATTAGTTGAAGGTAAAATGACTATTAAAGGCTTCACTAGATTTGTTCTTGGTGAAGGTCTTGAAAAACGTCAGGATAACTTCGCTGATGAAGTTATGAGCCAGATTAAAGGCTAATCAGTTTATTATTTTTTTTAACGGCTCCTCAAATGAGGAGCCGTTTTTATTTGTCCGAGAAAGTTTCGCGATAAGGAACGTGAGCGAAACTTTTGAGTGACGTATTAGACAGCGAAGTCGCGGGTTGACCTGCGCGAGCAGGGCAAGCAGGCGACGGAGAACTGCTTTATTTTTTATACAAGCAGCAGGCTCAGCCAGATAAAGAGCATTCCGGTGACGATACCTATCATTGATAAGTGCCAGTTGCCATACTCTTTTGCCAGCGGAAGCAGGGTGTCAAAGGATATATAAATCATAATTCCGGCAACCGCTGCAAGCAAAAATCCTACAATCATTTGCGGAAATAAAAGTTTTAATAAAAATAATCCGATGAACGCTCCCAGAGGTTCGGTTAATCCGGATAAAGATGCGTAGAGCATTGCGTAACGTTTTTTGCCGGTTATATGGTAAATCGGCATTGCAACCGCGATACCTTCCGGAATATTGTGAATAGCTATTGCAATAGCAACAGATGCACCGAGTTGCAGGCTTTGAGTTGTAGATAAAAATGTTGCCATACCTTCCGGAAAGTTATGTACGCAAATCGCTATTGCTGTAAATAATCCTGCTTTTTTTATCTTATGACGGTGTAAGCAAGGATCGTCAGGGTGTAAGACTTCATCCTGATCAATATGATCAGGCAGAAAATAATCTATTAAAAGTGCTATAATTATACCTATTATAAAACTTGCATACACAAGCCAGTCGTGGGAATGCGGAAAATATTGAGTTAACGTTTCTGCTGCTGCGGGGATAATTTCCGTAAGAGAAAGGAAAATCATGACCCCTGCTGAAAACCCGAGTCCTATTGATAAAGCTTTTAAATTATCAGGCTTCACTACAAAAGCGATTCCGCCGCCGATTGCTGTCGCTAAACCCGCCAAAAACGTTAATAAAAACGCTGTTCCTATATTTTCTATCATATCTTTAACCTCAGTGAGTTTATCTTATCACAAACATTAATTTTTGATTAATATTCTGATAAAAAACTTGATTAGTTTTTTTGTTAATGCTATAACCAGACATGTAAAAATTTTACTAATAATAAGAAGGAGTAAAAATTATGTCAAAAGTAAAAGTAGCTATTAACGGATTCGGCAGAATCGGCAGAAACACTTTGAGAGCAGCTATCAGAGAAGGTATCTTTGATGAAATTGATTACGTTGCTATCAACGACCCTGGTCTTAAACCGGAAGATGCTGCAAGAATCTTCAAATATGACTCTGTAATGGGTAAATTTGACGGCGAAGTTGAAGCTTATGATGAAGGTATTATTGTAAACGGTAAAAAAATTAAATTCTTTGCAGAAAAAGATCCGGCACAATTACCTTGGAAAGATTTAGGTGTCGAAGTTGTTGTTGAATCAACAGGTTTCTTCACAGATGCTGAAAAAGCAAAAGCTCACATCACTGCAGGTGCTAAAAAAGTTATTATCTCTGCACCTGCTACAAACGAAGATATTACAATCGTTTTAGGCGTAAACGACAAAATGTACGACCCTGCAAAACACAATGTAATTTCTATGGCATCTTGCACAACAAACTGCCTGGCTCCTGTAGCTAAAGTTATCGACGAAAAATTCGGTATCGTTAAAGGTTTGATGACAACAGTTCACTCTTACACAGGTGACCAAAGAATCTTAGACGCAGGTCACAAAGATCCGCGTCGTGCCAGAGCCGGCGCTCTTAACATCGTTCCTACCAAAACAGGTGCTGCAAAAGCTGTTGCTCTTGTATTGCCACAACTGAAAGGTAAATTGGACGGTTTCGCAATGAGAGTTCCTACTCCGGATGTTTCTTTGGTAGACGTTGTATTTGAAGTAGCAAAAGATGTTACTGTTGAAGAAGTTAACGCTGCATTGAAAGCAGGCGCTGACGGACATGTTCTTTGCTACACTGAAGAACCGCTTGTATCTTCTGACTACATCGGAACTTCTCAATCTTCAACTGTTGATGGTTTATTAACCCGTGTAATGGGCGGCAACCAAGTTAAAGTTATTTCTTGGTACGATAACGAAATGGGTTATTCAACTCGTTTAGCTGAAACTACTAAGATGGTTGCTTCTAAACTGTAATTAACAGTTTTAGAATAATAATCAAAAAGGCTCCCGTAAGGGAGCTTTTTTGTTGTAAAACTTGCCCTATTTATTAATATATGCTATAATGTTTATATAATGATGTTAAGACAGCGAAGCCGTGTCCGGCTCGCGGTTCAGCGAGGCGAAACGGCGGAGAACTGTTTTGTAGGGTGGAGTGTGTTGAAAAAAGTCTCTAAGAAAAGTTTTAAAAATTTGAACTCTGCGGCAAACTCTTTTGCTACAAATCCTATTGCGCAGGAATTAATACCTGTGCAAAACGCATTTACCCGCAAAGCTGTTGAGCTTTATGAAAAACAGGCTGATATAAAAAAATATACTGAACTTGTTCTGCAAGATGATATTACGGAAGAATTCCTTAACAATACCCAGGCAGAACTGTTGTTAAAAGATGTATTCAATCCGTTTGCCGATGAAAGCTATAAAAAATTAGCACAGAATGAGAAGCTTTTAAAAGATTTAGCAGCGGATATTGATAACTGTGGTTGAACCGTGATGATGCGGTCCGAAGTGGTGATGGTGGTGATGGAAACCGCCGCCCCAAAATCCGCCAAACGGCATCATAGGTGCGCATCCAAATCCAAACGGAGCCATCATAAACGGTGCGCTAAACATCGCAAATGCGTTTGCTCTTGTGTCCGTATATGGTACAAAGGAATTAAGTGTGTAACCCCAGAGGTTGCCGTGGCGTGCCATGTGATCTGCTGCCCCGATTCTAAGTGCTGAACCGCTCAGGTTGAAGAAGAACTTATTGAAGGCATTAGGATCTTTTTCCTTTCTGTCTTCTATAAGTTGAACTGTATTTTGTAAGCCTGCGTTTACATAGCTTAACCCTGCTAATAAATCCAGCGTACCCATAGCAATATCCTTTGTAATCCTCTATATTATATAAAAGTATTTTATTTCTGAAAAAGTGCTTTTTTACACCGGCTTTTGTAACGAATTCGTAATAATTGAAATCCTTTTTTTAAAGAATTTATTTATCTCTGCCGATATTTAATTTGTCAGGAAACAAAAAGGGATTTATAGTTATGTCTTTCGATGTGAGTGCAAAATTTAATGGTATTGATAAAAGCGTTTTAAAAGAGGTTTCTCAGGAAATTTTGAAGCGTGCACACGCTAAAAATGCTGAATTTAACGTTAATTCTTCTTTTAAAACTGCATCTCAAGCGAAGCAAGAACTCGGTTTAAATCTTTATAACGGCAGTGTTGATTCTAACACTGCAAGACAAATTGCTCTGAATAATTCAGGGTTGCAAATCCAATTAAATCAAAATGTTTTGGATTCAATCAAGTATTTAAATTCTCAAGCGGCTCAGCGTAATGCAAACAACTTAGACGGCAGACTGACTGCTGATATCAATGAAATCTCTACAAAAGTTGTTTCTCCTGAAAATCCGACTTTAACTCAAGGTATTTTAAGCTTTGCAACTGATAAAGATAAGAGTGGTTCACAAACTCCTTACAGAGGTGAACTCCTTGCAGCCGCCGAAAAGAAAGAACAAAAAGTTGATAATATTTTTGAAAGACTATTTTAATTCCTGACAATAGTGAAAATTTTAATTTAAAAGTTAAAAGCGCCTTATCGGCGCCTTTTTATTAATTATATTCATTATTCTGGAAATCTTCGCTGGCTTCTTCCTGTGTTTGCTGTAGAATTTTTTCCAATTCTTCTACTTCTTTTTCAGATTTTTTGCGTTCTTCTTTTTTCTCTTCTTTATCTTCGAGGATTGATTTTTTCTTGTTATTGATAACGTTTGCAACATTCATCATCGCAAGGGAATTGAGGGTTGCTCTGAGAGCTGCGCTTCTGTCCATATAAGGGTTTTGGTTCAGGTTTTCCTCTTCTTCATTTCTTTTTTGCTGCGCGAAATACTCACCGCCCTGACCCATTTTATCGTCCTGGGTTCTGGCAGCCGTGCCGGATATGTCGCCGCTTTTGAAGTTGAAGGATCCTCCGATTCCGTAGAAGCCCGCTGATCTGTTATCGACCATTTTCTTATCCCCTTGTGTTTGGTTATTCCTCTACATACATGTTTATTTAATCACACCAAACCAGTTTTATAAATCCTCTAAATATATTATTTTGCTAGTTATTTCTAAAAAGTTTACATTATTTAATCAATTTTTTAGTTCTAATCGTTGTTTTTTTCTGAAAAATGGTGTAAGATTAGAAAGTCGATTTGTATCGACTTTCTATATAATCAGGTAAGAGGTTTATTTATATGAATTTTAATTTACTTATGCAGGTTTTTGTAGCCCTGGGGCTTGGTATCAAGCGTAACTGGCATATTTTTACCGGTATTATTCTGGGTATTATATTCGGAATTCTGATGCATACTTTTGAAACCCCTTATAACAATCATATTTTGCAATGTTTGATTTTTGTAGGTCAGGTGTTTATCAGATTAATTCAAATGGTTGTAATTCCGCTGGTTGTTTCGGCAATTATTATCGGGGTTACAAGTATCGGGGATAACAGACAGCTTGGTAAGTTTGGTAAAAAAATGATTATTTACTATGGAATTATTACTACCTTTGCTGTTACAATAGGGGCGGTTCTGGCGTTAATCTTTAAGCCGGGTGTCGGCGCTGCGGCTTATATTACAGAAAACGCTGCGCTCAGTGCTCAGGAACTTGTTAAAAATGCAATGGCACAGCAGGGAAATATTTTAAATCTTATACTTGATTTTATTCCGCGTAATCCGTTTACAGCTTTTGCGACCGGCAATATGGTTTCTATTATTGTATTTGTTCTTTTGTTTGCGGTTGCTCTTGCAAAAGTCGGCGATATCAACAGACCCATTGTTTCTTTCTTTGAATCCGTATTCGCGGCTACAATGAAAGTTACCGATTGGATTATGATTTTGGCGGCACCGGGTGTCTTTGCTCTGACTGCAAGTGTCGTTGCCTCTTTCGGGTTAGATATTTTTGCAAGTATTTCAAAATATTTGCTCGTATTGCTTTTAGGATTTGCGTTGATGCTGTTTGTTGTTTACCCGATATTCTTAAAAGTCTTTTCAAAAGTATCTGCCGCAATGCTTTATTCGGCTGTGGCTGAAGCTTTGATGGTGGCTTTTGGAACGGCAAGCTCTTCTGCAACTTTGCCTTTAACAATTGCCTGCTGCGAAAAAAGAGGCATTTCCCATAAAATTGCAAGCTTTGTGCTTCCACTGGGCGCGACCCTGAACTTTGACGGTACTGCTTTATTGCAGACTGTTGCGGTAATTTACCTGACGCAGGCTTACGGAATAGAGCTTACTCCGCTTTTGATTATCCAGATTGCTCTGCTGGCAATTATCGCATCAAGTACCTGTGCTGGGATTCCGGGTGCTGGTTTGATTACGATTGCGTTAATCCTTAACGGTATGGGATTAAGCCCTGAACAGTTAGTCGCGGGCTTTGCATTCCTGTTTACAATTGAACGTGTAACGGATATGATGAGAACGCTTGTGAACGTGGCATCTGATACGGTCGTTGTTGCGACAATCGCTGATAACGAAAACGAAATAAATTATGACTTGCTGAATAATCCGCAGGCATACGAAAAAATTTCTTAAAAAAGCTCCCGAAAGGGAGCTGTGCCACTGAGTGGCCTCTATATATGAAACCCTTGCCGTCGGGCTTGACTAATTCTAAAACATGGTACATAATTAAAAAGGCAATAAGAGAATAAGTCAATAAGTCGTTATGACCGAATGGAAGAAAAAAGAATAGCCCTATTGCCTTATGATAAAGAAAGGATGGAAAAATGAAAAAACAGAAGAATGTAAGTATTTGCACGGGGGGGGGGGGGGCCGGCTGAGCCGGTTCTACAAAAGGAATGCGTGCTCACGGACAACGTAAATGTCAACTGTCATGCTGCACGCGATTCAGCATCTGGCCGGCATGGCGTGCTACCGTTAACGCTGGACAGATTCCGAAACAAGTTCGGAATGACACCGCCTGAGGCGGTTCTATGTTTGGCCGACAGGCTGTCGGTCAAGAAATATGCCTTTACCATGGCTGAGATACTGTTATCCCTCACGATAATCGGTGTGGTAGCGGCGATAACGCTTCCGTCACTCACGGGAAACATAAACGAACGCACGTGGAACACGCAAAGAAAAGCACTTTATGCGAGATTTTCGCAAGCCATTGCCCTGATGCCTGCACTCAACGGCTACGGAACCTATGTAGAAGAAAGTTCATCAGGCGCAGGCGATGCTGAAGATACCCTTGCTGAAACTTTTATTACAAGCGGTTTGTCGCAGGTGTTAAAAATTAATAATATTTGTGATGCCGATCATATTGAGGATTGCGGTATAGTGTCAGCAATTACGACACTTGACGGTAATAAAGTTGATACACCTACAAATTGGCTTGAGTTGAACAGCCAAATGACATCTTATGCTTTTGGCAGTCAGACTGTAAATATTCCGAATGCTAAAGCTGCAGCGTTTGAAACGCAAAACGGAGAGAGTATTTTGACCTTTTACAACAAGGCCTGCGTAAGTTCACTGGCTGAAAGTGCTTTATATTTAAAACAAAATAAAGTTTGTGCAAATTTTATGTACGACCTGAACGGAAATAAAGGTCCGAATACTGTGGGAAAGGATATCGGTTTTATAACAGCGCTGTATCCAATTGATACGGTTGTCGTAGCCCCGTATCCACAGGTGAAAAATGCAGCTGATACTTCGCAGTCCTCATGGAATGAAGCTTCTTCTTTTTGCACAAAACAGAGTGATGAATATCGGCTGCCAACTTTGGATGAGGCTGTCGGGCTTTTCATCAATCGGGAATTACTGGGGTTGAATAATCTGGGCGGCAGTCAGGATATTTGGACATCTACTGTTTATGCGCAGGACAGGACTCAGGCGTGGTATATGAGTATTGACACAGGTGACGCTAAACCGGCTGCTAAAACGGTTAAGTATCCGGCAGTCAGATGTATTAAACGTAATTAATCTTTCCGGGCAGTCGTTTGACTGCTCTCTTTTTATGCTAAAATTAATTTATGAATGAAATGCCGAAAAAAGTTAAAATAGGTTTCTGGGGATATCCGAATCAAAATCTGGTGTGCGAACTTAAAAACAAGTACGCTGAGATTGAATGGATTGATCTGGATATTGATTTTAACGCTCCGGACAGGCATATTTTGCCTGACTCTTATTGTAAGATTATAAAAAATATTATTAATAACGCACTGCAAATGCAGGCAGAACTTGAGTTAATTGTTGCACCTATCGGCAAAGACAAGTGCGACAGCGGCTGGTTTGCTGCGCAGCTTTTGAAGGATATGGGCTTTGTGGTGATTGAGTGCTGCAATTCTAATGTCGACAAAAAACGTCCGCTTAGAATTTCGACAAGTAACCTGCCCCTTTATGATAAATTTGACATTATTATGAATAATGTTATTGACGAAAAAGAGCTTGACGCGCCGCAATGTACACCTAAATTCGGGTTCTGGGGCGTTCCGCCAAACGATATGGAAATTTTAAGATTATTCCCTGATGAAACCCATGTTTACGGCTGGACACGGTGCGTTGAGAGCGGAACTCCGGCGGATATCGAGGAAGAAATGTTTGTTGACCCTGATGTGCCGACAGTTTTTTATGCGCAGGCTTTTTGTTCCAAGTGCCAGCTTGCAAAGTATCTGGCGGATAAATATAACGGGCTTTATATTGATATTGACGATTACGCCAATAATTCCATAAAAGCAAAAATCGAAGCGTTTTTGAGGTTAAGATAATGACTTTATACTTAGATGCAGGAACAACATATTCTAAAATAATAGCGGTTGGCGAAACGCTGGATTTTACGCCGGTTCAAACGCTTGACGATAAAACATACTACATTGTGCCGTCTAAAATTATTAAAACATTAGATTTGCACTTTGAAAAATCCTGCGGGCACATGACGGGCAAAAGCATTCACGAAAATGAAATTATAGCGCTTGCAAACGGCTGTAGAGGAGAAATTGAACCGGATGCAACAATTTTGGATCTTGGAAGCCGTGATGCAAAATGGATTAGATTTAAAGACGGGAAATTCAACGATATGGACTGGAACACTTCCTGTGCAAGTTCGACCGGTGCAACGGTTGAAATGCTTTTAAAATTTTACGACCTTCAACCTTCCGATTTGCATTATAACGAAGAAAAATACACAGTAACCTGCGGCATTTTCGGGTTTGAAAAGATTATGGATGATATTTCGAACGGTGCAACTCCGGCGATTGCTGTGTCAAAATTCATCCACGGTATTGCCTATAACGCGTGGAATTTCGCTAAACGCCCCGAAAAAATTTATTTATCCGGCGGTTTTTGTGAAAATGACTGTCTGGTTAAGTCGCTTGAAAGTTATTGCGAAGTGGTCAAACTCGGGCGGTTTAAACTCTGTGAGGGATTGATTAGTGGGTATGAACACCGCAGAGAGCCGGTGCATTGTGGGAGCTGCTAATGGATAAAAAGAAGCTTGGCGCGGCAGGTGAAGATTTAGCGTGCCGCTATCTTGAGCGAAACGGTTATGAAATACTTGAGCGCAATAAGTCTTATCCGAAACTTTGTGAAATTGATATTATTGCCAGACGTAAAAATAAACTTTACTTTGTCGAGGTTAAAACGCGCAAGACTGATGCTTTCGGAACACCGGGCGATGCGGTTGATAAACGAAAACTTGCGCACATTCGTCAGGGGGTAATGCTTTATCTGCAGGAAAACGGTAAACATGACTTTCAAATTGATGTTATTGCGATTACCCTGAAGCCGGAATTGAAAATTGAACATTTTAGAAATGTGGGTTAATTGTCCGAGAAAGACTCGCGCTCGGCTGAGCCGGAGCCATAATTGTATCAATCGTTACAGAAAGCATATAAACCAAATGTGGTAGCCACTCAGTGGCGGCCGAGTCTTTTGAGTGGCGTATTAGACAGCGCAGCCGCCACGGCTCGCGGTTCAGCGAGGCGGAGCGGCGGAGAACTGCTTTATTCCTCTACGTATTCAATAATATCCGATACTTTGCACTTGAAATATTTGCATAAGCGGTCAAGCGTTTTAAGGCTGACATTTAAATTTTTGCCGTTGCGAATTGTAGACAGCGTTGATTTGCCTATTCCGGTCTTTTGTGAAATATCCTCTGCTGTTGTTCTATGTTCCCAGATTAAATCGTCAAGTTTAAAAATAATCATACTAAAATTATAGTCTATAATCTGACTTACTTGACAATTGATAGGATATGTGATATTCTGAATATGATTAGTCATAACTAAAGTATGAAATGTAATATTCCAGGTTAATAAAAATATTCTATTCTTTCTGTTTTTCCCTCGTAGGGGAAGGCTATAGCGGGATAATGTTCGTTGTCCGAGAAAGACTCGCGATAAGGAACGTGAGCGAGTCTTTTGAGTGGCGTATTAGACAGCGCAGCCGCTACGGCTCGCGGTTCAGCGAGGCGGAGCGGCGGAGAACTGCTTTATTTTCCACTCCTTTCTATAGCTATACAGCTTAAATCATCAAAAGTGATTTAAGCTGTTCCTTCTTTGTCGCGTCACAGTTTTTTATTAGAACGGTTTTTTCTTTAGAGGTGTGGCCTTTGAGGATTTCGATTGAGGTTTTGGGGATTTTTAATTGTTTTGAAAGGAATTCGATTAAAGCTTTGTTTGCTTTGCCGTCAACCGGCTGGGCGGTAATTTTTATTTTTATACCGTCATCGGTTTTGATAATTTCGTTTTTTGAGGCGTTCGGGGAAATTTTACAATTTATTATCACCCCGTTTTCGGTTTCTTTTAGCATTTTGCGATAATCCTTATGGCCGAGAAAGTTTCCTGAAACTTTCGAGTGCGTATTAGACAGCGTAGCCGCGGATTGGCAAACCGCGTTTGCCAAACAGGCGGCGGAGAACTGCTTTATTTGAATGATATTTTCTGCTACCACTTGAAAATTTTATGATAACTAGTATGATTATTATATCATGGAAGATTTATTCAAGGATATAAAAGAAGCATTAATTGAGCAGAATCGTCCGCCTGAAGAAATTGCTAAGATTGAAGAGGCGTTTTTATTTGCGCAGAAACTTCACGAAGGGCAGTTTCGGGTTTCTGAGGAGCCGTATATTATTCACCCTGTTGAGGTCGTAAAAATTCTGGTTGAACTTCACATGGATCAAAACACGCTTATTGCGGGATTTTTGCATGATATCCTTGAGGACACGGACACAACTCCTGAAACAATTAAGGAAAAATTTGGCGAAGATGTTTTAAACCTTGTTCAGGGGGTTACAAAGCTTGGCAAATTGCAGTTTAAATCGAGTGAAGAACGTCAGGCAGAGAATTTTCGCCGGTTGTTTATTGCTATGGCAAACGATATGCGGATTATTTTCCTTAAACTGGCAGACCGGCTTCACAATATGCGGACTCTAAACTTTATGTCCGCGGCAAAGCAGCAGAAAATTGCGCGCGAAACCCTTGATATTTTTGCACCGCTTGCAAACCGTTTAGGTATCGGGCGGGTTAAGGCTGAATTAGAAGATTTGTCTTTGCGCTACCTTGAGCCTGATAAGTATTATGAAATCTCACGGCTTGTGTCGCAAACTAAAAAAGAGCGTGACGCTACCGTTAAATTGTTGATTGATGATATTTCAGAGGATGTTAAAAAGGCGGGGATTGACGCAAAAATTACGGGGCGTGCAAAGCATTATTACAGTATTTACAGCAAAATGAAACGTCTGAACATTGCCTTCCATGAACTGTACGACATTACGGCGGTGCGTGTAATTGTTAATACGGAAAGTGAATGTTATGCGGTTTTAGGGTTAATTCACCAGCGTTTTAAACCTATACCGGGGCGGTTTAAGGATTATATCGCAATGCCGAAAGGCAATATGTATCAATCTCTTCACACTTCAGTTATCGGGCCGCGCCAAAAACCGCTGGAGGTTCAAATCCGTACATGGAAAATGCACGAGGTCGCAGAATTCGGGGTTGCCGCTCACTGGAGATATAAAGAAAAAGGTTCCCAAAGGGCTGATAATCAGGACGATAAGCAGTTTTCGTGGCTGAGAAAACTCGTTGAGTACGATAAAGAAGTTAAAAACGCAGAAGATTATGTTAAAACCGTAAAAATGGACATTTTTTCAGATCAGGTTTTTGCCTGCACACCGAACGGGGATGTACTGGATTTTCCTGCAAACGCAACGCCTGTTGACTTCGCGTACCGTATTCACTCGGATGTCGGGAACCGCACTGTCGGCGCGCTTATTAACGGCCGCATAGCCCAGCTCGATACAAAACTCAAAAATGGCGATATCGTTGAAATTCTAACCTCTAAAACTCCATCGCCGCGGCTTGACTGGCTGAACTTCGTCGTTACAAAGCAGGCAGCTTCAAAAATTAAACAGTGGTTTAAAAAGAATAACCGTGAAGAACACATAGAAGTCGGACGTTCCAACCTTGAACACGAACTGACAAAAGCCGTGTTTGATGAATACGTTAAGCAGGGCGAGTTTGAACGAGTTGCAAAACTTATGAATTATCAGTCTGCCGAAGACCTTTTTGCGGCGCTCGGTTACGGTGAAACTACTATTAACAAGGTTATAAACAAACTCAAAAAGCCGGAAAAGAAAGTTGACGACACAAGTAAATTCCGCTATGTTTCGCGCAAAAAATCCGGTAAGGATATTGTCGGGCTAGAAGGTTTGATGTATTCAATAGCAAAATGCTGCTCGCCTATTCCGGGCGAACCGATTGTCGGTGTTGTAACGCGTTCCAAAGGCGTTTCAGTTCACCGTGTTGACTGCAAAACTCTTGAAACTATTGAACCCGAACGCTTAATGGATATTCACTGGTCAGGTGAAAACCCTAACCGTGTTTATAATACGACGATTCGCATTGAAACCGCCGAAAAACCGGGGTTATTGAAAGATATTATTTCTGCGGTTTCGGATAATGACGCAAACATTGTTTACGCCAACGTGAAATCTAAACCGGGTAAAGTCGGGATTATTGAACTGGGGCTGGAACTGGATAATCTGGAAACATATAAGCGCGTAATTACTGCATTGCAATCAATTCCGGATGTATTCAGTGTAAAACGTATTCAGGCCTCCCACCAGTCGCAGCCGGGTCAAAAGAAAAATCCGCCAAAACCGCGGCAAAGGAAATCTTAGCTTATAACAGTTCTTAATTTTTACAGTTTTGTTAAAAATTTGATTTTTCTATCCGCCCTGATAACATTGTTTATATGAAGAGTAAGATTTTATATTTCGGTCAGGATTTTGAAAAAGAAGGAAGGCTTAAAAATATTTTTGTTTCCGCCGATGTCGCTGCGTACTCGGATTCCTCGTATGTTATTGATCTGCTCAATGTCGAACCGCCCGATATTATCATTGCTGATGCGGACTTCCCCGATACTAAAAAGTTTGTTAAAAATATAAAATCCCTTTTTGAAAATACTTTTGTCGTCGCCTTTCTGACAGGTAAAACCGATAAAGAACTTTTGAAATATTCTAACGGGCTTATAACTATGGCTTTTTCCGATGACGTCATAGCGTCTACCATTGAAATTTGTCTGCGTAACCAGAAATCTCAGGAAACCCTTTATCATACAAATAAAAATCTTGCCTCCAGTCTTTATCGTGAAAAAGTTCTCTATGATACAAGTTCGAGGTTTGCAGGCGCGCTTGATAAAGAAAAACTTATTGACGTTATGATTGAAGGAATGGATAAAGCTTTGAGTTTTTCTCTGACCTGCACGCTCTCTTTTTGTAACCCGCAGGAACCTGTGCTTATCCTAAATTCCCTGTATGAAATTTCAGATGAACTTTTAAGCGCAATCAAGCTGCGGACTATACTTAACTACAAAACGATTTTTGACGGAAAAACTGTTCCTTATGAGCTTGACGCTGACAGCCTTAAAGTGATAAAAAAAGTTAAAAATCCTTCAAACCGGTTTAATTTTACTATTTTTCAATATGATAACATGTTCGCAACAATTAATCAGGGAGATGAGTTCTACGGGTGTGTGGAAATTTTTAAGGATGTTCAATTCACAACAGATGACTCAACCTGTTTCCAGACTCTTGCCCGTCAGGTTTCTCTGCCGCTAAAAAGCGCCGCGCTGTATCAGGAAATTAAAGACACAAATGTTAAGCTTGAGCGGCTTGAAAAAATCAAATCTGATTTTATTTCTATTGTTTCGCATGAACTCAGAACCCCGCTTACATCTATCAAAAATTCGGTTGATATCGTTCTGAGCGGGAAAGCCGGAGAACTGGCGCCGAATGTAGAAAAATTCCTTTCAATGTCTAAGCGTAATATTTCCAGACTTTCTGAAATTATTAACGATCTTCTTGATATTTCCAAAATTGAGGCGGGCAAAATGGATTTCAACTTTGAGCCTCTGGATATAAATTCTGTTATTGAAATCGTCACATCTTCGCTTGTTAACATTGCAAAAGAAAAGGATTTGGCGCTGACATGCCATTGTGCGGCAGGGCTTCCGCAGATTAACGGGGATGCCAAACGGCTGGAACAGGTGTTAACTAATCTTGTTTCCAACGCTATTAAATTTACACCGGGCGGAAAGTCTATAACGATTACCTCGCGGCTTTGTAATGCCGTTGATATACATAAAAATAATCCGTTCCGCGAAGAGCTGGAAAAACTTTCGGGGGATTACATTCTTGTGTCAGTGAAAGATGAAGGGATAGGGATTGCGGAAAATGATATTCCGCGTGCGTTTGATAAATTTGCGCAGATTGAGAATTCTCTCTCCAGAAAAGTCGGCGGAACAGGGCTGGGGCTTCCGATTGCCAAACAGCTTCTTGAAAAACATAACGGGCTGATCTGGTGTGAAAGCGAAGTCGGCAAAGGCTCTGAATTTATTTTCGTCTTGCCGGTATCGTCATTGCGAGGAGTGAACGCAGTGAACGACGCGGCAATCCCGTCAAGTACGTCTGATGTGTTGACTGGCTCACCACGTCGCTAACGCTCCTCGTGATGACATAATACTTTAAAAACTTGCCCTTTTCTTTTTAGTATGCTATGCTGAACTGTGTTGAATAGGAGGATTATATGGCAAGATTAATAAGACCAACGTGGGCTATCAGATGTGTACAATCAGGATGTAAAACTTTGTTTGAAGTCGCTAAACTTGAAAACGGCAAGCAGCAGGAAGTAGTTTGCCCTAACTGCGGCGAACATTATGTTTACCCTATCTATGATGACAGTGAAGAAAACAAAGATTAATGTTTGCAGGTACTGGTAAATTATATAATCAGTTTAGTGCTCATCTAAAGCAGAAGTTCGGCGTCAAGGTTTATAAAATAACACTTGATGCCGGTTTTTCATGCCCTAATCGTGACGGAACAATTTCGACCGGAGGCTGTATTTTTTGCGATGAGGGCGGAAGCTTTTCTCAGGCGCATTCAAATCTTCTCTCAATAGAAGAACAGGTTGAAGCCGGAATTAAAAATCTTTCAGAACGTTTTAAGGCTGAAAAATTTATGTCATATTTTCAGGCGTATTCCAATACTTATAAGCAGGTAAAAGAGTTGGAAAGAATTTATAATTCGGCATTGAATAATGAAAAAATCGTAGGGCTTTCTATCGGAACCCGTCCGGATTGCGTTGATGATGAAAAGTTAGACCTTATTGCAGGTTATAAAGACGATTATTACACGTGGATTGAATACGGTCTGCAATCCATACACGACAAAACTTTGCGCCGGATTAACAGGGGGCATGATTTTGATTGCTTTAAGCGGGCTTATGATAAAACAAAAGAGCGCGGAATAAATGTCTGTGTTCATGTGATTTTTGGTCTGTGGGAAACGCACGATGAGATTATGGAAACAGCACGAAAACTTGCGGAATTAAAGGTTGACGGGGTAAAAATTCACATGCTTTGTGCGCTTGAAAATACAAAACTCGCAAAAATTTATGAAGAAAAAGCTATTGATTTTATGAGCGAGGAAGAGTATATTAAAACTGTGTGTGATTTTCTGGAATATTTACCGCCGGAAACCACTATACACCGACTTGCGGGAAACGGTCTAAAGAAAAATCTGATTGCCCCTCTCTGGCTGGGGAAAAAAATGGATTGCCTTAACCGGATTGACCGTGAACTATTGAACCGCAAGAGTTATCAGGGAATTAAATATAAAGACTAGGAGAGATAATAATGTGTGATGTTATAACTATCGGAAGCGCAACAATGGATGTATTTGTTCAATGTGAGGACGCTAATATTGTTTCTGTATACAGTAAGAATAAAAAATCTGAATTTATGAGTTACCCTTATGGAGCCAAGGTGGAAATCTCGGATTTTGATTCTCAAGTCGGCGGAGGCGGGGTTAACACAGCAGTTAATTTTGCAAACCTCGGACTTAAATCAAGCGCTATTTTTAAGATAGGTGATGATATTTATTCTAAAGGTATTCTAAATTCTTTTAAGGATAAAAATGTTGATTTATCTAATATTATTCAGGATAAGAATGTAAGTACCGGTTTTTCAATAATTCTGGTAAGTTTTCAGGGGGATAGAACAGTTCTTGCGCACCGCGGCGCTAACGCTATGATTGAAAAAGAAGATATTAACTTTGATGCGATTAAAAAATCTAAACTTCTTTATATAGCACCGATTAACGGAGATAGCAGCAAGGTACTTGATGATATTGTGAAATTCGCAGCCGAACATCGTGTTTTTGTTTGTTTCAATGCCGGCTCAACCAGTATTAAGAAAGGTTTCAAGTATTTAGAAAAGATTTTGAACTTCGCGCATATTGTTGTCATGAACAAAGAAGAAGCTTCTATGGCAACGCAAATTCAGGTTCGTCCGGATACGAAAGATATAAAATATTCACACGAAAAAATTCACCCTGATGTAAAAGCGATGCTGAAAAAGATGAAGGTTAAAGACTATCAGGTTATTGTCATTACCGACGGCAATAAGGGTGCGTATGCTTATAACGGAAAAGATTTCTTCTATTGTCCGGTGTTTGACGGGCCTGTCGTATCAACTCTCGGTGCCGGCGATGCTTTTGCTTCAACTCTTTGCGCAAGTTTAAAGCGTACACATCATGATTTAGGAAAATCACTTATGTACGCTTCTGTAAATTCTGCCGGAGTTGTTTCAAAGTTTGGCGCAACGCAGGGGCTGCTTACTTTTGACCAGATTGAAGAAAGATTAAAACAACATCCGGAATATACTTTTGAAATTGTGGAATGATAATTCGTCAGAAAATACCCGCAAGAGCAGGACAATCCGTCGACGAAGAACGGCTTATTGTTTCACAGGTACAGTGATGACATATTTATCGCCTCTGCGCTCTTTTGTAATTTTGTCAAAGTTGACATTGTTCGGAAACGCGTAACTCTGGCTTACGGATAGAACTCTGGAACTGTTCTTTTTGTCTTTTTCGTTTGAGGCATTAATAGTTAAAACATTGTTATCAGTTGAGATGCTGACATTTTCTTCATCATTGTTGAAAGGTCTTAAATTCACAGTAACAATGTATGAATCCGGCGCTTCATCAAGCTGGATGTAGCTTTCAAGGTTTCTTTCGGTTCTGAAATCTCTTTTCATCATTCTATGCATAGCACGATCTTCTTTCATCATCATTCTTTCCATTTTTTTCATCTGATGAACAGGGTCAAGAAGTCTTTTGTAGTGCCAGTCAGTCACAACGTAAAATGCCAGAAATGCACCTATAAGCACAGATAATGCAGTTAACAAATGCGCAAGCCACGGGTGTCTTTCATGAAAACAGCCGTAATGTTCATGGCGGTGTTTCAAATCGTGTTCTTCATAATATTCATTGTTTTCGTTCATACGAAACTCCTTTCTTTATAGAACATATTTTATTATAAAGAAAGGAGTTAAATATATTGTATGGGTGATTAATTTATCTATCCGCCGGATGTCTAAATTTTTTTATTATGAGCCGCCAAGAGTTGAGAAGCCTTTTTCAACTGCTTTGCTGATTAAGCTTTTGACTGTATCATATTCTGTTGTCAGAGCGGAAAGCTCTGCGTCAACCTGTTGCAAATCAATATCAAGTTCTTCTTCTTTTGCACTCAATTGTAACTGTTTAGTCTTATATTCGGCTTCGGCTCTTGCAATAGCGTCTTCATCCGCTACTTCCGCAATAAAGTTATTGCTTGTGTAAGGCCCTTGATAGAAGTTGCCGTCCATTTCAGAAAGTGTTGAGGTGAATAACGTACCGTTTTTCAACATGTTTTTTAAGTTTTCTTCTTCTCCGACAAGATTATTTTCAGTCCAGCCGTTTGCACAAATCTGGTTAAACATTTGTGAATAATAATCAAGTAATAACTGAGTTTCATCGTCAATGTTGAGAGCTTCAGGATTGTTGATAAAGTAGAAGTATTCCGGATCTCTTGTTACATAGTAGGAATCTTCAACTTTTTTGTCGCCGGTTGCTTCAACGTCATAGCCTGATTCAAAACCTTCAACAGCTTTTTCAAAATATGTTATTATACCTTTTGCGACATTGGATAATGAAACCTGATAGTTGTTGCCATTTTTAATTACGCAGGTATGTTTACTTGCAGGATCGCCTGTGCTGTAAGCTCCACTGCTGATGGCAGAGCCAAGGTCAGTAGCAGTATCCGGATATTTTGCAGTTGGCGGAGTGCTTGTACTATCCCAGCTCAAACCATTTAATTTACAGATTTGATCCATTGCAAAATTCAGATAATCTTGATCCACAGATGCCGGATCAATAGCGAAAAATTGCAGCATTACGTTGTACAGTTCATTTATGTATTCAACGAGAGCCTGACCCATTTCGTTAGCATTATCTGTAGATAAAGTGATTTCTTTTTCAAGTAAATCTGCGAAGTTGAATGATGAATCAGAAATAGTCAATTCTGTAGAATCATCATTAGCCCACTTCTCACCGAGCGTAGCTCCGGTTACTGGAGTCATAGAACCGTCAGACTGTTTGTCTTGATATTCAAAACCGGCACCGCTAAGTTGTTTGAAATTAAGTAAATTCCCGAGTTGAGCAACCTTATCATAAATAGTATCAGGCATAGGTTGAGTGGAACCGTCTGGTAGAGTTATGGTCTTTTGAGTTCCGTCAGCATTATATGCAGTATCATAAGTTTCTCTTAGAGAATTGACATAATCTGAATTGGGATCTGTGATAGTGTTAATGTAGTTTTTCATTGTATTCAAGTTCATTGAATTTGTGGTAAATTTCTCTTGAATAGGAGCCCCTAAACCATTATCAGGATCATAGAAAGAGGAGGAGAGGGTTAATGCAGCCTTCATTGAATCAAGTTCACTTTGGCTTAATATACCACCCGCGTTTAATCCTTCAAGGAATTTTATAAAATTAGCTTGTGTACGATCCGCCCCGCCGGTTTGATAATCTTCAAAACTAGCGGTTTCGGTGGTACCGTCTACGACTTTGTCACCTACTGTAATATCTCTGATAGCATTAGCGTATTGACTGTCTAAAACAATTTGTCCCTTGTTGTTAGTCAAGAGCTGCGGAGAATAGTTGTTTAATAAAGACGGAGTCATTAACAATTCATAACTTACGTCATAAATAGAACCGTCAGTGATATATTCAGAATCCCAAACCAATTTAGTTGCATCCAGACTGTTTTGATAATTTTGACTGATTTGCGTAAGCTGGTTTGTAATAGAAAGTTTTTCCTGCGCAATCTGCATAGAGCGAAGTTCGCAAGTATTTTTTCTTGCGGTTATCCCTAAAAATCTGGCCTGTGAAGCAGCTAAGCCCATAGTTTTGCGCCTTTCCTTATTGTAGTAACAACTATAATTAAATCTAGTTAATCTATTAGTCGGCATGTCAAAAATTTTTCTTTAATATTTTTTGAAAAATTCCTCAGCAAAATCTAATGGAAACCTTTGTGCTGCAATAGTTTCACCCGATTGTAAACATTATTTAACAAAAATAAAAAAAGACTGTTGACTTTAAAAATTTTCCATGCCATAATGTAGGAGTTGGCGGTTGAACCAAGCAAAACAAAAATAGCTGGGTTGAGCTGGACGATAAAAGCCGAAGATTAAAATTTGTTTTTAAGAGACATAAAAGCATTACCCCTAAAAAAGTAGAGTATCGAAAAAATACCACCACTTTTTGAAGGGAAAATCGGAAGCCAATCGTACATTGACAAAAGGATAGTAAAAGACGAAGCAAGAACTTGTTAATTCTAAGAAAATGGTTCAAGGAAGAAAGAAATAAAAAAAATGAAGTCGAGCAGTTCATATGCTAGCCGCGTATGAACGAAGGACATAACTTTTCTGACAATGGAGAGTTTGATCCTGG
>CALVBO010000018.1 GCA_944325835.1 Candidatus Gastranaerophilales bacterium
ACCATGGCCGCCCGGCTGAGCCGCTCGACTGAGTCGAGAGCCATAAAGGGTTTACGGGCTCACGGACGACGAATAGCGTTCACCATGGCTGAGATTTTGCTTTCCCTCACGATAATCGGTGTGGTCGCGGCGATAACCTTGCCAAGCCTTACGGGAAACATTAACGAGCGCACATGGAACACGCAGCGAAAAGCTCTTTATGCAAGGTTTTCACAGGCAATTGCATTAATGCCGGCTCTTAACGGTTACGGAACTCTTACCGAGGATAGCTCTTCCGGTGCAAGTGACGCTGTCGACACTGCCGCAGAAACTTTCATAACCAGCGGGCTTTCAAAAGTTTTAAAAATTAACAATATTTGTGATAATGAACATTTGGAAGATTGCGGCTTGTCTTCTGTAATTACTCCGCTTGGCGGCGGCAGTGCAATATCACTTCCTTTAACTATGGGAGAGCTGAATTCTAATATGGTTGGGGCAATATCTATGGCAACAGAAAGTATAAGCATTATGGATGCAAAGGCCGCGGCATTTGAAACACAGAACGGGGAGAGTATTATAGTCTATTATAATCCGAATTGTGTTGGGGATTTGCAAAACCTTACATGGAACGGTACCACGGGATATTGGGGACAAAACCGTGTATGTGCAAATTTTATATATGACCTTAATGGTAATAAAGGTCCGAATTCTGTTGGAAAAGATATCGGTTTTATGACATTAATGTATCCGAGTGACCCTAAAATTTCGGCGCCTTATCCGTATGTTCGCTCTTCTAATACAACATACACAAACAGTTCTGATGCTATCAAAGAGTGTACAGCAAATGATAGTGAATATAGAATTCCAAATATGGAGGAAATGTATTCATTGTTTGTTAATAAAAATCTGATTGGCTTATCCAGCGGTGTTTTTTGGACATCTACCTTAGTTTCAAATAATACTGCTGTCAGATTTTTAGCTGTTTATGCAAACGGACAGGTTGATGATTTCGCACGTAACACCTCGAGTAACCTTAAAGTCTGGTGTGTTAAACGATAAATAAAAAGGGCGTTATCTTTATATAGCGCCCTTTTTTATTAATTATTAATCATTTTTGCGAATTTTTCAATTCCCTCATCGCTGTTCATTTCTGTGACAGCGGTGAGGATTTGTGTGTCTGAAAGCTTAATTCCGCCAAGAATACCGTTTCCTTTAAGCTTTTTCAAGGCCGCGTCTGCGTCCTTTACGCTGAAAACAAATTCATTAAAGAAGTTTTTAGTTTCAATTTTGGCTCCTGCGGCTTGCAATTTTTCAGCCAGAAGGTGTGCGTTTTTAGCGGAGAGATAGCCCGCATCTTTAAAGCCTTTTTCGCCCATAACCGTCAGGTACATTGCAGCGCAAAGACCCATTAGAGCTTGGTTAGAGCAGATATTGCTTGTAGCTTTTTCACGTTTAATATGCTGTTCGCGGGTTTGGATTGTCAGGCAGTAAGCAGTGTTCCCCTTAGTGTCAACCGTACGGCCTGCAAGACGTCCCGGAAGCTGGCGCATATATTTTTCTTTGCAGGCAATGATTCCGGCGTAAGGCCCGCCAAATGACTGCGGAATCCCGAGCGTCTGAACATCGCTTACCAGAATATCGGCGCCTTTTGGCGGCTCAAGGATTGATAATGCGCTCAAATTTGTGCTTACGATTAAAAGAGTGTTTTCAAGCTCCGGAGTTTTAAGAATTTCTCCGTAATAGTCTGGAGTTTGGATTAAAACGCACGCATAATCTGACAAATCCGAAGGTAAATTATCGCTGAATTTTTCAATTTGAATGTTCTTAGCCCACGCATAAGTTTTAATAACTTTTTCGTATTCAGGGTTAATATTTGCGTGGATAAGAGCTTTGGATTTTTTTGAAATCCTTGCCGCCATAAGGATAGCTTCAGCGCAGGCTGTCGCGCCGTCATAGACTGTCGCATTTGCGATATCCATGCCCGTAAGGCGGCAAATCATTGTCTGGAATTCGTACATAACTTGCAGTGTACCTTGCGAGATTTCAGCCTGATATGGAGTGTAGGCGGTTAAAAATTCCCAGCGCTGCGCTGTTTGAAGAACGCAGGCAGGTGTAAATTTATTATAACAGCCGCCGCCCAGAAAACTTTCTAAGGAAATGTTATTTTTTCCCGCGAGATTTTTTACAGCTTTTTGAGTTTCCAGTTCGCTCTGTGCCTTGCCGATTTCTTTTTCAAAGTCAACAGGAACGGCCGTTTGCGGAATTTGTGCAAACAGATCGTCAATTGTTGACATTCCGATATCGTCAAGCATTTGCTCTCTTGTGTTTTTGTTATGTACTAAAAAATTTTCCATTATTTTACGCTTTCTTTGTAGTCTTCATATTCCATTAAATCAGCCATTTCAGCGGCATCGGCGTCAGATTCTACTTTTACCAGCCAGCCGTTTTCGTAAACATCCTGATTTAATTCTTCCGGAGCTTCAACGAGGTGCTCGTTAATTTCTATAATTTTGCCGGATATTGGCATATAGATTTCAGATGCGGCTTTAACTGATTCAATTGCAGCGAAGCTTTCTCCTTTTTTGAATTCTGTTCCGACTTCCGGAAGTTCAAGAAATACAATATCTCCTAATTGTTCTACGGCGTAGTCTGTTAAACCGATTGTGAAGGTGCCGTCTTCGTTGTCTAACAGGTATTCGTGCGTTGAAGAGCATAATATTTTTTCTGTGATACCCATTTTATTCTCCTTTTACTTTGTTTCTTTTGCTGACAAAAGGTTTTTTAACTACAACTGCATCGTGTAATTTTTCCCTTATCATAACTTGAACAACGGTATCTGTGCAAATTTCTTTAAGATTTTTTACATAAGCAAGTGCTATGTTTTCGCCGAGAGTCGGGGACGGCCCGCCGCTGGTAATGTGTCCGGCTTTTTCACCGTTGAAATAGACGTCATAACCGTGGCGGGCGATAGATTTGTCACGCATTTTCAGGGCGATTAGTTTTTTTCTTCCGCCGTTTGCAAGCTGTTCCATAATTACAGCTTTTCCATTGTAGTTAGCATCTTTGTCTTTCGGGATTGACCAGGAAAGTCCTGCTTCAACGGGTGTTGTGTCCTCGTCAAGGTCGTTGCCGTAGAGGTGCAGAGCCGCTTCAAGTCGTAAAGTGTCGCGTGCGCCGAGTCCTATCGGTTTTATGCCGAATTCCTGTCCTGCTTCTAAAATTTTATCCCAGAGGTATTCGGAAAATTCGTTTTCCACGAGGATTTCCCAGCCGTCCTCGCCGGTGTAGCCGGTGCGGGAGGCCAGAACTTTTATTCCTGCAACTTCGCCGGCTTTTATGGTGAAAGAGTCCTGATTGGTATTCAGACCCATTTTTCTCATCAAATCAGCGGCTTTCGGGCCTTGAATTGCAAGGAGTGAGAAGTTATGCGACTGATTGTCGATTTTTACATCAAGTCCTCTTTTGTTGCGGACAAGCCAGTTTAAGTCCTCGTCCAGCCTTGAAGCGTTGCAGATAATCAGGTAATCTTTAATCCCGAGTTTATAGATTATCAAGTCGTCAATAAGCCCGCCGTTCTTGTTCGGAAGCTGGCAGTAGACGGCTTTTTCATAAGCAAGCTTTGAAATATCCTGCGGAACAACAGAATTAAGAAATTTAAGCGCATCTTTACCTGACACAAAAACTTCGCCCATGTGCGACACATCAAAAAGTCCGACAGCGTTGCGGACAGTGTTGTGTTCTTCGATGATTGTCGTCTTGTATTGAACGGGCATGTGCCAGCCGGCAAAATCAACCATTTTTGCGTTCAATGCGATGTGTTTTTCGTGCAGATAGGTTTCTTTAGTCATAAATTTCTCCTTGTTGTTAGACGTCAGAACGGCGTTAATTATTTCTCTGGAACCATTTTGCTATGTCTTTGTGCTCAAAGAATTTGCAAATCGGGCGTCCGTGCGGACAGGTGTACGGAAGTTTTGTTGTCCGCCATTTTTTTATGATTTCCTGCATTTGCCAGGTAGAAAGTTTTTGACCGGCTTTTACGGCAGCTTTGCAGGAGGTTGTTATAAGAATTTTTTCTTCTAAATTGTCTATATCACCGTCAATGTGTTCAAAAATGTCGGCAAGAATTTCTTTCGGATTGACGTTAGCGAGCATTTGCGGAACTTTGCGGAAGATTAGTTCGGTATCTGAGAGAAACTCTATTCCGTAGCCGAAACGTTCAAATTTTTGCAGATTTTCTTTGATTAACTCGGCCTCTGTTGCGGAAACGGTTTGAACATCAGAGATGAACAGCAGCTGTGAAATAATTTCTTTTGACTCTTTGAGTTTTTCGTAGATATAACGTTCTTCTGCGATGTGTTGGTCAACAATTTCAAGTCCGTCTTCTTTTTCTATCAGAATGTAGGTATTTTTATACTGCCCGATAATTTTGTCCT
Organism: Candidatus Gastranaerophilales bacterium; assembly: GCA_944325835.1. Lineage (GTDB taxonomy): Bacteria > Cyanobacteriota > Vampirovibrionia > Gastranaerophilales > Gastranaerophilaceae > Gastranaerophilus. The sequence goes on from CALVBO010000018.1 coordinate 4,413, forward strand.
CAGGCTCCGGAGGGGCGGTTTCTACAGGTGTGAAGAATTGTTTTTGGGAAATCTCTTCCTGTCTTTGTTCGGCAATTGTTTCCGTTGTCTTTTCGCTCAGATAAACCGTGTCATCGCTTGCCGGCGCGGTTTGCGGGAACATAAGATTAATAACCGCAGGTGTTTCGCTGATTTCAGGGTTTTCAAACCTGCGCGGTGCGGGATGGCTGATTTCAACAATATTTGTCGGACGTTCGGTGTAATTTGAAAGCCCTGCGATTATTGAGGACATAATAAAGTTGAAAATTTGGTTAGGATTTTTGTACCTGACTTCTTTTTTTGTCGGGTGAACATTCACATCAACGTCTGATGCCGGAAGTTCAAGATTTAGAATAACAATCGGGTACTTGCCGATTGAAATCATATTTTTGTAAGCTGTGTCAATTGCCTTGAGAAATACCGGACATTTAACGGTTCTGGAATTGATATAAATATGGTAATATTTTTTGCTGGAGCGGGTTAAATCAGGCGTGCTTACAAAACCGCTGATTTTAAGTCCTGAAAGCTCATCTGTTCTCAAGACTTCTTTTAAATTTTTAGAAACTTCTTCCCCGTAAATTTCTTTGATAGTTAGGAGCGGAATGTTTTGACCTGTTGTTTTGAGAACGGTTTTGCCGTTTTTTTTGAGTTCAAACGCCACTTCCGGATGTGAAAGCGCGAGGTTTTGGATTAACTCTTGAATGTACGAAAATTCGGTGTTGGAATTTTTGAGGAATTTAAGGCGTGCAGGCAGGTTGTAAAAGAGATCTTTTACATCCATAATTGTTCCGACAGCGCAGCTTGTTTCTATTTTATTGACTTCCGAATTCTCGCAGATTACGCGGGTTCCGTGATCGTAGTCCTTTGTTCTGGTCGTGCAGGTAACTTTGGAAATAGAAATTATACTCGCAAGCGCTTCTCCTCTGAACCCGAGTGTATGAATGTCAAAAAGGTCCTCGCTTTCTCTGATTTTGCTTGTGGCATGCTTTGAAAATGCAAGGTAAATATCATCAGGATGAATTCCGCTTCCGTTGTCGGCGACCCTTATATTGCGGCAATCATTTGTAATTTCAACGCTAACACGTCCTGCACCGGCATCTATGGAGTTTTCAACCAGCTCTTTTACAACGGACGCCGGACGCTCAATTACTTCTCCCGCGGCAATCTGGTTAATCATGTGCTTTGATAACTGTTGTATTCTTGCCATTGTTACTCCACTAAAATACCTCTTTTATACTTTACATCAAACAAAATCTCATCTATACGTTTGATTACAAATTTGAAACAATTTTATAGAATTAAAACATTAGAGAAGAGAGGGAAATGTATGACAGTAAGAGGGAATACCAGACTTAAACCCGTTAAAAACCCTGATTTGCAGGTTGTAAAACCGGTTAAAACAACGAAATACAGTGATATTGATTTGAATAACTGGAAGGATTATCCGCATGTTTTGACGGATTCTTTGTGGGAATTTCCGTCACGTTCGCGTGAAAACGGACATTCCAACGAATACCACGGAAATTATATTCCTCAAATCGCACAACAACTCTATGAAAGATTTACCAAGAAAAATGATATCGTTCTGGATTTGTTTTTTGGCTCCGGAACTTCTGGTATTGAAGCGATTAATATGGGCAGACGCTGTATTGGCGTTGAGTTGAAAGATGAGCTTGCGGAAAGTGTTTCCGAAAAATTTACACCGAAACAACTTGTTACGGATGTAAATATTATCTGCGCTGATTCCGCATCAGAACTCGCCAAGGAAAAAATTAAAGCGCGGCTTGAAATTATGGGTGAAGAAAAAGCCCAGTTATTAATCCTTCATCCGCCTTATGATGATATTATCAAATTTTCTGACAGAAAAGAAGATTTGTCCAACTGCGCTACAACCGAAGAATTTTATGATTTATTTGAAAAAGTAGCGAAAAACGGTTATGACCTCCTTGAAAAAGGACGTTTTGCAGCTCTCATAATCGGTGATAAATACGCGGATTCGCAGTATATTCCGCTCGGATTTGAGTGCATGCGCCGTATGAACGAAATCGGCTTTACAACAAAAGCCGTTATTGTAAAAGATATTCAAGGCAATGAACGCTGCAAAGGTAAAGATGCAAACCTCTGGCGTTATCGTGCGCTTGCCGGCGGCTTCTATATCTTTAAACACGAATATGTGATGATATTTCAGAAAAAGTAGCTTTGCGCAATCGTAAGCTCAGATTAGTTGTGAAAGCCCGTTTACGGGCACATCTTCTCTAATAAATCCCGATAGCTTTTGACAGGTATTATTCCGTCGGCTTTCGGGAATATTTTTTTCTTTGTCACGTCCAGCACGGTTGAATTTTCTTCAATGGCGTAAACAGGAATATTGCGTTTTAAACATTCAAATACAGGCGTTGAACCAAGGCAATTGTGCGGTATTATTAAAAAATCGAGCTCGTTGACGCTTATTCCGCCGGTTGCTGTGAGTTTTGGCGCATTGCTTAAGCCCAGCAGAATACACGGTAAAAATGTCGGCGTAATATATTCCGATGCGGATTTGCCGTCGATTAATTCTGTGGTGATTTCCAGGTCGTCAAAGGCCGGTGAATGCGCACAGGGTACTTTTAACTCTTTTGATATAAAATGCGAAATAATCGCCTCTACACCTCCCACAGGATCAACACCGAGTCCGTTTTGATAATCAGGATTTTCATCTTCCGGATTTTCAAACATACAAACAATGGCTAATGCCTCGGCCCCTTTAGCCAGTAAAGATTTTGCCGTTTCTAACAGAGTTTGCGGGTTTGTGAGTGAGCCGGTCGAAATCCCGCTTTCTTCCATATTAAACTCTACGCCCACAGACTCTTTTGTAATCTCAAAAAACGGAATATCAAGACCATATACGGCTTTTACCGCGTTCATCGTATTAATATGAACATTCAAAATGTGCTGTGGAATCCCTTTATCAAAAATTATTCCGATTTTGTTACCGCGTGAAGGAATCAGGTTTAAATTCCCCTTGAAAAATTCATCAAGAGAGTATCCTTCAACATAAAACATATTATCGTTTATGCCGGAAAATCCGCCGGCATTGACGACATTAGGATTAACGATAAGCCTGCTGTTTTCGCTGAACCTGCGTGCCCACGGGCTTGCATCACCTGCGAAACCGCCAATACTTGCCCCGACTCCGGTCGGTACTATAAAAGCTCCGAGTTTTTTATTGTTAAACATGACTTAATTATACTACAGTCTTGACTAAAACCAAAACATGTTACATAACCGCTGGTCTTGACCTGCGGTTTCGCCATTTTGACCGTGCATTGCTCTTGACTAACGTTAAAACATGGTTTAAACTATATTCAGAAAGGAAGGGTAAATGAATGAAAGAAATTAAGAATGTATCAATCTTGACAGGGGGGGGGGGGGAGCCCTGAGCAGAGCCAGAGAGTAGTTTTCGGATGTCAATTGGATGAAAACTACTCACAGACGAGCGCGCGACGGACAAAACCGCGCTTTTGGCCGCAAGCGCGAGCGTTGGCGTTTAACGCGAAGGGCGAAAAGCCGGCTGGTTTCACAATGGCGGAAATCTTACTTTCCCTCACAATAATCGGCGTGGTTGCGGCGATAACGTTGCCGAGCCTTACGGGCAACATAAATGAACGCACGTGGAACACGCAGCGTAAAGCTCTTTATGCGCGGTTTTCACAGGCAATCGCCCTGCTGCCAGCGTTAAATGGTTACGGAACTATTACGGAAGATGAGAGCGGAAGTATAACTGAGGATAATGTCACAGAAACATTTATTACCGCCGGGCTTTCAACAGTCTTGAAAATTAATAATATTTGCGATGCGGATCATTTAGCCGATTGCGGGATTACAAGTAAATTTGTTGACCTGGATAATAAAACGGTTGCTTCTTTCCCGGGCAAGCTGGTAGAGTTTAATTCTGCAATAGACGGTACGATAAGCGAAGGAAATGGGCATACCTATACCGTAAGTAACAAAAATACAAAGGCTGCGGCATTTGAAACTGCAAATGGTGAAAGTATTTTAGTTTATTATAATCCGAATTGTAAGGCTCCGGGATCTGACGGCTCGGGTTCAGCATGGTACTATGCGCAGAATAGGGTTTGCGCTAATTTTATCTATGATTTGAACGGAACAAAGGGGCCAAATACAGTTGGTAAAGATATAGGATTTATTACGGCACTTCATCCTTCTGATTCTATTGTCGTCGCTCCTATGCCTGTCACCAAAAATCATATTAAAGGTTCTCAACAGCCGGATGGAGGTAAAGTTTGTTCGGCAATTGATTCGGATATAAGAATGCCAAATCAATATGAGTTGTCTGCAATGTTTTATAATAGACTTTTATTAGGTTCTATTACAGGTTATTATTGGTCTTCAAGTTTAGAATTCTATAACGGAAGAACTACGGCATATTTGTTTTCTTTGAATATAGGTTATTCAACGTTACAACATGAAAGAACAGAGAATGCTCAAATTTGGTGTATTAAGCGTTAAATAAAAAAGAAAAGCCCCTTGTAATAGGGGCTATTAGATAGAAATCGCCTTAAAGGGTAAACTCTAAGGCGATTCTTTTGTGTGCTAATTAACATTTGCTATTGATATAGCGGAAGCCGGTTGTAGAACCCCGTTGATACCGGGGTTATTCCATATCGTCTTCTTCGTGTTCATCCATTGCAAAATCCGGAGTTCCGAACATGCCTTCGATTTCTTCCAGAATGGCTGAAGGTTTTCTTGCCTGATTGCGTTGTGCAACTGCGCGTTTACGTTCTTCACGTTCTTTTTCTTCATCAGAATTTGTCAGGTGGTGGAAGCCCGTTCCGGCAGGGATTAATCTACCGATAATAACGTTTTCTTTCAAACCCCTTAACATATCTTTCTTACCTTCTACAGCCGCTTCTGTTAAGATTTTGGTTGTTTCCTGGAAGGAAGCTGATGAGATAAAGCTGTCGGTTTTCAATGATGCTTTTGTGATACCCAACAGTTGGTATTCGCAGGTCGCAGGATTTTTACCGGCTGCGATTACTTCTTCATTCGCTTTTTCAAACGTTTGAAGTTCAACATAATCGCCAGGTAACAATGTTGTATCACCGCTTTCAATAACTTTAACTTTTTTAGTCATCTGTCTTACGATGATTTCAATGTGTTTATCCGCGATTTCTACACCTTGAGAACGGTATACACGTTGTACTTCGTCTACAAGGTATTGTTGAGCCGCTTCCGGTCCGCAAAGTCTGATTACGTCCTGCGGGTTCAAAGGACCGCTTGTTAACGGCTGACCTTTGCTGATTTTTTGTTTGTTGTTCACAATGATATTTGAATCAACAGCGTATTTGATTTCGGTTCTGCCGTTTTCGTTTACGATGTAGAGTCTTGGCAAGTCTTCATCCGTAACGATTTCGGCAATACCTTCTTCTTCTGCCAGAATTGCGCAATCTTTAGGTTTACGACCTTCAAGAAGTTCTTCTACACGCGGAAGACCTTGAACGATGTCACCTGTTTTTTGTCTTTCAAATACCAGTGTTGCAATGTTATCACCGCGAAGAACAAGAGCGCCGCTTTCAACCTGTAACATTGTACCAGGGCTGATTAAGTAAGGACGGCCTGTTCTGATTGTAATTTCGCCTTTGTTTACGGCAATTACCTGACCTGAAACTTCAGTTTTTTCGCCGCTTTCTGCAATTACATTATCCATTCTTACAAAGTCGCCTTTAGAAACAACAGCTTTTCCTTTTACAGGAATTTTTGTTTCATAAGTGTCGCTTGTAAGCAGGAGTCTTCTTGCATCTTCTGTGGTATTTTTCATTGATGCAACACCGTCTTCAATTGCAAGAACCTGAGTTTTTGCAACAGGAGTTTTAGCATCAATTACCTGACCGTCTTTAACAAGAAGTTCTGTTTGCATTGATGTCATCAATTTAGAACTGCTGTCAAATTCACGGCGGACGATTAAGTTTTCAAGTACAACGATTCTCAAATTATTTTGATCGTCAACTTCAACCATACCTTTAAGGTGTGATAAGTAGCCTTGCATTTGAAGAACCAGACTTGTTCTTGTAATTGTTGAACCGTCGAGGTTTCTTACTCTTGCACCGTCTTTGTATTGTAATTGTGTTACGTTTACGATGTCGATTAAGTCGTCAGTTGTATCAAATTTGATAGAAACATCTCTTTGTTTAACGTCTAACACCTGAACAGGTCTTACAAGGATTTGGATTGGCTGGTTAGAGATTGAATCTTCATCCAGAGATAAAGTTGTGTCAATTTCTTCATCCAGATCGTCAATATCAAGATCGTCAAGGCTTGAGTCCATAATCGTAACGATAGAAGTTTCTTTTGCTTTGATACCGTCAGCGATAACTGTACCTTTTTTAACGACTTCGCCTTCGTCTACTTTCAATTCAGAAACGCTTGAGAGTGTATGAATTGAACCCGGACGGATTGTAATTTCGTGGATTACATCGTTGTATTCTTTAAATTCAACGATACCGTCTAAGTGGCAGTAGATATCTTTAACAATTTCGGTACCTGCTGTAACCTGAGTTCCGTTTTCAACCATTTTAAGAGATGAATCTTTGTTAATCTGGTGAATTTCTTCCGGAATGAAGATTACTTTACCAGGTTTTGTGATAATTTGGTTTTCATCAACTTCAACATCAACGTATCTGATTTCGCCTGATGATGAAACAACACAGTCTTCATCAATTAATTCGGCAATAATCATACCGTTTTCAACTGTTGTATCAACAGGTGCTTTAACGATATATCTTTCACCGGTTGAAGGAACTGTCCAGATTTGTTCTTTCTTGGTTTGTTCAAATGTTGCGTTGCCCGGAACGATTGATGCAATAACGATTGTAATTTCTTTACCCTGTACAATCTTATTGATTTTCTTTCCTTCAAAGTCAACTTTTTCGATAACCAAATCTTCACCGAATCTTACTTCCCCGCTGTGTTCGGAGATTGTTAAAGTTTCAGCGAGTTTTTCGCCGGCTTTAATTTTCTGACCGTCTTTAACAAGGACTTTAGAACCACCCGGAAGGTTATAAACATCGCCGCCTAAAACCCAGATAATGCCTTGTTTATTGGTAGTTCTGGAGATGTTACCCTGTCTGTCTTTTCTTTCATCTGCAACAAAATCTTCAAAGATAACTTCACCGCTCAGATCGGTTGTGATATCTTTTGTTGCTTTTTCGGTTAAACGGGAACCGTCACCTGATGAAATAGGTTCGTATTCTGCGAGTTTAAAGCCTTTTTCAACCTTCATTCCGTTTTTGAAGAAGATTTTTGAACCGGCAGGGATGTGATATTTTTCAGAGCGTTTTTCGCCTTTAACTTCAATGTCGGCTTCGTAGTTGGAAACCTGAACGATATCCCCGTGACGGGTTCTTAATTCTCTTGTTTTAACGTTAGAGATAACTTCGCCGGCAAGGTTTGCTTCAACTGATTTCATCGCACCTGAACCTTTGAATACACCACCGGTGTGGAAGGTTCTCATTGTAAGCTGTGTACCTGGTTCACCGATTGACTGTGCTGCGATAATACCGATTGCTTCACCGATATCAACTAATTTTTGCGTAGTCATTGCCCAGCCGTAGCATTTTTGGCAAATGCCGTATTCAAGTCCGCAGGTTAAGCCTGAACGTACTCGTAATTCTGTTAAGTTGATTTTTGCTTTTTCAACTTTTCTGATATCATCACGGTTCATTGTTGTGCCGCTAGGAACAATTACGTTGCCTTCGGCGTCTTTAATATCTTCTGCAATGGTTCTGCCCAGCAATCTGTCGATAAGCGGAACAATAACCTGATCACCGTCCATAATAGCTTTCATGTTGATAGCTTTTGTTGTATGGCAGTCATCTGCGCGGATAATAACGTCCTGTGCAACGTCAACCAGACGTCTTGTTAAGTAACCTGAGTCAGCTGTTTTCAACGCTGTATCTACCAGACCTTTACGTGCACCGTATGATGAAATAATGTATTCTGTGACTGACAAGCCTTCTTTAAAGTTTGATTTAATAGGCAAGTCGATGATTTGCCCCTGTGCGTCAGCCATCAAACCACGCATACCAACCAATTGTGATACCTGTGATAAGTTACCTCTTGCACCGGAGAATGCCATCATATATACCGGATTTAATCTGTCGAAGTTTTCAACTACCTGTTCTGTTAATTTTGAAGTTGTTTCAGACCAGGTGTCGATAACTTTTGTATATCTTTCTACCTCGGTAATTTCACCTTTCAAATAACGGTTTGTTGATTTTTCAATTTCAGCTTCCGCTTCTTGCAAAAGTTCTTTTTTTACAGCAGGAACTGACAGGTCGTTAATTGAAATTGTTACACCGGATTTTGTTGCATATTTGTAGCCCAAATTTTTCAAGCTGTTTGCAAGTTCCGCAGTTTTGGCACCGCCGAATTCCAAATAGATTTGAGCCAACAATTTATTCAAACCTTTTTTATCCATCTGTTTGTTGATGAATTCAATAGATTTTTTTGTATTAGTGTATGTTGTTTCCATTTATACTTTTCCTTTTTGATTGTAACTTGTGTACAAACTGGCCGTTAGGCAAGTGCATTTTTTACAGCTTCGTTGAAGATAATTCTTCCTGCTGTAGTTTCAATTCTTTCACCGTGTTCATCTCTTACAACGATTTTGTCGTGAAGCTCAATTACTCCGACTTCAAGTGCAGAAATTGCATCCTGGAAGCTGTAGAAGTAACCTTTTGGTTCCATATCAGGATTTTTGAGGATTGTTAAGTAATACATACCCAAGACCATATCCTGAGTTGGAGTGATGATAGGTTTACCGTTTGCAGGAGCGAGGATGTTGTTAGTTGCTAACATTAACATTCTTGCTTCTGTTTGAGCTTCAATAGAGAGCGGAACGTGGACAGCCATCTGGTCACCGTCGAAGTCGGCGTTGAACGCTGTACAAACAAGCGGGTGAAGCTGAATTGCACGGCCTTCTACAAGTTTAGGTTCAAATGCCTGAATACCTAATCTGTGAAGGGTCGGAGCACGGTTCAGCATTACCGGGTGTCCGTCAATTACCTCTTCCAAAATATCCCATACATCCGCGTCTGATCTTTCGATTTTTTTCTTCGCAGATTTGATATTTTGTACATGTCCTCTTTCTATCAATTTATTTACAACGAAAGGCTTGAATAGCTCAATTGCCATTTCTTTCGGCAGACCGCACTGATTAAGTTTCAGTTGCGGGCCTACAACGATAACAGAACGGCCGGAGTAGTCAACACGTTTACCTAACAGGTTTTGACGGAAACGACCTTGTTTACCTTCAATAATGTTAGAAAGTGACTTCAATGCTCTGTTATTCGGACCTACAACGGTTCTTCCGCGGCGTCCGTTATCAATCAGGGCATCAACGGCTTCTTGCAGCATACGTTTTTCGTTTCTGACAATGATTTCAGGCGCACCCATTTCCAAAAGTCTTTGTAAACGGTTGTTTCTGTTGATTACACGTCTGTATAAGTCGTTCAGGTCAGATGTTGCAAAACGTCCGCCGTCCAATTGTACCATAGGACGCAAATCCGGCGGTGTTACAGGAAGTACATCCATTACCATCCAGGTTGGATCAGTTTCTGAATTGATTAATGAATCCAGTAATCTTAATCTCTTAATTAATTTACTTTTCTTTTGAACAGAAGTTACGCCCATTTCGAGTTCTGAGCGGATTTCTTCTGCCAGAGTTTTTATATCTAATTCGCTGAGAAGTTGTTTGATTGCTTCCGCACCGATACCTACTTTTAATTCGGTTTCTTCATTTTCTGAAATATAATCATCATATTCTTCTTCAGTAATTAATTGTAATCTTCTATAAGGGCTTTCTGCACCGTCTAATACAACGTAGCTGTTGAAGTAGATTACCTGTTCAAGATCTTTAAGAGTCATGTCTAAAAGTAAACCAAGGTATGACGGAATACCTTTTAAGAACCAGATGTGAGAAACAGGGGCAGCAAGTTTAATGTGACCCATTCTCTGACGTCTTACTTTTGAATCTGTAACTTCAACGCCGCAGCGTTCGCAGATAATACCTTTATGTCTAACACGTTTGTATTTACCGCAATAGCATTCCCAGTCCTTTGTTGGCCCGAAAATTCTTTCGCAGAACAAACCGTCTCTTTCCGGTTTCAACGTACGGTAGTTAATAGTTTCCGGTTTTGTGACTTCACCGTACGACCATTTAAGTATTCTTTCCGGAGATGCAATACTTATTCGTATATAGTCAAAATAATCAATACTAGTAGTCAATTTTATTTTCTCCTTTTAAGTTTGTGAAGATGCAGGAATTCAGGGGGGCAAGCGCCCCCTTTATAATTCCCTATAAATCACCTAATGAAGACGGTGTTTCAAAGAAGTTGATATTCAGAAGTTCTGAATCAATGTCAGAAAGAGTTCTGCGCGGAGCAGCTTTTCTTAAATCGTCCATATCTGTCATCAAGTCAACTTCAACCCCATCTTTTTTGGCAACGGTTATGTCTAAACCGATACTTTGTAATTCTCTTACCAGTACCTTGAAGGATTCAGGAATACCCGGTCTTGGAATGTTATCGCCTTTAACGATTGCTTCGTACGCTCTGTTTCTGCCGTTAACATCATCTGATTTAATAGTTAACATTTCTTGAAGCGTGTAAGCAGCACCGTAAGCTTCCAATGCCCAAACTTCCATTTCCCCGAATCTTTGTCCGCCAAATTGTGCCTTACCGCCTAAAGGTTGTTGTGTAACAAGTGAGTAAGGACCTGTTGAACGAGCGTGAATTTTATCGTCAACAAGGTGGACAAGTTTCAAGATGTATGAAAGACCGACTGCAACCGGTTCATCAAACGGTTCACCGGTTCTTCCGTCTATAAGTTTAACTTTACCGGAAGGAAGTACCCAATCGCAGCCTGATTCTTTGATACCTTTAAGCAATTCCTCGCGGGTTACGATTTCAGACTGGTTATCGCCGTATCTTTCATCAAATGAAGGTGCTTCATAATAGTTTCCTGTCAGGTACGCTGCCAAACCTAACAACAACTCGTAAGTTTGACCAACGTTCATACGGGAAGGTACACCAAGAGGGTTCAATACGATATCGACAGGCGTTCCGTCCGGTAAGAACGGCATATCTTCTTTTGGTAATATTCTTGATACAATACCTTTATTACCGTGACGTCCGGAGAGTTTATCACCTACAGAAACTTTACGTTTTTGTGCGATATAAACTCTGATTACTGTATTTGCACCAGGAGGCAGTTCATCGCCTTTTTCTCTGTCAAATACCTTAACATCAAGAACCCTTCCGCCTTCGCCGTGCGGAACTCTTAATGAATTATCTTTAACATCTCTTGCTTTTTCAGCAAAGATTGCTCTTAACAATTTTTCTTCCGGCGGATGTTCTGATTCACCTTTCGGTGTAACTTTACCTACCAGAATATCATCTGCAAAAACTCTTGCCCCGATACGAACAATACCGCGTTCATCAAGGTGTCTTAATGCATCTTCCGAAACATTCGGAATTTCACGGGTAATTTCTTCCGGTCCGAGTTTTGTTTGTCTTGCATCAATTTCTAATTTTTCAATGTGGACTGATGTGAATATATCATCGTGAACGCATCTTTCTGAAATCAAAATCGCGTCTTCATAGTTGTAACCTTCCCAAGGCATATACGCAACGAGTACGTTTTTACCTAATGAGAGTTCACCCTGTGAAGTAGAAGCACCGTCAGCGATTACATCACCGGCTTTAACCTTGTCGCCTTCGTGAACAATTGGACGCTGGTTAATGCAGGTATCCTGGTTGCTTCTTACATATTTCATTAATTGGTGAACGTGAGGAGTTCCTTGAAGGTCTGTTACGATAATTTCTTCACCGACAACTCTTGTTACCGTACCGTCGCATTCTGAAACAACAACCATACCGGAGTCTTTAGCGGCACGTGCTTCGAGCCCTGTACCAACAACCGGTCTTTGAGTGATAAGAAGCGGTACTGCCTGACGCTGCATGTTAGAACCCATTAGAGCACGGTTCGCGTCATCGTGTTCAATGAACGGGATTAATGAAGTCGCAACGGAGATAATCTGGATTGGAGAAACCCCGACGTAGTCGACTTTTTTACTTTCGCCCATTGTAAATTCTGAACGATAACGAACAGGTACATATTCAGCTTTAATACTGTTATCCGGATTCAGCTGAATATCTGACGGAGCGCAACGATAGTTTTCGTCCTCGTCTGCGGTCATATAAACTACTTCATCAGTAACAACACCGTCTTTAACTACGAAGAACGGAGATTCGATGAAGCCGTAATCGTTAACTTTTGCGTGTGTAGCCAGAGAACCAATCAAACCGGCGTTCGGACCTTCCGGAGTTTCTACCGGACAAATACGTCCGTAGTGGGATGGGTGAATGTCACGAACCGCAAAACCTGCACGTTCTCTCATCAAACCGCCAGGCCCTAATGCTGAAATACGTCTTTTGTGAGTTAATTCAGCAAGCGGATTGGTTTGATCCATGAATTGTGACAATTGTGAACTTCCGAAGAATTCTTTTAAAGAAGCAATCAACGGTTTTGTGTTCAGCAGGTTTAACGGTGTCAGAGTTTCAGAATCCTGAAGAGTCATTCTTTCTTTAACGATTCTTTCAATTCTTGAAAGCCCGACTCTGAACTGGTTTTGTAAAAGTTCGCCGACAGAGCGGATTCTTCTGTTACCGAGGTGGTCGATATCATCAACAACACCTTCATCGTAAGTCAGATTGATTAAGTATTCAATTGACGCAACGATATCTTGTACGGTTAATGTTCTCTGATTTTTAGGTATATTTAAGTTTAGTTTTTTATTTAATTTATAACGGCCGACACGTCCGATATCGTATTTCTTTTCATCAAAGAAACGGGATTCAAGAATTTGGCGTCCGCCTTGAGCAGATGCCGGATCGCCCGGTCTTAATTTTTTATAAACTTCAATTAAAGCTTCATCTGTTGTTTCAGTTGTATCTTTATCAAGAGTTTTCTTTAAGAATTCAAAGTGGGTGAATAAAGATTCCATTTCAGAAACAGTGATACCCATAGCTTTCAATAATGTTGTAGCAAGGATTTTTCTGTTTTTGTCTATTTTAACATAGATTAAGTCATTGGAATCAGTTTCAATTTTTAACCATGCGCCGCGGTTAGGAATCATTGTTGCGTTGTATAAACGTTTGCCGGCAGGAGAAATTTCTCTTTTGAAATAAACACCCGGAGAACGAACGATTTGGGAAACGATAACACGTTCCGCACCGTTAACAATGAAGGTACCTTTATCAGTCATTGTCGGGATATCACCGATATAGACTTCCTGTTCTTTTATTTCACCGCTGTCACGGTTGACTAATCTAACCATTACACGCAGCTGTTTTGCGTAAGTTGCATCATGAATGCGTGCTTCTTCAATTGTATACTTTGCGTTGTCGAAAGTATAGTTCGGCAGGAAGTGTAATTCTAATCTTCCGGTGTAGTCTTTAACCGGAGAGAAAGAAAGTAATTCTTCTTTCAAGCCCTCTTTTAAAAACCACTCAAAGGATTTTTTTTGCACTTCAATAAGATCAGGTAAATCATCCAATCTGGTATGCGGGATACCCATTGGAGTTACTCTTTTTGCATATTTTGTGTTAGACATCAATTCACCTCGTCTATGTACTTACTATCTATATATAAAATTAAATTATATTCTGCTTTGTCTTCTTTGTTTAGGCAGTGTAGCTGCTACGGCTCGCAGTTTAGCAAGGCGGTGCAGCAGAGAACTGCTTTACTTCTTGAAAATAGGCACAACTTACCCAAGTTAAATTATACCATGTTAATAAATCATACACCGTCAATATTTATAGTCAATATAACACTCTATTATTTCCTTAAAGTTTTTTAACAATATGTTAGACTATTGATACGAGCGGGTTTTGACTGAAACCCGCGAGCGGAAACTATTGTAATTCCTGATAAATTCAAAGTCTAGTAATAATAAAGCTTTTGACTGTCTGAGAAAAAGCTTGCGTCCGGTTGAGCCGGAGTCATATTTTGTAAGTTGGGCTTGCAAGCCCAACCTACTTGACTGTATTTATCCTTCATCTATACGATTATTGGTCTGGCTTATTAAAGTTTAGGAGAATTTAAACGAAAGACTTAGGGAAGGATGCGGGTAGTCCCGTATCTCCTCCCCAAGTCTGGTAGCCGTTCTGAAAGAATGGCTTTTTTTTGTTTAGGTAGGGTCGGCAATTAACTTCTTTTGTTTTATGTATAATTATATAAGCAAAAGGAGAAATATTTATGAAAAAAACTTTGCTTGTGATATGTATGATTTTTGCTCTTCCGGTGATTGCGTATGCGCTTCTGGTTGCTAAGCAGCCGGCTGCTACTGAAGTTGCTGTTGCAGCTACGGGCATGCCGCAGATGATTAAGTTCTCGGCGCCGATGTGTTCTGACTGTCAGGCTATGGCTGATGTCTTGAGTGAAGTCGAGCCACAGTATAAGGATAAAGTCGAATTTGTGGAAATTTCGGTTAATCAAAAATCCCCGCAGGTTAGTGAAATGATTAAACGTTATAATGTTAAACTTGTGCCGACTATGGTTTTTCTTAACTCTAAAGGCGAGCAGGTAGCGCGTGTTGAAGGTTCTATTCCTAAAGAAGAACTGGTTAAATACTTAGAACAAGGAATGCAGTAATGGAAAATTTTGCAAGTTTATTCTCCGGTGAAAACAGTTTGTGGATATTATTTGCGCTCTCATTTTTCGGGGGGCTGGTGGCTTCGATTTCTCCGTGTTCTCTGGCAATGCTTCCGATAATTGTGGGGTATGTCGGCGGATACGGTGAGTCAAAACCCTCAAAAACTTTGCTGCAAATGTTTATGTTTGTTCTGGGAACGGCGGTTGTTTTTACTGTTATCGGGATAATTTGTGCGGTAACGGGTAAGGTCTTTGCATCGTTTTCGGGCGGATATTTCGGACTGATTCTGGCGGGGATTATTCTTGTTATGGGGTTAAAACTTTTGGGGGTACTGGATTTTGAACTTCCGGTACTCGTGAAAGAAATGCCTAAGAATGAAGGGATGAACCAGTATGTTTATCCGGTGCTGCTTGGCGGGGTGTTTGCGCTTGCCGGAACTCCGTGTTCTACCCCGATTCTTGCCGGAATTATGGCGTTTGCTTCGTTGAATGCAAATATTCCGAATGCTGTTATAATGCTTTTCCTGTTTTCGCTAGGTCAGGGATTAATCCTTATTCTTGCAGGCGTTTTGACGTCTAAAATTAAGACTATGAAAAACTTCTATATGGTATCTGATTTCCTTTTGAAAGCAAGCGGATTTCTGTTAGTTCTGGCTTCTATGTATATTTATTATAAGATTTTTGCTCCGCTTATTGTCAAATAAGTTAATATGCGCTATTATAGTCATATAGGATTTAAGGAGAAATGTGTATTATGAAAATATATGAAGGCCGGCTGGTCGCAGGGGATGAAAAATTCTGTATCATTATCGCCAGATTTAACGATTTTATTGGTTCAAAACTTTTGGACGGCGCAATTGATGAACTAAAACGCCATGGCGTAAAAGAAGAAAATATTGATGTGGTAAAGGTTCCGGGAGCTTTTGAAATTCCTGTAGTTGCGCAAAAAACTGCTAAATCCAGCAAATATAATGCGGTTATTACGCTCGGTGCCGTGATAAAAGGTTCAACTCCTCATTTTGATTACGTGAGTGCGGAAGTTTCAAAGGGTGTTGCATCTGTCAGCCTGCAAACGGGTGTTCCGGTAATCTTTGGAGTTCTTACCACGGACAACATAGAACAGGCAATTGAGCGCGCAGGAACGAAAGCCGGTAATAAAGGCTCTGACGCAGCTAAAACTGCTATTGAAATGGCAAATTTGATGAAGGCAATAGGGTAGCATTGGGGCAATAAGTCCTTTATGTGAGAATGGATGTGAATATGTCAGAAATCATCACTGAAAGCAGAAATCAAAATACAATAGATATTGATTTGCTGCCGACTCTGGAAATAGTTAAAAAAATTAATGAAGAAGATAAGCAAGTTGCGTTTGCTGTCGAAGAGGCGCAAAATGAAATTGCAAAGGCTGTGGATTTAATTTCAAAACAGTTTCTCAGAGGCGGACGTTTATTCTATTACGGCGCGGGAACTTCCGGCAGGCTCGGGGTTCTGGATGCGTCTGAATGCCCTCCGACTTTCAGCGTTAATCCTGAAATGGTTCAAGGCTTTATCGCCGGCGGCGATGCTGCACTTAGAACTGCGGTGGAAGGCGCGGAAGATGATTTCAATTTAGGCTGTATGGATGCAGAAATCCTTGATAAAGAAGATGTTGTAGTTGTGATTTCTGCGAGCGGCAACCCGAAATATTTGCTCGGCGTGTTGAGTGTCGCAGAAGAAAAGGGTGTAAAATCAATTGCTGTCACCTGCAACCCGAAAGGTAAAATCGCGCAGGAAGCAGGGCTTGTTATCTGTGTGGAAGTCGGGCCGGAAGTTATTGCAGGCTCAAGCCGGATGAAAGCCGGTACAGCTCAAAAAATGATTTTGAACATTCTCACGACTGCTTCAATGATTAAAATAGGCAAAACTTACGAAAACTTTATGATTGACCTGAAAGCTACTAATGAAAAGCTTAAGGATAGAGCTATTCGTATAGTTGCAAATATTGCGGATGTAAGTTATAGTAAAGCTTTAGAGTCCCTTTTAGACACTAACTGGGAGATTAAAACCTCGATTGTTTCGATTTTGAAATCAATCGATAAGGAAGAAGCAAGGCTTGAGTTGAAACGGGCTTGCGGAGTATTGAGAAAAGTATTAAACAAGAAGATTGAGGTAGTATAATAATGAAATTAACAGTCTTAGGAGCAGGTTGCTGGGGGTTGACATTAGCGTGGTTATTGACCGGTAATTTTGATGAAATTACAGTATGGGGGCGTGCGCAGGATCTGACAGAAGAGCTTATTAAAAATAAGCACTGTTCAAAACCGTTAGAAGTTCAACTCGCGGATAAGGTTGAAATTACGTCGGATTTAAAAAGCGCAATTGACGGTGCTGAAATTATTTTATCCGTTGTAGCCACTTCCGGTACGCGTGATGTTTGTGAACAGTTGAAAAAAGCCGGTATTAAGCCTGAACAAATTCTTGTTAATGCATCAAAAGGTATTGAACTCCCGTCCCTTAAACGTATGTCGGAGGTTATAAGAGATGTGCTTCCGGAACAAAAACTGGTAACGCTTTCCGGCCCGACGCTTGCAAAAGAAGTTTTGCAGGGCAAACCAACAGCCGCCTCTGTTGCGTGTGAAGATATCACAACCGCCGAATTTGTCCAAAAAGCCTGCACTGTTCCGAATAAATTCAGACTTTATACAAATACTGACGTTATCGGCGTAGAACTTGGCGGCAGCCTGAAAAACGTTATTGCTATTGCATCAGGTTTTGCAAAAACAATGGGGCTTGGCGACAACTGCACAGGCGCGCTTTTGACCCGCGGAATGGCAGAAATCGTCCGCGTCAGTCTGCGTCTGGGAGCAAACCCTTCAACACTGTACGGGCTTTCCGGCATGGGCGATTTAATTGCTACCTGCTCAAGCCCTATGTCCAGAAACTACACCGTAGGCGCTATGCTTGCCCGCGGCAAAAAAATTGATGATATTCTGGCTGAACTCGGCTCTGTTGCAGAAGGCGTAAAAACTTCACGCGCAATCTGTGAACTCGCCAGAAAACTTGAAATTGACGCACCGGTTTCTAATGCAATCTATGAAGCTGTTTATACAGATATTACGCCTGAACAACTGCTGGCAAAACTTATGAACAGAAAGCTGAAGGAAGAAGAAAGATATGTTTAAATTTGCAACTCTGTACCTGAAAAATACGTTTTACCCGCTTTCGGTTCCTGACTCAATAAATATTGAGGACGGTCAGCTTGTTCTTGTCCGTACGGAAAAAGGTGAAGAAGCTCTAAAAGCTATTGAAGTTAATTCTCAAATCGCTGAAATCTGGGAAAAAAGTAAAAAAATGCCGGAACCGCTTCCGGTTATTCGTGTTATGTCGCAGAAAGATCTTCAAACCCTTGAAGAGATAAAAAAAGAGGAAGTAACTTCATTTTTTAAATGTCAGGCGCTTATTAAGCAGCATAAGCTTGTGATGAATCTGGTTCAATGCCGTATCACGTTTGACAGAAGGAAAATTACGTTTTACTATACCGCACCGGAAAGAGTTGATTTCCGTGCGCTGCTGAAGGATTTAACGCAGGTGTTTACGCGTGTCAGAATTGATTTGAGGCATATCGGCGTCCGCGATGAAACCTCTATCCTTGACGGCATGGGCGTCTGTGGAAAACCTTTCTGCTGTTCGTGTTTTTTGAGAAAATTTGAGGCGATTAATATAAAATACGCTAAAGATCAGGGAATGCCGATTACACCGGGTAAAATTTCCGGTACCTGCGGAAGGCTTTTGTGTTGCCTTACTTATGAATATTCAAATTACATAGAAGTTGCCAAAGGCATGCCGCCTGTCGGTTCATCCGTTATGACGCCTGACGGTCTGGGTAAAGTGTGCTACCTGCAGTTCCTGACCGGAACTGTTGCGGTTAAAATGGAAGACGGCAAGACTAAAGAATTCCCGAAAGATGATATTGAAATGGTTGATGCAGATGTTAACGTTGAAATTGATGTTCCGGTATCTTTGAATAACTACGGTGAGGACTCTAACGTTGATATGCGCACAATCAAACAGCTTGAGGATGACAGAAACAGCTCTACCGGTAACGTTTAGTCTTGACTAAAGAGAAAAATCGTACATAAAGAAGGTGGCAATAAGTAAATAAGGCAATAGGGCAATGAGTCGTTATGGCAGAATGGAAGAAAAAAAGACTAGTCCTATTGCCGTAGTGTCCTATTGACCTATGCCTTATGACAAAGTAGGTTGGGCTTGCCAGCCCAACGCAACAAAAAGAAAGGACCGGCGGTCGGCGCGAGGGAGCCGTTTAACGTCCAACCAATTAGGAAGCCGGCTTGACCGCCGGTGGATCGCCACGTCGCCCTGTAGGGCTCCTCGCGATGACAGAGAACGCAGCGCTCAACTGTTATGAATGTCCATTGTGTTAAACGATAAAAAAAGCGCCTTATGGCGCTTTTTTAAAGAATTTTTCTGCAATTTTTCGTGAAAATTTGGTTTTTTCCGCAAATGTTACAATCATTTTGGAATCATCTTTGTCCGGATAGCTGGAAATCATGGCAGTTATCTCTTTATTGGAGCTTTTATCTTTAATACTAATTTTTACGTATTTTAAATCTTTATTTAGTGCTTTCCATTTACCAAGCTCTACGATATCAATATCATCAAACTTAACAGGCAGGGCTTTGTGCTTTTTGGCAAGTTTTAACATATCAGCCTTTAATTCTGCCTTGTCGGTTTTGTTCAGGTCAAGAAGGACTTTGTCTTTCGTATCGACCAGAACCATTTTCTGTCCGGTTTTTATGTCCTCGGCGATTTTGGTATCATAGCCCATTAACCCCTTAACCTCGGTGATTTCGTATTCTCCGGTAACCTTTTTGGTAAACATTGTTGACTTAATCGCGTTCCAGAAGATTGCCCCGATTTCTTTCAGAGAAAGCTCGGTAAAAGTTTTACCTGTTTTGTCAATTCCTGCTTGAACCTCAATGTTAACTTTTTTTACGGTCGGAATGACGTTTGCGTCAAGATACTCTTTTCCACCGATTGAAAGAAATCCGATTATTGCAAGAATTATGATTACCAGATTTATAATATTTCTTAAACATCCCATACTCTTAAACCTTTTTCATGCTATAATGATTTTACTATGAATAAGCCTGAAATCAACTATATTAATACAGCTGATGTAGACATAGATTTATTGACGCCTTCCATGCAGCATTATGTGGCTACAAAGAGAGAGAACCCTGATTGTATTTTATTATACAGGCTTGGAGATTTTTTTGAAACCTTTTTTGAAGATGCTGTTACAATGTCAAAAGTTCTTGAAATTACGCTGACTTCGCGTGATGCGGGAAAGGCTATCGGTAAAGTTCCGCTTGCAGGTATCCCGATTAAGTCTACTGACGCTTATATAGAAAAATTGATTCAGAAAAATTATAAAGTTGCGATTTGCGATCAGCTTGAGGACCCTAAAGAAGCAAAAGGTCTGGTTAAGCGCGGAGTTACAAGGGTTATTACCTCGGGCACAATACTGGAAAGCGACTTTTTGGAGAAGAATTCTAACAATTATATCTGCGCACTGTTTCACGATGAAAAAACAGATTTGTACGGCTTTTCCTACGCAGATATTTCAACCGGTGAATATAAGGTTACGCAGGGAAATCTTAACTTGATTCTTGCGGAACTCGCGCGGGTTAAACCGGCAGAAATAGTTGCGCCGGCTCTCCGTGCTGAAATTAAACCGTTCCAGATTGTTCCGGATGAGGTTATTAACCTTCCCGAAACAATTGTTAAAAACTATAACTGTTCAAAAATTCCGGCGACTGTCTTTGAAGAGCATTTCGCATTTAGTAATCTTAAAGCCGTATTTAACGTGAATAGTCTGGAAGCTTTCGGCTATAACAACTGCAAAGTAGGTTTTCGCGCGGCAGGCGCGCTTCTTGCCTACATCTGGGAAACAACAAAAGAAAATGTTCCGAAATTTGAACGCATTGAAAGCTATGAGCTTTCAGAGTTCCTTATAATTGATGCGTCGACCAGAAAAAATCTTGAACTTGTCGAAACTCTCAGAGAAAAGAATAAATACGGTTCGCTACTCTGGGCAATTGATAATACTAAAACCAATATGGGTGCAAGATTACTGAAAAACTGGATTTGCCAGCCGCTCAGAAAAAAGGAGGATATTCTTGCCCGCCAGAATTACGTATCAGAACTCGTTGAAAAATCGGATTTACGCATTCAAATGGCGTCGTCGCTTGAAAAAATATACGATATTCAGCGCCTGACAACCAAAATCAGCAACAGTACAGCAAATCCTAAAGATTTTCTTGGGCTGAAGAGCTCTTTAATGATGCTGCCTGAATTACTTGAATCCTCCAAAGCTCTCGAGAATAATCCGTTTGCCTCTGTTCTTGAATATGCTGCTGAAATTGTTGATTTTGCGCATTTGATTGAAAAAACTATTGATGAAAACGCACCTGCACAAATAAAAGAAGGCGGAATTATCAAAAACGGTGTCAACGGCGAACTTGATTACTTCCGTGACCTTTTGACCGGCGGTGAAGAGTGGCTGAAAACTTTTGAAGAAAAAGAAAAAGAAACAACGGGGATTAAATCGCTCAAAGTTGGTTATAACCGCGTGTTTGGGTATTTCATAGAGGTAACAAATTCATATAAAAATTGGGTTCCTTCTCATTATATTCGTAAACAAACTCTCTCGGGTGCTGAAAGATTTATTACAGAAGAACTTAAAAACCATGAAGATGATGTGCTTTCTGCAAAATACAAATCAGTTGAACTGGAATACAAGCTGTTCTGTGATATGCGGGAATATGCAAAAGAATTTGTGTCGAAATTGAGAGAAATTGCAGAATGTATTGCAAAGGCCGATGTTTATGTCGGACTTGCAGTTACTGCAGTTGAAAATAATTATTCCAAACCGGAGGTTGATGATTCTGAGGACTTTATTGTTAAAAACGGGCGTCATCCTGTGTTGGAAAAAATTCTTCCGCTGGGAGAATACGTTGAAAATGACCTGGAACTGCGCGCAAATTCTGATGATGTAACCCAGTTTATGATTTTGACAGGGCCGAATATGGCCGGTAAATCTACTTATATGCGCCAGAATGCTTTGATTTGTATCTTAGCGCAGATAGGTTCGTGGGTTCCGGCTGATTATCTGAAACTTGGCGTTGTGGATAAAATTTTTACGCGTGTCGGCGCTTCTGATGATTTAACCCTCGGACAATCCACTTTCATGGTAGAAATGGTGGAAACTTCGTACATTCTTAACTCTGCGACCGAAAGAAGTCTTGTGCTTATTGATGAAATCGGACGCGGCACAAGTACTTATGACGGTGTCGCAATCGCATGGTCTGTTGCGGAATACCTTGCGTCTAAAATCAAGGCGCGCTGCATTTTTGCAACTCACTATCACGAACTTAACGTTATGACAAAAATGTATCCGCAAATTAAAAATTACAGGATTACTGTTACGGAAGAAAACGGCGAAATTCAGTTTTTGAGAAAAATTGTACAGGGCGGAGCAAGCCGCAGCTACGGTATTCAGGTGGCTAAAATGGCGGGTCTTCCGGCACCGGTAATTAAACGCTCGGAAGAATTAATGCAAAAACTTCAAAAAGATTTTTCAAACAACCTTGCAACCCGTAAGAAATCCCAAAACGGTGAACTAGAGGTTCCGCAGTTGACTTTGTTTTACAAATAGTACATAATGGTTTTGGAGGATAGAAACTATGAAAACAGAAATGTAATTACTTATGCAGGGGGGGGGGGGAGCCTTCTTCGCGGATGTGAAGCGCCGGCGCCGGTTCGCGCGAGCGAAACAGGCAGGGCGCGTAACTGGACGGTGCCGCCGTTGCGACTGGAGCGCGAGTGTAAGGAGCACTCTGCCGAACAAAACGATTTATTATCGTTTTGTGAGAGGCGAAATTCTGCAACGATTGATAATCGTTGCGTAGAATTTGACAGGCGGGAGTCGACTGAGTCGACAGCCATAATTGGCTTACGGGCTCTCGGACGACGTATAGCATTTACAATGGCGGAGATATTATTATCCCTCACGATAATCGGCGTGGTTGCGGCGATAACGCTTCCGTCACTTACTGGTAACATAAACGAACGCACGTGGAACACTCAAAGAAAAGCTCTTTATGCGCGCTTTTCGCAAGCAATAGCCTTAATGCCGGCATTAAACGCTTACGGAACTCTTACCGAAAATGAAAGCGGCTGTATTACAGAACTTATTGAGGATACCAATATGCAGTCTAAAAGTTCTCCGTGGTATGTGCGGTGCGTAAAACGTAATTAAGCTCTTATAATTTCTTAACACCGCACTTGACGCGGTGTTTTGTTTATGCTACATTTACCTTGTCAGAAATAACCCGAATACGATTTCAAAATGCTATTTTAGATTACGGTATGGCTAGATACCTTAATCAATTACTAAAAAGCTTTATTTTGGCGTATTCCATAAATTACAAAGCGATACTAATTTATTAAATTTGAAAGGTAAAAATCAATGGATTTAGAAAACAAAGAAGAAATGGTTTCTGAAGTAACAGAAACGGTTGAAGCAACAACAGATGCTGCTGTTGAAGAAGTTGTTGTTGAAGAAAACACAGCTGAAGACAAACAATCAAGAAGAAGATCACGCGGCAGAAAACAAAAAATTGAAACATCTGAAGAAAAACCGCAATCTGAATGGACAGAACGCGTTGTTCAAATCAGACGTGTTACAAAAGTTGTTAAAGGCGGTAAAAAATTAAGCTTCCGTGCAGTTGTTATCGTTGGTAACAAAAAAGGTCAGGTCGGCGTTGGCTGTGCTAAGGCTTCTGAAGTTATCATTGCTATCCAAAAAGCAATCGCTGACGGAAGAAAAAATCTTATTACAGTACCTATTTTCAAAACAACTATTCCTCACCCTATCACAGGCCGTTCCGGTTCAGGTGAAGTTATGTTGAAACCTGCTTCTCAAGGTACAGGTATTATCGCCGGCGGTTCTGTTCGTCTGGTTCTTGAACTAGCAGGTATCGAAAACATTCTGTCTAAATCATTAGGTTCAAAATCACCGCTTAACGCTGCTTATGCAACGATTGAAGCTCTGAAAAGCCTCACTCCGTTCTCTGAAGTTGCTGCACGCCGCGGTTTGACATTAGCTCAATTGCTTAACTAATTGACTAATTGATTTTAGATAATAATTTAACTTATAAAGGAAATAAAAAGATGACAAAAACAGCTAATAAACAAATTAAAATCAAACTTGTTAAAAGTTTAATCGGTTGCTCCGAAGCTCAGCGCAAAGTCGCAAAAGCTTTAGGCTTCACGAAAAAAGATCAGGTAGTCGAACACTACAATTCACCTGTAATCATGGGTATGGTAAACAAAATCTCTCACTTATTAGAAGTGACCGAGTAAAATAATGCCGGTTTTTGCCGGTTCAGTGTAACAAATAACGTATATAGAAGGAGCGGTTGAAACCGCCAAGAGGAAAATAATTATGACAATAACATTACAAGATTTAAAACCTGCAGAAGGTTCAACACACAAAGCAAAACGCGTAGGCAGAGGCCGTTCATCAGGTCACGGTAAAACATCTTGCCGCGGTCACAACGGTGAAGGCCAAAGATCCGGCAGAAGCTCTAAAAGAGGTTTTGAAGGCGGTCAAATGCCTGGTTACAGACAAATGCCTAAATTGAAAGGTTTCAAAATTATTAACCAGCTTCAATATGAAGAAATCAATGTTGGCAGATTGGCTGCTTTAGGCTTGAAAGAAGTTTCTCTTGAAACTTTGAAAGAAATGAAAAAAGCTCATCCGGCATCTGTTGGTTTGAGAGTATTAGGCAACGGTGAAGTAAAATCAGCTATGACTGTTAAGGCAAGCTATGTCACTCCATCAGCAAAAGAAAAAATTGAAGCAGCAGGCGGAAAGGTTGAGTTAGTATAATGGCACAAGGAATGAGAATGCCTACAACAGATGATCTGGTTTCAATGTGGCACGCATCAGGATTAAAGCAGAAAATTATTTTCACGTTTTTAATGATTGCTGCGTTCCGTCTTGGCGCTCAACTGCCGCTTTTCGGTATTAATAACGAGGCGTTCAGGCAAATTGCACAGGGAAACAATATCATCGGTTTTCTGGACTTATTTTCAGGCGGTGCGTTAGGTAATGTATCTATCTTTGCGTTAGGTATCGGACCTTACATCACCGCGTCAATTATAATCCAGTTGATGTCTGTAATTATTCCGCATCTGGAAAAATTACAGAAAGAAGAAGGTGAAGCCGGCAGAAGAAAACTTGCGCAGTATACAAGATATTTTACTTGTATTCTTGCGTTTTTCCAGTCTTTTGTCTTTATGCTTTACATGAAACACCTGCCGACGGCCATAATGCCGAACGTTAACCACGGAATGTTTTTCCTGAGTTCAGTTCTGGTATTAACAGCCGGTTCTGTATGTGTTATGTGGCTTTCTGAATTGATTACCGAAAGAGGTATCGGCAACGGAGGTTCTTTGATAATCTTTGTCGGTATTTT
The DNA here is from genome assembly GCA_944325835.1 of Candidatus Gastranaerophilales bacterium. GTDB lineage: Bacteria > Cyanobacteriota > Vampirovibrionia > Gastranaerophilales > Gastranaerophilaceae > Gastranaerophilus. Next base: position 29,687 of record CALVBO010000018.1, read on the forward strand.
GTCAGGTATTCCGGTTTATGCCTCTAGAACAGCTCAAATGGTTGCTAATAACGGCGCGTTACAAATGGGGTTACTGGTTCTTCTTGCTGTATTCTTTGTTACGATGATTGTTATCGTAATTATGCAGGAAGCTGTAAGAAAAGTCGTTATCGTTAACCCTAAACGTCAGGTCGGAAATAAAGTTTACGGCGGAATGAATTCATTTATTCCGTTTAAACTTAACCCGGGCGGTGTTATGCCGATTATCTTTGCGATTGCGATTTTGCTTTTCCCATCTACTATTTTGAGTCTGGTGGGGCAGGCTAATATTTCAAACGCTGCGGTAAAATCCACTATTTTGAATTTAAGTCACTGGTTAAATCCGGATGGAGTTCTTTATTATGTAATTTACTTCACCCTGATTGTAATTTTGACTTTCTTCTATGCGTCGATTATGCCAAATATGCAGCCGAAAGATATTGCAGATAACCTGAAAAAATACGGTTCTTCAATCCCTGGTATCAAGCCGGGCAGACCAACGGCGGAAGCGCTTGATAAAATCCTTAGCAAAACAACCTTTATCGGTGCGATTGCTTTGGGTATTATTGCATTAATTCCGTCATTGATGAGCTACACGACAGGAATCAAGACCCTTATGGGTATCGGTTCAACATCTCTAATCATCATGGTCGGGGTTGCTCTGGACTTAATTAATCAGGTTAAGAGTCACTTGCTTGCCAGAAATTATGAATCATTCTTGAAAGAGTAAGGGTATTTAAACTTATAAAAATAGCTCCTCCGGGAGCTATTTTTTTTGTAAAAATTTGTTAAAAAAAGTATATACTAATATTCCTATTTAATTACTTGGTGATAGTATAGACAGATAACTTGATGGGATAAACATATAAGAACGAAGAACAAGGAGAAAATTATGAAAATTATGTCGATTTCTGCAAGCAATTCTATTAAACAAAATAATAACTCAAAAACCAAATTTGGTATGTCAATGCACATAGAAGAAACAGCACATAACCTTATCGCAAAAGGTATCAGAGAACGAACAATTGACCCGATAGAATGGTTAGCTACCGCGCATGCTTTAGCTAAAGACAAGGCTCATTACTTGATTTCGAGAAAAGAAAATACCAGCTTTTGGGAAAGTCTTGCTGGTGATAAATTTGTTATCACGAGACTTGGTGAAAATAATAGGGTAAATTCGAGAGTATCAGATGCTTCACAGTTATTGCAAAACATCCAGGCTCTTGACCCTAGTATTCAAGGTGAAATTCAATACGCTAAATTAATTGCTGATAATAACATTATCAAAAACACTGAATATTTGGGAAGCGGTAATCAAAAAGTTCTCACTGATGAAAGAACAATTGATCTTCAAAAAGGATTGCTTGATCAATCGGATAACAATAAGAAAGTACCGGATGCAAAATAACTAAATTATATTAGTTGGTGTTGTCACACACAGGTCGAAGTTCAGAGGGTTGTGTGTGGTTTCAAATAGTATTTAATAAATAGTCCTTTCGGGGACTATTTTGTTGCTCAAAATTAGTGCTTTACGTTAAGGATATTGTTTATATGCTGGTATATTATTAAAGCATACAAAATATCCTCAACTCTTCTGATTGCTCAGTCTATGCTCTTTCCTTCTATCCGAAAGAGCTTTTTCTTTTTATTGCGGTCTTGACTAAAGCGAAAAAATAATACATAATGAAAGAGTGTCGCAGAGCGGCATCTACGATTAGCCAAAGGCGAGAAGCCGGAAAGGATAGAAGAAATGAAAAAACGAAATGTAAGCATTTTATCAGGGGGGGGGGGGGCCGGCTGAGCCGACCGCTGAGCGGCATCCACAATGCGACCCGGGTGAGAAATTAACGATTGCGATTGAGCAATCCGTGCTCACGGACGACGTGAAAAGTAACGCGAAGGTCAGAGAGCCGGCGCCGGTTCGCGAGAGCGAAACGGGCAGGGCGCGCAACTGGACGATGCCGCCGTTGCGACTGGAGCGTGAGTGTAAGGAGCACTCTGCCGAACAAAACGATTTATTATCGTT
>CALVBO010000019.1 GCA_944325835.1 Candidatus Gastranaerophilales bacterium
CGGCATCCACAAAGCGACTCGAACGAGAATTTAACGAATGAAGTTTTGGTTCCGAGCGATTGGAGCACGAAGAATCCATATTGTCATTCCGAACTTGTTTCGGAATCTGTCCCACGTTACGAGCGGGTATCCAACATTGGCCAGACCCTGAATCCGTCTTGCTCGACTCGCGAAAAACGGCACCGCGAAAAGCGTGGTTTTCGCTTAGTGCCTCTGCTCGCTCGCGCAGTTCCGGGTGACAATTTATCGTCATTGCGAGCCGCATTCACAATGGCCGAGATATTATTATCCCTGACGATAATCGGCGTGGTGGCAGCGATAACGCTTCCGTCACTCACGGGAAACATTAATGAGCGAACGTGGAATACGCAAAGAAAAGCACTTTATGCAAGATTTTCGCAAGCTATATCACTTATGCCTGCCCTGAATGGCTATGGTACCCTGACTGAAGGTGATTCCTCGACTTCCGCTGTGGATACAGCTGCTGAAACTTTCATTACGGCAGGTTTGTCAAAAGTCTTAAAAATGACTAATATTTGTGATAGCGAGCATTTATCTGATTGCGGTCTGCCGGATAAAATTACTCCTCATACCGGCAGTGTAATAACACCATTCCCTGCAGATTTTGGTGCTTTAAACAGTACAATGCTCAATGCATCGTACACCTCTTTTTCTTACTCAATGTTAAATACCAAGGCTGCCGCATTTGAAACCCAGAACGGTGAAAGTGTCGCAGTTTATTACAATCCGAATTGTGTTTCGGAATTGAGTCCTTCTGTGTGGTGGGATCCTATTCAAAATAGGGTTTGTGCTAATTTTATTTATGACCTTAACGGTAAAAAGGGGCCGAATACCTACGGTAAAGATATCGGTTTTATAACTGTCCTATATTCAGTAGACAGTGTTGTCGTTGCGCCGCTTGTTCACTCAAGAAATGCAACGGCGGCACCTCTGGTTGCTTCCGGCTCAAGTTCTTTGACTGCATCAAAATCCTGTACACAGTTGGATGCAAATTACCGCTTGCCGACTAAAGAAGAGGCTGGAGCGATGTTTGTTAACCAAAACTTAATCGGCAGTATAAACGAAGATCATTACTGGACTTCTTCACTTTCTCTTTCAAACAACGAGAGCCGCGGCTGGGCGCAAAGTCTATGGACCGGCGCAAGGCTTATGCTTGATAGAACGCAGACTAAACAGGTTCGTTGCGTAAAAAGGGATTAATAATTTATCCTTTCTTAATCAGCGGGTGTATACCCGCTGTTTTTTTTTGTCTGAGAAAGGCACGCGACGTAGAGCAGCTTTGTTTAGTGTCCGCTGTAGTCAAAATACCTGTCAAAATCAACATCATCAAAACTGCAGAGCAGTCTGAAAATTTCATCGTGTTCGTCCAGCCGTTGAAAATTATATTCATCAAACTTCCAGTACTTAGGGTTTATGCCGCGTACACGTATAACCCCGTGGTCTTTCAGTATGGTTAACTTCTTTTTTACGGTTTCTAAGGGTAAATTGACGAGTTTGGCAAGCTCAACGGAAGTTATGCCCTCTTCGCTAGAGTGCTTTTCCGGCGTTAAAAACATCAGTTCCAGACCGACTTGCTTTAATTCTTTATCCTCATTTTCAAGTTCAAACTCGTACATAGTAATATCATAATCGGAATATTTTTCTATTTCATCATATTATCATACTAAAATTGTTAAGTTTGTAAACATTTTCCCCGCCGGCGCAATTATTTCAGGCAAAAATACTTTATATAAGTGTGTAGTTTATGAAGGTTATTTTGTATGTTTAGTCCAGTAGCATCAGGAATATTTGCGTTCAGAAACATTGGCAAGACCGAGAATGGTGAAATCGGCCGTGCTCCGGTTGCTGTCGGACAGGTCGCCGGGATTTGGAAAGAGCTTGGCAAATATGATAAAACTATAGCTATGGGAACTAAAAATGCTATACAAATACTGCAGGATGTTGCGGGAGATTCAAAAGCGCTTAGATATGCAGGTAAAACAGTTGAATTTTTAAGTAACAATATAAACCCGTTGATTTGTGCTTCCAGCGTGGTTAAAGTTGCTATGTCTGACGATAAAGAAAAAACTTTTAAAGAAGAATTAGGCTCGCTTGCCTTTATGTTTGCGGGTGAACATTTAATCTCTAAAAACTACAACAATATTGCAAATTCTAAAACTGTCACAAACACGCTTGAAAAAATGTCCAAATCCGGCGTATTTAAACCGGTATTTGAAACGATTGCAAAACACAAATGGGGTGGAAAAATCGGAGCGATTATCAAAGGGCTTACATTTGTATCTGTTTCTATCGGTTCTTCCTGCCTCGGGCTGGAACTGACAAAATCTCTTATGAAAACTATGGATAAAAACGGCAAAGAGTCCATTGTGGCGTAAAAATTTTTAAAATATTGTAAAAAAATACATTAAAAGCTCTATGAAATTCAATTCTTGCTGTGTTATTATTTTTTTATGAGAAACTTATTGCTGGCGCTATGTTTTTTTATTTGTTCAGTTAACCCTGTTTTTGCAATAAAAATCGGGCTGCTTACTGATGTCGCGAGTGCCGGTGTCGGAACCTCCGGTGACGGCGTTATTATTGATGCGCGTTCGAACAGAACAGTTACCGAACTTAAACAAATGAAAGGATATCTTATTGTTGCACGCAAAAATAAAATGGCAATAAGAATCAACGGTGAATATCAGGATATCAATACGGACAGAATTGTAATAAAATCCGCTCAGGGCGGCTTTGTCAGTACGAAAAAAAGGTGGTACCGCGGGAATTTGATTATTCAGAATAATCGTGGCAAACTTACGGTTATAAATGATGTTGATCTGGAAAGCTATTTAAAAGGTGTTATTCCGTCTGAAATGCCAACCAGCTGGGATGTAGAAGCGCATAAGGCTCAGGCTATAGCGGCCAGAAGTTACGCGCTTGCAAATCTTGGTAAACGTGCGGCTAAGGGTTACGATTTGGAAGATACCCCGAGAGATCAGGCCTATGGCGGTGCCTCTGCCGAAAACAGGGGGACAACCAAGGCTGTTAATGACACCCGCGGCATTGTTCTGACTCACAACCAGCGTATTATTTCAGCCTTTTATACAGCCTCTGCCGGCGGTAAAACTAAAACTGCCAGTGCAACCTGGGGCGGTAATGTCCCGTATTTGCGCTCTGTCCCTTCTTACGACGCCTCTGTCGGTAAAAAAGGCCACGGAATCGGAATGTCGCAGCATGGTGCCAATAACCTTGCGAAACAAGGTTATAACGCTTATCAGATACTTAAATATTTTTATAAAGATGTCAGCTTTGCAAGGTTGAAAACAGAAATTTAATATTGAAAAATACTTGCCATTTGCTATTTTTATATGGTAAATTTCTCGAAACACTTGTCAAAACGCCATTTAAGTGCTATAATAGCCTATGAAACGGCATGGTTATGCGGTTTTCTGTATAGGTTAAAGTTAGAGTTAAAAAAGGAGACAAAAATGAACAAAGATGAATTACTGAAAGAAGTTGCAAAAAAAGCTGGAGTTCCTCAAAAAACAGCTTATGATGTAGTAAATTCAATATTGGACATCGTTGAAAAAACTGTTTCAAAAGGTAAAAAAGTAACATTAATCGGTTTTGGTACATTTGAAGCTCGTAAACGCGGCGCAAGAATCGGCAGAAACCCGCAAACCGGTGTAGAAATTAAAATCCCTGCAAAAACAGTTCCGGCATTCACAGCAGGTAAAAAATTCAAAGAAATGCTTAAATAGTTTTAAAAAGACACAAGCCCCCTCTTGAATAAGGGGGCTTTACTTTTTTGCAAACATGTTACATAATAGGATAAGAAAGGATGGAAAATTTATGAGAAACCGAAGAGTAAACATTTTATCAGGGGGGGGGGGGAGCCGCTCAACCGGTAAATCCTGCGCCTTAGACACCAATGTCATCCTGAACTTGATTCAGGATCTGACCAATGTGACCGTAAAAAAGAATTGTCATCGCGAGGGCGTTAGCCCGTGGCGATCCCGACAAAAAAGTAGCGTCCTTGACTGGATTGCCACGCGGTCTACGACCGCTCGCAATGACGCCGGCGGTCGAGCAGGTTTCCTGTTTGGTTGGTCGTTAAAAAGTCATGTTCAACCCTTGTGGATGGCACTCAGTGCCTTTACCATGGCGGAAATATTATTATCCCTGACTATAATCGGCGTGGTAGCGGCGATAACGTTACCGAGTTTGACTGGCAACATAAACGAGCGGACATGGAATACGCAGCGCAAAGCCCTTTATGCCCGTATGAGTCAGGCTGTTGCGCTGATGCCTGCACTAAACGGCTACGGGGTACTAAAAGAAGAAACGGACAGCGCAGGCTCAACTTCAATAGTGGATACGGCAGCAGAAACTTTTGTGACAGCCGGACTTTCTAAAGTCCTTAAAATTAATAATATATGTGACAATGAACATTTGGCAGACTGCGGTATTCCTAAGACTTTTATTAATCTAAAAGGTTCTAAAGTTGATGTTCCTGAGGATTTGGTGGCGTTAAATAGTTTTTTTACCAGCGGCTCTATGATTAATGGTGACTTTTTTATCTCCTATTCGCAACAAAATACTAAGGCGGTTGCTTTTGAAACGGTCAATGGTGAAAGTTTAATAACTTATTATAATCCAAAATGCAGATATCGTGTTGATAGATCATCCGCAGGATTTTCCCAGCCTGATATGTGCGCAAATTTTATTTATGATTTAAATGGTACCAAGGGGCCAAATACTGTTGGTAAAGATGTTGGTTTTATTACAGTAATGTATCCGGCAGATTCTTCTGTATTTATGCCGATGCCATATACAAAAACTGCCGGCTACGCGACTTCTAAAAATGCTAATAAACTCTGTCAGACTATATTTGGTGATGATGCAAGATTACCTAATCGTAATGAACTTGCCGCTGTGGCGTTTAATAGTCTCTTAACCGGAGAATATAGTGCCAATGATTCTTATTGGACTTCTACTCCCACCGGTGCGTTTAACAACAAAGGGTATTACGTGTATAATATCAAGAGTGGATTATATCGTACAGACTACGGACCGGACACACCAATACCTATTATTTGTATAAAAAAGTAATTATCTGTGTAAAAGAAGAGATTTCGCAAACTCTATTGACTGGTCGTTGATTTCGCCGCCTGCAAGTTCAGCAAGTGCTTTTATACGGTATTCATCATCAAGAACAAACACATTAACTTTAGTTTCTGTTTCTTGTGATTTTGCCACGTAGAAGTGCTTGTCTGCCTTGGAGGCTATTATCGCCTGGTGGGTAATCACTATAATCTGTCTGTATTTAGCAAGTTCTTTAATCTCATCTGCAACGCTCTGGGAAGCTTTTCCTGAAATACCGGTGTCAATTTCATCAAAGATAACGGTATCAATATCATCGCTTTGGGCAAAAATGGATTTAATTGCGAGCATAACACGCGAAATCTCGCCGCCGGATGCGATTTTTGCAAGCGGTTTTAGGGTTTCCGATACGTTTGTTGAGATAAGAAATTCCACGTTATCTATGCCGTCCGGCGAAAGCGGTTTCCTATCAACGTTAATTTTGAAGCGGGCTTTTGGTAGTTCTAACTGGTAAAGCTTTTCTTCCACAAGTGTTGAGAGGACGCGGGCGTAATTCTGGCGATTTTCGCTGATTTCCTGCGCCATTTCGGTTAATTTTGTTTCGGTTCCGGCAATTTCCGATTTTAATTCTTCAATATTTTGGGTGGAATTTTCTATTGAATTTAGTTCTGCCTCAAATTTATCGCGTGCGGCAAGCACTTCTTCCAGTGTTGAGCCGTATTTGCGTTTCAGCTTGTCGAATACGTAGAGGCGCTCCTGAATTTCGTTTAATCGTTCGGTGTCGTTATCGAGTGACTGGTTGTAGTCACGAAGTTCACTGCTTAAATCTTTCAAGCCTTCAAGTAAATCTAAAAGGCGTTCTTCCTGTTCAGCCAAGCTTTCATCCATAGACGCAGCTTTTGAGAGATTTTGTTTAATGCTTGATAGAGATTCAATGATTGAACCGTCATCACCATTAATTGACCAGTAGGCGACACCGGTGAGTTCTTTTAGCTTTTCGGCGTTTTCAAGAACCGTAAGTTCTTTTTGCAAATCTTCATCTTCGGTTGGAGATTTAATTTCCGCGCTGTCGATTTCGTCAAGCTGGAATTTGAGAAAATCTATTTGCGAATCAGTTGCATCTGAGGCACTTTGAAGTTCTTCAAGGCGTTTTTGCATATTTTTGTATGTAGTGAAAAGTTTGCCGTATTCTTCAAGAAGCTTGCTGTAAACATCTTTGCCGTAGTTATCTAAAAGGGTAATATGGTATTTGGGCTGCATAAAGGCGTAGGTTTGGTGCTGGGAGTGGATATCCAGAAACATTTCTTTCAAGCGTTTTACGCAGTCTGAATTGACGGGCGTCCCGTTAATTCGGGTCCTGACCGCATTTGGGGTAATTTCTTTTGTCAGGAGAATTTCTTCGCCCGTAAAATCTATGCCGTATTCCTCAAATAGCGGCTGCAGTTGCGGTTTATCGGAAATCAGAAGAAGTTCAATGGAGGCTTTATCCGCGCCTGTTCTGATAACTTCTTTGGAAACACGGTTTGAAAAAGCAATATCAATTGCGTTGATTAGGATACTTTTACCGGAGCCTGTTTCGCCGGTGATTACGTTAAGCCCCCTGTCAAAATCAACGGTTAAATCGTCTATTAAAATGTAATTTTTTAATTTAATCTGCTTTATCATACTTTACGAGTCGCGAAGATTCGGAACTCTCCGTTTGTCAGTTCAGCAAACTTAAGTTCATTTTCTTCTTTTATCTTTTCTTTTACGAAATCTGTCCCGTCAAATTTGTACTCTGCACTGACGGTGTAGTCGCCCGGAAGAAGTACTTTTTTGTCGTGAACGGGTTTGTTTTCAACTATTTCTCCGTTAATTTTTTCTGTCGGAGCTTTGTAGTTGGCAACAATCAGAAAACCTTCTTTTAAAGGTTCTTTTGAGATAATCCAGCTTGCAAAGCCGTCCTCATCCTGATCAATAATTTGCGCTTCGCCGTCGGTAATTATTGAATTATTTTTTACAAACCTGTCAATCGCGTCAAACTTGTTGAAGAAGATGTAGTCCTGTGCGCGTTCCATTGCGACTTCCTCGCCAATAACGTGTTCAATACCGCGTTTTGTGAAACTTTCATCCCCATCAACGTAAAGCATTGCGCGTTGTGCAAATTTGCCGCCCGGAAGAAATTTGTATTTAAACCATTTGAACATGGCTCCGTCCTCGCCTAGTTGCCCCGGATACTGGTCGATACTGCGGAATTCGCCATCCTGATTGTTGTATGTTTTCAGGATTGATAGGTAATTCTTATTTTTCTTCGCCACGTTATAGTTGGTTAAATGCTGGTTGTCTTCAATAATTTTTTCGGGATTTTTTTCGTTTTGCATTACAATGTCATTGCCCCAGAGTGTGTCAAATGACATATCTTCGTGGTATTCCTTGAGAAAATCGTCCCATAACATATATTCAGCAAGTGTTCCGAAGTAAGGGATTTTTTCTTTCATTGTTCTGTTAAGCTTGCCAAGAACCGCACGCGGTGCACGATAGCTTATCGGAACCCCGTTTTTCTCTGAAACTTCATCAACAATATGGTCTATGTGGTCGACCCTGAACCCGTCAAAGTTATAGTCATTTTGAAGTTTTTTCATCTCGTTGATGAAAAAGTCAATAACTTTTTTATTGTAAGTTCCGTCCTCAAGGTTTACGAAATAATAAGGTGTTTGGCAGTCGAGGTTTGCAAAATGCGTAACGTCCTCCCCGTCGAATTTGTAATGTTTGAACATTGGGTATCCGCCGCATTCACTCATGGTGTCGTAAACAGGAACGCCGGCGGAGCACCATGCACCGCCAGGAGCCGGCCAGAGCTCTTCTGCGATTAATTTTTGGATTATATCCAAATGCTTTGTTATATCGCTTTCGGCTTGAATTTTCTTTGAGCCTTCAACCTCTGCAACAATATCTTTTACGCGTTTGTGGAGTTTTTTCTGGTTAACGTTCTTGAGCATTTCGTTGGAAATCTCTTTTTTGTACTCATCCATTTTGTCCGCAAACTGTGCAAAAAGTTCTTTATACTTTTCTGAAAGATTTCCCATGCATTCGTTCTGTGACTGGCGGTAAACCCCTTTTATTACACTGATATCATCTTCATCACAGTCTTTAAGTGTTTCTTTTAAGAGTCTTTCAAGATTGTCTTCAAGTTGTTTATTTAGGGCTTTAATATCAAACCAGCGTGCAATATACGGGTTTGAAAGAACTGCTTTTGAAAATCTTCCTGTTTGCGGCAGAATATCGTAAATTACAGGGTGGCCCGCAAGCTGTGCAAGTGCAATGAAGGTTTGGACCTGTTTTTTGACACCCATTCCGGTAACTTTTTTTATGTCTTCATCAAGCAGTTTCTCGCTGACTTCCGAACTTTTCGGCAGATACGCGCAGCCAAATTCTCTCGGGTGGAACGGGATTAAATAAATTGTTGTGTTCAAAATTCCGTTTTCAAGGTTTCCGGTCGGAAGTATCAAAAGCTGCATAAGCCAGTCCATAAATTTTCCGGTTTCTTTGCTTTTGTTACCGTTGCCGAGTCCTGCAAGGTTAATTAATTTTATGTCGTGGCCTTCTTTTTTAATCCAGTTTGAATTTTTAATATTTTTGCGCGCAAGAACGCTCTGCTTGTTATCAGGAAAACGAAAATGTTTGCCGTCAAAAACTTTGTTGTTAACCCATTTGATTTCGAGCCCGAAAAGCACTTCGTTCGGGGTAAGTTCTTCCTGTGCTTTTCTGAAAGGGTAAGGTAAATAGCCGTAACGTGTGATTAAATCTGTTAAATACTCTTTTCTTGCCGAGGTAATTGTAGAAAAATCATAGATACTTTTAAGGCTGTTGTATATTAAATCAAGTTCTTCACAGGCTTTCATCCTGTTGGGTTTGTTAAATAAATTGAACATTTCATCTCCCTATAATCTCATGGAAACATTATACCATGGAAAAGGATTTTAGCTAAATTATTTAAAGTATGAAACAATTGCGCCGCCGATTTCTTCGTTCGGGTCAAAATAGGTTTTTGGCGGGTTGAGTGAATTTTGTATAAGCATTGCAACGAGAGGGCCGAAGGCATCAGGGATTTGGGTTTTCCGGTAAATCCCGGCAAGAAACGTTTGGATTTCGGGGTTTTTAGTTTTGTTGTAACGGGAAAGTTCCGGATAAAGTTTTGCGGTATCGCCGGTTTTATTCTCTTGAATTCTGTCTAAAATGTATAAGGTTTCGACAACATTTTTGCCGCTTTTGAGGTTATCAGCCATGGCAGGAAAAGATTTTTCCCCCTGTTTTACAAAATAGTCGGTTGTAAGCTGCGGAAACACTCTGAAATTTCCGGCGGGTCTGGCCGGAATGGTGTATGGACGATTCGTTTGTAAATATGTGTTAATACTAAGAGTACACAAATGGCGCTCCATTCTTGATTTCATAGAGAATATTGTCGGCAATGACCTTTAATTCTTCTTTTGATTTTCCTTCTTTTTGTTGTTTGTAAAATTCTTCTACAAGCGGGTTGATAGCGGCATCTTTTTTTGCCTTAAAGTTACGCAGTTCTGTTGAAACGAGGCGCTTTTGAAGTTCCAGCTCTGTTTGTGCGTTGTATTTTTTCACCTGAACTTCTTTTATTGCATCCCCCGCAAGTTTTCCGGCATATCCTGCGGCACTCAGACCCGCAATCCCGAAGAAAAGCTGTTTAAACTGCTTGTTGTCAGTGTCAAGCAGGTAGTTGTAAAGGTGTGCGCGGTAATCATCAACGTGAGAGTAATAAGTGGGTTTATCTGTTCCGTCCCCGCCCAGAGCGCGTTCTACCCGCGCGGTTGAGGTGAGTAATTCCTCCTCAAAATCCTTGATGTCTGCTTTTGACCAGTTAAGATTTTGCAGATGCTCTTTGATATATTTTTTAGGGGTACCGAGTGCTGTGAAAAGATTTTTCAAGATTTCCCTATCCTCATTCATTGTTTCTTTTGTTGACTTTTCAATGATTTCAGGAACCGTATTTTTCAGCGCACGGCTGCCTTCTTCCAGATACTGTTTCCCGCGGGTGAGATTTTTTATAGAAAGAAATCCGAGGCCTATAATTCCGGCAAATGTCAGTGCGCCGAGAAGAAAATAATTTTTATTGTTCTCTCTTTTTTTCAGTTCCGGTGTGTGCCCGAAATTCAGAGTTTTGTCAAACTCTGCGGTACGCTCAGAGAGCATATTGCGGATAATCTGCATTTTCCCGCCGAAAGTGCGGGCTTCGACTTCAATGAGTTTTTCCTGTAAGTTTTTTTGAATATCCGCTTCTTTTTTCCGCACCCAGACTTCTTTGAATCCGTCAAAAAAGGTTTTGCCCATAAACGCGGTTGCAGTGAGCGCGAGGACCCCGCTTCCTGCAAGTATAGTCTGGCGGTTCGGGTTGCGAACCATGCGATAAATCGCCTGATGCGTTTCTTCATTCAGCGCAACATGGCGGGTCAGTGTTGGCAGCACCTGTTTTTTGTCTGTTTTCGCAAGATTTTTTGTGCTACGGCTGATAAAATAGGTTAATCCGGTAATCGCGCCCATTACCCCGAGTGCAATTCCGCTAATAGGCAGAAGGCTTTTCTCCTGCGTTATGTGCCTGTCCTTTAATTCCTTTGGCGCGCGGACGTTGTCAGAAATTATCAGGCTGTCGCAAATCTCGTCGAAATTGCATTCAGGCTTGCAGAAGGAGTTTACTATTACGCCTTCCTGGGTCGTAATATCATTTTTTCTCTGGTTAGTTGTTAAATTGCGCTGGCGGCGTATTGTTTCGCCATCTGAGAAGTCATGGAGTTTCATTATCTTTATCTTTCTTTGTTAGTGAATGAATGAACTTTTTAAGATCAAAAATTCGTTTTTCTTCATCGATTTTTTTATCTTCATTGTGTAAATTTAGTGTTTCAAAGAGTGCAAACAGAGATTTCACTTTCTTTTTAAGTTCACTGAAAGCCTCTGAAACTTTTTTATTTATTGCGGTTTTGATTTCCCCGAGAACTGATGTTATTTTTGCGCTGATATCGGCAAATTTTTGAGAAAGATTTGTTATAACCTGCGGCAGAGCTTTCATAATTTCGACAGGGCGCTGCAGAAATGTTTGAACGATAAATGTCAGGGGTGTACTGATTATGCGCGGAAGTTTTGTACTTATTGCAGAGTTAAGCAGGCTTAAACGCTGCTGCATATTATCAAGTCCCTTTTGAAAATCCGCAAGCCGCTGGGCAAAATTTTGGGCGTCTTGCGCTCTTGTTTCTCTTGCTAGTTTCTGCGCTTTTAAAAATGCTCCGATTGCAGCGCACTCATTCCAGCTCATCTCACCGGGTTTGGCAGAAAAATCAGCTTTTTTTGCGCCGCCGCCTGACATGCCGTTACAAATAGGACAGCTTCCGAGCGGCAAACCGTGCGGACAAGTTCCGACATTGCTTTTTTGAGTGTTAAGAGTTAATTGCATCCAGTCCTCGTGTTATAGAGGACAGCAAAAATTTTTCTTAACCTTGCCGTGCGACGCAGCAATAGTGAAAATTTGAGCATTCCGGCTTTTACGGTTGCGGCACAGCCGGGGATCTTCACCCCGTTTCCTCGTATTCTAATTCCTTAAATATTTTAGGATAAAGTTGGTGAAAATGCAAATAGTGTTGAGATTTCGCCTGCTATTTCGCCGTGGAGTGTTTTTATTGACTTCTCTGCGGTGAAATTTCCCCAGTCCAAACGGTTAATATAATCTATTACGACAAGTTCGCGCGCTTTCATGTCGCAGTCGGAAACTTTTACAACAAAACCCTCTTCTTTTTCTGTGTTTATCACAATACAGAGGCCGCCCGCGCCGACTTTGGCGATTAGACCGCTTTCCGCTACAATTTTTGTATCGGTTCTGTCCTCGCCGCCATAAATATACGGGTTATCGCGAATTGCAGCGGTCATTTTCTCATATTTCGGGTTGCAAAAAAGATTTATAAATCCCAGAACCATATTTTTTAAAGGCATTGATACCACCGGAACCCCGCAGCCGTCTTTCGTAATCGGATAAGTCTTTTGCAGGGCGCAAAGTTCACTTACCTTTTTTATAACAAGCTGTTGCAGCGGGTGCTCAAGTTCATCATAATTTTCGCACGGCAAATCCAGTTTTTTACAAAGCGCAAGCATTGTAAGATGTTTACCCACGCAGTTATTGTGGAAAACATTTTCTTTTTCGCCTGTAAGAAGCATTTCTGCCTGACGGGTTTTTGAAAGCGGTTTATGAACCCCGCATTTTAAATTTTCAGCCCTGATATTGAACTTTTCTGCAAACCCGAGCGCTGTTTCATAGTGGCATTTTTCACCGGCATTAGACCCGCTGGCAAGAGCAAGCTCTTTTTCTGTCAAATCAAGTCCGTAATCAATAGCCAAACTCGCCTGCAATGGTTTTTCGCAGGAGCGCAGATAAAACGGTTCATCAAAACTTTCGCCAAAAGTTTCCAAAAGCTTACCGCTTCTGGAAACCCTTGTTATAAAACCGAAATGCTCTTCTTCAAGCAGACCGTGTCTAAAATTTCTAGTCAGAATCGTCGGTCGTTGGTTTTGCATCGTAGAAATCCCATTTTGTCATAGGCGCACGGCTTTTTGTTTTATCCTGCATATTGTCACGTACGGTTTGTTCTTTCTTTTCTTTAGCGGCTTTTTTAGCTTTTTTATCTATGCCTTTTGCTTTTTCTTCCGCTTCAAGTTTAGCTTCTTCCGCTTCGTGATCCATTGGTTCCATAAGCGCTTCTATCTTATGATAATCCTTTTTGGTAATCGGGAAGCAGTGCCAGCCGCTGAACATACAGTAATCTTCAAGATCCTGTTTTTGAATTTTTCTTGCGATACGGTACCACTTTTTATTCGTTTTATCAAAATCCTCAGGAATTCTTGTTACAACAATGAATTTATCGTTCGGATTTTCTTTTGAAGTGAAGTAATCCATATCCGATACAATAATAACATCCGCGTCATCTTTGGTGTAGAGAATAACTTCTGATGTCGCATATATAGGGAAATTTTTATCATTTTTCAGATAAATCGGCAAGTCGGATTCCAGAAGCGGGCGCATGTGTGCAAAGTTGAAATGCGCAAAGTATACAAATGACGCTATCGGTTTCGGTATAAAGTGCAGCGTAAGCGGCAGCGAATATACTATATATAAAAGTCCGAATAAGAAACTCCAGATTTTGGAATCAAGATTAACAATCAGCCAGATAACAGCCATTGCCATTATCGGATATCCAGCCATTACGTAGCGCATATAGTCAAGGTGCCCGATAAATATAATTACATAACTCCAGAACGCTGCAAGTGCTGCCGGAAGAAGCAAGAAATTATATTTTGTTTCTTTAAAGTTTTTGAATTTCTTGAAATTCAGGGCAATTGCAACAATTGCAAATACAAGTGTAGGACAGTAGAACACTGATTTATACATAAACCCGTTGTTCTTTAAAAATCTTTTCCATACGCGTTCAAGATTGAACGGTGTGTCCTGCGGGAAGTCTGTTGTTCCGATGAAGTTGAAAAATCCCCAGTATAAAAGTTTTGCCAGAATCAAGTGCCCGATAAATACGGTTATAAGCGCTATAATCCAGTCGTTTCTCTTTTCTTTCCAAGCTTTATAAAGAAGACAGCCGCCGAGTATCGCAATATAAACCTCGGAATAATATGCCGAAAGCACAAATAATGTCAGCCCCAGCGTGCATAAGAATAAATTCCAGGCATTATAGAGTTCTTCTTTATTCTCAATTGAGTAATAAATTCTTGTGAAGATATATGTTGCAAGTATAAAAAATATTGATTGCAGCTGATATTCGCGCACAAACATAGTACACGAAATCGCGCCGGCATTGACAAACGCTATCAGCATTGCTAAAGGTATATGTTTATCTTCTTTGAGAATAAATCTCAGGAGTTTGAACATTACCCAAAATGCAAACAGCATGAGGAACACGTTAAACAAAATCCCGAAAACCTTCATAAAAGAAGGATTGAATTCATCCAGTCCGGAATTGTAGATTCTGAACAGGGAATAATAAAAATTAGAGTGTCCGTCATCTTTGACAGACTTATACATCATTGCTAAATCCTTACCCAGCATTCCCGGATACGGTTTGAAGAAGATTTCTTTTAAAAATCTTCCTTTATAAACTTTGTTGGCCTGAAGCCTGAAATAGTTCCATTTCTTTTTAAAAACTTCGCCGCTGTCGTTAAGGTTTGATGGTGTTGAAACACTGTAAGAAAACGGTTCGTCACCTACAATATTCCCTCCGAACATCCCCCAGTATAATCTTACAAATACTGCAAAAAGCAGTACCAACAATAATAAAATAATCTTTTTAGTGCTCATAATACCAGTATTTTATCATGCGTACGGCGGGCATGGCTGTAAATTTTTGTAAATTTTTAGTATAATCTTGTTATGGAAAAAAAGGATTTGCGCAAATATGCAAAAGAAGTACGCAGAACTCTTGAGATTGATAAAATAAGTTCTGCGATTTTGTTAAATATTAAGGCTATGCCGGAGTTTAAGCGTGCTAAAAATGTTCTTCTTTACTATCCGGTTGCCTATGAAATTAATCTGCTGGAACTTTGTGCGGGAAGCAAGAATTTTTATCTCCCGCGGGTTAGTGGCGGGGAATTACTCGTTTGTCCTTATGATTGTAATGTCCGGCTTGAAAAATCTTCTTTTAATATTTTAGAGCCGTGCTCAACGCCTGTTTCGCCAACGATTATCGATTTTGTGATAATTCCGTGTCTTATGGTGGATAGACAAAAATTTCGACTGGGATACGGCGGCGGGTTCTATGACAGGTTTTTGCCATCGCTTAGTCCGGATTGCGTTAAAATAGCCCCTGTTGCAGCGGAACTTTTAGTTGAAAAGCTGTCGGTTGAAGGTTTTGATATTCCGGTTGATTTCGTTGTTACGCAGAATGAAATTTTCTAATTTTTGTTTGCTAAAACTTTTTCGTAAAAATCTGCGTAGTATTTTGCTTTTTTCTCATTGCCCATTTTTTTGTAGCAAAGCGCAAGATTGTAATAGTAATCAGGTTCCGTATTTTTTAATTCAATCGCATAGAGCAGCTCATTTTTAGCCTTTTTAAACTCGCCCATTGTGAGGTATGTGCAGCCTAAATTGTAATAGATGTTTGACAGGTCATTTTTGTATTTTTTTGCTTGTTGAAAGTTTTCAACTGCAAGGGCGTATTTTTCCTGCGAGTAGTAAATTATGCCTAAATTGTAGTACGCTTTATAAAACTTTTTGTCCGCCATTAATGCGCTTTCAAAAAGGAATACCGCATCTTTAATATTGCCCTTATCCTGTTGAATATTTCCCATTAAAAGCCAGTTTTCGGCGCTTCTGGACTCGGCCGGAATGGAAATGAGAACATTTAAAGCTTCTTCAAGATTATTTTGTGCATAGAAGGCTCTTGCCTCCTGTGATTCATTTTCATAAGGGGTTGCAACAGGCGCTTTGTCCGGCATGAAGTTTTCAAGTTTCATGTCGATTGCGTAAGCCGGCGCGGCTATAAGTGTTAAGGCTAATAATGTAAAAATCTTTCTCTTCATAGCAAAATTATACATTAAAAATTTTTTGTGGCAAAAATTTGACATTTTTAAAAGATATTCCATACTGTTGGTGATGTCTCTTTTACTGATAAAACTTTTCGGGCAGACCTAACCCGGAAAGCACCATTAAGCCGCCTTTCGACTCCTTAGGCGGCGTTTTCTTTGCGAGTGAGCAGAGGCAGGAGGGAAGCAGGCTTCCCGAACAGTTGAGCGCGCGACAGGCAAGACCGCGTTCTTGACTGCAAGCGCGAACGGTGCCGTTTAATGCGAACGAGTGCGTAAGCCGGTGTGAAGTCCGAATTCGTCAGCGTACGAAGTGCAGCTGGCGAACAGAGGACGAAACACTACGTCACCGCCGTAGTAAATTTTTGCGGGTATAAAGTACCCGCATAAAATTTATTCAGGCGGAAAGAGTGAGCAGAGGCAGGAGGGAAGCTAGGCTTCCCGAACAGTTGAGCGCGCGACAGGCAAGACCGCGTTCTTGACTGCAAGCGCGAACGGTGCCGTTTAATGCGAACGAGTGCGTAAGCCGGTGTAAGATAAAAAACTGGTTTATCCCGGGTCTTTTATCTTACCTTCTTTTTCAAGAACTTTGACAAGTGAAGCGGTGTCGCCTTTGAGTTTAAAGTATTCCGCAAATTTCGGACTGGTTTTTATGTTGTAGCTTCTGCCGTTTTTGTCTTTTGTACGGATAATTAAACCTTTTTCCAGAAGTTCCTGAATGTGTTCATAAGCGTTGGAGCGCAATTCTTTCAAGTCTGTCTGGCGGATAGGTTCTTTCAGGGCGATAACAGAAAGGGTTCTCAAGACAGCCGGTTTTAAATCCACAGGGCAGAGAAGCTCTACAATATCAATATAATCCTCTTTTACCTGAATTATGTAGCCGTCCTCATCATCAATTTCAAGGGCGCCTTCGCGTGAGGAGTAATCCATAATAAGGTCAAGCATAGCTTCTTCAATATCTTCTTTTTCAACGTCAAGGATGTTTGATATTTCATCGGTTGAAACGGCGCGGGCTGTGATGAATAAAACCGCTTCAATTCTGGCTTTTAATGTGTTTTTATCCATTTGTTTCTACCTCTTCTGCCTTTTCTTTACCTGAAACATCCGCTTCCGGCGTTGCAATCACAGACATAATATTATCCACGCCGCGGTTAAATTCAACAATATTAGAATCTTCTTCACTTTTGTGAGTGCCTTTGACGATGTAAAGATCCGAGTAAAACTCTTCCTGCTCAAGATCGTAATCTGATTCTGCCGCAAGAAATAAAAGTGCAACGTAGGCGCTTATTTTATCCATTCCGAGCAAAAGCAGTTCATTGAGTTCAACTTTTTCTTCATTCTGGAAGAATTGTTCCAGGTTTGCTTTGAGTTTAAGAACATTGTCTGCAATGTATTCTTCGTGCGCAAGATTGACGATTTCATCAGCCGTAAGCCTTGCGTAAGAGCGGACACGGTTTTTTGCGCGTTCGTGTGCTTCTTTGAGTGCCTGACGGTGTTCAAGTTTTTCATAAAATTCTAACTGACGGATTAAGTCTTTCAACGTAACGATTCTGTTGTGGTTCAGACGTACGCTGGTGCGGCGCTGGAGAACTTCTTCTAAAGAGATAATGTTATTTGTCGGAACGTAATCATCTTCAGGATATTCAACAATAAATCCGTCATCATCAAAGGTCGGTTCATCCGGCTGCGGTGTGAAATCAGTAAGTTCTACGCCCTCAAGTACATTGGATTGGAGTTTTATAAGCATTGAGGCAAAAAGAAAAGTTTGACCGGTAAGCCGCAGGTCTTGAGATTTCATGTTGCAGATGTAGGCAAGATATTTTGTCGTAATGTCAAGAATATCAATTTTCCACGGGTCGATTTTTCCTTGTTTTGCCATTTCAACAAGAATACCGATGCCCTGACTTTTGGCATCTTTTTTATCAAATATTTCGTCATAGTTAAATACTGGTTCGCTACTCATCTCTTAATTTGACTCCGGTTACTCTTGTTTTACCTTTTTCTTTCTGCGTAACGCCGATTGTGCGGTGCGCGGATTCAATCATCGGTTTTCTGTGGCTGACAACGATAAATTGGGTGTCTTTCGCCTGCTTTTTAACCATATCCGCAATACGTTCAACGTTCATTGTGTCAAGGTTTGCGTCCACTTCGTCGAATGCATAGAAAGGTGATGGCATATAACGCTGGATTGCAAATACGAATGCAAGCGCTGTGAGCGATTTTTCTCCGCCTGACATACTTTCCAGACGCTGCAGTTTTTTATCACGCGGCTGAGCCTCAATCGTAAGCCCGCCGTCCAGCGGATCTTCCGGATTCTCAAGCTTTAACTGTCCTTCACCTTCTGAAAGCGCGTGGAATACTTCTTTAAAGTTTTCGTTTATGTTGTTGTAAGTTTTCATAAACGTTTCTTTTTTAAGCTGTTCATAGCCTTTCATTTTTTCAAGAATTTCTTTGCGCTCAAGCGTGAGAGTGTCAATTTTTTCTTTAAGCTCCTGCTGGCGTGTGAGATTTTCTTCGTAGGTCGTAATTGCGCGCATGTTAACGTCGCCAAGATCCGCCATACGTTTTTCAAGCCGCTGGATTTTGTTTGTAATTTCTTCAATCGAAATCTCAACCGGTTCAAGTTTTTCAATGTCAACGCCGGAATTTTCAAGATCCGCTTTGGCAGCATCTAAAAGCGGTTCCAGCTCGCGGCGGCGGGACTTGAAGGATTCAATCTGCTCGCCGATGCGGTCAATGTCGGCTTGTTTCAGGACTTTTTGTTTTTCAAGCTCAATCAAATCGTTATTCAGGATGTCACGCTGCGTCAGAAGTTCGCCAAGCTTAGATTCGATTTCTGTAAGCTGAATTTTTAACTCTTCCAGACGTTCATTAAGTCCTGTGATATCGTTTTTGTAACGGACTTTGTCCTCTTCAAGCTTAACATTGTTTGCTTCAATTGTTTTAATTTCTTCTTTTTTTGAGAGAATTACATCTTCGAAGAAAGAAATCTGGCGTTTGTAATCATCTTTTTCACCGTTTGCGCTCATCAATTTTGCCTGCAAACGCTTAATTTCGGTTTCAACGCCGCTTGTTTTTTCTTTAAGCTCTTTGAGATCCGTATCATCAATGAGTTTTTCAATTTCCTTGATTTCATCATCAAGAATTGTGATTTTGTCATAAATTTTGACGTTTTTATCTTCAAGTTTGTCTAAGATATTGTTAATTTCAGCAATTCTCGGCTCGCTTACCGCGATAAAATCGGATTTTTCTTTGAGGAATTTCTCGCTGTTGTCGAAATTATTTTTCATATTCGCAAGTTCAATTTTTGCCTTGGAATATTCAGTGTTTGCGTCAGAATATTGAGCGCGGAGCCTGTCTAATTTATTTTCCAGATCAAGGCGTTTTTGTTTAAGGTTCGCATAAGTTGTTTCCAGCTCTTTCAGACGGGCATTGCATTTGTTAAGTTCTTCATCATCATTTTGACTGAATGAAAGCCCTGAGCGTTTCAATTTACCGCCTGTGATAGAACCTGATTTTTCAAAGAGTTCGCCGTTGAGCGTAACCATTCTGTACTTGCCGATAAGTTTTGAAGCGCATTCTTTATCCTCTACTACTAAAGTGTCGCCGACCGCGTAGTAGAAGGCATCAAGGTAAATATCATCAAAGTCGACAAGGTTTATCGCATAGTCAATAACGCCTTTATCTTTTGGAAGCTGCAGGCGTGTCGGAGCCGGTTTAATTTTGTTGAGTGGAATAAATGTTGCGCGTCCTGCGCCGGTTGAGAGCAGAAGTTCAATCGCAACGGAGGCTACGTGTTCATTATCAACAACTATGTGCGCCATTCTCCCGCCGAATGCGACTTCCATTGCGGTTGAAAATTCTTTATCAACCGTTCCGAGCTGAACCAGCGGTGCGTGAACCCCGCGGAGTTTTGCGTTCATAATCGTGTCGATTTCGCGTCCGAGATTTTCTTCCGCAAACTGCTTTCTAGCCTCCATCTGGGAAACTTTTTTGTGCGCAATATTAACCTTGTATTCGCAATCGCTAATTTCGTTTTTTACAACTTCCAGCTCATCTCTGGTTTTTTGCTGAATATTTTTGAAATCCTGCAATTCCTGCTCAAGCTGGCTTACAAGTGTTGTTTTCAGCTCAAAGTCAGAAGAAAAACTGTCTTTTGACTTTTGAAGTTCCGCAAGTTCTGTCTTTGTTTTTTCAAGAGTTGTCGTAAGATTTTTCAGTTCTGTTTCAAGCGGAAGTTTTTCCTGTAAAAGTTTGTATTCTTCTTCTTTTAAAGCGTCAAGTTCTTTTCTTAAATTGTTGCGTTTTTCAATATGCAAATCTGAGGAGTCGCTCAAACCTGTCATATCTTCGTTGATTTTGCGCAGTTCGTCCTCTTTTTCCTTAATATTTTCCTGAATAATTTTGATTTCATCTTCTTTCAGGTTAATTTTAAGTTTGAAGTCCTCAATTTTTGCAGTATTGTTTTCAATCGCCGTGTTAGAATTGGCAATGACTTTTAACCCGTCATGAATTTGTTTTTCCGCATAATTAATGGCATGTTCTTTTCGCTCAATGTCGCCTTTGATACCTTCTTCGCGGCGCTTTAGTTCTAACTGCTCGGCTTCGCCTTTTTCTTTTACCTGCGCACAAACTTCCTCATACTTTTTCTTTAAGAGCGCAAGTTTTTCTTCTAAATCCTTGTTTTTAACCTCTTCTTCTTTGCGTTTTTTAGTAAAATCAAGTATGTTAAGGTGTGCCTGCTCAAGGCTGCGTTTTAAATCAAAAAATTTAACTTTGTTAACCTGACTCTCAAGTCCCTGTTTTTCTTCTCGTAAAGCCTGATATTTAAGTGCGACTTCACGTTCTTCCTTCAATTGTTCAAGAACTTTATCGACCTCATTCAGAATTACGGAAGCCCTGTCGACACGTTGTTCAACAGTGTTAAGCTGTTCGGTTGACTGTTCTATTCTTCTGTCAAAATCAGCGATGCCTGCGATTTCGTCAATAATTTTTCTTCTGTTGCGCGGAGAACAGTTTGTAATTCCGGTTACATCGCCCTGCATCATTACGTTGTAGCTGTTAGGCGTAACATTATACTGCTCTAATATTGCATGGACGTTCGTCAGCGTTGAAACAGTATCGTTCAGGTAATACGTACTTGCATAGCCCTGACTTGTCTTGCGAATTTTTCTGGCAATAGAAAGGTCTTTTCCCTCTTCAACATCCCCGAAAGTCACTTTTACATAGGCTTCATTCCGTTTTGTATAAGTTGAAATAAAGTGTGACAAATTTTCGGCGCGCAGTTCGCTGGCGTTTGCAAGCCCCAGTGCAAACAAAATGCTATCTATAATGTTACTTTTTCCGGAACCGTTCGGCCCTGAAATAGTAGTAAACCCTTCCAGCATAGGGATTTCGGACTTGTTGGCAAATGATTTAAAATTATCTATCTCAAGATTTTTGATGTACATACTTTTCTCTGATAAAATTCTCCTATACTAATTGAACACTAACTAATCTGGCATGTCAAAAATATATACACTTTGTAACAAAACAGTCTTGACTAATGAGAAAACATGGTACATAATGAAGAAGGCAATAAGGCAAAAAGAGAATAAGGCAATAAGTCGTAATGACCGAATGGAAGAAAAAATAGTCCTATTGCCATAATGCCCTAATGACCTATTGCCTTATGACAAAGAAAGGACCGGCGGTCGAGCCGGACTCATAATAAGACCCGAGCGCAGCCTCGGAGAAAGGATAGAAGAATGAAAAACCGAAGTGTAAGTATTAATGCAGGGGGGGGGGGGGAGCCCTGAGCAGAGCCAGAGAGTAGTTTTCGGGTGTCAATTGGACGAAAACTACTCACAGACGAGCGCGCGACAGGCGAAACCGCGCTTTCGACTGCAAGCGCGAGCGTTGGCGTTTAGCGCGAAGGGCGGAGGGCCGGCTGAGCCGGTGCCATATTTGGTTCCGAGCGATTGGACGACGAAAATTTTGAATGAGAAGGCGGAGTCGGCGGCTGAGCGGCATCAACAATTGAATCCGAGTAAGATTTTAGCGTTTACGATGGCAGAGATACTGTTATCCCTCACGATAATCGGAGTTGTGGCAGCGATAACATTACCGTCACTCACGGGCAACATTAACGAACGCACGTGGAACACGCAGCGAAAAGCGCTTTATGCGAGGTTTTCACAGGCAATTGCTCTGATGCCGGCAATGAACGGCTACGGAACTCTTGACAGTTCGGATACTCACAATGTTACGGAAACTTTTTTGACTGCAGGATTGACTAAAGTCCTGAAAATTAACAATATTTGTAACAAGGACTCACTTCCTGATTGTGGTATTGCGTCCTTAATGACCAACGCGCAGGGCTCAAAAATGGATATCCCGGTAAAAATCAGTGATCTGTACAGCAAAAATATAAATGTTGAGCTATTTGGTTCTTATTCCGGTTCTTCTGTTACTTATGCGGATATCAATGCCGCAGCATTTGAAACCGCAAACGGGGAAAGTATTTTGGCTTTTTATAACCCTAATTGTAACGCAAAAGATGTCCTGAGTGTCGAAAATGCCTTGCATATTCCGGAGAAGATGTGTGCTAATTTTATTTACGACCTGAATGGAACTAAAGGCCCGAATACTTTTGGTAAAGATATTGGAATTATTTCTGTGTTTTATCCAACGGATTCCGTTGTTGTTGCGCCTATGCCATTCTTGCGCGGCGGGGATTTGGAGGTCAACTGGAGCGAGGCTAACAGTTCCTGCAAAAATATTGACAGTGAATACAGGGCGCCAAATTTGGAAGAAATGATGGCACTACAGTATAATCATAACGTGTCAAATCTTGCCAATACAAGATATTGGACGAATTCGCGGGAGGGCGAGAATGCATGGCAGGTGACATATACCAATAAGGGTATGCTTTCACCGGTTGATTCAACGGTTGACGGTGGTGAAGTTTTTTCGGTTCGCTGCGTTAAACGTTAGCCAAGAACTTCGCACATGCACTCATAAGCAACTTCAATCACGTAATCCATGTCCGCTTTCTCAATAATTAGCGGCGGATTGAAGTAAATAACATTCCCTAAAGGGCGTAATATTACGCCCTTTTTCAGCGCTTTTTTATAAATCTGATATCCTACACGCAATTTTGAATCAAATCCTTTTTTCGTTGCCTTATCCTCAACAAGTTCTATCGCGTTTATAAGCCCGATATGGCGGATGTCGCCGACGTTCGGATGACTGGCAAATTTTTCTTTTATTTTATTTGTAAAATAAACCGCTTTTTCCTGTGCTTTTTCAATAATTTTTTCTTCTTCCAGTATGTCAAGTACCGCGCAGGCCGCAGAGCACGCAAGCGGGTTGCCCGCGTAGGTGTGGCTGTGCATAAACGCTTTGCCTTCTATGTAATCAGCGTAAAATGCATCGTAAATTTTTTGTGTTGTAATTGCCACTGCCATTGGCATATAGCCACCCGTCAAGCCTTTTGAAAGACACATAATATCAGGCGAAATCCCCGCCCAATCGCAGGCAAACATTTTGCCGGTGCGGCCGTAGCCGGTCGCAATTTCATCCGCAATAAGGTGAACATTATATTTATCACAAAGCTCGCGCAGCTTTTTCAAATACAACGGCGGATAAACTTTCATACCCGCAGAACCTTGCAGCAGCGGCTCAACGATTAACGCGCAGGTTTCATCCCCGACACGCGCGAAGGTTTCTTCCGCTTTTTCGATGCAAGGACAGTTACATTCTCCGTGTAAATATCCGTACGGACATCTGTAGCAGTCCGGCGCCTCAATCCGTTCAACGTCAAGCAAAATCGGTTTGTAAATTTCAGAGTACAAATCCACCCCGCCGACTGAAAGTGCTCCTATTGTTTCACCGTGGTATGCGTCAGTCAGCGCCATAAACCGTTTTTTCTGCGGGTTTCCGGTCTGGTAGTGATATTGAAAACTCATTTTTAATGCCATTTCGATTGCCGCTGAACCATTATCCGCAAAATTAAATTTACAAAGGCCTTCCGGCAGCACTTTCATCAGCCGTTCGCATAATGTTATCACCGGCTTGTGCGAAAAATTGGCAAAAATTACGTGCTCAAGCGTGTCAACCTGCTTTTTTATTGCAGCGTTAATTCTCAGGTGACAGTGCCCCAGAAGATTGCACCACCACGAACTTATAACGTCATAATATTTATTCCCGTCTGTGTCATACAGGTTAATCCCCTCGCCGCGCTCTATTACAATCGGCGCAAGCTCTTCGTAGTCCTTCATCTGCGAGCACGGGTGCCAGATGTATTTTAAATCCTTCTCCTGCCATTCGTTCAAATTCTTATTCATAAATTGCCTCTAATCCGTTTTTGATAAATTCTATTTGTTCAGCGCCCTTCTCTACAGTTCCGATAACCTTTACACCGCATAAATTCTCAATAACTTTTCTGTTATCTTTATGCATAAAATTGTCCGGTTCAAAGTTATTGAGAATAATTCCTTTGATATTTAACCCAAGACGTTTTATAAAATCAACGGTCAAAAAAGTGTTGTTTATTGTTCCGAGTCCACCGTCTGCAACCACGAGGATATTAAGTGAGAGTGCTTTGGGTATATCGTAGATAAAAAGATTTTCTTCCAGATTTAACGGGCAAATTATTCCGCCTGCGCCCTCAACAACGGTGAATTCATTTTTATTCGCTGCAAGAGCAAAATCCTCAGCTATTTTACCTATTGCAATCGGGCGGCCTTCAATTTCTGCTGCAAGGTGTGGTGATACTGCCGGCTTAAAAAGATATGACACTCTATCCAGTGAATTTCCGCCCAGCCCTGCCGTTTTTGTGACGTGTTCCGCGTCGCCTGCTATAACTTTATCGTTTTCCACCAGAGCACCGCTTAAAACCGGTTTGTAGTAGCCGCAATTTATTCCGTTTTCGCGAATCTGCTTTACCAGTAAGCCGCTTATGTAAGTTTTCCCTACATCGGTTCCCGTTGCTGTTATGAATATCCCTTTTTTCATATCTATTTTCTCCTGTAACACTCTCATTCTAATCCCGCCTGTCAAAAAACGCAAGAATAATTTATATTCTTGCGTTTTTTGTTCATTCGCTATACTTTCGTTCCGCTCATAACGGCGGTGTCGTAATGCTCGCCTGCTTGTCACGCTGTCTTGCTCAACTCGCGGAGAATGTACCTTCGGACTTACGTCCTCCGCACTCCGCTCGTTCGCGCTCCCGCGTGCCAACACCGCGAGCACCGGCTGACGCTTTATAGTGCCGATCCCGGTACGTCAAAGAAGTAATCGTAGTGACGTACGTCAGGGTAGTTGTTGGCTGGTTCAGGCGCAGGTGCCGGTTTTGCTTCTACGTGTTTTTCCTCAACAACTTCTTTTGTACTTCTGTTTTTCAACAGTGCATCAATATCAGGTGCTAACGTTAATTCAAAGTGGAAACGTCCGCCTCTCATTGCTGTTTCATATCTGTTGTGGATTAACGGGAAGCCCCAGTATAGACGGCCGGTTAAGCTGCCCGGAAGTTGGACTCTAAGACCCATACCGACTGATGCTAGGAAGTAGCTTCCGTCATAGTAATCTTCTGCGTGGCGAGGGAAAATACCTGCGTGATCCGCAAAGATTGCACCTTTAACAACTCTGCCTAAGAACGGTATTCTTTCGTCGCTGCCCGGTTTTTTGATTGAACTTGGCAGAATCGGGAATATTAATTCACCGCTTAAGAAGTAACCGCTCTTACCTATCATGATACCTTCGTTGTAACCTCTAACAGTGAACAAACCACCGGATTGGATTTGATCGAGGTACGGAATATATTTGTTTTGAGGTATAACCTGATAGTTACCTCTCAATTGACCGATTATACCGTGCGAGAAGTCATGTAATCTTGTAACGCTACCGCTGTATTTAAAGTAGTTTGAAACGCTGTCGATAATCGGGAATGCATAGTAAGCAGTCTGGTTCAAATACCAAATACCGCGTTTTGTATCTTTACGTAAGTTCAATGCGATTTCAGCACTCGTAATATTATCTGTTGTATGGAATAAATCGTCTAAATAACTTACTCTTGCACGTTTATAGTTCAATGCTGCGTAAGATTTCAATTCAAAATCAGGTTTTCTTATTAACGGTTGTGAATAGTACAGGGAATATTGATAACCGTGGCTTCTGATATCTAGCGGTGTGTATGCACCGTATTTTACTTTCGCAAATGTTGAAGTGAATAAGAAACCCACACGACCGTCTTTTTTATTGACAGGGAAGTTATAATCAAAGAACGGGCTGGTTGCGCCGCCGCTTAAATATGTACCGATGGACAACTTATCTCTGTTTTTGAACAAGCTGTCAGCGTAAATCATCGCGCCGCCTCTGATACGACCGGTTGAATAACGGCCTGCATTATCCATTACACCAACGAGGTGGAACGGGAATTTTTCTTCCGCTTTGAGTTCAATATCGGTTGTTCCAGGGGTAGTACCGGCTTTCAGATTGGCTTTCAAGCTTACGCCTTCATTGTATCTGTTGAAGCTTACAACATCTTTTTCAAGTTCAACAATATCAAATACAGAATCCTGTTCCTGCGCTACACGGTCGGTAATGTATTTGGTTCTTGTCCATTTATTGCCTTGAACTGTAACATTTCCGACTTTACTTTCAATTAAGCCTATGCGGATATTACCGCCGGTAATGGTTTGTTCCGGAAGATATGCTCTTGCTGTTACAAAGCCTTTTGTTGCATATAAGCGGTTAATTTCATTTACAACCTGTTGAATTTCCGCAATGGTAACGTTTCTGCCTTCAAGTTTTGAAATAATAGCGTTGATTTCATCCGGAGATAGGATTTCGGAATTATCAATTGTAACTGTGCCTATGTAAACACTATTGTCGCTTTGAATTTGGGAAACACCGGCATTCATAGAATTGTCAGGGGTCGTATTATCCTCCACCGCAGGGGTTTGCTCGTTATACCTTTGTTCATAATCCTGACGTACGTAATTCTCATATCTTTTTGAATCCAGATTACTTGCATCGTGAAGCTGATTTAAACCTGATTCCTGTTGTAACGTAAATCCGTTAGGGTTATATGCAGCTAATGCGCCATTCGCACTAAATGCTATCATTGAAATCGAAAGCATTAGTTTGAAGAAATCTTTTAATATTTTATTATCCATCTTATTACCTATCTTCCAAAACTATGAATACTATATATCTTTACAAATAAAGTCAAAACATGAATAAATTTTTAACTTTTTTTGCAAAGAATTTACAAAAATTTACCTAGTATATTTTTAGTATATACCAATTATGCACTTTTTCTCGGCAAAAATCAATCATGAATTTAATAATTTTTACAAAAATAAACTAATTGATGTAGTCATATTTTTCTAACATTTCTTTAACAGAAATCTAACATTTTTTTCTTAGCATCAAAATGTATACTAGCGTAAAAGGGAATTATTTATGAATAACTGGAAAAATTTGTTTAGCTGTACGCCGGAAAAATACTATTTGATAACTCTAATACTACTTTGTCTGATATTTTTGTTCGCGGGAATATGGTCGTATCCGCTTCTTGATGTGGATGAAACAAGATATGCCGTTATGTCGCGGGATTTGATTAATTCCGGAAACTGGAATTTATTATTTGTAAACGGTGTTCCGTTTATTGAAAAACCGCCGTTATACTTCTGGCTTACTGCAATATCTATAAAATTATTCGACTTTAATGAATTTGCCGTAAGGCTTCCAGTCGGACTTCTGGCTGCGCTTACCGTTGTCGCAACATATTTTACCGGCAGGAAAATCCAAAATGCTAAGTTCGGATTTTATAGCGCAATTATATTGCTTTGCAGCGCATTTTTTATAATGCTTGCGCACGTGGCCATTTTGGATATGGTGTTTACTGCATTTTGTACGCTGGCAATATATTGTGGAATTATGACGGATTATTCTGAGAAAAAAGGTATCTTCTGGCATTTGTTTTATATTAATGCAGCACTGGCATTTCTGGCAAAAGGGCTTTTGGGACTGATTATTCCTATGTGTGTGGTCGGAATTTTCAAAATTATTTTTAAAGGGTTTAAAATGGCGCTTAAAGACTGCTTTAACCCTAAATATTTTATTTCCGGGATGCTGTTGTTTCTGTTGATTAACTTCCCGTGGCATTATGAAATGTATAAAATTTACGGTAAAAATTTCCTTTATGAATATTTTATTGTTCACCACTTCGCGCGTTTTGTTAATGCGGAAGTGCTTGGAAAAACCCGTCCATTGCTTTATTTCATTCCGGTAATGATTATTGGATTTCTTCCGTGGACGCCGGTTTTGTTCCTGAGATTGTTTAAAGCGGTGAAAGAAAACGGCTTCAAAGATAAGTGGGGCTGCTTTTTCTTTTTATATTTTTCATTTATTTTCACACTTTTTTCTTGTGCAAGCGGGAAACTCCCGACGTATATTCTTCCGGCGTTTCCGGCCTGCGCTTTTCTTTGCGCACAATATCTCTCTGAACTTAAACAAAAATATCTCAATTACGGCGTAGCGGCTATGTTCGTCGCAAATCTTGTATGCCTTCTTATTGTTTTCCCGCTTATCTACAAGGGCGGTATGAATGAACTCGTTGCATATTCAAAAATTGCACAAAACGCAAATTCTCACCTGATTTCCTTTAATATGCAGCTGAAACCAAGTCTGCTTCTTAACTACCATGTCGATAAGATTGACTTTATTATAGAAAATGATGTTGATAAACTTAAAGATATCCTGTTGCATTATCCTAAAAGCTATGTGATTGTGCGCAACGATAAACTGAAAAATTCGGATTACAAGACCGTTATACAAAAGGATTTTTCTTTAATTCGTAACGATAAAAAATATTCTCTTTACGCCAAAAAAGAGTCCTGATAAAGGACTCTTTTTTAATAAATCAGAACCGATAGCCCGCCAGACAATTAGAGGTGGCGGTTGCCCCCGCCTACCCGAAGGTTTTGAAGGAGGATTCAACGTTCTTTTCAATAACTTTCGTTACCGCATCAAGCTCGTTGGAGATT
>CALVBO010000020.1 GCA_944325835.1 Candidatus Gastranaerophilales bacterium
AAAATTTGTTCAGGATATTTTGGAATAAAAAGGTTTGACCGTAAAAATGGTAAAAAAGTTCATATGGTATCAGTCAGCGGACTGTTAGAAACAAGTCACAGACTTCCTAATCTTGATTATAATACATTGATGAAATTAACACTTGAATTAACAAGAAATTATCAGGACATTGAACAATTATTTAGACTAATGTGCTTTAACGTGTTTGCTCACAATCGAGATGACCATTCAAAGAATTTTTCTTTCCTTTTTGATGACACAAAAAAAGAATGGCATTTATCTCCTGCATACGATTTGACTTATAGCTTTTCATTTAATGGAGAACACGCGACAACAATTAATGGCGAGGGTAAAAATCCGACTTTAGAAGATATATTAGCCGTTGCAAAAAATATAGGGCTCAAGGAAAAATTTGCAAAAGATATTGCGTTAGATATACAAGAAAAATGTTCAAAATTACTTGGTTAATCTTATCTTTTTGTGTATTTAATCTTTAAACATAAGTTTATTTACACTGAGGCTGGAGCAGTTTTGTTTGAAGTGATTAAAGCACTGAAAACAAAATGCGGAATTGCCGTTAAACGCGAGTGAGCAAGACAGTCCACTGCGATTCAGATAAAAAAAGGTTTTATACCTGTCTTTTTTAATCTTATTCTTTGTTTTTTGCTAATATAGGTACGATTTTGTATAAGCAATACAAGGATCCTGCCAGGGCTATAACTCCTCCAATGTATCCCAAATAAGAAATTGATAAATGAGTTGTTATAAATCCTCCCAGCCATGAGCCGGTACCTATTCCTAAATTATACAGGCCGGAATATATCGACATTGCAACCGCTGCAGTTCCTACAGGAGCTGCATTAATTATAGAGGCCTGACCTGATACATTATAAGCTGTTACAACTATTCCCCAAAATGCGAATGTCAATATTACTAATATCCGGTGTGATGAAACCGGTGTCAATAAAAATAAAATTATTGCCATAGAACAGATAGTAGTAAGGAAAAAATACTTTTCGTATTTGTTATAAAATAGTGAGAAAATTAGACTCCCGAAAATTCCGGAAGCTCCAAATATAATGAGTGCTATGGTTATCATATTTTCATTAAACTTCGCTATCTGAAAAAGAAACGGTTCAATATAGCTATAAGAACTGTAATACGCTGTTACAGCAATAAGCGTGACTATATAGAGTCCTTGAAGCAACGGTTTTTTAAATAATAACGGAAGACGATGAAATGAGAGTTTTCTTCCGCCGGATATTTTAGGGAAATAAAACAGGATATAGAAAAATAGAATAAATGATATTATAGCTAAGGAAAGAAACGTCATTCTCCAGCCAAAGTGCAGTCCTATGATTCTTCCAAGAGGAAGACCTGCTACCATTGCAATTGACGTTCCCGCTACAACCATACTCATTGCAAGCGAGCGAAATTCGTCAGGAACTAATTTGACGGCAATGGGAGTTGCAATTGACCAGAATACAGAATGTGCACATGCAACTCCGATACGTGATAACAATAAAATTATAAAAGTTGGAGATATTGCAGACAAAATATGGGATATCCCAAAAAATACCATACAGCTTAGTAAAAGCTTTTTATAACTAAATTTGCTAACCAGCATCATAAGAGGCAGGGATAATAACATAACAACCAAGGCGTATATAGTGATTATCATGCCAGCCTGCGCTTCTGTCATATTAAAATCTTTAGAAATATCAATAAGTAATCCTATTGGCATAAATTCCGAGGTATTAAAAATAAATGCCGAAATTGTCATACCAGCTAGCGTAATCCACTGTTTTAGCGTTAATATTTTCTCCATACTATTCCTTATGCGTAAATTCTATAAATGTCAGGGAAATGCTCATGATAATAAATTTTTACCATGTGGTAAAAATAATTGCAATAAAAAGCAATAAAAATTAAAAATTGTCCGAGAAAGTCTCGCGCCGACTGAAGCCGTAGCCATACTTTTATAAATCGCTACCTTATTAGTTATTCATTTGTAAATACGACAAATCTATTACTCTGTCACAGAAGGTTTTATATGGAACGGTGTATTCTTTACCCGAATCCCAGGGGTTTGTATATGAAACGGATATAATTTCTCCTGAAGAGTTTTTGTTCACATTAGTTATTGTGTAAGCATGGTTTGTGGATTGTTCACCCTCACTTGTGGTCTTGAATGTTTTTTGAAACCAGCTTCGTTCTTTAAATCCGCAGGTCATACTTACATTTGACGGATTATCGGCAAAGGTGTTCAAAGCGTCAAGAAGATTGTCGTCTGTCATTTTGCTATAAATATTGGCGTTTTCGGGCAAAATATCAACTTTTGTAATCCCCTGACCGGTTCTTCCGGTAAGTAAATAGTTTGTTGAATACACACCTGTCCCGATGTTTCCTTCCATAGGGTCATTAATATTTCTATCAAGCCTGCCTGCTTCAATTTCCTCTTGGAAATATTTATTTACTGCAGCTTCAAGCAGGTTCATATCAATATCGCCGGAGGAGTATTTTTTATCGTCTAACCCGTAGTTTTCTATATCTTCATTTGTAACTTGAATGGATTTTTTATTCCCTTCTGAATCGTAAAGTGTTACGGTGTAAGGATCGTCTGCGGTTCCGGCATGGTTTCCGTCTATTGCTTCACCGATAGCTTCTTTGCCCCAGTCTGTCTGAGCAAGTCCATTTACGCCGCCCAGAAGCCAGCAGTCGCCGACATCCCCCTGTTTGGTGGGTTGAATCTCACCGTCTGAAACAATACCTAACGACTGTCCAAGCTCATAAAGCGTTTGATTGGTGAATGTTTCATCAGCAAGTGAGCCGTTATTATTTGTGTCATATTTTTTGTAGTCAGCCCAAACACTGGACTTTGAATCCAGTTCCGAAAGTTTTGTATTAATCTGGTTAAGAGTATCGCCCGACAACTGCGGGGTTGCTGTTTGGGTCTGTTGTACACTGTTTATATCTAAATCTGCCAATATAAAGCCCTCTTATCTTATATAACGTTTTTCAGGGTATTATAATTTCAGATATTTTTTATTTGTTACAATTGTTTATATAAACCCATTGCGCAAAATCTAAATCTTCGGGATACGTAATTTTACGGTTTTTTGAATTTCCTTTTACAATATAAATATCAGCGAGTTTATTTGCTAAGAGCAATCCGCAATCATCTGTAACGGATTGTTGTTGTGTGCGCGCAAGTTCGTGGGCATGCTTTATTAAATCTAGTCTGAAACATTGCGGGGTCTGCGCACAGCGTAAGAATTTTCGCTGTGGAACAGAAATAATTTTCCCGTTTTCATCAACTTCCAGTATGGTGTCGGGTGTTTCTGTTGCCACGCAGACCGCAGCGTGTTTTTTCAGACCTTCAATGCAGGCGGAAATGATTTCTTCTGTAACGAAGGCTCTGACTGCGTCGTGGATGAGGACATTCTCGGAATTTTCTATTGCAAAAACCCCTATATATGAACTTTCCTGACGGGTTTTGCCGCCGGCGATTACCAGTGAAACTTTTTTGAAACTATGCGTTAGCGCTGTAGTTTTATCTAAAAAGTCAGGGTGCGAAACGACAATAATATCATCAATCAGCGGATGAACATCAAAAGCTTGAATTGAATGTTCAAGCAGAGTTTTGCCGCCGACTGTGAAAAATTGTTTAGGCTGATTAAGCCCGCTTCTTTCGCCGGTTCCTGATGCCAGAATAAGAGCAGTGTTTTTCATAAGTTTTATTTTACTACAAACGTGAAAATTTTCGTATTTCATTAACGCGTTTTTTGTAGTTATCGCGTTTTTCCTGATAATGTTTTTTCTTTTTGCCGAAAGTCAGGAATGAAAGTAGTTTTGCGCGATAATAGTTGTAATAAATTTTACCTTTCAGGTTTAGGTTCCGGAGTGTTTCCTCACGGATTCCGTTAGTTTTAAGGTTTGTGTATAGAATTTCTTCATAGAAAGGACATCTGCGTGCATAATACCAGAAAACATCTGCAAGCTCTTCCTGCGGCGAATGCCACGGCTTCCGCGAGGAGGTGTAGTGGATGATTACCGGATTGTTAGAAGCTTCTTCAAAGTCTTTTTTGTATCTGCCAAAAATTATATTGATGTAGTTTTTGTTAAATATTTGTACACCGTATTGAAAATTATATTTGCAGGAAATTAGTCTGGTTTTGCCGTCAAATAAGATATTTAAGATATCCTGATCAGGGAAAAGCAGGGTTTTTGTGTTAATAATCTCTTTAAACTTCTCCAGATAATTCTCGATATTTATTTTCCCGATATTAAACATTAACATTCCTGAATTAAAATATTTTTCCGGTTGTTGTAATTTTAATTCGTTATATAAATGCTGACAACGGGCTTTGTGCAGGTTGAGAACTGGCGAAACTGTATCTAATACTGCAAGCAGTTCGTTATCTTCAAAATCAATGTCAAACAATTCAGTGATTGGTTGGTTAAAACATATATCCGCATCACAATATAGCACTTTTTTATATTTTTGCATTACCATTGGAATGAAAATTCTATAGTACATGCTTATACTCCAATACTCTCTTTCTTTGAAGTTAAGCTCGCCTATTTTTTCTGATATGAAGGAATTAATGTCAAAAAATCTCAAGCTGAAATTCGGCGGACACATGTTTTGAATTCGTTTTTTATTGCGTTCACTGAGATCAGAATCAAAAATAATAATGTCGTAGTCCTCATAATTTTTAGAATTCTCTATGAGTGACTGAAAGGCTACGCTAAAGTATTTGCAATAATTATTGTCTGGCGCAAATACTATAGTTTTAGCTTTGGGAGAACCGAAAACCGGTGCTATCTGAAAATCTATTGGTTTTTCCCAGTATTGTTTTTGAGGATATAAATTTTGTAAAAAGTTTTTTAATTTTTTTCTGTTATCCGGATTTACTTTTTCCTCATCATTAATACATAGCAGAACTGGTTTGATGGAATTAATTTTTTTATTCATATACTCCGGAGGTAATATTTTTAAATAAAGGGTGTTTGTTTGTGCACAATCTTGTAATTCTCCAAGATTATTTGCCAGCATCCACATGTAATAAATGATCCTTTGAACAGACTCCGGAGTTCTGAACCGGCAATTACAGGTATTCTCAAAGTCTGATTTAAATTCTTGTCTGCACTTTATCAGATAACTTTTTCTGTAAGCGTCTATATTGTGTATATTTTCTAATTCATATTTTTGATCATATTTATCTTTTATTAAGTTCATTGAATATATAACATTTTTCATGTAGCATTTTTGTTCAATTTCTTCCTGACTCCATTTATATTTTTTTAATCTTATAATAGGATCTTGATTTTTTGTGAAAAAAAAGTCCGGCGTAACAGGACGGTTTATAAAACAATCATCATTTGCGTAGAGGAAGTATTCAGAAAGTCCGGGGATGTTGGCGATACAGGTTTCTATGGCTTCTGAATTAAATGTCGGAAGCGCTTCTGAGGGCATGATTTCTTTGTGGGTTACAATCGTAATTTTGGGATGTGTCGTGTCCAGCCATTCCGGAACCTGTCCGTTTGTAACGATAAAAATATGGTTTATCCATGGCGCGTTCATTTCAACTGAGCGCAGTGAATATTTTAACTCCTGATTATCTATAAACCGGCAGTTATTGGCAGAACCGCCTGACGGTATATTTAATCTTGTCTGCCATTCTTCTTTTTCTTCCTGCCATTTTGTATCGTTACCGTTTACCCATAAGTAAACAAGGTCAATCTTGAAATCTTTATTCATACTTCCCCTTTTAATATCTCTATTTTGAATATGTGTATATTATACATGAATATGTATATAAAGCAAGCGGCTTGTAAAATAAATATTGCTTTTCGTTTACATTGTATTCGTAAAAGTATAAAATTTTATTGTATGGCTGCAGATGAAGAATTACTAAGAAATATGCGAAATC
This sequence comes from Candidatus Gastranaerophilales bacterium, assembly GCA_944325835.1. Taxonomy (GTDB): domain Bacteria; phylum Cyanobacteriota; class Vampirovibrionia; order Gastranaerophilales; family Gastranaerophilaceae; genus Gastranaerophilus. The sequence continues at coordinate 5,937 of CALVBO010000020.1, forward strand.
AGATAAAGGGTTATATCCATATGAAGGGTATGACCTATGAGAAGGTGGCAAAACTTTTGACGGAAAAATACGGCAGAAACGTTACCGCGCAGAGTTTGAACAACAAAATTGCCCGCGGTTCAATCCGCTATATTGATATTTTACAAATCTGCGATGTTTTAGGGTATAAAATTAAGTGGGAATGATTATTTTAACGTTTGCAGTTCTTTCAGCATGCGGCGTAAGCGTATGGATTTTTCTTCATAATGCAGGCGTCTTGAATCCGTTGTGATTTTAGAAAACCACTCGCATTTTAAAAGATTTAAGCTAATTTTATTCCTTTGCCAGAAATATTTTAGTGAACTTTTTGCAACTAAGTTATCAAATAGAATTTCTTCATAGAAAGGGGATTTTCTTGCGTATTTCCAGAAGTATTCGGCATGTGCTTCTTTTGGGTAGCTCCACGGTTTTATTTCGGAGGTGTAGTGGATTATGCAAGGCTTTTCACCTGATGCGATAAAATCTTCTTTATATTTACCGGTGATTATATTAAGATAGTCCGGATGATAAATCGGAATATGATACTGGAAATTCCATTTGCATGAAACCAGTTTCGTTGTGTTCTCAAAGATTACGTTCAGAATATCCTGATCAAGGTAAAATAATTTTGTTATTTTGAATACATCAATTAGTTTATCCATATACTTTGTAACTTCTATATTCTTAACGTTAAAAAATGTCATGCCTGCGTTAAAGTAATTATCAGTTTTTTGCATTTTCAGGATATTTAAAATCTGGTCGACTCTTTTTTTATCTTTGTAGAAAACGGGCGTATCGCAATCCTTAACCGCAATCATTTGTTTGCCTTCAAAATCGGTGTCAAACAGTTCTGTAAGACTGTCAAGTATGCAGATATCTGAATCTAAGTACAGGACTTTTTCATAATCATTCATAAGAATTGGAATGAACAGTCTATAGAATGTGTTTATACTCCAGTGATTTTTGGCAGTAAGTTTAAAGTTTCCGAGTTTTTCTTTTATAAAGCCGCTTACGTCAAAAAAGCGCAGGCTGAAGTTCGACGGAAGCATTTCAAATATCATTTTTTTATTTCTGTGAGATATATCTGTTGAGAAAACTATTATGTCATAAAACCTGTCCGGCGCAGCGTTTGCGATGAGTGATTGCAGGGCAACGCTAAAATATTTACAGTAATTGTTGTCCGGAGCAAATACAATTGTTATTGCGTTTTTATCAGAAACCGGTTTTATGCTGTAATCTTTTACTTCCATGGAATTCTCCTTTATGCGTGGACTGCCTGCTTTTTAAATTGCATTTCGTAAAGCGTTTTATATTGTCCGTTTGGAATATTCATTAATTCCTCGTGGGTGCCGAGTTCGGTAAGTTGTCCTTCGTTTATTACGGCAATTCTGTCTGCGTTTTGAATTGTTGAAAGTCTGTGGGCAATAACAAATACAGTTTTGTTTTGCATTAAGTTATCGATTGCTTTTTGAACGATTGCTTCTGACTTGTTGTCAAGAGCGGAGGTCGCTTCATCAAGGATTACAATAGGTGCGTTTTTCAAAAACGCTCTTGCAATGGCAACACGTTGCTTTTGACCTCCGGAAAGAAGCATTCCGCGCTCGCCTATCTGGGTGTTAAGTCCGTCTTTAAGAGTTGAAACAAATTCATCCAGATACGCCATTTTGAGAGCCTGTTCTATTTCTGCATCGGTTGCATTGTGTTTTCCGAGCAGAATATTTTGTTTAATTGTGCCGGAGAAAAGGAAGTTATCCTGAAATACAATTGCCATATTATTGCGCAGGGATTTGAGCGTGTAATTTTTAATATTCACGCCGTCAATTTGAATTTCGCCGGATTGGATGTCGTAAAATCTCGGTATAAGGCTGACGATTGTGGATTTTCCGCCGCCTGAATTACCGACCAGAGCGATGGTTTCGCCTTTTTTAACTTCAAGATTTATATTTTTCAGGACAGGTCTGCCTTTTACGTATTCAAAGGAAACATTTTTGAAGCTTACGCCGTGGTTGATGTCTTTCAGTTCAATAGCATCAGGTTTGTCAACTATAGCCGGTTTTTGTTCTAATATTCCGAATACGCGCTCGATTGCCATGAACGAAAATTGAACAGCGTTGAAGTTGTTACCCAGGTTTTTAATCGGGGTGTAGAGCATGATTAGCGCTGTGATGAAGGAAACAAAGTTTCCGCTTGTAATCTGGTGGGTCAGGATAAGGTGTGAGCCGTAGCCTATTGCGATACCGATACCGACCGAAACGATTACGTGCATCATCGGCGAAAGCCACGAAGTGCGCTGAATCATTTTTATCTGGAAGCTGAAAATATTGCGCAGGATTTCGTCAAATTTATTTTCCTGATAATCTTTAAGGTTGTATGCGGTAATAGTTTTGTTGCCGGAAAATGTTTCGTTGTAAGCGGTGATTACCTGAGAGCCGGCACTGACGGCTTTATCCATAACGGATTTAATTCTTTTTCTGATGTTTGCCAGAGGCATAAACGCGCCGCCAAGGACGATTGTTGCAATAATTGCAAGCTGCCAGGAGTTATAAAATAATACACATACGAGTGACAGTGAGGAGAAAAGCCTTGATACAAATGTTTTAAGGTTATTTAATAAACCTGCGCACGCGGTATCAGCGTCATTGTTAAATCTGTAGACAATTTCTCCGGAGTTGCGTTTGTCAAAGAACGCAGTTTCCAGCGAGAGCATTTTTTTATAAAGATCTCTTTTCAGGTCTGTAGTTATTTTTCCGCCGACCCAGGTGTTTAAATATGTTGCCATGTAATTTAAAAAGCCCTGTAACGCTGTAAAAAGGACAATCCCGAAAGGTATATACCATGGGGATTGAACTGTTTTTTCGACCATGACAAGATCCATATAAGGTTTCAGTGCAAGTGCAATAACTGCGTCCAGCGAACCTATCGGAATACAAATCAGAACCGCTAAGATTGCTCTGAACCAGTAAGGTTTAACGTAGGGTAGAATTCTGGAATAGCAGTACCAGAACTGGGTTTTCTTAAATTTTTCTATATTTTCCGTAAGAAATTTCATTCTCTCTCCGATTTTATATCATACTCATGACTTCTATGTTATTTGAAATATCTCACGGTGTAAATAGCCGGCAGGCTATTCGTAACTTTTGATTACAAAAGGGGGAATAGGCCCCCTTGTTATACAACAGAAAAAGCAACGATTTTTTCTTCACAGATGTTTAGCCAATCGTATTTGAAGCAAACGTAATCATTGCATTCGCAAACATTGTCGTCACATTCACAGTAGTCGTTAAGCCTGCAAACGAGGGCGTTTTGGAGCGTAATGTAATCTTCGTTGCATTCTTCACACCTGCCTTCCGGTATAAAAACTTCACCGTCGATTTTAAGGTGCTGTGTAAAAATTACAACTTTTTTAGAACCGGTGTTTTCCATAATTTTTTCGATGCTTTTCATAAATTTTTTTGACATAAATTTCTCCTTTTTGATAAATATATGTTGGTCGTGAGGATTTTTTATCCCCCGGTTTGACATATAAGAGTGTTCATTTTAAAATTTTTGGAAAAGGAGAACTTTATGCCGAGATATACTACACAGGAATTGCTGGATTTATATAATTCCGATCTGGATACATTGTTAAAAAAGGCTTCTGAAAATCATCGTGAGGGCGTTGAATTTTGTTCAATAATTAACGCCAGAAACGGTAAGTGTTCTCAGAATTGTAAATATTGTGCGCAGAGTTCTCACTACAGAACGGATATAGAATCCTTCCCGCTTCTGGATGTTAAAACCGTATATGACGCAGCGGCAGAAGCGCAGAAGAACGGGATTGACAGAATTGCAATTGTAACGTCCGGCAAAACTCCTGATGAGAGCGATTTTGATAGAATGCTTGAGATGATTAAAGCGATTAACGGGTTGGGAAAAATTAAAAGCTGTGCTTCAATCGGAATATTGAATGAGGAACAGGCAAAACGTCTTGCTGAGGCCGGTTTAAAACGTTTTCACCACAATATTAATTCCGCGCGTTCTTATTATCCGGAGGTTTGTACAACACACACGTTTGACGATAGGATTAACACCTGCAAACTTGTTAAAAAATATGGGATGGAATTATGCTGCGGTGTAATTCTCGGTATGGGCGAGAGCGTGGAACAGCGTATTGAAATGGCGGAAATTTTAGCGGAAATTGAACCTGATTCTATTCCTATTAATATATTAATGCCTATTGCGCAGACTCCGTTTGAAAATTATCACGATAAAATTGATGAAGAAAATATTTTGAGAACCCTTGCTGTATTTAAAATTGCAAATCCTAAATCAATCCTGAGATTTTGCGGCGGCAGGATGAGATTATCCGAAGAAAACCAGAAGAAAGCGCTTAAATACTGTGTTGAAGGAATTTTGACGGGTGACTACCTCACAACGACCGGCAAATCCTTTGAACAGGATTTGAAAATGCTTGATGAATTAAATTTACAAAAATTTTCGGTATAATATTGACTTATTCTCAAAAATCATTAATCTCCTCTATATAGATGTTTTAAAACTCTTTAGAATATCTGATAATATCATCGAGAGAGTGTAACTATGCCTTTTCGATACCGTTTGCAAAAGATACTTGACTTCCGTATAAGAAAAAAAGAAGAGCAGGTATTGGTAGTGCAAAAAGCTCAAAGTGTAGTATTTCAGGTAGAAGAGAAAATCCGTCAGAATGATCAGGAAATTCTTGAAACCAAGCAAGGAATGCGAACGGCAGATCCGAGAATGTTTGAATATTACGACAAATATTTGGAACACCTCTGGGACAAGGCCGAAAAACTTAAGCAGGAACTCGCAGAGGCAGAACGTATTCTCGCAATTGAAAAACAAAAGCTTGTAAAACTGGAACAGGGCGTTAAAGTTCTTGAAAAACACAAAGAAAAAAGCAGAGAAAACTATATCGCCGAAGAAAAAGCCGCCGAGCTTAAGCAGTATTCGGAACTCGGCGTAACAAGGTTTTTCAGGCAGTCGCAGGAGCGGGCGGAAGAGGAAGAAGCCCAAATCTTAAAACAATTACAAGAGTTAGACAATTAACCGGAGGCCAGATTAACAAATGAATGTAAGTTCATCTACAGCAACAACAACCGCTGCAGCAACAACAGCTTCATCAACCTCAACCACTGCTAAAACGCAGGAAAAGAGTAATACTTCTTTTGAAGATGAAATGAAGAATGTCGAAGCTGAATCTCAGCAAGAACAGGAAGTTCAGCAAAAAAAAGAGCCTGAGAACAAAGATACTGCAACGGATAAAAATGTTGACGAAAAGGCGGATGATAAAAAAGATAACCATTTATCCGGCAATATTGATAAAAATGAACCTGACGGAGAGTTGACGCTGGATTCAAAAGATTTATTGTCCAGAAATATTCAACAGCTTCTGGATACCCGCAGCCAGATGGTTAATAAAACTGAACCGTTTAACGTTTCTATATCAAAAACAGAGGATTTAACTCAAAATATCGGCGATACCTTAAATTTTCAATCTTTAAATATGACAGAAGCTGATGCGCAATTTTTTATTGATGTCGTGAATAATAACAACGCCGGAGTTCAAAATGTTGTACAGGATATTCAGCAGGCAATGACCTTCGGCACGGAAGAAGTTCAAAAAAGCGCAAATGTTTCAAAAACACTCATCAATGCGCTACATAATACTCAAAAAACTGGTCAGGCAGTGCGGATTGATTTCGGTAATGACGTTGCCGTTGTAATGCGTGTAGGCAAAGACGGTGCAATTATGGCAAACTTTATTCCCGGTGATAAGGCCGTCGAAGAATATCTGAAAAATAATATAAGTATACTGCGACAGCGCTTTGATGAAGAAGATATTCCGTATTCACAGCTTTCGTACTCGCAGCACGAGCAGCAGGAAAGACAACAACGCAGAGAAAATAACAAGGAGGATAAACATGAATGATTCGTTTATTACGGCTCTGAATACCCAGAAGGCAACTAATAACTGGATGGATGTTATCGCTGATAACATGACAAATGTTTACACTCCGGGGTTTAGAGAAAAACAGGTTACATTTAAAACCTTCTTGAACGGCGCGATTAACAGCGAATACGACAAGAAAATTTCGCAGGGTAAATCTACACCGGGTACATCAAATGATAACCTTTTCCTTGAAGGCAAAGGCTTCTTCCTGATGAAAACGCCGGAAGGTAAAACCGTTTATACCCGTCTTGGGGAATTCCAGTTTGATAAAGACGGTGTTTTTAAAGCTAAAAACGGCAATACCGTTCAGGGTTATATTCTTAATGACCGCGGTGAAATTATGCAGGGTACAAAATCCGTCAGTGCGGATTTGTATGAAGAAACCGCATTAAAAGGCGGTGCCTTGAATGTTCCGACAACAGATATTAAAATGTGGATTGACCCGAATAACGGTAAATATCTCGGTAAATACGATGAATACGAAATCAAAGGCGACGGAACCATTTATGGTAAATCAGACGGCGGCAAAGTAAGTGTTCCGCTATATAGAATTACGACAAGAAATTTCCATAATCCGGCAGGGCTTCTGGAATACAAAGACGGTCAGTTCCTTGAAACCGAAGAATCCGGAAAACCTGTACTGGGATGCGGCGAAATCCGTTCCGGCTTGTTGGAATTATCTAATGCGGACTTTAAAGGAAACATTTCATACTTCCAGATGGCAAAATTACAGCTTGAAGTAACAAACAAACTTATTTCTTCAAACAAGAGTTTGCTGGAAGAAGCCCTGAGGCTTGTAGGAAGTTAATAAATACAAAGAAACGGGCTGTAGCCCGTTTCTTTTTTGTATTAGTGAGCGCCCTTATGGAGCGCGGCAATTTAACATTATTTTTTTATAGTAATTCTTTCCAGCTTACGTACAAAACGTGTAGGTAAATTTTCGGTTTTAGCGGTGATAGAGTCGACAAGAATTGTCAGGCAGCCGAGCCGCTTCCCGCAAAGAATATCTGTCAGCGGACGGTCGCCGATAAACGCTGTTTCAGAAACCTTTAGTCCGTGTTTTTGCATAAATTCCTCTGCTGCTTTTGTATCCGGTTTATGAGCGCAGAACACGCACGGAAAATCCGTACAAGCTTTTACTTTTTCAATATATGCCTGTTTTTTGTTGTTTGACACAACGGCAATAAAAAAATCTTTTTTCACCCTCTCTAGCCAATTTTTTGTTTCGGCGCTGTAGCAGCCGGATTTAGACGCCATAATAGTACTGTCAAGGTCAAAGAGAAGATTTTTGATACCTTTGCTTTTTAATTCTTCAAGGTTAATGGCGTAAATGTTTTCCAGATTGTAGTCGGGTTTAAGAAACATTTTTAACTCCTATTGTGCGAGCCATAGCGTATTTGTAATCTTTTGGCGCGTTTGAAAATTTCATATAAACTTCCGAATTCGTGTTGCCGACATCAAGGGTAAACCCTTTATCGTCCTGAATTTCAAGAACTTTTGAGGTAAATTGTTCATCAGGCGTAATGATTTCTATCTCGTCACCCGGGAGCATTTTATTTTTAACTTTTACAAGGTACCAGCCGTCTTTATCGCCCGTACCTTTATTCCAGAATTCGCATAAGAAATCCGCGCCGGCCAAGCCTTTAGAGATATCATAGCTGTAGCTGTCGCCGTTATTATCGCCGAGTGCAAAACCGGTTGTGTAGCCGCGATTGCCGACTTTTTGAAGTTCTATAAAGTATTTATGCAAATCATCAGTTTTGCCTGCAAGGATTTCATCAATTGCCTGCCGGTAAGCTTTGGCAACTGCTGAAACATAGTATAAACTTTTTGTTCTGCCCTCAACCTTGAGTGAATCAATGCCGGCGTCGATTAATTGCGGCAGGTATTCCACAAGACATAGGTCTTTCGGGCTTAGAATATGCGAGCCTCTGCCGTCCTGATTAATTTCCAGATATTCATCGGGACGCGTGCTTTCAACAAGTTTGTAACTCCAGCGGCAAGGCTGTGAACAGTTGCCGTGGTTGGCTTTGCGCTCTCCTTTTGAAAAATAATCGCTGAGCAGACATCTGCCGGAAAAAGAAACACATTGCGCGCCGTGGACAAAGCTTTCAAGTTCAATATCAGGAACCTGACGTCTGATTTCGGCAATATCTTTAATTGCAAGTTCGCGGGCGAGGATTACGCGGCTTGCGCCTAAATCGCGCCAGAATTTAACGCTTTCATAGTTAAGCGTATTAGTTTGGGTGCTGATATGAATATCAACATCCGGCATTCTTTTCCTGACAAGATTAAATACCCCGAAATCACTTAAAATAACAGCGTCCGGTCTTGCATCGTTGAAGATGTCAATGCATTCTTCAAGCTGTCTTATATCATTATTGAAGGCGAAAATATTAAGTGTTAAGTAAGCTTTTGCGTTGAGTTCGTGGGCTTTTGCAATTGCATCTTTGACATTTTCAAGCGTAATAAGTTCGCCCTTTCTCATTGCACGGAGGCTGAAATCAACTACTCCGAGATACACGGCATCCGCGCCGTAGCGGATTGCATATTCCAATTTTTCTATATTGCCCGCGGGCATCAAAAGTTCTAGTCCCATAGTTGTATATTATCCGAAAGGTGATAAATAATCAACCGTATAGGTGATGTGTTTGCACGATAAATGTAGACAATATATGTATAGAGTTTGAGAGGGTCTTATGCAAGCATTACAAAACGCAACTATAACACTAAAAGAAGCCTGGGCTTATCAGCCGCCGGTTATTCACAAATGGTTTCTGGCAAGTTCGTTGTCTATTATTGTTATGCTTGCTGTATTTTGTGTGGCATAACCTTTGAACCGATGAACCGGCGTAAAATTTTTGTTTATGGATTGCCGCGTCATTCGCTTTGCTCATTCCTCGCAATGACGGAATGTTATATTCCAAAATGTTAGAGTCTAGGGATGCCGTCTGACGACATCCATGGCTGAACCCGGTCAGAAATTCAACGAAAGGGTCTATTGTGTTTCGTCATTGCGAGCGACCAGAGGGAGCGTGGCAATCCAGAGTTATGCACATAATTTTAATTGTTTATCCGGATAAATTAAATCGAGTTTTTGAAGCGACGGATTTTCACCGAACATTTCCGGATTTAATCTTCCAAATTCCTTAACCTGTTTTAAAATTTGGGCATTAGTAATAGTTTTTCCGGGGTTAGCGGCTTGCAGTTCACGTTTGGCGATATTCCATAAGCAGTCGCCTTTTTCAATTTCAACAGAAGCTTTGGTTATTTCGTTGATTTCTCCGTTGAATAGATTGTCTGACGGCGGCGTTTGCTGTACCGGCGGTTGTTGATCTTCATCATTATCTTCTTCGTCATTTTCTTCGACCGGCTCAGGATTAACCGGTTCTGCCGGTATAGAGTCGTTGTTCGCAACCGGAATAGAGTCGTTGTTCGCAACCGGAATAGAATCGTTGTTCGCAACCGGAATAGAATCGTTATTCACAACCGGAATAGAATCGTTGTTTGCGACCGGAACCGAGTCAACCGGTGTTGCTGGAACTGAATCAACTGGCGTTGTCGGAACAGTGTCGTTTGTTACAACCGGTTCTGTCGGAATATCGTTGTTATCTTTATTATTTAACAGGCTGAATACAAGAGGTGCTCCCATGGTAAGCCCTATCGCCCCGAGTGTAATGTTACGGCCTCTGTGAGATGTTTTCGCTTTAGGAGCCGGAGCAGGTGGATCGTACGGTCTGGTGCCATATGCAGCATCATATTTCCAATTACCCCAGTTCCCGTCCTCATCTCGATGTTTTGTGTTTCGATAGGTTGCACTTTTATCCGCTTTGATGATAACAACTTCGGCATCATCTCCTTTAGTTTTTACAACGCCAAAATCACCATTTCTAAATTTTGTCTTTTCTAATTCAATTGATGTTAGCTCATTGCCGTATGAATCATAATTCTGTACAGTTCTGCGTTTATTATTGCCGGTAACTTCTTTGTAGAGGTAATTATCTCCCTGTACCCAGTTAGATTGGTCACTATCCCAATGTATATCAGGTTTTTCGGTTCTTGCCTCTACTTTGCCGGTTTTTGTGTTTACGCGTGATTGGGTTACTCGGCCGTCAGCGTAGACTGAATAGGACATTTTATTCTTTTTGCCCTGTTGGACGGTTCTGACAAAAGCTTCATCTTCACCTTCATAGACACGGCTTGTAATTGTTTGTTTCTTGCCAAACAGTCCGTTTCTTGTTGTGAGTTTGTAAATTTTAATTCTTCTACCGTCGCGGCCTATAAAATCAGTACCGTCAGCATTTTTTAGAAAACCTGATCCTTTTCCATATTTGTAGCGATTTTTTTCTAATGTTTTTGCAGCTTTTTGTGCAAATTTAGCTAATTTCCCAATCCCAGCCATAAAAATATCCCCTTTCAAAATCTTTAAAATCCCCTATACCAATATAAAGTAGCGGGGGGGGGGGGGGTTGCTTAACAGACTGGAAATGTGAATTTATGTGAAAATCGTAGGTATAGCGTATATATTATTTATAGCATGTAGGTTCGCGGCTGGTTGTTCTACTCCAAATGTACGGTTTTTATCCTCTTTACACCTTTTAAATGATGTGATTGCGGCTGAATATACTAGAATGGTATTGTGATAATTACCGGGGCAGATAATGAGCGAGAATTTTGAATTCACATCATACAACAACATAAAACGCTTATCAGAAGAGGAACTCGTTGCACTCTGGAATAAGTATTTTCAGAATAAAAACGATAAGGCTGTTAAAGATGCGCTCATTGTTCAATATATTTACCTGATAAAATACGTTGTCGGACGTATTAAAATGACTCTGCCAAACGGGATTTCAATGGAAGATATTGCAGGCTACGGGGTTGAAGGGCTTATTAACGCGGTTGAGCGTTTCTCTGTCGATAAGAATACAAAGTTTGAAACTTATGCCTTAATAAGAATTCGCGGTACAATTTTAGACAGAATTCGTTCGGAAGATTTTCTGCCTAGAAGTGTCCGCACCAAGTTGAAAAAGATTAAGCAGGCGCAGGAAGATTTAAAACAGACCCTTGGAAGAATGCCTACCACCAAAGAGGTTGCGGAAGCTCTGGATATGGATGTCGATAAAGTTATCCAGCTTATGTCGGAAGATGTTACGGTGTCGTCAATTTATGATAAGCAGGGAGCCTCCGATGATAGTTTGGAAGTTATAGACACCATTAGCGATGACCAGAGCAAAACACCTTATGAAGCTGCCGAAGAAAAAAATGTTAAACAAGAATTGGAGAATGCTTTGAAAAGGTTACCTGAAAGAGAACGAAATATTATGGTTTTGTATTATCAGGAAAACATGACCCTTAAAGAAATCGGTCAGATGCTTGGAATGTCCGAATCCCGCGTATGTCAGCTGCACGCTCAAAGTATTGTTAAGTTGAAAAATATTCTCAGCGAAAAACGCTCAAGACGACTACAGCAAAATATTGTCGGTTAAGCCGGATCCCGCTGTTTTTTGTTAATCTATGCGCAAATTGTAATCTTCAACCAGAAAATCAATTCTGTTGCCTAAAGCTTTTCTGCCTTCACTGGCGTGAGTTGTAGGCATAATTGAACCAAATCCTATCGGAAACAGTTGATTAATTAAACATCTTTCCTGATCCGTCAGATAATTTGTTATAGCACCCGCTCTGAGTGATGTACGGGAGATTCTGTCCACCTGTGTGTTGCCGTCACGGCTATGGACAAGTATCATCCATCTTCTTCCGCTAAGCTTCATAATCTGTCCGAGTGCGTTCAACAAAATTTTTCCGGTATCTGTAAGGCAGCCGCATTCGTCAAACATCAACTCGTCTTTGACGCTTAGCACAAAACCCGTAGGTGTATAGCCAAAGTAGATAAATTCTTTTGCCCCGTCAAATTTTTGTGTTATCTGTTCCTCGATTGCTTTTAACGGCATTGCCGCGCCGACTGGGCATACTGCGTATGCCTTGATTAGTGATAAATGTATTATAAACAGGGTTAAGAATATTTTTTTTATCATTTTTTTATTATCGACTATTTGAGGGGGTAAGACATTACTCAAATGTACTAAGGTTTCAAAATGGACAGTACGTAATCTTCATCAGTGAAGTATTTATTTGCGCAGTCCATCAAGTCCTGAGGTGTTACGGCCTGAACCTTTGTTTTTACCTGCTCAAGGAAATCAAATCCGAGATGAAGGGTTCCGTAATGTGCAAGCACTGATGCTTGTCTTTGGTTCGTTTCCAGAGAGAACGCCCATTTGCCGAACAGGTTGCTTTTGGCGTCTGCAAGTTCTTTCTCCGGAACAAGCTCGCATTTGATTTTATCAATTTCTTCTTTGAATCCGGCCAGTGCTGTTTCAATATTTTTAGGCTCTGTTGCAATATATATGTGAAAGTTAGCCGCAGAAAGCGCTGCTTCGTATGTGCTTCTGACAACGTATGCAAGCCCTTTTTTGTCGCGCAGTTCTGAGAATAATCTTGAAGAAAGACCTGATGCACCCAGAATTATGTTTAAAAGCATAAGAGAGGCATAATCTTTACTGTCATAGCTTGGTACAAGCCAGCCTTTAATAATATGCGCCTGATTAAGATTCTCTTTGTTTTGTTCAACAATTTTTGTGTCCGTAATCGGCGACTTGTGGAAAATAACGACTTCTTTTGAGCTTTCTTCCAAATCTCCAAAAGCTTTTTCAACACCTGAAAGCTCTTTGATATCGCCAACAACTGTTACGACTTTGCGGCTGTTATTTCTGATTGTCTTATAGGCGTTAAGAATATCCTCTTTTTTTATTTTATCAAGGTTTTCAAGGATAATTGTTTCTGTATTACCATAGGCGTGGTTTGCGTAAATATTTTTGTAGAAAGCCTCCAGTGCTCTGGCTCTTGGCGAATCCATTGCTACTTGAATTTCACCTTCGTATTTGACTATTTCCTTTTGATAATCTTCAAATGTTGTGTTTTTAATAACATCGGTCAGGATTTCCAGCGCCTTGTCAAAATCTTCGTTAAGACAGATGAATTTGAAGCTCAAATAGTCGGATTTAAGCTCGCAGATAAGTTCTATAGCGTATTCATCAAGTTCTTTTGCCAGTTCTTCTGCCGTGCGGTTTGTCGTGCCCTGCATAAAAAGTCTTGTCATTACCGCATAAAGCCCCGGAATTTCTTCCTCCTGATTCAGGGAAAAATCTATGCACAGAGTAGTTCTAGGTGTGTTTTTGCTCTCTTTATATAAAAATTTAATTCCGTTTTTTAATTCTTTAATTTCTCTCATAATACAATAATAGCACCAACAAAAATGCTGGTGCTATTTTAATATAAGTTTACATTCGGTGCTCTAAGAATGGTCGGTAATGACGGCTTCTACTGCATTAAGGGCAGGAACGACCGTTCCGCCGTAGATTAGAACAGGGAATACATCGTTAATTCTCATCGGATCAACCGTGCAGGTTCCTGCTTCTGTTGTACTGTTTTTCATGTATTTCGTTTCGTCTTTAGTAACTTCGCCTGTTGAATTCTCCTCATAATCCCAGTACCAGTAACCGGTACTATCAATATTTGAGCAGGTTATCATGGAATTAGGTGACTCCGGCCCGTTTACATCAATGTATGCGAGGCAAGGTGACGCTTTTGTACAAGCGTAAGAATCAATATCTTTTTTGTCCGGGAAAATAATATAAGAACCGTCACGTGTTTCAAAAATTGCCCCTCGCTCGTCGCCGGCTCCGGAATCATTTACGGTAATACCTTCGGCATCCTCATTCTCTTCCCACTCTAACTCAGCCGTCTCGTCTGTTGTATCTGTAGCCCCGAGAACTACGTATTTGCCGGAGAATGCGTGGGTTGTAGTATCAAGCTTTTTTACATCCATTGTTTTTGTTAATAGATTTTCAATTGAAATCTGCAGGTTAAGATCTTCTGCACCTGAGCCGGTCTTGTTAACGATTCTGTCAACCTCTGAAGTATTATATTCCAGCTTAGCCGAACCTATTTTGAGAGCCTGTGACAGAAGAGCATAGTTTTTCTGCATCATTAATTTATGAGATCTTCCGCCGGTGTTTCCTATAAGCTGCGGCAGAGTAATCGCGGCAACTACACCGATAATCGTTAAAGCTATCATAATTTCAGCCATTGTAAACGCTGACCCTGAACCCTTAAGCCAATTCATTAGGTTCAAACGGTGGTGTTTATTCTCATTCATTAAATCTTCCTCTCTGTTTCTGATATCCTCTTTAATTATAACATTCCCCCCTGTATTTGTAAAGATTATGTAACAAAAAGGCAAAAACAGACGGTTTTGTGGTTTTATATATATGTGAAGGTTAAATTTTATTAGGTGTAGTTTTATGTTTAGTGAAAAGTTTATGCGTTATTTAATGGATTATCAAAAATCCGAATTTACTCCCCCTGCGAATCAAAAAGAAATCCGTTTTAAAAATAAAGGCGGTAAAGCTGTCCGCGTAACAGTGGAAGTTAAAAAATAATCTAAACGATAATTTCTTCTTCATTTTTATATGTGACATACCCCAGTGGCGCTTTAGGCGGTTTTTTGAGGTACTTGCATTTTGTGTAAATCACGCCGACTTTTGAGGTGAGCTTTGCGCTGGAATATTCTTTGGCTAACTTTGCGCATTCAAAGATAAGTTTGTCTGTCGGCTCTGTGCATTTTAAAAGGACATGGGAGCCGGCGCAGCCGTGTGTGTGAAACCAGTAATCTTCATCTTTTGAAAGCTTTGAAACAATGTAATCATTTTGCTTGTTGTTCCGCCCGATAAAAATTTTGCAGCCGTCAATTTCTTTTTCCATAAGTTCTGTCGTTTTTTGTTTCTTTTCCGGTTGATATAGGGGTAAAATTTCGGATTTAATTTCTTGAAGTTCGCTGTAAGAGGATGCCGCTTCAAGCGAATAGAGCGTTTGCTCAAGATATTCTATCTGGATTTCGTTTTCTGCAAGCATTTCATTTATTTTTTCGATAGATTTTTTTGACTTGTTATAGCGCTTGTAGAACTTGTTGGCGTTGTCTTTTAATGTCAGCATCGGGTCAAGTTCTATGGAAATATTTGCAGTGTTTTCCCAGTCATAAACTTCAATTTTTGGCACGAAATCTTTCCCGTTATATAGATTTGCCATGATTAAGTCCCCAAAATGCCGGTATTCAAAACAATTTTCTTCTTTTTGAAGCTGTTCTTGCATAAGCGTTTTGTTTTTAATGTGCTTTGCAAGCTTTTTATTTATAAGTGTTTTAAGCTCTTGGGTGATTGTTTTAATTTTATTTTCCTCAATGTGGTGCGAAAAATATTCATCAATCATATCGTTTACGCTGTCAAAACAGATACTGTCCGGCAGAAGCTCTGAAAAAAGAGAAAATTCTTTGTAATCCGGTGTTATTGCAGGAGATAAACCTTTTAGGGATATATAATCTTTTAATTTTTCAAGTGGCTGATTTTTACACTGGGCGGCAAAGGCTTTAGAGAAAAAGAAAAAGTTTTCTAAATGCTCTGTGATTTCGCCGTCCGAGAACATCTCGCGATAGGGCACTTGAGCGAGATGTAGGAGTGGCGTATTAGACAGCGTAGTCGCGGGTTGACCTGCGGGAGCAGGGCAAGCAGGCGACGGAGAACTGCTTTCGCCGCTGACGGTTAAAATATCAAATTTTTTTTGTTTTGGCGGGTAAATATACGGAAGCGTTCCTGCCATTTCGCGCTCGCGGCTTTTTTCTGCACCGACGTTGTGCGCACAGCCGATTATTATGTTCGTATCAGCATTGTACAACACTATATTTGAATGCTTGCCCATTAGTTCAATCGCCAGGCAAAGTTCGATTTTTTCCTGTAATTCGTTAAAGGTTTCAACATAGATTTCAAAAATTCTCTCATGGTTTGGCTGGTTAACCTTGACGATTTTTGCGTTTTCAAGATATTTCCTCAGCTGCATGCAGAACATCGGAGGTTTTTGCGGAATTTCCAAAAATCTCCGCGCCTCGGTTTCTTTGTTTATAAAACAAAGATGATGAAACTGCGGATTTATGTTTACGTAGAATTTTCGTGAATTACCGTTGTTTCGCAATGTAAAGAGAAGTTCTCTGCGTGTCGGCTGCTGGATTTTTTGAATTCTGCTTCCGACAAAAAAATCCCTGTTTTCTTCTATAAAAGCTTTTAATGTCAAACTGTCAAATGTAATCATAGGCTAATTATAACACAAGATAGATTGACAATATGCAAAAAAACTTTTACAATAACTTATTATTAAGGAGTAATGTATGTTATACTGGGAAATATTTTTGATAGTGGCAATTGCAGCACTTATCCTTGAAATGTTTGCCCCTGCGATGTTCTTTTTAAGTATTGCGGCTGCGGCGTTAATTACTGCAATTATTTCGCTCTGGTATATGAATTTTCACTGGCTGATTGTGATTTGTTCCGTACTTTCGGTTATTATTCTTTTGTTTATACGTCCGTGGATGAAAAAGTTTATGCACGAAATGCCTAAGGGCGTGGACTTTCATTCCGAATATATCGGCAAAATTGTAAAATCGACGGAAGAAATTACTAATACATCCGGAGCGATTACCGTTTACGAAGAACGCTGGGACGCAAGGCTGGCTAATCCGGACGCAGAACCAATTCCTGCAGGTTCAGAAGTCAGAATTGTACGTAACGAAAGTATTATTCTATATGTAGAAAAGGTTTAAATAAGGAGGAAATATGTTTTTTCTATTAGTATTATTGATAGTCGCGGCAATAGTTTTTGTCGTTAAAGGTGTTATGATTGTAGAACAGCAGGAGGTTGTTATTATTCAACGACTTGGTAAATATTTACGGACACTAAATGCTGGTTTTAACCTTATAATTCCATTTTTGGATGCGCCAAGACCTATTGCAAAAAAAGTTACGAAGAAAACTTTTGACGGAAATACTTATTCTTATACAATGATGTCAGACAGAATTGATATGAGAGAATCTGTATATGATTTCCCGCGGCAAAATGTAATTACCAAAGATAACGTTTCGATTACAATAAACGCGCTTTTGTATTTTCAGATAATAGATGCGCATAAGGCCGTATATGGTATTGACAATCTTCCTGAGGCAATTGAAAAACTTACGCAGACAAATTTGAGAAACCTCGTCGGTCAAATGGAATTGCAGGATACTCTTACTTCGCGGGAAAAAATTAACGGAGAATTGAGATCAATTCTTGACGTGGCAACTGATAAATGGGGCGTGAAAATTAATCGTGTCGAACTTCAAGACATAATTCCGCCGGCAGATATTCAGGCTGCGATGGATAAGCAGATGAAGGCTGAACGTGAAAAACGGGCAATGATTTACGAAGCGGAAGGACAGAGAGAATCAGCAATCCGTATTGCAGAAGGTCAAAAAGAAGCTGCTATTAAAAAAGCTGAGGGTGAAAAACAGGCTGCAATTTTGACGGCGGAAGGTGTTGCGCAAGCGCGTATAGTTGAAGCAGAGGCAGAACAAACCGCTATTAGAAAAATTATTGATGCTTTGGCGGACAAAGGTCAGCCGGATAAATACTTAATTGCAATGAAGTATTTGGAAACCCTGACTTCTATTACAGACGGCAAAGATAATAAAATCATTTATATGCCTTACGAAGCAACAGGAATTTTGAGTTCTGTGGACGGAATTAAAGAGATGTTCAAAGGTAATAAGTAGTTTTTTTAAGGGGGCGTTAAAAGCCCCCTATCTTGACGAAACAGAAAACATGTTACATAATAAAGGAGTGTCGCTGAGCGGCATCCACAATTAGACAATGGCGGGACGCCAGAAAGGATAGAAGAACTTATGAAAAACCGAAGAGTAAGCATTTTATCAGGGGGGGGGGGGAGCCGCTCAACCGGTAAATCCCGTGCCTTAGACCCCAATGTCATCCTGAACAACGAGCGTACAGAGGCACAAAGTGAGAATGTGAAACAAAACTGTCATGCTGAACTTGATTCAGCATCTATCCAGCATTGCGTGCTATCGGTAACGTTGGCCAGATTCCGAAACAAGTTCGGAATGACATTAAAGGAAATGACCCTTGTATGTGCCTTTACCATGGCGGAAATCCTATTATCTCTGACGATAATCGGCGTTGTGGCGGCGATAACGCTCCCGAGCCTCACGGGAAATATAAACGAGCGCACCTGGAATACGCAGAGAAAAGCACTTTATGCAAGAATGTCACAAGCAATAGCTTTAATGCCGGCTCTTAATGGTTACGGAACATTAACTGAAGAAACTTCTTCCGGAGCGAATGATGGTGTGGATACTGCCGCAGAAACATTCGTGACAGAGGGGCTGTCAAAAGTTCTTAAAATTAATAATATTTGCGATAGTGAGAACCTGGAGGATTGCGGAATTCCGGTTAAGTTAACACCTATGATAGGTAGTATAATTTCCCCATTCCCAAAAACTTTAAAAGAGTTGAATACCGGTTTTACTGCTGCTGCGGGATATTCTTTTAAGGTAACAAACACTAAAGTTGCCGCGTTTGAAACTCAAAACGGGGAATCCATTGCTTTGTTTTATAATCCAAAATGTCAAGGTAAGTCCTTTGCTACGCGAGAGCAAACTGTTGAGAAAGTTTGTGCTAACTTCATATATGATTTGAATGGAAATAAGGGGCCAAATACGGTTGGCAAAGATATCGGTTTCATTACCGCTTTTTATCCAACAGATCCTGTGGTTGTTGCTCCCTTAGTTTTGCCTTGGAATTCCTCTTCTAATTCTGTACCTCTTTCTGAAGTGGGTTCTTTTTGCAAAGAATATAGTGATGTTGGAAGGGCTCCTAATGTTGATGAAGTTGGCTCAATGTTTATTAACTATAGACTTTTGGGTGAAGGTAGGTCTTTTTACTACGCCTCTATATCTCCTGTAGATGTTTCTAAGGTTTGGATACAAGATTTTTATGTTGGGCATAGGGTAGTGTCTGACAAAACCGCTACAGGACGATATCGTGTAAGATGTGTCAAAAGGTAAATATTTATATAAAATCAGTGAGACTTTTCTCGCTGATTTTTTTCTTGTAGTATAATTTATGTATGAAAAAACGTTTGGATATTAATAGAATTTTAATGGTTGAGGCGCTGATTTGGTTTTGCATTTTGTGTGTTGTAGTTTTTTCTATCAGGGCTTATAATATCAAAAATTATAAGGCTGAAAAGCAGTACCAGATTTTTATCTCTGACGTTGACGGATTAATAATCGGCTCACCTGTTAAATATATGGGGGTTCAGGTCGGTTATGTCAGTTATATAAAGCTTTTGACTAATGAAGTTTATGTTAAATTTCTTATTACGAATAAAGATGTTTCGCTACCAAAAGGCGTTGTTGCAAATGTTGAATTTAACGGAATGGGCGGAACCAAGTCGCTGGAACTCTATCCGCCGACACCGCAGGATTTGAAAACCGAAAAAATTATTAATATTAAAGAAACTTTCCGGCTTGCACATTCTATTGATTTACTTGATAATATGTTTGCAAAACTTGCGCTTATAGGCGGGAAATTCAACTATTTTATGAAACAGGTGCAGCCTTACGTTGCGCCTGACCAGTACGATAATTATACAGAGTTTAACGATAACCTGCAGGAGTTGAGTACGCGCCTGAAAAAGGCTGTTGGCGATGATAAAGGAGCCGGAAATGAATAAAGATACGTTGAATATAGTTCAAAACCCCGTTATTTTGACAAATTTATACATAATGCGCGATAAAAATACAAAAAGCAGTGAGGTTAGATACGCTGCAAGAAAAATTACAAGCTGTCTTTTATACGAGGCTTCCAAGAGTCTTCCGCTTGTTGATAAAGAGGTAACAACACCGCTCACAACGTTTACGACTAAAGTCGTTGATGAGGATGTCGAAATTATAATTTCTCCTATTTTGCGTGCAGGCCTTATTTTTACGGATGAGGCTGTTGATATTTTGCCGCAGGCCGTAATCCGCCATATCGGAATGTACAGGGATGAGGCAACTTTAAAACCTGTGTGGTATTACAATAAGCTTCCGAAGAGTCTTAAAGATGCAAATCGAACTTATGTTTTTATAACCGATCCGATGCTTGCCACAGGCAACTCATTACTTGAAAGCGTCCGACTTTACCGTGAAAAAGGTGTGCCGATTCAAAATATCAAAGCAATTTCAATAATTTCGGCACCGGAGGGCGTTGAAAATTTACAAAAACATTTCCCTGAATTGGAAATTATCACTGCAACACTTGATGATCACTTAAACGAAAAAGGCTATATTGTTCCCGGCATGGGCGATGCGGGCGATAGAATGTTTAACACAACTGCGTAAGCCGGTTCCGCATCGGAGCTGGCACACGTGAGTGTGGCTGGCAGGGGGCGGAACATAGCGTCTGCGACGTTTCAAATTCCACAATTGTTAATAACAATTGTAAGGAATTTGTCAGGAGCAATTAAAAATTGTAATATCTGAATTTTTGTGATATGACATTGTTAAGATTAAAATTTTAGAGGGATTTAATAAGATGACAACAACGACTATCAAAATCGAGGATTTACCAACCGTTTATGACGCGCAGAATACAGAACGCGAAATTTATAAATTTTGGGAAGATAATAATCTTTTCAAGGCTGATGCAAAAAGTCCGAAACCGGCATATTCAATTGTTATTCCGCCGCCGAACGTTACCGGTGTTTTGCACATGGGACACGCACTGGATGAAACCCTGCAAGATATTCTGACACGCTATCACAGAATGGCAGGATATGAAACACTTTGGCTTCCGGGAACCGACCATGCGGGACTTGCAACCCAGAACGTTGTTGAAAAACAGTTGAAAAAAGAAGGGCTTACACGCCACGATTTAGGTCGTGAAAAATTCCTTGAAAGAACGTGGCAATGGACCAACGAACACAGAGGCGCCATTTTAGACCAGATGAAACGTCTTGGGGCTTCTTTTGACCGTTCAAGAGAAAGATTTACTTTCGATAAAGGCTGTTCTGATGCCGTTAAGGAGGTTTTTGTAAGACTCTATGAAAAAGGATTAATTTATAAAGGCGCGTACATTGTAAACTGGTGTCCTCGCTGTATGAGTGCGATTTCAGACGTTGAAACCGAATACGAAACCGAGCAGGGGCACATGTGGGAAATTTCATACCCGCTGAAAGGTGAAATCGGTGCGGTTATTGTTGCAACAACCCGCCCTGAAACGATGTTCGGGGATGTCGCGATTGCGGTTAACCCTTCCGATAAAAAATATTCTGAATTAATCGGCAAAACAGTAATTATTCCGCTTTCCGGTCGAGAAATACCTATTATCGCGGATGAATACGTTGATAAGTCTTTCGGAACCGGCGCTGTTAAAATTACACCTGCGCACGACCCTAACGACTTTGAAGTAGGTAAACGTCATAACTTAAAGCCAATCTGGATTATGAACGAGGACGGAACTATGAAGGATTGTCCGGAAGTTCCTTGGGAAATTCACAATATGGACAGATACGAAGCACGTAAAAAAGTTGTAGAAATGCTTGAATTAAAGCGTGCTCTGCTGCGTGTGCGCGATCACGTTCATAATGTCGGTAAATGCCAGCGTTGTAATACAACAATTGAGCCGCTTCTTTCCGAACAGTGGTTTGTTAAAATGGAACCGCTTGCAAAAGCTGCGATTGAAGCTGTTAAAGACGGAAGAATTAAATTTATTCCGGAACGCTGGGAGAAAAATTACCTTGGCTGGATGGAAAATATCCGCGACTGGTGTATTTCCCG
>CALVBO010000021.1 GCA_944325835.1 Candidatus Gastranaerophilales bacterium
TTTGGCTCATACGCTCTCGGTAGCGATTGATACAAGTATGGCTCCGGCTCAGCCGGGCGCGAGTCTTTCTCGGACAAAAAAAAAAGACCTTGGTATTCAAGGCCTATCCGTTTAAATAAGAAGAGAGAGCTTTATATGTATATATAAAGTTCCCTCAAAAATCAAATTTGCTAGTTTTGTCAAAAATATTAAGATATATTAAGCAGCACCTTTTTTCAGGATTTCACGCATCTCAAGATACCTGTTCAAAGTGTCTTCTAAACGCGGCACAAAGTGGTATTCCATCGGGTTTATGTATGCGCGGTTTCTGAAAGGCGCGTCTTCTATATGAACCGCCGGAATAACGTTTACCATAAATTCATAACATAAAGGTGCATTTTCAGCCTTATCAACATCTATTTCTATAAAATTAAATGAATTTTTATATTTTTTCTTCAGCGCCAGCCAGGTTGGTTTAAATTTCTGACAGGAAGAACATTCTTTACCGTAAAAATACACCAGCGCAGGCTTGCCAAACTCCTTAACTTCTTTTGTTTCACTCACAGCTTCATCTACCGCTTTAGAAATCCGTTCCGCTTTTGCCGCCATTGCCGCATTTTTATCAGCAAGAAAATATCCGCCAAGAAAGCCTGCCAGAAGCCCGATTATCGTTAATATAACTAATTTATATTTAATCATTATGCCCTCCAAATTTATTCTAACCCAAAAGCTTAACATTGCAAATTTTTGAGATTTGTAACAATTTTTTAACAAAAACTTGATTTTAGTATATACTTGAGTATATATTAAGTATATAAGTGTTTAGTTTTTCCCGTACAACCTGCAAGCTGAGATAGCCGGTTTGACGTGCCCGCGTGCCGGAACGACCAGCATCAGCAAAAGAAGAGGAGCCTCGTGTTATGTCTAAAGTGATTAAAATGAAGAAATGTGAAAATTTATCCAACCCCGCTAGAGATGATGTTTTTTCGTGCGATGAAAATGATTTGATGTCAGAATATATCAGATCAATTTCGCACTACAGCGCGCTTAGTGCAGAAGAAGAGAGAGATTTAGCCGAAAAGATTAAGTCAGGTGATTTTGAAGCGAAACAAAGATTGATTGAAGCGAATTTACGTCTGGTCGTAATGATTGCCAAAAAGACAATCCATATTTCAAAAATTCCGATGAGCGATTTAATTCAGGAAGGCAATATCGGCTTGATGATTGCCGTTGAAAAATTCAACCACAAACTAGGCTACAAGTTCAGCACTTATGCAAACTGGTGGATTAAGCAGGCAATGTTCAAAGCTATTTCCGAACAGGGCTATTGCATGAAAATTCCGGTATATATTCAGGAAACCCTTTCAAAATTTTCAAAAGTAAAACGAGAAATGGAAAGAGAGAAAAATAACGCTGTTTCTAATAGTGAAGTAGCTAAAAAAATGAACATAGAGCCGGATAAAATTGATACATTTTTATCTGCATACTCAAAGAGTTTGTCATTAGAGAGTTCACTGAACAATGACGAGAACAAAGACATGACACTGGCAGAGATAATCAGAGATGAAAATGCTTCCGTTGAAGAAGAAATTGAATATGAAGGGCTGAAAAATGATATTTATAATATTGTTTCAAGGCTCAAAGACAGAGAGCAGGAGGTTGTAAAAATGCGTTTCGGGCTTGGAAATACTGCAAAGAAAACGCTTGAAGAAATTGGCAACCTCTATGGAGTAACAAAAGAGTGCATTCGTCAGACCGAAATGCGTGCGTTGAAGAAAATGAAGGCAACAGGCGCAGAACTTCTTGCGTGCTACGTATGTTAAAAAGGCGGTCTAAAGACCGCCTTTTATTTATTATAAGTAGTATGACAAAACTTAATGATTTGGCCTTGCCGTACTTTTCAGGTGAAGTTCTCTTAATTGTTGCAGAGAGGCTTCTCCCGGAGCATCGCTCATAAGGTCTTTTGCACCTGAATTTTTCGGGAACGCGATTACATCACGGATAGATTCCGTTCTTGCAAGCAGCGCGACGAGTCTGTCAAGACCGATTGCCAGTCCTGCGTGAGGCGGAGTACCGTATTGAAGTGCATTAACCATAAATCCGAATTTTTCAACCGCTTCTTCTTCTGTTAAGCCGAGAGCTTTGAAGATTTTCTTTTGAACTTCGGAGGAGTGAATTCTGACAGAACCGCCGCCGAGCTCCGTTCCGTTGTAAACGATATCGTAAGCGATTGATTTAACGTTACCGAGATCACCGCTGTCCAGTTTATCCAAATCTTCAAGACAAGGAGAAGTGAACGGGTGGTGCATTGCCATAAACCTGCCTTCTTCTTCACTGTATTCAAACATTGGGAAGTCAACTACCCAGAGAAGCGCGTGCTTGCTTTCGTCAATAAGATTAAGCTGTTTGCCGAAGTGAAGTCTTAAACGACCCATAATGTCGTAAACCAATTTTGGTTTATCGGCAACAAAGAAGATAATATCACCTGCAACAGCCTGAGCGCGTTCCTGAATCATTTTAGCCTGTTCTTCTGTCACGAATTTCATTACAGGAGATTTTGGTGTGCCGTCTTCAAGATAAATAATGTTAGCAAGAGCTTTCGCGCCAAAAGACATTGCAAGTTTTGTAATATCATCAATATCTTTTCTTGAATATGAAGCGCCGCCCGGAATTCTGATACCGCGGACAATACCGCCTTTTTCAAGTGTTGATTTAACGATTTCAAAGTTAGACTGCATAATAATATCGCCGAGGTCAAAAAGCTCTAACCCGAAACGTGTATCCGGTTTATCGGAACCATATCTGTCCATAGCTTCCTGCCAAGGCATTTGAATAAACGGAGGTTTAACCTCAACGCCGGCAGCTTTGAATGCATCAACAATCAAGTCTTCAACGACTTTGATAACGTCTTGCTGTTCAACAAAAGACATTTCAAGGTCGATTTGAGTAAATTCAGGCTGTCTGTCAGCACGTAAATCCTCATCACGGAAGCATTTTGCAACCTGATAATATCTTTCAATACCGCCAACCATTAACAATTGTTTAAAGATTTGCGGAGATTGCGGCAGCGCGTAGAATTTACCTTCCTGAACACGTGACGGAACAAGGTAATCTCTTGCGCCTTCCGGAGTCGTTTTAATAAGGATAGGAGTTTCAACTTCTAAGAAATCTTTATTATTCAAATTATTTCTTACCGCCTGAACAATTTTATGACGCAAAACAAGGTTTGAAAGCATTTTTTCACGTCTGAGGTCCAAATATCTGTATTTTAAGCGAACATCTTCGGAAACATTATCATCATCCAAAACAAACGGTAAAACTTTTGCTTCGGAAAGAATTTCAATAGTGTCAGGATACATTTCTACCTGACCGGTAGCGTATTTTTCGTTATAAGTTTCTTCCGGACGTCTTGTAACTTTGCCTTTAACGGTAATAACATATTCTGAACGAACTTTTTCAAGTACTTTGTGTACCTGGGGGTTAATTTGCGGGTTTGCAACGATTTGGAAGAATCCGCTTCTATCTCTCAATTCAACAAATAAAATACCGCCCAAATCACGTACACACGCAACCCAGCCGGATAAAGTCACTTCCTGGTTGATATTGTTCAAATTCAACTCGCCGCAATTGTGCGATTTCATCTTTGTAACTATCATTTATACTTTCCTCTTTTCTTATTGATATTCTAAAAGTTATTGTATTACAAACAAGCAAAAAGTGAACACGCACAGAAAATAAATGTTACATTTTAATTGCCTTTTTAGTTTTTTCAGCTAGAATTGAAATAAGGGATATTTTGTAAGGAGAAGAAACATGGAAAATGATTGTATCTTTTGTAAAATTATCAACGGTGAATTTAACACGGAATTTTTACTTGAGAATGATTATCTTGTTGTTTTTAAAGATATTCATCCTAAAGCAAAACACCATTTGCTTGTAGTGCCAAAGGTTCACATTGAGTCCTTGAACGAGCTTGAGGATGAAAAGTTAATGGCAGAACTCATCAAAGGTGTAAAAGCTGTCACAAAAAAATTAGGGATTAAATCTTACAGAGTTCAAATCAACACCGGCAAAGAAGAAGGACAGGAAGTTTTCCACCTGCATATACACGTTTTGTCAAATCAGAATTAAGAATGAAGATAAAGTAAGGAGAAAATAAATGAGTGAAAAATTTTATAAAGAAATAACACCGGCAGGTTTTGGCATTGCAATCAAGAAAAAAGAAGTACTTTTTGAAGGTCAATCAGACTTTCAAAAGGTAGAAGTTTTTGAATCTGACAGCGAACTGGGCAGAGTTTTAACGCTTGACGACTTAATGATGACAACGGAGGGTGATGAATGGCACTATCACGAGATGATTGCACATATTCCGATGATGAACCACAAATGCCCTAAAACAGTTCTTGTAATAGGCGGCGGGGACGGCGGAACCGTTAGAGAAGTTCTGAAACACGATACCGTTGAAAAAGTTGTACTTTGCGAAATCGACGGAATGGTTATTGACGCTTGCAAAAAATACCTTCCGACAATTGCCTGCGAACTCGACAATCCTAAATGCGAAATTCTTGTTGAAGACGCGATTGAATACATCAAAGATAAGAAAAATATGTTTGATATTGTCCTGATTGATTCAACAGATCCTATGGGCCCCGGTGAAGGCTTATTTACGGAAGAATTTTATACTAACGTTAAAGAGTCGTTAAAAGAAGGCGGAATCGTTGCTGCGCAATCAGAATCACCTGTTGTTAACAAAAAAGAAATCAAAAAAATGTACGACTTGCTGAAAAAAGTATTCCCGATTGTTTCAACCTATACTTCAAACATTCCGACTTACCCTGGCGGCTACTGGGCATGGGCGTATTGCTCAGAAACAGTTAAACCTTTATCATACATTGATGAAGAACGCTGCGAAAAAATTACAAAAACCTGCAAAATTTACAACAAGGACTACCACCTTGCACGTTTTGCACTGCCTAACTATTTGAAAGAGTTGACTGAGTAAACAGCCATACCCGGATAATGGCAAGACGTAACATACAAAGCATTTAGGGAGCAATTTCATGTCATTTATCATTGCGATTATAGTTTTAAGCATATTGAAATTAACATTCACAATCGGGCGGTTTATCGCGGCAAAACGCCTTAAACTTCCGGTTGAAAAGTTTGTTATCGGTATAGACTGGGGCAAACCTGTTTTCGCAAAGAAATTTAATGACACCGAACTTGTAATCTATCCGGTTTTCTGGGGCGGTTATCTCGAATACAATAAGGATTTCGATCCTGAGATAAAATGTTCAAACCGGCAAAAAGCATTTTTGACGTTCTCATCTCTTTTGATGATGACAATTTCAATGCTCTTAATTGGCTTGATTTACATAAACTTTATCCCGTCAGGTAAATATGAAACCTTTGTAAAATCTGCCCCGCAGGAATCACTATTCAAGACCGGCGATAAGATACTAAATGTCAACGGCACAAATATAACGGGGGCTAATACCTTTAAGACTGCTATTAATAAAAATGATACCCTGATTAAGGAATTAGGAATTACAGGAGGTATAAAGCCGGTTGTTCAGGTGGAACGGGAGGGACAGACTTTTAGTTTAAAACCGGAATCTCTTGATGAATTTATATCAGGAACGACAAAATGTCAGATAAATACTATCTACACTCCTAAGTCCGAAATTTTAAAAAGCCTTAAAAAGGATTTAAGCTTTAAATTTGATAAAAAAGCTCTCACAAAAAACACTTTATCAATACTGGCAATGCTTATACTGATAAGCATTCTGGTACTCATTCACGAGGCAGGGCATTTTCTTGCGGCAAAAATGTTTAAAATTAAAGTTGAGCGTTTTGGCTTCGGGCTTCCGTTCGGGCCTATATTATGGCAAAAGCAATGCGGGGAAACACTTATTGTTGTACACGCGTTTCTACTTGGCGGATATGTTTCGTTTCCTGATGACGATAAAGATAATAACCTGCCTAAAGATTCACCTGAAAGATTTGTCAACAAACCGGTGTATCAACGTCTTGTAGTAGTTTCGGCAGGCGTTTTCGCAAATGTTGTATGCGCGGTGTTTATTGTTGTATTAACAGCGCTTCTCTGGGGAAAACTCCCGACAGAAAATTATCAAACTTATATAAATTCTTTCGCGCCGGAAGCAAAGGGCAATATTTCATTGCTTAACTCCGGTCTTAAAGAGGGCGATAAGGTTGTCGAAATCAACGGCAGCCCTGTTGACAGCGCTTACGCGTTCCAACTTTATGCAATAAAAAGCAGAAAATTTGACGGTCTTGTTTCTACGGACGCCATAAAAAGCACTCTTGAAAGGCTCCAAAAGCTTAACCCGAAAATTAATGCTGCAGATTTCGTGCCTGCGGGAAGAATAATAAAACTTCCAAAGGCTCAACCGGAAGCTGCAGTAAGCATGACAGATGACATGCTCCGCGGCTATGAACGAATAATTGATGATAAAATTGCGCTCAACGACAGCCAGATAAAACTTCGCAAAGCATTACAGGGCGAAAAAACATATAAGGCAGACGGCAATACGACCCTTGTGGATTTAGCATTTGCGCTGAGCGACACCGCCTGCCCGATAAATATAAAAGTTGAACGTGACGGAAAAATTTTGGAACTTGCACCAATTTACTCGACTGAAACAGGCGTTGTAGGAGTTAAGCTGGATAAAAAACGTGTTTTCATTGAAACGAAAAATTTAAAAACTGCAATGGTTGAAAGCTGTAATTACCTGTACAGCCAGACAAAAATGCTATTAAAAGGTTTGTGGCAGTTATTTACTGGCAAAGTTCCGCTTGAAAATATGCACGGAGTTGTGGCAGTCGTAAAATATGGCGGGGATGTAATCCAGCAGGACGGGCTCTGGCAGGGGCTGCTTTTGACAGCATTGATTTCACTCGATCTCGCTATTGTGAACTTTCTGCCGATACCGGCACTGGATGGCGGACACGTTCTATTCCTGCTGCTAGAAAAACTTTACGGCAAACCTCTTGATGAAGATACCGTAAATTCAATTGCAACCGCAGGATTTATGTTCCTGATACTTTTAATGATAATAGTGCTTTATAACGATATAGTAGCGCTTGCCCTGCACAAGATATAAAAAGAGGAGCTTTAAAAGCTCCTCTTCTCACGTATTAATCACGTTTTACGCATCTTTCTGCCATTGTGAACGCTACACACCTTGTCATTGCGAGCGGAGGCACAAAGCGAAAACCACGCTTTTCGCGGTGCCGTTTTTCGCGAGTCGAGCAAGACCGTTTCGGAATCTGACAGGCGTTACCGATAGCTCGCATCGCTGGACAGACCCTGAATCAAGTTCAGCATGACAATATGGTTTTCTCGTGGTACAATCGCTCGGAACCAAAACTT
The DNA here is from genome assembly GCA_944325835.1 of Candidatus Gastranaerophilales bacterium. Lineage (GTDB taxonomy): Bacteria > Cyanobacteriota > Vampirovibrionia > Gastranaerophilales > Gastranaerophilaceae > Gastranaerophilus. The sequence continues at coordinate 7,373 of CALVBO010000021.1, forward strand.
CTTTCGTTAAATTTTCACTCGGGTCGCTTGGTGGATGCCGCTCAGCGGCCTCAGCCGGCCCCTTATTTTTATACACAAACACCTGATTTTCTATACTCTGAAATACCTTCATAGGTCATTTCAGGGTGTTGAATATGATATTTCATCGCTTTCAGATATGCACGCGCGGTATCGATTGAGGTAAAACACGGCGTTGAATACATTTCCGCAATGGTTCTAATCAAAAAGCCCCTGTTTTCAGAGCCGATACGGGCAGAGTTGCCGTTCGTTGTCGGCGTATTGATAACAAAGCATAATTGGCCCTTTTTCATGTGCGCTTGCATTTTTTCAATATCAAAATTAGCGATTTCTTTTGATTGAATTCCTTTCGATTTAAGATATTTATGCGTTCCTGTTGTTGCAACTATACGGAAGCCGAGCTCGGCAAAACCTGCTGCAATATCTTCGCATTGGGCTTTTGTATGGTCATTAAGTGAGAGCATCACATCTCCGCGGCGCGCAGGGAATGAATAACCTGCTGCGAGAAAGCCTTTTACAAGTGCTTTTTCATAGACTCTATCCACACCCAGAACTTCACCTGTTGACTTCATTTCAGGCGCAAGAGCAGGGTCAATACGGTTAAGTTTCTGGAACGAGAACACCGGAACCTTAACGCAGACTAAATCCGTTGTCGGCGCAAGTCCTGTTCCGCAGCCCTGTTCTTTTAAGGTTTTCCCCAGCGCCGCGTTAACTCCGATTTCAATCATAGGAATTCCGGTTACTTTGCTCATAATCGGCATTGTGCGGGAGGCACGCGGGTTGACTTCAATAACGTATGCAATATCGTCTTTAAGTACGAACTGGATGTTCATAACGCCTTTAATTTTAAGTGCTTTGGCAAGCTTTTCGGTGTGTTCAACGAGTTTTTGAATAACTTCGGGTTTAACTTTTTGTGTCGGATAAATCGCCATACTGTCACCGGAGTGAATTCCCGCACGCTCAATGTGCTCTGTTATCCCCGGAATCAGGATATCTTCACCGTCAGATATCGCATCAAGTTCAACTTCTTTGCCTTCAATGTACTGATCAATTAGAACCGGATGTTCATCAGAAAATTTCAGTGCAGAGTTAAAATATGTCAGAAGTTCTTCTTCATTGTAAACAACCTGCATGCCGCGCCCGCCGATTACGTAAGACGGACGAACAAGGAGCGGAAAGCCCAGCTCTTTGTAGGCTGCAATTGCTTCCTCCTGTTTTCTGACTGCGCGCCCTTGCGGCTGAGGGATTCCAAGTTCCTGCAGCAGGGCTTCAAATTGTTTTCTGTCCTCTGCTTTTCTGATAGCATCAATTGAGGTGCCAAGAATGTTCACTCCGCGCTCGTAGAGCTTATCCGCGAGGTTAATCGCAGTTTGCCCGCCAAATTGAACCATTACGCCTTTCGGTTTTTCTTCTTCAATAATATTCATAATATTTTCGATATTCATCGGCTCAAAATAAAGCTTATCTGCGACATCAAAGTCAGTCGAAAGCGTTTCAGGGTTTGAATTTACAATAAGCGATTGATAGCCGTTGTTTCTGACGCTCCATGCCGCATGAACCGAACAGTAGTCAAATTCTATCCCCTGTCCAATTCTGATAGGTCCTGAGCCGAGAATTAAAATACTTTCTTTTGAATTATCCACTGTATTTTCGTCAAATTCGTTGTAAGTTGAGTAATAATACGGTGTATATGCTTTAAATTCTGCTGCACAGGTATCGACGATTTTGAAAGCGGCCTTGACACCGGCTTCTTTTTTAAGCGCTTCTATATCAGCAAGTCTGCGGCGCGTGAATACGGCAATTTCAGTATCAAGGAAGCCCTTTTCTTTAGCTTCAAGATAGAGTTCCGGCGTAAGATTTTTTTCTTTCAAGCGTTGTTCAAAATCAACAAGATTTTTAATTTTGTTGATAAACCACTTGTCAATTTTTGTGATGTGATTTATTTCGTCAACGGAAATTCTGCGTGTCAAAGCTTCCGCAACACGGAAGATTCGCCTGTCATCCTGAACGGAAAGAAGCGCTTTCAATTCTTCATCGCTAAAAGCTGTGTATTGACGTCGCACAAGACCGGTATTTTTATCTTCAATTGAGGTAATAGCTTTTTTGAAAGAACTTTCAAATGTTCTTCCGATAGCCATAACCTCGCCAGTTGCCTTCATTTTGGTACCTAAAAGCCTGTCGCCCTGATCAAATTTATCAAACGGCCATTTCGGGATTTTTGTTACAACGTAATCCAGCGCAGGTTCAAACGCAGCAACCGTTTTGTGGGTAATTGAGTTTGGAATTTCATGCAGGTAGTATCCGATAGCAATTTTTGTCGTAACTTTTGCAATCGGATAGCCGGTTGCTTTTGAAGCAAGAGCGGAAGAACGGCTCACACGCGGGTTAACTTCAATTACGTAATACTGATTACTTGCCGTATCAAGAGCATATTGAACATTACAGCCGCCTTCAATTTTTAGAGCACGTATAATTTTTAAAGCAGAGCTTCTGAGCATCTGATATTCTTTATTTGTAAGCGTTTGGGAAGGCGCAACAACAAAGCTGTCGCCTGTGTGAATTCCGATAGGGTCAATGTTTTCCATATTACAAATTGCAATTGCCGTATCGTTCGCATCGCGCATAACCTCGTATTCAACTTCTTTGAAACCGGCAATGCTTCGCTCTACCAGAATTTGCGAAATAGGGCTTCTTAGAAGTCCGCTGTGAACAATCTCTTCAAATTCCTGCTGATTAGAAGCTATTCCGCCGCCTGAACCGCCAAGGGTAAAAGCAGGACGGATTATCAAAGGGAAACCGATTTTATCCGCAAATTTCTGGGCATCTTCCAGATTTGAAACCGTAATACTTTCAGGGATAGGCTCACCGATTTCGAGCATCAATTCTTTAAACAGTTCCCTATCCTCGGCCTTTTTGATTGAATCAATTGTTGTTCCGAGAAGTTTGACGCCGTATTTATCCAAAATCCCCGCATTATGAAGTTCGACTGCAAGGTTCAGCCCCGTCTGGCCGCCAAGCCCTGCCAGAAGCCCGTCCGGACGTTCACGGTTTATAATATAATCAAAGGCTTCAATCGTTAAAGGTTCAATATAGACCTTATCAGCGATATTTTCATCCGTCATAATTGTTGCGGGGTTGGAATTTACAAGAACGACCTGAATTCCTTCTTCTCTAAGCGCCCTGCATGCCTGCACACCCGCATAGTCAAACTCTGCAGCCTGACCGATTACGATAGGGCCGGAACCTATTACTAAAACTTTTTTAATATCATTATTTTTTGGCATTTTTGCCCCCTATTTTTTTGATTAATCCGAAAAATTTCTTATCCTGCCTGTCCTGCTTAATCTGCGCAACCCACTCATCAAAAATTTCGCACGCATCATACGGCCCCGGAGAAGCCTCAGGGTGGAATTGAACGGCTTCAATCTGGAGTTCAGGACAGATAAACCCTTCCAGCGTGCCATCATTGAGGTTTACATAGGTTGCACTTGCATTCTTCGGCAAAGTGTCAACGTCAACCGCGTAACCGTGGTTTTGGGAAGTCATCATGACTTTGTTGGTTAATTTGTTAATTACAGGGTGATTCCCGCCCCTGTGCCCGTATTTAAGCTTATAAGTTTTTGCCCCGAGCGCAATGGATAAAATCTGGTAGCCAAGACAAATTCCGTATAACGGGATTTTCCCTATTAATTCCTTCACTGTCTGAATTGTTTTAACGGCATCTGCCGGATCGCCCGGCCCGTTGGAGATGAGAACCGCATTAAATTTTTCTTTCAAAATTTCCTTTGCACTCACATCTGCAGGGTAAACAGTCAATGTACAACCCTGCTTAATCAAATTATCCAGAATACTTTTTTTAATACCGCAATCAATTACCGCGATTTTAATTTTTTTATTTTTAGCTTTGCTTTTAATAATTTCTTTTGATTTACGCGAAACAATCTGCGCAATATCTTTATCCATCGAATAATTTTTCAGCTCATTGCGGTGTTCCTCAGTAATCTCGCCGGAGGTTATAAGACAGTTCATAGCACCTGTTTCGCGGATAATTGTTGTAAGCTTTCTGGTGTCAACACCCGTTATTGCAACTACTTTTTTCTGTTTAAGGTACTCATTAAGCTTAATTGAGGAAAGATAGTGGCTTTCCTTCTCGCAGTAATTTTTAATAACAAAGCCTGTTGCGTGAACCTTAGAGCTTTCGAAGTCATCCTTATTAATCCCGTAATTACCGATTTCAGGATAAGTCATAACAATTACCTGCTCTGCATAAGAAGGGTCAGTCAGAATTTCCTGATAGCCGGTCATAGAGGTGTTGAAACAGATTTCACCAAACGCTGTTCCCTCGTAACCGATTGATTTACCCTCAAAAATTTCGCCGTTATCTAATAATAATTTCGCCATTATAATACACTTTCTATTTCTTCATAAATTTTCTGCATAGCTTCGACCCTGTTTTCAGCAGCCGTGACCGCACGGCCAATGACCAGATAATCCGCCCCTTCTTTTACCGCAAAAGCAGGTGTTGCAAGGCGTTTTTGATCACCCTTTACAGACCATTCGGGACGAATGCCCGGACAAAGGACTTTAAAATCCGCCCCGCAGACTTCTTTTATTCTTCGTGCCTCAAAAACGGAAGCAACAACACCCGTAAGCCCGCTATCCTTTGCCAGTTTTGCCAGAGTTTCCACATACTGTAAAGCGGTTTGATTAATTTTCAATTCCTCTGACAGAATTTCATCACTGATACTTGTCAAGACCGTAACCGCCAGAATCGTCGGTTCTTTCATCCCGAGTTTTTTTGCGGTTTCACGCGCACCCAACGCAGACTGTTTCATCATTTCGCTTCCGCCAAGCGCGTGAAGATTGTAAAAAGTCGCACCGGCTTTAATAATATTTTCAGACGCTTTTTTAACAGTATTCGGAATATCCATTAGCTTAACATCAAAGAAAAATTCAGCGCCGATTTCCTTCATAAATTCAAAGACCTCACCGCCGTTTGCGGTATAAAATTGCAACCCGACTTTGAAAACGCCTACATAATCTTTCAACTCGCGTATTAAAACCTTTGCTTCTTCAACAGTATCAACATCAAGCGCAAGAACGATTTTTTCCTTAATTTTGGGATTAATTTTAAACATATTCAGACCTTTCTACCTTTCCATACAATACTTTACCTTCAAACGGCGTTATCTTTGCCTTAGTTTTAAATTCAGATGCTTTAACGACCCACTCTTTTCCTAAATCTATTTCCACCCTGCCAAACGGCTTAACACCAATTATACGGGCAGGATTTTCGACCATTTTTTCTAATAATTGTTCCAGTGTCAAAAAGCCTGCGCGAACCAGATTTGTATATCCGAGCGAAAAAGCGGTTTCAAAGCCGACAATACCAAACGGCGCTTCATCAAACGGTTTTGTTTTTTCTTCAATTGAATGCGGTGCATGATCCGTTGCGATTGCATCAATTGTTCCGTCTTGAAGCGCTGCTATCACGGCTTCAACGTCCGAATGTGAACGCAGCGGCGGATTCATTTTAAATCGCGCTTCGTTATTCACTATATCCTCTTTTGTCAGCGAAAAATAATGCGGTGCGGTTTCACACGTTACATTTAAACCCTTTTTCTTTGCTATGCGGATAAGCTCAAGTGATTCTTTTGTCGAAATATGGCAAAAATGCAGCTGTGCCCCGACCTCTTCAACGACTTTAAGCTCACGCTCAACCGCGGTGTATTCCGAACGATTGTCATAAGGCGAAAACGCGGTATTTTCTGCGTGCGACATCATCACCAGCCCTAGACGCTTTCCTTCTTGCAGGATACGTTTAAACGTTTCCATATTTTCAACCGGACGCCCGTCATTTGAAAAAGCAACGGCACCGGCATTATGGAGAGCTTCAAAGTTGACAAGTTCATCGCCCTGCAGTCCCTTTGTCATCGCGCAAACAGGCAAAACCTTAACCACGCCGATTACAGCAGCGCGCTCCTGAATAAATTTCAAAGTTTCAAGGTTATCACAGACCGGATTAGTGTTCGGCATCGGACAAATTATCCCGTAGCCGCCGGCTTTGGCAGCTGCCATGCCTGAAGCGATATCCTCTTTGTATTCATAACCGGGTTCGCGCAAATGGCAATGAAGCTCCACGAACGCGCTTGAAATTAACCTGTCGCCTTTAAGCTCAAAAATCACGCCTTGCCCTCCGTATTAATAATCTCCAGAACCGCCATTCTGACAAATACGCCGTTGTGCGCCTGCTCTAAAATAGTCTTTCCTTTTTCGCCATCTAAAAGCTCAGACGTAATCTCAACCCCGCGGTTTACCGGCCCCGGATGCATTAATAATGCGTTCGGAGCATATTCATTAAGGATTTCAGAATTAAGCTGATACTTTTTGATATAGTTTTCCGAATTAAACGCTCCCTCAAGCCGTTCTTTTTGAACCCGCAGAAGCATTACGACATCCGCACCTTTGATACCCTCTTCTAACGAATCGTGGTAGTGAACAGGGAAATCCGTTTTCGCAGGTTTAAAATACGAAGGCGCAACCGCATGGAGTCTTGCCCCAAACTTCGATAACAGCGCAAAATTGGATTTTGCGACACGTGAATGCGCAATATCGCCGATTATACATACCTTTTTACCCGCGACTGTGCCGAGTTTTTCCCTCATCGTAAAGTAATCCAGCAGTGCCTGGGTCGGATGCGCAGTCACACCGTCACCAGCATTCACAAACGAAAACGGAGCCGCTAACTCCTTCAATGAGTTATCTATAAAACCGTCCTCCTTTGTGCGGACAATTACTGTATCAATTCCGATTGCCTTCAAATTATCAAACGTATCTTTGCGCGATTCGCCCTTGGAAAGAGAGGAACTTGCGCCGTCAAAATGGATTACATTCATCCCGAGTCTTTGAGAAGCAAGATCAAAAGAAATTTTTGTCCTTGTCGAATTCTCAAAAAACATCAGGCAGGCTGTTTTGCCGGCAACAGAAGATTGACGCACACCTGTTTTAAACTCCTGCGCGAGTTCAACAATCCTCTCGATTTCCGACTTTTCCAGACGTTTGATATCAATTAAATTCTTCATATTAACCTGCCACCGTTGTTCTGCTGCCCGGTTTTACAAGCGGCAAGCCTTCTTTACATAACGGACAATTTTCAGGTTCGTAAGTAACCGGATCAATTTGGAGCAGCGACTTAATATTTAACCCTGTTCTTCCGCAGGTTCTATCTACAATACAACCGACAGCAGCGATTTCAACCTCAAACTCCTTGAGCGCATCTATCGTTTCGTGAATTGTTTTTGCCGTTGTAATTACATCCTCCATAATCACAACTTTTTCACCTTTTTTAAGGCTGTATCCGCGGCGAAGCTGCATAATTCCGTCTTTTCTTTCAACGAAAAGATTTCTTTTTCCCGTCTGCTTAGCGGTTTCGTACCCGATAATTACAGCCCCGATAGCAGGCGCAACAACTGTATCAAATTCAACATCTTTCAGTTGTTCCGCAATCATTTTGGCAATCTTTTCAACGATTGGCGGATACTGGTACAACTTTGCACACTGAAAATAAATATCCGAATGCAAACCGGATGTCAGACAAAAATGCCCCCTTAAAACGCCTTCTGCCGATTCCAACAATTCTAAAATTTCATTACTCATGCTCTTAACCTTTCTTTTAATCATATTTAGACAGCGCAGCCACACACAACTCGCGGTTCAGCGAGGCGGGAAGCAGCGGAGTTCTGCTTTTAATTCTTCTAATGTTCTAAACCCGTTTTCTTCCATAAATACGCTCAATTCATCAATAATCCGCACGGAAATATCAGGAGTTGTAAAATTTGCGGTACCGATTTGAACAGCATCAGCGCCGACCGCAAAAAATTCCAGCACATCATGCATCGACGCAATACCGCCAAGCCCGATAATCGGAATATCAAGAACTGATTTCAAGCGGTTTACCACACCGAGTGCCACCGGCTTAACAGCCATGCCGGAAAACCCGCCGATTACCTGTTCGCGATAAAATTTTCCGTTTTTAAATGACAACTTCATCCCCAGCCCTTTAAGTGTATTAATTGCAGAAACCGCATCCGCACCGTTTTCCTGCGCCGCAAGCGCAATGTCCTCAATCCGCGTAACATTCGGCGTAAGTTTTACTATCAAACATCCGTTATAAACCTCGCGGACAGATTTAACGAGCTCACCCAGCGTTCTTGCGTCCGTGCCGAACTCAAGGCAACCGGACTTAACATTCGGGCAGGAAACATTCAATTCTACTGCATGGATTTTATTAGCATCGCAAATTCGGGCAAGTTCCACATACTCATCCATGCCGGAGCCTGCCAGATTTACAACAAAATCTATATTTTTCTTACGCAAAACCGGTAATTTATCAGATATAAACTTTTCAATCCCGACATTTTCAAGCCCGATTGAATTTATCATGCCGGAGGTCACTTCAATAACCCTGTTCCACGAATTACCCGGACGGGGATTGAGCGAAATCGCCTTTGTAACGACCGCCCCGAGCCGCGAAACATCAATAAAATCTTCAAATTCATCCGCATAGCCGAAGGTTCCGGACGCCGTCATAATCGGATTTTTTAAAGAAAGTTTCCCTTTTCTAACCGACAAATCTACCATACGACCTCCTCACCTAAAAATACCGGCCCGTCTTTGCAAACAGAAGCGTTTTCAAGTTTCCCGTTTTTATTAAGCGTAATAACGCACCCGCGACATACGCCGATAGAGCATGCCATTGTTTTTTCCATAGCGACTTCGCACGGGATGTCATGCGCTTTCGCAATTTCCGAAGTCAGTTTCAATACAATATGCGGTCCGCAAACACAAATTCTATCAGGCTGATACCGCGAAATTTGCTCCTCAAGATAGTCAACAATACTTCCTTTCCCTTGAACCTCACCCGATCCGTCATCAGTAGAGATAAAATCAATTTCATTTTTCAGACATGCCGGTATCTCACCCGAATTCTGAAATCCCGCAATAAGCCTTACCCCGTCTTTAAGATATTTCTTCAAATAATAAACGGGAGCGACACCAACGCCCGCTCCCACCAGTAATATTCTGTCATTATTCAAAGAAAAGCCATTTCCCATAGCCCCTATAAAATCAACGGTATCGCCAACTTTTAATGCAGAAATAAACGCGGTACCGTCACCCTTTCTCTTAAATAAAAGGCTAATTTCCCCCTTTTCAAAATTCATAATGCTAAAAGGTCTGCGCATCGCATGCCCGTCACACAGAATTGATATAAATTGTCCCGGCTTAGATGAAAAATCAGGAGCCGTTTTAATCTTAATCAAAAACATTTCATTTGCCACGCGCTCGATATGCGTAACTTCCCCTTTATTCAATTTTTTATGTTTTTGAATTGTCATCTATACCCCTTAATCAATATCAGAAAAGCAGTTCTCCGCCACTTTCGCCCCGCTGAACCGCAGGCCGCGCGTGGCTGCGCTGTCTAACACGCCACTCAAAAGGCTCGCTCACATTCCTTATTGCGAGCCTTTCTCGGGTAAAAAAAGAGGAAAGTAAATACTTTCCCCTTTTTTCGGTTAAAAATTTTTATTTATATAAAGATATGCTAAACTTTTTCGTTTCATTTTACACCTTTATTATATTATCTGCAAAGTCCAAGATATAGTCAAGGGAATATTAACGAATTTGTATTAAAAATTAATATTGACAATAATGTGTGTTTATCATATTATGAACTCACGCGCAAAGCCTGCTCTAGTGGCGGAATCGGTAGACGCGTTGGACTTAAAATCCAATCGGGAGCAATCTCGGTGCCAGTTCAAGTCTGGCCTGGAGCAAATAAAAAGACTCATGTTTGTGGGTCTTTTTTTTATTTATTGAACACTTTCAACACTCTCAAATTCCTGCAGCTTAGCGTCAAGAGAATCAATCTGAGTGTTTAGCTTTTCTATTTGCTTTTGTTCTTTTTCTATTGTTTTTTCTAACTCTTTTATCTTTTCTGCGCGGTATTTTTCAACAGCATCGTTGTAAGTCGTTGAACCCTTAAATTTCTTTAAGCGATTATATTCTTTGATATTTTCACGATATTCTTTATCAATCGCCTCTAACTCTGCTTTATAATCTACTTCGCACTGTTTATAATATTCTTTTTCAGCTTCTTTTTGTTGTTTTTTATGTTTTTTGTCCAGTTTTTTAAGCTGCTTTTCCTCCTCTTCCACCATTGTATAAGGAACTACGCCGGATTTAACGATTTTGAACCCGCTCTGAGAAATAGGGATATCCACATTTTCAAATGAAATAAGCCATGTTTGTTCACGGTTTATATCAATACTCCACACGCCCAGAAACACCGGTTTCCCGCCGGTATAAGCGTAAGCCGTGCAAACAATTCTATCCGGATTTTCAACACTAAATCCGAGCGGTACAATATCCCAGCGCTTATCCTGCAGCGGCAGACCGCGATATGTAGTCCAGTGATATGTTATTGCGTCGCGAATTTCAGACAATTCTCTGGCTTCACCTGTTGCGAAATCATAAATCCACGCATTTGTCTGCCAGATACCGTCATAAGAATTTCCTATTTTTTCTTTAACCAGAAGCTTTGTACCGTCTGTTGAAAAATCTACAGGAGTAAGCGTACGGAAAGTTCCAAAGTTATCAATCCTTTTGCTTGTTTCCATTAAAGGTTTTTCAGTTCGGTTTGAGGTGTGCGCTTTTAAAATTCTGTCGAGTTCGGTTTCATTAGTGTCTAACGGGATTTCAAAGAGTTCGGCAGAAGTTGATGCGCTATCAGGTGAATAATAAATCGCGGCATACACGAGCTTGGTAAAATCAGGAGAAACAATTCCCTGCGCATTCTGCTGTTTTTCGCGGTAAAAATTTTTCTTCAGGGAAAGCTCTACACTCCCCGGCGGGTCATTATAACGAACGATTTTATAAGTCGGCTGCGGAACATACTTCATCTCAGACGGAACCGGCACTTCCGGAATTTCTATCGGCTTTAATTCATCCGGAGTTTCAGGGTTTTTATGCTTAGCCAGACGCTCGTATTCTTCAACTGTCATCTTGCCCGACGGAAGCCTATCTTCTTTTGCTTTTTCATATTTTCTTTTTGCATCACGTTTTTTGACATCACGCAAATAAACTTCGTTGCGCTTTGTATAATCTTTTGTTTCGCCCAGTCCGAATAGACCGGCAAAAGCAAAATTAGAACTCAAAACAAGTGCCAAAAACAGTGCAAAACATCTGAACATCTTTAAACAAGACCCTCTTGCATAGCCATACTGATAGCTTTTGAACGGCTTTTTACATAAAGTTTTTGTAAAATACTGTGGACATGGGTTTTAGTTGTTGAAATAGAAATTACTAACTTTTCCGAAATCTGCGGGTTTGAATAACCGTCAACGATAAGCGACAAAACTTCCATTTCACGCTCTGTCAAACCGTAAAGGTTTTTACCGAGTTTATAATTAATCTCACCTTTCTTTTCCGGAACAATTGCAGTCTTTTTAATATTTGAAAGAACAACTTTTGCGATAACCGGATCAAGCCATGCAACGCCCTGACTTACGGCAAGAACGGCAGAAGTTGTCTGTTCGGAAGATGAACCTTTTGTAATATATCCGTCTGCACCGGCCTGAAAAGAATCAATTATATCATCTTCATCCTCGCGGGAAGTGTACATCAAAACCTTAATATTCGGATTAACTTCTTTTATCTTACGGGTAGCGTCAATTCCGTCAATAGTCGGAAGCCCGATGTCCATAACCACCAAATCAGGGTTAAGCTCAAGCGCCTTATCAACACCTTCCTGACCGTCAGCGACCATGCCGACAACTTCAATATTCGGACAATTGCCAAGAATAACAGACAACCCTAACCTCGTCATATCATGATCTTCTACTATTAAAACCTTAGCCATTTACTACTTCCTGTCTTTCTTTTTCTGTTGTGACCACATCCGTGAGCAAAAACGAAAATTCACTGCCCCTGTCCAGTTTGCTTTCAACCCAAATTTTGCCGTTATGCGCTTCGATAATCTGCCTTGAAAGATATAACCCTAGCCCCGTTCCGGTTGAACGCTTCTTACTTGTTCCCTGCGAAAACCGTTTAAAGAGATGCGGAATATCCTCTTTCGGAATACCGTTGCCGTTATCGGTCACAGAAAAAATAATATCATCATTTTTTTCTTTAAGCAAAATCTTAACATGCCCGCCTTTGTTTGTGTAATTAACCGCATTTCCGCAAAGATTTGTTATTACGCGTTTAAGTTCGCCCCTGTCCGCGTAAATATAAGGGTCATTACTAACAGTATCAAATTCAAGTTCCAGCTTGAGATTTTTTGCTTCCGCAAGCGGTTTTATCTCGTCGTAGCACTGATTAATAAGATTTTTTATCGGGAAATTTGTCTTACACAACGACAGTTTACCGCTTTCAAACCTGTAAACTTCAAGAAGTGCATTAACCAGCCCGAGTAAATCCTCGTTGCTTTGCAGCATAGTCGAGAGCATAAGTTTTTGCTGGTCAGTCAAGACACCCATTACACCGTCAAGGAAAAACCTCAATGTCTGAATCGCTGCAAGGAGAGGGGTTCGCAAATCGTGTGTAAGCGTTGCAATAAAATCATCGCGGAGTTTTTCGGTTTCCTTTTGTAAATGAATATCCCGAATAACACCGACATAACGGCGCGCATCACCGTCAGGCGAACACAGGGCAAAGTTAATTTCTACGGGGATTCGTTCACCGGACAAATTATTGACTATATATAAATCTTTAATAAGGACATCGGATTTATCAGAATTCAAAAGCGGCATAAAGCCTTTTTCACTAAAAAATCTCTGCTTTGCCGCAAGCGTTTCAAACTCCAGAAAGTCTATAAGCCTTTTTCCTGTAATATTTTTTGCACAATATCCGGTAAAGTTTTCACACGCAGGGTTAATCTCTTCAATTTTACCGTCACCGTCAAGTAAAACTATCCCGTCCGCACAGTTTTCAATAATACCTGAAAGTTTCAAGTTCGCAATCTCAAGTGATTTTGTACGTTCCGCGACAAGTTTTTCCAGATTTGCCGAGTAATCCTCAAGCTTTTTATTGGCTACTTCAAGTTCTGCAACTTTTTCATTCAGTTTTTCAATAAGATAACTTCTCTCAATACCGTTTTTGATATTAATTAAAAGCTCATCATTATCCCACGGCTTTTCAATGTATCTGTAAAGCCCGACTTCGTTTATAGCGCGGATAGCGTTTTCTTTATCAGCGTAACCGGTCAACAAAATCATACTGACATCAGGGTAAAGCTTTTTTGCTTCTTTTAAAAATTCCAACCCGTTCATCTGCGGCATCATAAAATCCGAAATAATTATGCAGGGTTTATTGGATTGAAGATATTCAACAGCTTCAACCGGATTGTTAAATGTGACAAAGTTATTGATACCTTCGACCTTAAAAAAAGTTTTGAGCGCGGAAGTAACAATGACATCGTCATCTACGACTAAGATATTCTTCCCCATGTCCATACAATAATCTTATACCAAAGCCCGCCCAAGAGCAAATTGTTAAAGAATTCTTTACAAGTTTTACTTTTTATCAAAAAGTATTAAATTATAAGTATGAAAAAGGAATTTTTGATTTTAATTGCGGCATTAATAACTTTCACACCGGCATTTGCAGAAGGTGACGGTGGTTTGTGGGATAATTTCGGGGATATAAATTTTTACAACTCCGAAAAACAAACCGCCGTGAGTGATGAACAATTTGACGAAACCGTCGAAAAAGTCAAAGAAAAACAAAAGAAAAAAGGATTATTCAACTTCAACCGCGAGCCGAAAAAGATGAAAGGCGAAAGCTACCAGCAAAGCAACGAAACAGAAATTCTAAAAGGTATTAGTAAAGAAACACCGGTTCTGCGCGTTCCGTACGAATTAAAGACGCAAGACGGCGGAGTGCTGCCGATAGGCCACTATCAGGCGGTATTTGAGAAAGACGAGGACGGTGCTGTTACAATGAGACTTTATCAAGCGCATTACCTGATGGCGCAGTATCCCGCGCAGGAAACCGATGAAGATTTATTTGACGAACACATAAACTACCTGACTCTGGAAGATTTCGGCGAAAATAAAGTCAAAATAAACTACGGTTCAATGGATTTTAACGCGTTTGCGATAGTAGAACGTAAATAAAAAGGCGCCATTACAAGGCGCCACTAAAACATATCCAAAATCAACAGCGATGCACTCATCGCTCAATCTTTTTCAATAATTTGTCAATTTCTTCCTTGATTGCCAGAAGGAAAAGACTAATTTCGTTTTTGAAGCTATATGCTCCGGGCCAGAAAGAATATCTGTACATTCTTATTACTCCTTATAAACTAACTGTCTACAGGAATATATTCGGCAGCCGGCAAAAAATCTTTAACGAAATCAGGGTGAATGTAACAGGATTGTTACATTTATTTTTTACGTGCAATAACAATCACCGGCGCATACGTAAGTTTTGCTATTCCGTCATTTTCTATAATGCAATCGCAAAAGCTTTTAACTTCGGCAAAGGTCATTTTTTTAGCAGAAAGTGAATTTACGCCGGTATTTTTCAGGTGGGCAAGCAGTTCCAGAGGACTTGCAAAATCAAGAGTTTTTGTATACGCAAGGAGTTCGAGGGGTTCAAAATCTTTTTTGAGCGCCTCTTTTATCCCGTCAACACTAAGGTAATCAAGGGAAAGCCCCAGAGCAGAGCGAATTTCGTTAAAATTTCCGCCGGAAAAGGTTGAGAAGGCAATAACACCGTTTTTGTTTAACATGCGGGAATAATATTCCAGCGCCGCAGGTAAAGAAGAAAACCACTGAAACATCGCGTTTGAAATTATCAAATCAAAATGAACAGAAGGCTTAATTTTCATAGAGTTGCCGGCTATAAACGTATAATTTTTAACTATTTTATCAAGATAGGATTTTGATTTTTCAACTATGTCGTTACAGGTCAGATGTTCATAAGAAAGTTTATCCGCGATAAATTCCGTCAAAAGACCGGTGCCGGAACCCAATTCCAAAATTTGAGTGAAAGTTTGTCCTGCATTTTTAATAAGATTATTAACAAGAAGTTCTGCCATTTCACGCTGCACACTGGCATTCTCATTATATTTCGGCATACTTTTTTCAAACTTTTGTTTTAAAATTTTCGGGTTTACTTGCATATTTCTTTCCAGCTTTTGAAGTTATAGAACGGGAAATGACCGTCAGGGAGCACTATTACAGAAACTCCGAGTTCTTCCCAGGCATTATGCTGATTGCGCGGCGGTATAATCTTATCATTTTCGCTGACGTAGGCAATTTTATAAAAACCGTTTGCCTCCGCAGGTGTCGTGCTTATCAAGGATTTGAGGCTGTGAAGTTCTTCAACTCTGTTTTCAATAGAGCGCGCAACAGGGCAGGTCAGATATCTTTCAAGCTGTTCTTCACCGTAAAAAACATTTTGATAGAATTTGCCTTTCAAACCTTCTGCCGCGTATTTTAATGTCAAATCAAAGGTTCTGTGCGGAATACCGAACCCGTTATCAATCGGCATAGGTGTTCCGTTTAGCGCAATGGTTCGTTGAAATTCAGGCAGCTTATCTTTCAGCAGAGCCGCGATATAAACACCCATAGACCAGCCAATAAGATAGTATTTTTCGTATCCCGAAAAATCAACATCCAGCGTCAAATCGCTGTAATCATAAATTACAACAACATCAAATCCGGAGGTATCTAAAAATTTAAACGGGTTTTCATCAAAACTCCAGCCCGCAAAAAAAACGACAAGTTCCGAATTAGCAGATTTATTGAGCCAACAATGTTTCATCGAAGAGAATCTCCACTAATTTTTCCAAATCTTTTTCTTCAATATCGGTTGTCAGTGACAATCTAAGTCTTGACGTTCCTTCAGGCACCGTTGGCGGCCTTACCGGAAGCGTAAAGTACCCGTTTTGGAATAGAATATCGCAAACTTCACATGTTTTTGCATTATCGCCGATTATCACCGGAACTATATGTGAATAATGGTTATCAGAACCGTTCAGGCGTGCAAAAAGTTTCTGTCCGAGAGCAATCATCCTGTAACGTTCATCTTTCATCTGCGCAAGGAAGTTTTCAATTACCCAGAGAGTAAAAGCAATATTTACCGGCGGAAGAGATGTCGAAAATATAAACGGACGCGCTCTGTTTACCAGATAATCAATCAAAATATCATTACCGGTTACAAACGCACCGACAGAGCCGACAGCTTTGCCGAAAGTTCCGACAATCAAGTCAACTTTGTCAATTAAATTCAGATGTTCGCAAACGCCAAGCCCTTTTTCGCCAAAAACTCCGAACGCATGCGCCTCATCAATAACAAGAATACAGCCAAATTTTTCTTTCAATTCAACAAGTTTTGCAATATTCGCGCAATCTCCGTCCATTGAAAAAATGCTTTCAGTTACGATAACAGCATTTTTAAAATTATGCCGTTCTTTTTCAAGCAGAGCCTCCAAACGCGCCATATCGTTATGCGGATAGCGGAAGAATTTTGCACCGCCAAGACGCATTCCGTCAATAATGCTTGCATGATTAAGCTTATCCGAAAATATTACATCCCCGCTCTGCGCCAGAGTGCTGTTAACCCCTACATTGGCATGATAACCGCTGTTAAAAAGCAAAGCCCTGTCCTTACCGTAAAGCGTTGCAAGAAGTTCTTCCAATTCATTATAAACAGGGAGATTTCCTGTCAAAAGTCTTGCAGATGCACTGCCAAACGAATATTCATTCCCGCCGGATTTTAAAAATTCCGCAATAACATCCCTGTTATCGGCAAGCCCCAGATAATTATTTGAGGACAGATTTATAAGCCGTTTGCCGTTAAACTCAATATATTTGCCCTCTTTCATAGTAATATTTTTTATCACTCTATGGTGTGAATTAAGCTTTAAACTCTCTAAAATTTCTTTATAACTCTCAAACATATAGATAATTTACGACAAACAGCAAAAAATGTCCAGTTTCAGAAAACTACTTCATAATATCAGACAATTTAAAATCCACGTCCTTTTTAGGCGGACAGACATCCTGAATTAATTGCATTTTTTCAATTGATTTCAATCCGATGCTCTCGTCCTGAGTAAAAACGCTCGTCACAAAATCTTTAATTTTACTTAAACATTTAACCATAATATCACCTCACATATAAACATTATGAGCCTGATTTTTTCTAAAACATTAATATTTATGGTATATTTTGGAATAAGGAAAAGGAATTAGAAATAATAAAATGAGTTATAGAGAAGAAAAGATTTCAGATTTTGACGGATGCTGCAAATTTTTTGAATCGGATTTATCGCAGGATGAACTTTACGACAGGCTTAAACACGGAACCATTGTAGAGAAACAGCTTTCCTGCGTGCGTATTGAAAGCTGCGGCAATGCGGAACAGGCAGAAATTCTAATGAATAATCTTACCGGCATTGACGGTAAGGTCAGAGAAACCGTTTCATTTAAACTCAAGACTTTTGTTGCGGCGCGACCTGAACTCTTTTTACGACAAGACTTTTACGATATTTTTCTTGATGCAATTATAGATATAAACGGTAACATCTGCCGGAATATTATTTGTGCACTCGAGCCGCTGACAGATAATTCACGTTTTTGTGAATACTTCATAGAAAACGTTATACAACGTGCACTTGCCGTAACGGGCACGATAGAAAATTTTGAATACAAAGACCGCAAATACGTTACCAACAAAGAAGTTTTCAAACTATACTGGTATCTTGAAGTTTTAAGTATTTTTAATGAATTACCGGCTGAAAAACTATTTGCACTGCTTGAACGGACCGCAAAGATTGAAGAATACACAATACGCGAAAAAACAGCCCGCCTGCTTTCAAAGCTTCCGCCATATCTGGCAGAAAAGCTTGACGGACTGAATTTTGATAATAATTTTTACGTTAATCTGGCGTTGAAAACCCGTGTTTAACGTTTTACGCACCAGGCGTAATATGAATGTGACTCTTTTTCATAATCATCTGTTAAACCCCCAATTATTGACATACCCCAGACTTCAGTACTGGAGATATTGGTTGACGACCAAACTGTCAGCGAACTAGTACTTGAATCAATAAGGAGATTTTTATTGATATACATTGATGCCAATTCATCAATATTTGGCAACCTGTATTCTGAGTCATAGGCAGTACAAGCTTTCACTGCATCTGGCTGCTTATAAGTATTCTCTAACTTCCGCGGTGCAGGATATGGTGCAACGACCTTTACATCTGACGGATACATGGCTGTGATAAAGCCGATGTCTTTACCAACAGTATTAGGACCTTTATTTCCGTTTAAATCATAGACAAAATTTGCACAAATTTTAGGCGAAATTCTAAACCCACCGTAACCTTCAGAAGTTTCAGCCAGACTACCAACGCACTTAGGGTTATAATAAAGAATTACACTTTCACCGTTTGCAGTTTCAAAAGCCGCAGCCTTCGTATCATAAAGAGAATAATTATTATAACTGTCAGAAAGTGATATTGCCATTTGATCATTAAACTCAGCCATAGTTCTCGGAACATCAATTTGAGACGCCTGTAATGTAGTTATCCGGCTTGCTATCCCACAGTCCTCAAGGTGATCGTTGTCACATATATTATTAATTTTCATAACTTTAGACAACCCGCCTGTAATAAAAGTTTCAGCAGCAGTATCAATTGCAGAGGCAGACGATGTAGCTTCCTCAACTATTCCATAACCGTTAATTGCGTCCATTAAAGGAATTGCCTGTGAAAATCTTGCATAAAGTGCTTTTCTTTGTGTGTTCCATGTGCGTTCGTTAATGTTACCCGTGAGGCTCGGGAGTGTTATCGCCGCCACAACGCCGATTATCGTTAATGACAGTAATATTTCGGCCATCGTAAAACCACATTTCTTGACCGACAGCCCGCTGTCCAAACA
>CALVBO010000022.1 GCA_944325835.1 Candidatus Gastranaerophilales bacterium
GAGCGGTTCTCATAATACTGCTCTACCAACTGAGGGAAATTTTAAAATTTAATAGTAATGGGCTTATAGCTCAGTTGCCCCAGCGGAGTCATTTTACTACCGGTTGGCAAAAAATGACGGAGCGGTTCTCATAATACTGCTCTACCAACTGAGGGAAATTTTAAAATTTAATAGTAATGGGCTTATAGCTCAGTTGGTAGAGCAGTTGACTCTTAATCAATTGGTCGTGGGTTCGAGTCCCACTGAGCCCAAACTACCCCGATAACTGCAGGTTGTCGGGGTAATTAAATAGCTATTCAAAAGGGTGGCAGAGCCTGCAAAAAATGCGGTGGATAATACTACTTTCCATTTGTTCCTTTAAAGCTTCTCCCCTTTTTATTCCTCTATTCTTGACAAAACAAAATTTTAGGGATAAAATCAAAACGCTACAATTATACATTTAGCCGCTGAAAGGCGGTTTTTTATTAACATACAGCATTTACCCTCATTTTATTTTCGGGGGTGTTTTATTTTAATCACAAACATAAAGAAGGAAAGGGGCTCTTCACCCCTTTCCATTCTAATAAATGAACTAAATTTCAGGATTAAATACCTGCTGATTATACTATGCCCGAAAAATTTGAATCTGTAACATTTTATAAAATTTTCTTCACAAATTTGTCATATTTGTTAATTGAGTTTAAAATACGAAGTGAACATGATTTTTAAAGGAGAAGGAGTCTAAATTATGTTAAAAAAACTATTCGCTCCCCTTTTTGCATTTTTTGCAATGGTTTTTATGGGATGCAGTTCTGCATTTGCAGGAGAGGCTGATTTAATCGTTCCAGATATCAGCTCATCCCCGGCAAGTTTTAACTATCTCGTTATCGGGCTGGTTATTTCAGTTATCGGGGTCATTTTCGGGTTTATTGAGTTTCTCAAAATCAAAAAACTTCCGGTTCACACAGTTATGTCTGACGTTGGAAACACTATTTTTGAAACTTGTAAAACCTATTTAGTACAACAAGGTAAATTCCTTATTGTATTAGAAATCTTAATTGGTCTGTGTATTGCATTTTACTTTGGGTACCTGCAACACATGGGCGCAGCAGGTGTTTTAACCATTCTCGGCTGGTCCGTAATCGGTATTTTGGGATCGTACGGTGTTGCTTGGTTTGGTATCAGAATGAATACGCTTGCTAACTCAAGAACCGCGTTCGCATCTTTAAAAGGCGAGCCTCTAAACATTATGAATATTCCTCTGAAAGCCGGCATGAGCATTGGTGTTTTGCTGGTTTCAGTAGAATTAATTATGATGTTAATTATCTTGTTATTTGTACCTGGTGAAATTGCTGGTGCTTGCTTTATCGGTTTCGCTATCGGTGAATCTTTAGGAGCCTCTGCACTTCGTGTTGCAGGCGGTATCTTTACAAAAATTGCCGATATCGGTTCTGACCTGATGAAAATCCAATTCGGCATCAAAGAGGATGATCCGAGAAACCCTGGCGTTATAGCAGATTGTACCGGTGACAACGCGGGCGATTCTATCGGACCTACGGCTGACGGATTTGAAACTTACGGTGTAACAGGTGTTGCGCTTGTTTCATTCATCCTGCTCGGCGTAGCTCAAGATTACCAAATCCAGCTTCTCACATGGATTTTCGTTATGAGATTCTTAATGATTGTAACTTCCGTTGTTGCATACTGGATTAACGGAATCGTTAACATCTTTTATGCTAAAAAAGTTGAAAAATTCGATTTTGAACAACCTTTAACAAATCTTGTGTGGTTAACATCAATTCTTTCAATTGCAATGACTTACGGAGTAAGCTATGCATTATTAGGCAATATAGCTGAAGACGGAGTAATGAGTAAATTATGGATTGTTCTTGCTACAATCATTTCTTGCGGTACTTTAGGCGCTGCGTTGATTCCTGAATTCACAAAAATCTTCACATCTCCTAAAGCAAGACACACCGAAGAAGTTGTAACAGCTTCTAAAGAAGGCGGTGCTTCTTTAACAATCCTTTCCGGTATTGTTGCAGGGAATTTCTCCGGCTTCTGGATTGGCATGGTAATTGTTCTTTTAATGGCATTATCTTATGTTGCAAGTCTTTATATTCCGGAAAACTTTATGGTATACCCGTCAGTATTTGCTTTCGGTCTGGTAGCATTCGGTTTCCTCGGAATGGGCCCTGTTACTATTGCTGTTGACAGCTACGGTCCTGTTACGGACAACGCTCAATCCGTTTATGAACTTTCTTTAATTGAAGAGGTTCCGAACGTTAAAGAAGAAATCAAAAAAGATTTCGGTTTTGATGCTAACTTTGATGTTGCAAAACAATATCTGGAAGAAAACGACGGTGCAGGTAACACCTTCAAAGCAACTTCTAAACCGGTTCTTATCGGTACGGCGGTTGTCGGTGCTACAACAATGATTTTCTCATTGATTCTGGTTATTCAAAACACACTCGGCGTTACACCGGAAGCTATTTTGAACCTCTTAAATCCTTATACAATCCTCGGTTTCTTAACCGGCGGTGCTGTAATTTACTGGTTCTCAGGCGCTTCTATGCAGGCTGTTACAACAGGTGCATACAGAGCAGTTGAATACATCAAACACCATATCAAA
Source organism: Candidatus Gastranaerophilales bacterium (assembly GCA_944325835.1). Lineage (GTDB taxonomy): Bacteria > Cyanobacteriota > Vampirovibrionia > Gastranaerophilales > Gastranaerophilaceae > Gastranaerophilus. The sequence goes on from CALVBO010000022.1 coordinate 2,612, forward strand.
CTCGGTGAAGCTGATGAAAAATCCGCAAACCTTGCAAACTCAAAAGAAGTTGTAAAAATTTGTACCCAATACGCTCAAAAAGGTATGGTTAACATCTTTATCGCACTCTTTGCGTTTGCACTGGCATTTGCATGTCTTTCTGCGCCAAACGCGAATACAAACGCACCGGTTTCTTACTTTGTAAGTTATCTGATTGCAATTGCTGTATTCGGGCTGTTCCAGGCTGTATTTATGGCTAACGCGGGCGGCTGCTGGGACAACGCTAAGAAAATTGTTGAAGTTGATCTGAAAGAAAAAGGAACACCGCTTCACGATGCAACCGTTGTCGGCGATACCGTCGGCGATCCGTTCAAAGACACCTCTTCTGTTGCGATGAACCCGATTATCAAGTTCACGACTTTATTCGGACTTCTTGCAATGGAGATCGCAATCAACGAATCATTCAAAGCTTTTGCGCCAATCGCAGGCTGGGTGCTTCTCGTTATCGCATTAATCTTTGTAATCCGCTCATTCTATGCAATGAGAATACCGACAAAGTAAACTTTTGTCGAGGATTATAAATCATAAATGGCAGGGACAGAAAGCCCTGCCATTTTTATTAACTTTTGTAAAGATTTTTCGGATTAAAAAAGCAATTTTTACGCATTTATATACTTATTATATAAAGAAGAGAATTATTGAGAGAGGTTGAACCATGGCATATCATTCACAGGGCATAAATGCAGTTCAAAATACAGTTTCAGCAAGTGCTGCAGCTGCAAGCTCTCTTGGCAATACTCCTCCGCCTAGTCAAAACTGTTCTACGTCAGTTGGCTATACACAAAATAACAAAGAAACAGAACGTGACGGACGCGGAAACGGCGATAAATATTTTGACAGAGATAATTCTCCAAAGGGCAAAGAAGAGCAGGAAGCTCTGAAAAAATCAATCAAGCACTATTCAAGAGAAGAACAGTATGCAAACAACGATAAACTTATGGGAGCACTCGGAGTTTATGGTTTTGTATCTGTAAACAAGAGAGGGTAAATAAAAGATTATGGTTGAATCAGTACAACAAGTTTCAAATAAAAACGTACAGAATCCGATAGTTAACCCTAAGAATGTACCATACAAAAGACCGAAAGAAGAGTTACAGGAAATTCGTTCAAATATACAAGCAGCAATTGCGGCAGGATTTAACGGCTGGAAAGATTTATTCTCAAGTTCAAATCCGGAAACACTTGCATTTTTGGATTTATCAACTACATCAAGAGCAAGTAATTCCGCACCGGGACAACACATAAGAACAATGCAGCAGGGTATGAACGAAAATGATCCTGAAGCATCTTGGATGACCGTTCCGGACAGACACCTGTATTTTGCACCTTCAAAAATGGATTGTTATTGTTAATCAACTTTACCACCGGAGAAAAAAGAGTTAAAATAAAAGAGAAAAGATTATGAGTATTCAGGTTGACACAAATTTAGCATACATACAAAACATGCTGGGCATCAGCGCCGCTAAGTATTCCGAAAAATACGCGAATATGAGCGTATCCGATGTAATCAAGGAAGAAGCACGAAACGGCAACCAGCTTGCGATTGCTCTTGCCAGCGAACTTTTGAATGACTATAATCTTGTAAGAGAAATTTTCTCGCTTGCCAACCCTGAAAACAGGTTAGAAATTATGAGCGAGATGACTGACGAGCAGTTAAACAAATTCCTGCCGGAAATGGAAAAAACTGATCTTGTTCAGGGGTTGAACTTCTTCACGCAGGACAAACTCTTAAAAATGCTTGAAGGTGTTGAGCCGGAATATCTGGTAAAAGTTGTACTGGAAATGTTTTCAAAAGAAGAAGTTATGCGGCTCCTGCCGGAGGATCAGCTTGATAAACTACTTACCAGCACAGAAATGGATAAAGGTAAACTTTTACAGCATTTGAAATCTATTCCGCCGGAATATTTAAGCCAGATGATAGAAAGTGTTACCGGCGAAGAAGTTGAAGATACCAATCAGCTGGATATGATTAAAACTCTGGGGGATTTTAACCCTCACGAATTTAAAGATGCGCTGATAAATATGCAGTCAACGCCGAAGCAGCAGCTAGTTTTATCACTTTCCAAAGAACATCCCGAATATATGGAACTGTTCGACGCTCACGCTTATACAAATATGATAAACACCTACAAAGACAAATCCGAAGTTGTCAAAGCAATGAATGTTCTGGAAGAAGATAATATTGAAGAAATGATTAAAGAACTTCCGGAGGACTTACTGTCACTGGTCATTGCGCAAATGGATGTGGATAAGTTCTCGGAAATTCTTATGAAAGAAAACCCTGAAGTAATGGCGCAAATTATTGCAGGTTCAACATAAGTTTTTCATAAAGGAACTCAAGAGCTGCCTGTGCAAACTTCTGTTTCATCTCAACACGGGGTGTTTCAGAATTTAATTGTACGCGCTTAGTATAAATATTATCACCGATTGCAGCGGAAATCCACAGAGTTCCGGCAGGTTTATTTTCGCTTGCGCCCGGGCCGGCGACACCCGAGGTGCACAGAACAACATCCGAACCGGTTGCCTTTAAAGTCCCGCGCGCCATCTCAATTACACACTCTTCACTTACAGCACCAAATTTCATAAGCGTTTCGTGGTTAACCCCCAGAATACGTTCCTTTGCCTCATACGCATAGGTAACAAAGTTAAGCGTAATATAATCAGAACTCCCCGCAACATCAGTTAAACGGGAACTCACAAGCCCGCCGGTGCAGGATTCCGCCGTTGAAAGCTTTTTACCTTTTGCCCTTAAAATCCGGCCGATTTTTTCCTCTATCATAAATTCATTGTAAAAAAAGATTGCCATTTTGTCAAAAATATATTATTATAAAAGATATGGTAAGAGGATAATAAGCATGAGTAAAAATATTGACACAGTTCCTATAGAAGTAAGTATTCTGACATCAGATCACGATATCAAAGGAGTTGTACACGTTTCAAAATATACAAACACTAACCGTGAACTAACCGATTTATTAAACGATAAAGAACGCCGTTTTCTGGCGGTTACGAATGCTGAAATTTATCCGCGCAACACAAATCAGCCTCCGAGAAAATATAATTTCTTAGAAATCCATATGGATTATGTGTTAATGGTTCACCCGTCGTCCCAGGCAGTATTCCAGTCAACAGGCAAAACTCAGGAAGATGTGGCAAGATTCAGAGATTTAAGGCTGAAACTTAACCAGACAAAACCGTTTTAACCGATGACAGATAAACCGCACTTATATATTTGGGTTACGGCTCAACGGTAACAATAAATTTATTAAGGGATTAAAATACAAATGGCAATAATAAAAGTACAAAAAGGGACAAAAGACATTTTGCCTCAGGAAATCGAATCGTGGCACAACCTTGAAGCAAAAGCTCTTGAATTATTCACTAACTACGGATATAAAGAAATCAGAACACCTATTTTTGAAGCAACAGAACTTTTTGCAAGGGGTGTAGGCGATACAACAGATATTGTGAATAAAGAAATGTACACCTTTGAAAAGAGCGACCGTTCCATAACGCTAAGACCGGAAAATACAGCCGGAGTCGTCCGCTCATTTATTGAAAACGGAATGTTCAGACAGCCAATGCCTGTCAAACTCTGGTATAAAGGCCCTATGTTCCGCTACGAACGTCCGCAGGCAGGACGCCAAAGACAGTTCCACCAGATAGGCGTGGAAATGTTTGGTATTGCTGCGCCAACGGCCGATGCCGAGGCTATTCTGCTTGCAACCGAATATTTAAAATCCCTCGGATTAAACGATTTAACGGTAGAAATCAATTCTCTGGGCTGTCCGGAATGCCGCGAAGAATATAAGAAACGGATTAAAGAAGTTTTAAAACCGGAATTTGACAACCTCTGCGAGGATTGCAAATCACGCTACGAAAAAAATCCACTGCGGCTTCTTGACTGCAAAGTCGACTCCTGCAAAGCTATCTTTGAACGTCCTCAAATCAAAGCTGTTATTCAATCAGATTTTATTTGCGACGACTGTGCACAACACTTTAAAACTTTAAAGGAATATCTTGATGCTGCCGGCGTTAAATACGAAGAAAATAAACTTCTCGTACGCGGGCTGGATTATTACAACCGTACGGTTTTTGAGATTAAATCAAACAATCTTGGTTCACAAAACGCGGTTTGCGGCGGCGGACGATATGACAGCCTCGTAAAAAATCTCGGCGGAGAAGATACGCCGGCTGTAGGTTGGGCTATGGGTATGGAACGTTTAAATTCATTACTGCCTTCAATTGAGCCGAAAAAACTTGATGCCTATATCGTTTCAAATAACATGCCGGAGGCTTTGAAACTGGCTCAGGAACTACGTTCAAAAAATATCAGTGTCGAGTTTGACCTGTCAAATAAGAAATTCAACAAGCAGCTTGAAAAAGCTTCTAAATGCGCAAATTATGCAATTTTCCTCGGTGAAGATGAGCTTAAAAATAATTATATTACGCTCAAGAACCTTTCAACCGCTACGCAAACGACCACTACAAAAGAAGAATTATTAAACATTATAAAAAACATCTAAGGAGAAAACCATGGACAAAGTTACAATCAGATCTGACAGAAAAACTGACTACAAATTCCAGTACAAAGGGGAAGATGTAATTCTCGGTGCAGGCAAGATTATAAGCATCGCAGACGGCTTATCACACGTTGTCCTGCCGACTTGCGCAATGAAAATTATGAACAACCTGATTGTTGTGAAAGATGACGTTCACTAAGGGAAGGTTATACCCGCAAAATGCAGTTTAATAAGGAGAAGGTAAAATTTGGTTTACTTATCTCCGGCGGAGTTTTGTTACTTTTTGCGCTCATATTCGGCGTAAAAATGTTCTTTGACTTTGTCGGAGATCCGTTTAGAGCTGACGAGATTTATCAACAGGCTCTGGCGGATTTGAATGCACAAAATTATTCAAACGCCTATTTCCAATTCTCCAAAGTTTCATACTTATCGGATTTAAAACCTTATGCAATTTACCACAGAGCAGAATGCGCAAAAATTCTAAATGATTACAAATCCGAAAACAAACAGTATTTCCTGCTTTTTAATATTTACCCTAAAAATGAATTGTCGCTAAGGGCAAAATACCTCTATGCAACAGATATTGCAGAAAGCAGCCCCCGTCTGGCACAAAAATATTTTGAAGAAATTATCAGAAAAAATCCGGATACAGACTATGCACTCGGTGCGAAATACCAGCTTGCCGTAATACTTAACAAAAAATATGAGGAATCCTCGACTTCAACGCTCGTAGAGAGAAAAGAAATTGAAAATCTGTTACGTGATTATCTTGTTGGAGCACCGTCCGGCAGGTGGGCGCTAAAATCCGCAGAACTCTGGCAGAATATCAACTCCACAATCGCGCCGGAAGATAAAAATATTATCGCAGAAACCTATTTCACCTACAATATGCTCGGACAGGCGGAAGAAATACTTAACAATACCGATTTAAACATCACCTGGGAGAAAAAGGCCAAACTTGCCCTGCTCAAAGGCGAATACGGCAAGGCAAAAGCACTTATCGAAACCGGTTTAAAGCAGAAGAGTTCTAAAGTCAAAGAAGAAACCAGACGCCAGATTATAAACCGTTTTCTCCAAACTCAAAAAAATAAAGACAAAATCGTAGACGATTTCTTTAAGGCGACCTCAAAGCCAAATGATATTTACCTGAAGATGCAACGATGCAAATACACTTCAAACCAAAATGCGGCTCAGGTATGCTATGCAAATATTTTAAAATACAACGAACTTTCAAATTTCACAGAAGACGACCTCACAGAACTTTTTATGGAAAACGTTACAAACGGCCAGTTTTCAAACGCCAAAAGGATAGGACTTCACTATCTGGAAAAGTTTCCGTCAACCGAAAACACTCCGATAATCAGTTACTGGATGGGGAAAATTTACAAAACCTCCAGTCACAGAGCCGAAGCAGAAGAATACTTTAAAAACGTAATCATAAACTATCCGGATTCATATTACGCTTTTAGAAGCTATCTACAGCTTAACGATATTAAAAATTCAATAATAACGACTATTATTGAGCCTAAAGAGGTAATTTTCCCGTACTACGGTAAGACAGATGCCAAAATAATCAAACTTGTAGAATATAAGGATTACGAAATTCTATCGCAAATCTATGAACAGGATAAATTTGTGCAAAGCTGGATTTTGTATGAAAAGGGCGATAAATCACATGCAATGTGCATAGCGCGCGATGCAATGCAAGTTCTGGAACCGAAACCGGAAAAGACCGACCTGCGCTGGCGCCTTGTATATCCGGCATTCCTTTATGAGGATATGAAAACTTATGCAAAAATGGCCGGCAACAACGCCGTTTTAATGCTTGCACTGACCCGTGAAGAAAGCTATTTCAACCCTAATGCGCAAAGTTATGTAGGCGCGGTCGGTTTAATGCAGCTAATGCCGGAAACGGCAAAAGAAATTAACCGTATCCGTTCGCTTGGAATGCAGTCACTGGATGAATTAAAGGACTCCGACACCAATATGAAGCTGGGGAATTTCTATTATAACTTCCTGCTTAACAATCTCGGTCAGAATAACATTTTATCAGTTGCTTCTTACAATGGTGGAATAGGCTCTATTAACCGCTGGAAAGAGGGGCTTGAGTACCGCGATATTGATGAATTTGTCGAGAAAATTCCGTACCCTGAAACCCAGAATTATGTAAAAAAAGTTTTCCGCACCTACTGGAACTACGCAAGAATTTATATGTAAAAAGCGGGTTCATAAAGAACCCGCCTCAACATGGTATTATCGTTTTATGCATTGAACCGAGAACTTTGAATCACGCGGTCGAGAATATTTTATCCCCATAGTATCACCAAATGCCCATGCATTCTGGCTGTCATTTACACTTGATGACCACCTGTAACCGCTATGCAACCAGCGATCTAATAAAGTTGCATTATAATAGAGAGCTAGTAATTCTTCTATATTCGGTAATCTGGATTCAGAATCTGCATCAGCGCAAGCCCCGCCGGCTTCCGTTTGTTCATAAGTTTGCGACAGCCTTTTTGTCGGAACCGGCATTACAACTTTTGAATCTGTAGAATAAATTGCGGAAATAACGCCAATATCTTTTCCGACAGTATTAGGTCCTTTGTTTCCATTTAAATCAAACACAAAATTTGCGCAAACATGGTGCTTGACATAAACACCCTGATAACCATCGGCACTCACACCGGTATAAACAGCACCTTCAGAGGCACAATTCGGGTTATAAAAGATAAGTACAGATTCTCCGTTAATAGTTTCAAAAGCTGCAGCCTTTGTATCATACACATTTATACCACCAATATTTCCTGCAATACCGGAATTCAAATCTGTTGTTTTCACCGGCAAGTTTATAGTACTGCCAGCAATCGTTGTAATTTTACTTGACAAGCCGCAATCTTCTAAATGTTCATTATCACAGATATTGTTAATTTTAAGGACTTTTGCAAGTCCGTCAGTAATAAATGTTTCGGCAGCCGTATCAGTTATAGATGTAGACCCTGCGGAGTCAGTTTCTTGTGAGTATGTTCCATAACTATTTAGCGCCGGCATAAGCGCAATTGCCTGAGAAAATCTGGCATAAAGTGCCTTTCTTTGCGTATTCCACGTACGCTCATTTATGTTTCCTGTGAGCGACGGAAGCGTTATTGCTGCCACAACACCAATTATCGTAAGGGATAATAATATCTCTGCCATCGTGAACGCTAAAATCTTACTTGAATTCAATCGGGGATGTCGCTCAGTGACCGGCTCTTCGCCCTTCGCGTTAGCTTTCACGTTGTCCGCGAGCACGGATTGCTTAGACAGAACCGGCTCAGCCGGCCCCCCCCCCCCCTGCATAAGTAATTACATTTTTGTTTTTCATCTTTTCTATCCTTTCTTTATTTTATTGGAACATTTTCATTATGTATCATGTTTTCAATTTAGTCAAGACTAATTAAACTTATTCTGTGCTTTTTCTATACCATCTTTAAAATAGCATAGTGCCGCTTCAATAGATGTATCTAAGACAGTTTTCAGGATTTCCAGCTGTTCTTTTGAAAAATTTTGCAGAACAAAATTCTCTGCCGGGATTGGCGGCTGCGGGCCAATTCCAACTTTTAAACGGGCAAATTTATTCCCGCCTATGTGCTGAATAATAGATTTAATTCCGTTATGCCCACCGTCAGAGCCGCTTGCGCGGAAACGTATCCGACCGAGCTCCAGCGATAAATCATCATAAATTACCAGAATATCTTTAACATCTATCTTGTAATAATCAATAACAGCCCTCAACGCTTCACCTGAAAGATTCATAAAGGTAGTCGGTTTAACAAGTAAAAACTCCTCACCGTCTAACCGAACTTTTGCGATAAAAGATTTTAGTTTTTTCTCCTCACGGAAAGAAAAATTTTCTCTCACAGCGAGCCTGTCCAGCACCATAAACCCGACATTATGACGCGTAAACAGATACTTTTCTCCAACGTTTCCAAGCCCTAAAATCAGTTTCACGAACCCGCTCCTTTTATAACTATAATTTTACCTCAAATATAAATTACCTGTTTAGATTAGTAATTTTTCGCTTAACAAAAAGAAAAAATATTCATAAATTAGTAATGAACAAAGGAGTTGAATAAAAGCCATGAAAAATAAATCAACAACAGAGAAAAAAAGTGCGAAAATTGTCAATGATTTTTTAGAAAAAAACGCATTGCACAAAAAAGACTTTGCCGAAATGATTGGGGTAACATTATCTTATGTTTACAATCTGATAGATGAGTCAATCCCGTTTTCAACAAGAGGAACAACTTTAGAGCGTATCGCAACAGTCATGGAAATTGAACCGGAAGTTTTTGAGGAATACAAAATTCCGCAAGAACCGCGATTTATTGATGATTCGGTCTTATTTATAAAAGATGTTCTCAAGGATTCTAAAACATCGGTGGTAAATTTTCTAAAATCTTTCCCGCGTAAAAAGCGTCTGGAAATTGTGGATATTTTAAGAGGGGCAATGCCGATACCGCTTGATTTTCAAGAATTAAATATGATTGGTCAAACCCTCAACTTGAGCAAAAAAGATGTCTACACCCTCTGGGAAAAACGAATGAAAGAAGTTCTGGAAACAAATGGCATGAACATTTACGCCAATTCAGGACTTATCAATGCTATGTTTGAATGCGCTAAAAAAGAAATTCTTGTAGACTAATGCGTAATTTGGAACGCACATTTCGAGCAGTGCGCTTTTGGATGCAACACAAGATTATCTTCTAAATCATACATCCTCTCAACCTTAGTCACAAGATTTGCCCCGCAGACCGGACATTTTAGCCCTCCGGCTCCGTTTAAAATTAACTCTTTAAGACTATCAATAATCTCAACTGATGTTACAGGCAGATTAAATTCTTTTTCCAATGCCTTAATCTCTTCCGGCTGACATTTCAGAGCTTTTGCGAGATTTTGTCTTACCGGCACGGAAAGAAACAAATCTTTTCCGGCTTCAATATCCTCAATCACCTGAAGCTCCAGATGTGACTTCATGGCAAGCCCTTTTGCCGAAAGTCCAAGACTATCACGTTTTTTCTGAATAAATTGCGCTAATGTTTTCATAAAAATATCATACCACAAAAACCGGCTTTGATAAAGCAGTTCTCCGTCGCCTGCTTGCCCTGCTCAAAGCGTAAGCCGATGCTCGCGGTGTCACCTCGTGAGAACGAGGGGAGCAGGCGAGCATAATATCTCCGCCGTTTCTAATCTTTGATTTGTCAGGCGGGATAACGCAGGTCAACCCGCTTTCCTCGAGCAAAACAATTCACTGGATTGTTTTGCTCGGCAGAGTGCTGTCTAATATGCCACTCAAAAGCCTCGCTTGCGTGAGCGGGAGTTGCTACGCAACTCATTCACGACATGTTCCTTATCGCAAGTCTTTCTCGGACAATATTGAAGGGCGGTTTTTAATTTTTCTATTTTCTTTTTAGAAGTTCCGAGACCGCATAAAAGCATTGTTGATACAGCATTAGTTTTTTCATCTTCTATACCGAATTTATCAAAAAGGAGTTCGGAGAGTTCAAACCCGCTCAAGCCTTCCTTTTTTATCAAAATTTTAGTTATATCATCCCCGTAAAATTGAACATTTTTACATTCAGAACGCAAAGCTTCAAGGTTTGTTATCAGTTCATCAAGTTTTTTGCGTCCGCGGGATGAATTGAGAAATTTTATATTCGCTTCAATCGTCATCAAAAGCGGATAGGAAGGTGATGTTGTATTAATCATTGCAAGCGCCGGCGCCGGATCAATTTCGCGAGAGTGCAAAAGAGCTGTCGGGTTAAGTCCGCCTGCAGTCTTATGCAGAGATTGTACCGTAAAATCAGCAATCCCAACAGAAGATTCAGGCAGCTTATCCGAAAACGGATACAATGCCCCGTGTGCTTCATCAACAATAAGCTTAACATTACTTTCTCTACAAATGTCACTAATTAGTGAAATATTAGAAACAATGCCTTCATAACTAGGAGAAGTAATTATAATCGCAGAGATTTTTTCACTATTTAGTGTCGTTTTTAAAATTTCCGGTTCAAATTTACCGTAAATTCCCCAATCATTAATAAGGGGCAAATCATAAAAAACTGGTTCAGCTCCGGCGAGTTTCACCGCATTCAAATGACATGGATGCGCGTTTTTCCAGAGTAACACTTTTTCTCCCTTCCTGACAGAAGCGAGCACCGCCGCAATAATACCGGAAGTAGAGCCATTTGCAAGGAATTTCGTATACTTAACTCCATATACAGCGGCAGCCCATTGTTCAGCTTCCTCTAACGCTGTCACAGGGTCGTGCGCGTCAGTTTCCGAGATGTCAAACTTATAAAACTGCCTGAATTTATTCACAATAAAAAAGCTCTGAGAATGCGACGGCGTCGTAAACAGAACTTTTCTATTTTTATGTTTAAATAAGTTCAGTAATCCCATTATTATCTACTTATTTCTGATTTCAATACTTCTTTTTGCACAGTATTGAATTAACACCATTTTATCCCGTTCGGAGAGGAACGAAAATTTCCCTGAAACAGTGTAAGACGAATCATTTTTTTCAATTCTGATAGGCAGGAAGTTGCATTTTACCGATTGAACCGAAGATAGAGGCAGTGTAATAGAGTATTCTGCATCCAGATTAATCGCTTCAGAGCATTTAAACTTCATACCGCCTGCGGAAACGTCAAAAGTATAAATTCTATGGATATCATCGCCGTTTCTCAGTTCAAGATCATAATTATATTTAACACGCGTATATTGACGACGTTGCAAGTATTTATGTTTTGCCGGATTTGCAATTCTTAAAGTTTTACCCTTTATTTCGTGCGGGAAAGAGGTAAAATAGAGCATTCCGTATTGATTTTGCGTAAAAAACTCACAATAATTACGTTTCAGCATTCCTTTAGGTTCATAATCAAGTTCAACAATAAAGCCTTCCGGTGAAACTTCTTTAATAGTACCTTTATTTGCGTTTTTAAAATCAGTCGGGACAACAGTTATTCTTTTACCTTTTTCCAATAATTCTCTCATAATTCTTCCTTTTTTACAGGGTTTGCCGGTGATAAATCGTACAAACCTATACTGATTATACATTATTTTCAGAGATTTGCAAGATATTAATATTTTGAATATTCTTTAGAAAGCTCTTTCCACTCGTCCTCAGAAACACAGAAAGCGTTATTCCAGAATTTTTCTATAGCATAGGCTTCACGCTCATCTCTGTGAAGAATATGAACGACAACATCACCGTAATCAATCAAATTCCAGCGATTTTTGGCGTCATTTTCAGTTTTTAGAGGCAGGCGCTGAAAAAGTTCTTTTATACGCAAAGAAGTGTTTTCGGTAAGCGCTCTTACCTGAGGGGTTGAATCGCCTGTAACGATTACGAAATAATCCGCGAGTGAAGAAACGTTACTAATATTTAATACCGCGATATTTTTACCCAAATTATCATCTAAAGTTCTTGCAATAACGCATGCCAGTTTTTTTGAATCTAAATTTTCCATTACTAATTCCTATATTTCTATTTTATCAATTCTTCTTTTGTGGCGTTCTTCATTTGAAAACGGGGTTTCGAGCCAAACTTTTACTATTTCGAACATCAAACCTTCGCCAATTGCGCGCTCGCCAAGGCAGAGTATGTTTGAATCATTGTGTTCGCGCGTTGCTTTTGCTGAAAAAGTGTCAGAACAAAGTGCTGCCCGAATTCCGAAAATTTTATTTGCAGCGATAGACATTCCTATACCTGTTCCGCAGACCAGAATCCCTTTTTCTGCGTCACCGGAAGCGACCGATTTTGCGACCTTATGCGCTATATCCGGATAATCGCACGATTCTGCGCTAAAAGTTCCAACGTCCAAAACCTCAATTCCGGTAGAGGCCAAATATTCTTTGATTTTGTTTTTATAATTGAATCCGCCGTGATCAGCACCTAATGCGATTTTCACAATTAACTCCTTTTACTTTCTTTCTGATAAGCCCACGCTGAATGGTTATGGATACTTTCAAAAGCCTCGCATTCAACTTCAAACTCTCTAACGCGCGGAGATTTTCTCAGTTCAACAACGACATCGCGCAGAACATCTTCCACAAATTTCGGATTATTCCAGGCTTTTTCCGTAACAAATTTTTCATCTTCACGTTTCAATAGAGGATAAACCTCGCAGGAAGCACAGGCTTCAACCATATTTATCAAATCTTCAAGCCAGATACTTTGTGATTCTTCGTCATAAGAAACTTTAACGGAAATCAATGCTCGCTGGTTATGCGCCCCGTTTTCGGAAATTTCTTTAGAGCAAGGGCAAAGAGTAGTTACCGGAACAACTACACCCAGAACGAATTTAAAATCCCCGTTTTCAATTCGACCTTCAAACGAGCAATCATAGGCCATTGCAGCTACATTCTTTGTTACCGGAGATTTTTTATTGATAAAATATTTAAACCGGAATTCCAAATCGCCGCTTTCAGCTTCAAGATGTTTAATGATTTTTTCAAGACAAACTTTGATATCAAAACCGGCAAGATTTTTAGTCTGCCATTCGGTTAGGATTTCAACGAAACGCGACATGTGCGTGCCCTTGTAATCACGCGGCAGGGAAACATTAACCTTAGCTTTTGCACAGACTATTTGCGGTTCAGAACTGTCTTTTCGCTGAATTAACAGCGGGAGTTCAAAATCCTTAATCCCCACTTTTTGAATATCAACATCCCTGTTGTCTTTAAATTTCTGAACATCTTTCATAAGTTAATGATAACATAAAAAGCATTACTTGCAAGAAAGGAGCGCAAATGTTGCGTTCTATGTCATTACGAGGGAGAAGCCTGTGGCGATCCAGGCAAAGACGCAGTATCCTCAACCGGATAGCCACGCGGTCTGCGACCCCTCGCAATGACAGTATTTCCTTTAATGTCATTCCGGGCTGCACGAGCGAGCGGAGGCACTAAGCGAAAACCACGCTTTTCGCGGTGCCGTTTTTCGCGAGTCGAGCAAGACCGTTTCGGAATCTGACAGGCGTTACCGATAGCTCGCATCGCTGGACAGACCCTGAATCAAGTTCAGGGTGACAATAAAATTTTACTTTGTCCGTGAGCACGCATTCGCTTTGTAGAACCGGCTCAGCCGGCCCCCCCCCCCCCCGTACAAATTGTTACAGTCCTCTGTTTTTTCATTTTTCTATCCTTTCTCAATTCATATACATTTTCAGTTTAATCTATATTTTGCACCATGTCAATATCAGATTTTATCTGAGCAACCAGCGCGTCAACCGAATCAAATTTTCTTTCTGCTCTGATAAAATCCACGAATTCAATTCTCAAGGTTTCGCCGTAAATATCTTTATCAAAATTCAGGATATGCACTTCAAGAACAGGTTTTGACGCAAGCCCTTCAAAAGTCGGCTTAACCCCGAAATTTGCTATCGCCGGAAGTCCGTTTGCGAGCACGGAATAAACCCCGAACGGAAGTTTTACTAATTCTTGCGGATAGTGAATATTCGCCGTTTTAAACCCAATTTTAGACGCCAGATGCGCGCCGCGCTGAACCGTTCCTTCTATGAAAAATTTATAGCCGAGAAAATCATTTGCACACCTAATGTTACCTTCCGCAAGTTTTCTTCTTATCAAAGAGCTGCTAACTATTTCGCCATTAAGCTCTACAGGCGGAATTTTAAAATATTTATAGCCATAGGCGGGTGCACATTCTTCTAAAAGCTCCGGAGTTCCGCTCTTATGCACGCCAAAATAGTGGTTAAAGCCTGTAGAAATAGAAACCGGCGCAAAGTTCTTCACTAAAACATTACGAATATATTCCGTTCCCGAAAGCTGCGCGAAATCTTTAAAGTCAAGTTCATAAAGGAAATCGACCCCTAGTTCTGCGATTTTTTCCCGTCTGACAGTATCTGTCAGAATATATTCCGGAGCAACGCCGCGCAAAAGCACCTGCGGATGCTCTTTAAACGTTATCACAGCCGATTGAGTTCCGTTTTTACGCGAAAACTCAACAGCAGAAGAGATAACCTTTTTATGTCCCGGGTGAACTCCGTCAAAAAAGCCCAGAGCAAGTGCTAAATTCTTATATTCATCATTGATTTGCGTAAAAATTTTCATAAAGTTGAATGTATAAGATTTTTTGCCGCATCAAGCGGATTAGGAGTATTTTTTACTATTTTACGCGCAAAAGAGCCAATAGCAATACCGTGATAATTAATACCGCACATTTTAGCCAGCTCTGCGGTTTTGGAATTTGTTCCGCCTGACAGCAAAAGATATACAGGAAGTTTAGCATTTTGTACGATTTCAGCCGTGGCAACTGTTTGAAGTGTTGTTTTAAAATCATCTTCACCGCCGCTCATAGGAAACCCGTCAGCCTGAACTATTGTTGTATAAGGGGCACGGTTTTCAATCATCTTCTTTATGCGTGCTGTCATCTGTTCGTCCCCAAGCCTGCCACGGCTCGTGCAAATACTCAACATGCCGGAATAAATTGAATTAATATAACTCCACTTTTCCGCAATTTCCTCCTCATTAAGCCCCATTGCATGAAATTCAATACAGTCAATACCAAGCTCCACAATAGGCGGCAGAACTTCCGCCAGATTTTTCTCTTGCGAGTAAAAAGAAATCGCGCCCTTATGACAAACTTTATAACATTTACCACAGCCGATACAATTTTGCGGGTTAACCTTAAAGTATTTAATTGCTTTTTGCGGACAAATTTCCTGACATTTGCCGCACTGAACGCATTTTTCATAATCAATCCGCGCTTTTGATACATGCGGGTCATTTTTTATCCCTACACTCACACAAAGATAAGCATCATCAGCACCGGCGTCCAGCAGTGCACGCTTTGCAGCAAGAACTATTTCCGTTTTAGCAGAAAGATCAAAGAACTTACAGCCGGCCTGCGCGTAAAGTTTTACAAGGTTATAAACCTCTTCTTCATTCTCATTTCCCGCGCCGCACACGAGTTTAAAGCATCTATGTTCTTTTAATAAATCTTCCAGCATCAGGCTTTAACCAAATATCTATAAATCATATCAGAGGCTTCTACAATAAACTCTTTTCCTTTAACAGAGTTATACGGACGGTTTGCAAGGATTACGACAATATATTTTTTCCCGTTAGGCGCATAAACTATACCCGCATCACCGAGCATTTTGCCGATATCGCCTGTTTTGTGCATAAAATCAGCACCAGCCCCCAATCCCGCAGGAATCAAGCGATCATTTTTAACATGTGACATATAAGAAAAAATCTTTTCTCTTGAGGAGCCTGTAAGGAATTTAGGGTTATCAAGGTTATAAAGCAATCTGCCCATATCCCTTGCCGTAATATAGTTCGTTCCTTCCATATCCGGAAGCCAGTTGTTTACATAAGTATTTGCAAGCCCCCAGTCCTTAATCTGACGGTTAACAGACGGCATACCACCAATCTTTGTCATAAGCATGTTTGTCGCGGAATTGTCGGAATTCGTAATCATCAGCCGCGCAAGCGTATCAATTGAATACTTAGAATTTTCGGCTTTATACTGGAGCGAGCCGGAACCCTCCGCACGGAATAAATCAGTCAGGGTCATTTCATCATAAATAGAAGTTTGACCGTATTCAATATTCTTAAACAACGCAACCAGAACCGGTAATTTTATAATACTTGCAGCGGAAAAAATTTCATCCGCATTGATATCTACATAGTTGTTATCGCTGTAATCCCAGACATAAATAGCAGAATGAATGGTCGGATATTGCTGCTGCAAATTTATAAGTCTGTTTTTCAAAACAGTCATTTGATTATTTTCTTTGAGCGGAAGCATTTTAGGATTTTTCGTATTCGCCCCTAAAATAGTTCTTACGCCCAGCGATAGATCATTTGCCAGATAGTTTTCTATCGGATGCACAAGAGCATTATAATCCATAGTAATATTCGGATAATTCGACCCGTGCGGCAACGGTTTAATATATTTGTTAAACATTGCAGGCAGTATAAAAATCGCTACAAGCGTAAAAAATACAAGTGATATAACCCTATGAATAAAGAGATTTCTCTTTATTTTTTTCTGGTTAGGCACGCGCTGTCTGAATTGTTCAGGCGTGACATAATTAGGCTGTCTGTACACCTCTTTAGGGTAAACAGTGCGCATTTCAGGCATACTTAAAGCTCTGTTATAATAATTACTATCCCTGTAAGCCGGTTGCGGCATATTTCCTCCACTATCAACAACAGTATAATATCAGTAAAAAACTTTTGCAAATATATTAAGGTAAATTTTAAATTTTATTAATCCCTCTCAGATTATCAATATCGGCCTGAATTTCACAAGCCTTCTTCTCCAGCTGGTTATAAACCTGTGAGTTAATCTCCCCGCCGATAAGAATAAGCAAAGATGTATAATAAAGCCAAACCATTAGCACCGCAAACGCACCGATTGTACCGTAAACCATGTTATAAGTGTTAAGGTTATTGACATAAATTGAGAAACCCCACGAACCTATTAACCAGAAAATACAGAAAAACCAGGTTCCGGCAAGAGCGCTTTTCATCTTGAATTTTTCATTTCCCTTCAGGTTAGGCAGAACATAGTAGCTTAAAAACGCCATTAAAAATAACGCCATAAATGCAATCGGCCAGCGCATAATAAGGATTACTGTCGCGGTCGGAATTGAAATATGCAGCGAATTTACGAGCGTTGTTATAATAAGTTTACCAAAGACAATAAGGTTTATACTCAAAAACAACACCATTGTATCTACAAAAACCATTATTAATGATAAAAGTCTTGTATAAATAAAATTTCGGGTTTCATCAACTTTGTAAGCCCTGTTCAAACCTTTCAGCACCACCGCAATACTGTTTGTCGAAAGGAACAACGTAACGCAAAAGCCCACTACCGCCATAATATCCGCGTTTGAGAATATCATCACCTCATTTAAAACAGACTTAATCAAATTAATTGCCTGCGCCGGCATGACAGTATTCAGAAAAAGTAAAATAGGTTCTATCATAGATTTATGCCCCATCCAGCCAAAAACAGCCATTAAAAAGAGCATAAACGGAAAAATCCCGATAACCATCATAAAACCCATTTCCGCAGCCATTCCGCAGAAATCATTTCTTATAACCGATTTTATTAATCTTCTTATACCAATAATAAAATGTTTGTATTTTCTCATAATTCCAAATTTTCTATTTGAGCCAGAACCTTATCAACCGCAGTTTTTACGGAAGATTTCACCACACAACCGGCAGCTAACTTATGCCCTCCGCCGCCAAACATCGCACAGATAGCAGAAACATCTGTATTTTTGCTTCGCATTGAAAATTTTGTCATTCCGGGTGCAATCTCTTTTGCAATAAAAGCGATTTCTGTCGATGATATTGCCCGCAATTTTTCAGTCAAACCTTCCGTACAATCAGGTCCGACTGCGAATTTTTCCACATCTTTTTTGTAAATTTCCGTATAAACTACCCTGTCATTTTTCAGAAAAACCGCCTTATTCAAGCAATAATTCTGGAACAGGAAGAAGTTCTTAGGATAAGACTCATAGCACCATTTATAAACATCATGCGGTTTAACCCCGTATTCAAGAAGTTTTGCCGCTGTTTCAAGTGTTTTAGGGGAAGTATTACTGAACTTAAATGAGCCTGTATCCGTTAAGATTGCAGTATAAAGAGCAAGTGCGGCGTCATAATTCATTTTCCAGCCATTTTCCTGTGCCAGTGACGCAATAACTTCACCTGTAGAACTTGCCTCCGGCACAACAATATTATTCTGCGCATAAGAATTATTAGTCGCGTGGTGGTCAATATTCAGCGTTGAATGCGCCTTTTCAAAAAATACTTTTACTTCATCCATTCTGTCAATGGCCGCGACATCAACCGTTATAACCAGATCATATACAAGTGATTTATCAATTGTGTTATAAAACTTAGCATTCTTTATAGCCGGCAAAAATTCATAAGTTGCCGGCAGATTATCAAGCAGCATATCCGCGTCTTTTTTATAGTTTTCCCTTATCAACGAATAAAGCCCGCTCATTGAACCCAGAGTATCGCCGTCAGGGTTTATATGTGAGATAATCAGTATTTTTTTTGAACTCTTTATGATATAATCAATATTGTTATCTAAACTCATTCTCAAATTTTACCACAAAGAAGAACGAGAAAACAAGGGGAAAAATGGAAAAAGTTTTATACACGGATTTTGTAGGCGTAGACGAACTTGTCGGCGAACTTTTAAAGCAAAAGGAGTTCAAAAAGGCAATGACGCGCTCAAACCTGTGTAAATTCTGGCGCAATGTTGTAAATAAAAAGTTTGCGGAGCGTTCGCGGCCTTATTCAATGCTTCCGGGAAATATTATGGTAATAGCGTGCGAAAACGCAATTGTGGCACAGGAACTTTTGTTAAATAAGACACAATTGCTTGTAAAATTCCAGCCATACGCCAAATCACTTGATATAACGGTAAACGACCTGAAATTTGACGCAAAAAAATGGGCCGCAATAGAACGGCCGCAATAATTTAACGTTTAATACACAGAACGCTCATTGGCAAGCTTCGCGGTTGATAGTTATTCACATAACCGGCTTCAAACTGAAAATACCAGGCTTTACTTGACGATATTAGAGATGATGTCCAGTAAAGCGAATCCCATAATGATTCATTTCCGTCCTGAATTAAAAACATATTAACGAACAGAGAAGCCATTTCTTCACGGTTAGCAATTCTATATTCCGGATCATACTCCGTACAGGCGCCGCCGGCGTCATAGTGCGAATACTGGCTCGGTAAATCCCTAAATGCCGGATACGGTGCAGCGATGACAGAATCTGACGGATAAAATACTGAGATGAATCCAATATCTTTACCAACAGTATTTGGCCCCTTACTACCATTTAAATCATACACAAAATTAGCACACAGTTTGCTTTGAAAGTAAAACATAGCATTTTCGTTCAAATCCGGCCGGCAATTAGGGTTATAAAAAGCCAAAATACTTTCACCATTAGCTGTTTCAAACGCTGCAGCATCAGTATCGGCTTGAGAATAATTTAGAGGATTACTCGCCGCATCATAAGTAGAAACGCTAACCATTCTGGAATTTAATTCTGCCATTGTTGTAGGAGTAGTCATTGTAGAAGCATTCAACTTAACAAACTTTGAGGCGATCCCGCAATCCTGCAAATGGTCATTATCGCAAATATTATTAATCTTTAAAACCTTAGATAAACCGGCGGTAACGAATGTTTCCGCGCCGGAGTAACCGTTGATGCTTCCCATAAGCGGGATTGCCTGACTCATTCTGGCATATAACGCTTTTCTCTGCGTATTCCATGTTCGCTCATTAATGTTGCCAGTGAGTGACGGAAGCGTTATCGCTGCAACCACACCGATTATCGTGAGGGATAATAATATCTCCGCCATTGTAAATGCTATACGTCGTCCGAGAGCCCGTAAGCCAATTAT
>CALVBO010000023.1 GCA_944325835.1 Candidatus Gastranaerophilales bacterium
GCGCGCGACGCGGTAGACCGCGTTCTTCCGCGCAAGCGCGAGCGGTGGCGTTTAACGCGAGGCGCAGTACCAACGGTGCGCTCGCGACCGGCTCAGCCGGCCCCCCCCCCCCCTGTCAAGATTAATACATTCTTAAATTTTTTCATTCATTTACCCTTCCTTTCTATGATTAGTTTAAACCATGTTTTTATGTTAGTCAAGACCAAGGCTCGGGGCCAATGATGAAACCGCGTTGACCCGCGGTTATGTACTATTTCTTTTAAAAAGTAAAGCCCCCCTTCAGGGAGCTTTATCAACTTAAACTCTTGTTACGACTTTATCAATCAAACCGTAGTCACAGGCCTCCTGCGCTGACATATAGTGGTCGCGTTCGGTATCTTCTTTAATCTTTTCAATAGGCTGAGAGCAATTTTCTGCCAGAATACCATTCAACATAGCTTTCATCCTCAAAATTTCTTTAGCCTCAATTTCAATATCAGTTGCCTGACCCTTGGCTCCGCCAAGCGGTTGGTGAATCATAATTCTTGCACCCGGCAATGCCATACGTTTTCCTTTTGTTCCGGCAGAGAGTAGAAACGCACCCATAGAAGCAGCTTCTCCCAGACAAATCGTTGAAACATCCGATTTGATAAGGTTCATGGTGTCATAAATCGCAAGACCTGCTGTAATTACACCGCCCGGACTGTTAATGTAGAGCATAATATCTTTTTCGGAATTTTCGCTATCCAGAAGTAACAATTGCGCAACGACGGAATTAGCGACATCATCATCAATTTCAGAACCTAAAAAGATAATTCTTTCTCTCAAAAGTCTTGAAAATATATCAAATGAACGCTCGCCGCGGGATGATGCTTCTATTACAGTCGGGACATAACCCATTATTTTGTTATACGTTTCCTGATTCATATTAAAACTCTCCTTTGCTGCCATTTTAGCACAAAAAATTAAGAATGAATATTATTTAATTTATCTTTCACAAAAGCTACATCAAACGTTAAAGAATTGTAGTTTTTAAGCGCAAGAGAAAGCGCATCTTTCGCTTTTTCAATATCATTAAGATTTTTGTAAGCCTCACCCTGCAGAAAATAAAAATCCCCGTTTTCACCGCATTTTTTAAGCCCGTTATTTAAGACTTCAATTGCCTGCGGGAAACGCTTATTTTTCATCAGCACCCGCGCCCAAATTTTGTAAGCTTCAACATCTTTAGGATTATAGTTAACTGTTTGCCTTAAATTTTCAAGCGCCGAGGGGATATTGTTTTCCTCAAAATCCAGAACTGCCAGATTATAGTACGCCCAGCTGTAATCAGGCGAAATTTCAAGGACTTTTTCAAACTCACTGCGTGCAAGCGCTAAATCTCCTGTCGTTTTAAAAATATTCCCGAGATAAAAATGCGCATACAAATCCTCAGGGTTCAACTCTATTGTGCGTTCAAAATAATATTTTGCAGAGTCGAATTTTTCCTGCTTAAAATAACAAATTCCGATATTAAAATAGGTATTTGAGTCCTCATTATCAGAATCCAGCACAGTTTCAAAACAATCAACGGCTTTGTCAAATTTACCCAGATCCGTATAAACAAGCCCGAGATTATAATAAGCATCAACATCTTCCGGCGCGTATTTAATAGCATTCAGATACGCTTCTTCCGCGTTATGCAAATCCTTGAGCTTCTCATAAACAATGCCGGTGTTATAATAAAGTTCACTGTCCTCCTTAAAGATTTCAGCCAGATGCAAAAAATGAGCAAGTGCTTCTTTATTATACCCGTTATCGAGCAGCAGCATTGCAAGCTGACGCCGCGCCTGAAAATTCGACGGGTCGGAGCGCAATGTATCTTGAAGCTTTTCAATTTTTTCTATGGCAGACATATTATGATTATAAGATAAATTCTCTACATCATGCAACCTATTGCAAAAAGTTCACATATTTATTAGAATAATGGTGTAAAAGAGAGAGAGGAATCAATAATGAAAAAAATAATTTCATTTTTAATATTAGCATTATTTCTGACGCAAAGCGCATTTGCTGCGGCACCTTTTAACGCAAACGCGAAAACCAAAAGAATTCCGGCCGGAACAAAGTTTGAATTAAAGCTTATGAATCCGGTTTCGACTTCTACAAACCTTGAAGGTCAGGAATTTCAAGCAATTTTGCTGACAGACCAAAGGCAGGATAACGACGTAATACTTCCGATGGGCTCTTTAATCCGCGGTTCTATTAAGAAAATTGTACCGGCAAAAAAGCTTTCAAAAGGAGCTATTTTATATCTTGACTTTGACCACGTTGTAACCCCGAACGGCCGCCAAATTCCGTTGAGTTTTTCTATTATAGGGCGTTCTGACATGACTTATGACGGCGGGATTGCGGCATCTCAAGGCTATAAACAGGCAGTAAAAGAAAACTGGGATAAAACCGTTGATATTACAAAAACCGCAACGAACTGGGGCGATGAAACATTTGAGGATTTTGCGGGTGGTTATTTAAGAATTTTAACGGTTCCGATTTCTGCAATTGCCGGCGGAATCGCAGGTGGAGCTTATACAGTCGGTGCAGATATTTACGCACTGTTTGCAAGGGGTAAAGATGTTAACCTTAGAGCAAACGAACAGTTGAACGTAATTCTGGTAGAACCGATTGATATTCCGGTTATATAGGTTTAAAAACAGTGAGGGCGCGGGTGAAACCCGCGCCTCTGCTTACAACAGCAAACAACATGATTTTTTTTAACGACCAATTAAACGTAAAGCCCCTTATTAAATAAGGGGCTTTACTTTAAAAAATAATAATGTTTAAACTACACTGCTTTTTTAACTTTGCCTTTTTTCAAGCAAGATGTGCAGACTTTAATTGTTTTAACCTGTCCGTTAATTTCAGCTCTAACAGTTTGAAGGTTAGGTTGTTGACGGTAAACATTTTGTTTATTTGAAAAAGATCTGCTTGCAGCTTTTAAACTTTCTTTTCCGCATATTTCACATTTTTTAGACATAATAATATTCCTTTTCTAGCCAAGTGTATAACACAATCATACAATGAAAATTCTTTTTTGCAAGTCACAACGCAAAATTTGTTAATAAAAATTTATTTTTCAAATCTGGCATAGATTGCTGCGATATTTTTCAGAAAATCTTCTTTGTTGAAGATAGCTTCAATTTCGTCCTTATTCAAACGTGAAGTAACGTCTTTATCGGCAAGAAGATTTGCTTTGAAATCGCCGTCATTTTCAAAAGCGTCAAGAGCGTTACGCTGAACTATTTTGTAGCTTTCTTCACGGGTAAGTCCTTTTTCTATAAGTTTCAACAGTGCTTTTTGTGAAAAGATTATACCGCCGAATTTTTCTGTATTTTTGAGCATATTTTTTTCGTGAACAACGAGATTGCGGACGATATTTTCAAAGCGGTTAAGCATAAAGTCCACTAAAATCAAGCTGTCAGGGAAGATTATACGTTCTGCCGAACTGTGTGAAATATCGCGTTCATGCCAGAGGTTAATATTTTCCATAGCGGCGAGAGAGTTTGAACGAACGACACGTGCAAGCCCGCAAAGATTTTCAGAGAGAACCGGATTCTTCTTATGCGGCATTGCAGAGGAGCCTTTTTGCCCTTTAGCAAAACCTTCTTCAACTTCTAAGACTTCTGTGCGCTGAAGGTGGCGGATTTCGGTTGCGAATTGTTCAATAACACTTGCGATTAACGCCAGCGACTGCATAAAGTAAGCGTGGCGGTCGCGTGAAATAATTTGTGTAGAAATCCGCGCAGGTTTCAATCCTAGATTTTGGCAGGTGATCTCCTCAATAACAGGATCAATATTGGAATAAGTTCCTACAGGCCCTGAGATTTGACCGATTTTAATTTGGTCAAGAGCATGAATAAAGTTATCGCGCTGACGTTCAAGAATATCAATCCACGAACAAATTTTCACACCAAACGTCATAACTTCCGCGTGAATTCCGTGAGAGCGGCCTATGCAGACAGTATTTTTATGCTTATTTTTAAGTTCATATAGAGCCTCAAGCAGCCCGTCAAAATCTTTCAGAATAATTTGCGCGCTGTCTGAGATTTGCAGGGCAAAAGCCGTATCAATAACATCAGAACTTGTCATGCCAACATGCATATATTTTGCATATTCGCCCAGACTTTCATTCACGCAGGTAAGAAATGCGATTACATCATGCCGGACTTCGCGCTCGATTTCGTCAATTCGCGCAACGGAAAACGCCGCCCGTTTTTTAAGTTCTTCAATGTCACCAATCGGGAAATCGCCGTTCTGCGCATACGCATCGCACACCGCAAGTTCTACCTTGAGGTAGTACACAAATTTTGATTCAAGTTCCCAAATTTTCTTCATTTCTTCGCGCGAATATCTGTCAATCATTAGAGAGCCTCCAATATTTTATTGCAAAAATCATTAACCTGATTTTGCAAATTTTCTAAAGTTCCGTTGTTGTGGAAAACGTAATCACTTTCTTCCAGTTTCATAAACTGCGACATTTGCGAATTAATCCGTTTCATGGCATCTTCTTTTGTAAAATTATTTCGTGCCATCAAGCGTTCAAGGCGGGTTTCATCATCGGCGAACACAAAAATAATTTTGTCGAATAAATCCTCCATTTTCGCTTCAAAAATGAGCGGAATAGCAACCAGAATAACTTTTTCATCCGTGTGCGCTGCAAAATAATCTTCAAGGCGCTGACGGATTAAAGGATGCACGATATTTTCAAGTTTTTTGCGCTCAGGATAACTTGAAAAAACTACGGCACCGAGCTTTTGACGGTCAATTTTGCCGTTAGTAGAAATATCAACGCCTTCAAACGCCTTGATAATCTCATCAGAGCTGGAGTTTAAAATTTCATGCCCGATTTTATCGGTATCAATGACATCATAGCCTTTTGCTTTGAAAAAGCCCTCGACAGCACTTTTGCCCGAGGCAATATTTCCTGCTATCGCAATTTTAATCATCCTGCGCAATCCTGTTTAAAAAATTCTTTAACTCTTTTACCGCCTGCGGTTTAATCGGCTTAAACTCACCGCGTTTCAGCCCTTCCAGTGAAACTGTCGCGTGCTGAATACGTTTTAAGGATTTAACTTCATAGCCGAAATGCTCAAACATCTTGCGGATTTGCCTGTTCAGCCCCTGAAAAAGGGTTATCTTCATTGTGGTAACGTTGTTGTCCATTTCAAGAACGGTGATGTCAGCGTATGCAATTTTCCCTTTTTCGATTTCGATACCGAGCGCCATCTGCTCAAGTTCGTGCTTATGAACCCGCCCGTTGACCGACACGAGATAAACTTTAGGCACCTTAACCGACGGGTGCGTAAGCTGGTTTATAAGCTCTCCGTCATTTGTAAGAATTATAAGTCCTGTGGAATCCTTATCCAGACGCCCGACCGGTTTAAGATGATAGAGATTTTCCGGCAGCAGGTCATAAATTGTTTTGCGTCCTTTTTCGTCATCCGCCGTTGTGATGTAGCCTGCGGGTTTAAAGAATTTGTAGTATTCGTGTTTGACCGGCCGAACCATTTTCTTATCAACAAAAACTTTGTCTTTTTCCTGAACAAGGTATCCGAGTTCCTTTACGGTTTTGCCATTAACCTGTACAACGCCGCTTTCGATTAGCTCATCCGCTTTACGGCGTGAACACAGACCCGAGGAAGCAATGTATTTATTCAGCCTTACACCTGACATACAAGTTCTCCTTCAAAGACTTTAGCCAGCATTTCAGGCATTTTGCGGTATAACTTTCCGCCATCTGCCGTAATTGCCACGACCTCAACTTCTGCCGTAATATACGGTTTTTCAGAGCCGTTCACATAAATTTCCTGACTAAAAGTAACGGTCGTGCCGTTAAACGCAGAAATCCATGTATGAATTGACAATTCATCATCTAAACGCGCCGAGCGTTTGTAACGGATATTGAGGTTTGTCACGGGAAGAACAACATTTTGCGCCTCCAGTTCTTGCAATTTATGCCCGTTGGCTTCGCACCAGTAAACCCTGCCCATTTCCAGCCAGCGGAGATACGACCCGTGCCACACAACGCCGTACGCGTCTGTGTCTGCATAAAAAACTTTTTGTTCAAATATATGTTTCATAAACCTATCCTACCATAACTAAACTATTTCTTCCACCCCGGGCATCTGAATTTCTTTAGAAGATTTTACGCCCAGTTTTTCCAGCTTTTCAATTTGCCCTATCATATTTCCGCGGCCGTCAAGTTTTGTAATTGCAGCATTTAAACCGTCGCGTGTCTTTTTCAAATCCCCGAGCAGCGCAGCGAATTTATCCAGCATTGTTGTACAAACTTTAACAATTTCCTGAGCATTTTTATTTTGCCTGTCGAGCACCATAACGGAATTTACAATCTTCAACGCTGCCAGCAGGGTTGAAGGCGAAACCGGCATAATTCTGTTTTTCCACGCGTAATCCCAGAGTTCACAATCGTCACAGAAAATCAGAGAGTAACAGCTTTCAATCGGGATAAACATCATTATATACTGAAATGAAGTATCATCCGCGTATTCACGCTTACCGAGGCCGTTAATATGGTTCTTAAGTGAATGCTTAAACTCGCGCAGATAAAGCGCACGCTCCTCATCAGACTGCGCGTTTAAATAATTATCCCAGGAGGCAAAAGAGGTTTTAGCGTCAATAAAAACCTTTTTGTTATCCGGAAGATACACAACCGCGTCAGGTCTGCCTTCCGTAACAACGGTTTGAAGATCATATTCCTCACCTTTTCTGAGTCCCGAGGTTTCAAAAACCCGTTCAAGGACAAGCTCGCCCCAGCGCCCGCTTGTTCTGTTGTCAGCTTTCATAACCTTAACAAGCGATGCCGCATCCTGAGAAATTTGATTACCAGCTTTTATAAAGTTCTGGATATTATTATCAAAAGTAACTAATTTATCACGTTCAAGCCGCGCGTTTTCACTATTATGCTTTTCAAAATCCTCAATTCGCTCCTTAAACTGTTTCAAAAA
The DNA here is from genome assembly GCA_944325835.1 of Candidatus Gastranaerophilales bacterium. Lineage (GTDB taxonomy): Bacteria > Cyanobacteriota > Vampirovibrionia > Gastranaerophilales > Gastranaerophilaceae > Gastranaerophilus. The sequence goes on from CALVBO010000023.1 coordinate 6,978, forward strand.
CCTGTCAAGGCACTCGCTGTTTTTTGAGGTAATCGAATCGGATGAACTGTTAAAAATTTTCAGTGCGGTATTTTCAAACTCGGTCTGCATACGCTTATAAAGTTCTTCTTCACGTTTTTGCATTTCCGCTTCTGCATTACCCGCACGCTTTGCAACAATCATTTGGAGTATTAGAGCAAGCCCTGCACCCGCGACAAAACCGATTAGAAAAATTACAATATTCATACTAAACTCCTTAGCCGATTATCCACTATGAGAATTATATCACAAAAGTACTAGAGCATGGTCTAAAGCATGGTGTAGAGCATGATTGAGGGGTTTTCTCAATCTTTGGATTTAGATTTCCATATCAAACTAAAAAATAGTTAATATCGACCAGTCCATGGATGTAAATACCATACAAAAACAGTAGTATTAAAAATGTAGAGGGAAGAACAAAAGGGGAACAAAATAATGAGAGAGTTTAAAAGAAACGCAAAAGTTTTGTTGATTGATGACAACGCCAACCACTTAAGAGGTGTAAAAGAGTTAATTGAAATCGAAGGGACTTTTGACGTTATAGCGACCACAACAAGTGCAAACGTCGGAATTACAATGGTAAAGAAATACAGACCGGATGTAATTTTAATGGATATCAATATGCCGGAAAAAGACGGCTTGCAAGCTATTCAGGAAATCGACAAGCTTGGCTTGGGCGTTAAAATCATCTCACTCAGCGGATATGATGATTCTGATTTAATCTTCAGAGCTATGAAACTCGGTGCTAAAGGTTACATTTTAAAAACAATGGCTTCAACACAGCTAATCAGAGCAATCGAAGAAGTTTTAGCAGGAAAAATCTTCTTACCTTCAACTTTATCAGCAAGATTCTTTGAATATTTCCAAAAATCACACAAAATGGAAGCAAGCCAGGCTTACGGAGAAAATCTTCTGTCCAATCTTACAAACAGAGAAGAAGAAGTGCTTGAATTGTTGACAGAAGGCGAAAACTACAAAAGTGTAGCTCAAAAATTATTCATCTCCGAAACAACCGTAAAAACACATGTTAACAGCATTTTTCAGAAATTACAGGTTAACGACAGAACACAAGCTGTTCTTTACGCGTTAAAAAACGGTTTCGGCAATAAGAAAAGAGTAAAAATCTCTGCATAAGTAGTAAATTTTGCAGGGGGCGGCAGCTCTGCTGCCGCCCCCTTTTGGTAAATAGGCAATGGAAGATTTAAGAGCTAAAAGTGTTTTTCACGAAATAAAGAATCAGATTTCGGTCTGTGATTTGTATACGGAAGTTATCCGCCGCACACTTGAGAAAAAAGGGATAGAAGACGCAACGATTACGCGTGCGATAAAAAACATTCAAAATTCTCTTTCACTGATTGCGGATTGCGCAAACTCACTGCGTGAAGTTCGCCTGCAGGAATTACGCCTTGCAAATTTAATTGATGACGCAATTGAAATTTGCAAGGCGTATAAAGAAATATCCTTCACAAACGAAATTTCTTCAGACACGGCAATAAACGCCGACAAAAATAAATTTACCTCGGCAGTTGTAAACATAATCAAAAACGCGATTGAAGCCGGTGCAAGCAAGGTAAAATTTTACACCCGCAGCAACGATATTCTAATCGAGAACAACGGCGAACCAATTCCGGCAGGAATTCGGGAAAAGATTTTTACAGACGGTTTCACAACAAAATCAAACGGTTCGGGCCTCGGGCTGGTACTTACACAAAAGATGTTTGAGGAACAGGGGTTCATATTAAGCCTTGAAAAATCCGATAAAAATTTAACAATTTTTAATATTCACAAAAAACAATAGCAAAAATTCCGACCGTTCCACCTTTATAAAATTATAGGGGAAATGTGCCATGCGCACTTTCAAGGAAAAGGAACGTTAAAGTCAATGGATTTTTTCAGCTCACTAAACGAAGTAAGGAAAAATAGCAGCCAACTTGACCGCTGGGAACAACAGCAGCGGGACAAAGATGCGCAAAGAAAGGCGTATCAGGCGAAACACGCTCCGACTCCCGAAGAGATAGAAAGGGCACAGGAATTAGGCGAAACCCTTATTAACGTAATTGATACAATGGACGACCATTCCGAAAGCGTTGCGGAAAACGTCGAAACAATAGCCGAGCCGATATCATCTCTTTCGCTTATTGCAAGCGGCGGCATTACTGCCTATCTTGCATATAACCTTGGCATCAAGCCAGCTAATAAAAAGTTAAAAGAGATGAAAGAGGATTTTGATAAAGACAAAAAAAACATTGAGTTTACAGAAAAGCTTAACAAGGCTAACACTTCCATTAAATTAAGCAATGGTGAAATCCTTGACAATATGCACTTCGATACTGATGAACTGCGTGGAAGCAAAAGGCATCTTGAAAAAATTACAGACTCAACGTTAAGAAACGAAGCTTTAGAGATAAATAAAACCTGGAAGAAATCAATAAGCGGTATAAAACTTAAAAACAAACTGGCAATCATTTCGGTTCCTGTAGCCGCAATTGCCGGCTGGATTATGGGCAATATTTACGAAACAAAATTACAGGTCGATAGTTCCCGTATCGCACGTTTTCAGGCGCGCAGAGAACTCAAAGACCCGAAAGCATTCGTAAATTATACCCCTGAACAAATCGCTCAGGCAAAAGCCGAACTTGAAAAACATCCGGAAAGAATTAAAAAAGGACAAAAAACAAAGCTTAAAAAAGGATTATTCACAAGCTTGCGCGAATTAATCCGCGACCGCGACAACTATAAGCAAACCAGAAAGCTTCGCGAAAAACAACAAAGTATGGTCACACGCCCGCTTACAGAGGCAGAAATTCTTCAAGCAAAAAAAGATCAGGAAGTTATCCAGCGCGTTGTCAAGAAAATCAACAATGAAGCCGAAAAGAATTCCGAGAAAATGGAAACCGCAGCAGACGTAATAATGGGAACCTTCCCGATAGTCGGCGGTACAATCGGGTTCCTGGCAACCCTTGGCCTGGAAAAAACAGGCCTGATTAAGAAATGGGTCGGCAAATACGTTGAAAAACACGGTACACAAGAAGCTAAAGACGCTTTCAAAGAACTCGCGAAATTAAAACGCACAGACCCGAAATATGACTCTGCGTGGAAAGAATTTTACGGCGAATTTTCAGGTTTCCCGCAAACGAAAAAACAATGGGAAAAACACTGGAAAAACGACAGACTTAAAAACGAAGTAGAAAACCTGAGCAAAGGCGACAAAAAAGCCAAAGCAATTAAGAAGATGAAAGACCTTTTCGCCGGAGCAATGGTTCATAAAACAAAAGGCCGCTGGTTTATAGGTCTTGCTTCAGGTTTACTCGCAGCGTTCCCAAGTGCAATAATCGCGATGAAACTCCAAAAAGACGCATCCCGTGCAGGACGTTTCACCGCAAAACGAGAACTGGAAAAAGATCCTGTCAACTTCATCGGCTACTCTGACACCGAACTCAACGAAGTCAAAGACGTTAAAAATACGGACAAACAAGAATCAAAATTCAAAGAATATGCTCTATTTATCCCTAGAGTTGTCCGCGACTGGTGGAAATATAACAACTACAGAAATAACGAATTAAAAGAAAAACAGGCACTCAACGCCGAATTGAAAAAACTTGATGTTACAGACGAACAGCTTCGCGATGCTAAAAACTTACAGGCAAAAGTTTTCACAACATTTGAAAAAGTCGATGACAAATCACAAGCCTACTCGGAAGCTACGGAAGCCGCAATCCAAACCGCACAGCCATTCGTAATCGCAGCCGGCTATCTGACCGCAATTTCACCGCTGCTTTGCTTCTTGTTTCAGGCCGGACGCGGCAAATACACCCCTGCAAAAATTACTGAAAAAGTTACCAATGTTGTCGCAAAATTCTCAAATATCTTAAACACAAAACTCTTCAAAGGATATCTGAAAGGCGTCGACAAACACGTTGCCAAAGTCGTAGCCGACACCGACACAACCAGTGTCAAATACGGCGAAATCTTCAAAGGCATAGATATTCTCAAAACACCTCTGGGTGAAATGATTCCAAAAGCAATAACAAACACCAGAAACCACCTCTCAACAACATTCAGAAATATGGATAGTGAAGCTCAAAGAAGCGCTATCTGGTCGTTAAGCTATAAGCTTACAGAATCAAAATCAGCTCTTAATAAACTTCCAAAAGAAACAAGAGAATTGATACAAAAACAACACGATTTCATAAAAGATTTACTCCGGGATTTCAGGTGTATAGAAAATGCCGAAACCAGAGCCGACATCTTTGATATAATCACGTTTAACAAGGACAGCGTTGCACAGATGACACCGGAACGCTTTAACACCGCACGCAAAGAACTGGTTAAACTAATCGGCAGCGACAAAAATATTGATACCTTCAGCGAGTTACTGGGCGAAATGCAAAGCTCAATTCTCGGTAAAGTTCTGGACAACGACCTCATTGAAGCCGGTCTGAAATCCGATGCGCAAGATATTGCATCTAAACTGCCGGATAAAACAAAAATAAAAGAAATGATTAAAGAATTACTTGACGGCCTGAATAAAGGCGTCACGAAAGAAAACTATATTGATGCTGTCGGCAAACTCGATATGACAGAAATTATCAACGCAAAAACAATTCCGCTCAAGCTTGAAGATGTTCCGGGTATTATAAAAGACATCTCCCAAGCCGCTCAAGGTGCGGCCGCAGCCGCAAAACTTGCAGGCAGAGCCGCAGGAACAGAAGCCGGCAGCTTAGCAGGGGCGCTCTCAAAAGTTGATATGCTTACCAGCCCTAAAGCCGCACTGAATGGTATGGCAGACATGATTAAAGCAATGGATGAAAAAGCTTATCAGGAATTCTTAAGCAGCACTCCGTTCCGCGGCTGGGAAAAAGATAGCGTTGTTAAAATTATCCACAACATCTCCAAAGTTTGGGATAATATTCCGAAAGAACATTTTAAAGGAATTATGGGTTCAATCGTAAAACAATTCAACGAAAACCCTGACAAAACTATAGAAGCCCTCAAATCCGGCGCAATTATGAAGATGTTTGCGACACCGCAGCTCAAAAAGGCACTCGCTGCAGCCGGCATAACCTGGACAGTATTCACAGCCGTTATGACTTACATCGTAAGTTCATGGCTTGCAGAACTTCAACTGCGCGCGGGCAGATTAGGTGTTAAAAAGGCAATGGATGATCTTGAGGACTACAGATACTACGCAAATGTAATCCCTGAACCGCAGGCAGTTGAAGAAATTCAGGCCCAAAGCACCACACCGGAAACAACTGCCACCCCGACGGCAGAACACTCAAACCTGCTGGCAAAGTTTAAGAAATAAGGCTACATTCCAAACAAATCCGCATGTGAACCTGTTGCTGTTGCATATAAAATCAACTCGTTTTCCTCTTTTCTGTAAATCAACAGCCAGTCAGGCTCAATATGACATTCTCTAAAGTCTTTCCATACACCCTTCAATTGATGATCTTTATTCTTATCGGGCAACTCTTCACCTTTCATCAAAATATCTAAGACCTGAATAAGTTTATCCAATTCCCGACCGCGTTTTTTCATAAGTTTAACATCGCGTTTCATGCGGTTTGTATACACTAACGAATACAATAAAGCAGTTCTCCGCCGCTCCGCCTCGCTGAACCGCGAGCCGTGGCGGCTTCGCTGTCTAATACGCCACTCAAAAGGCTCGCTCACGTTCCTTATCGCGAGCCTTTCTCGGACAATTTTAATCCTCTAACATTGCATCAATAGCATCTTTTGCGCTTGAGTAAGGCTTGCTTAAATTCTTTTTATCCAAGACATCTTTCATTGCTTTTTTAAGAGAAGCCGGCGGTAATTTTACATCAAAAGGAATACCACCTGTTTCAATTGCAATTGTCAAAAAAATTCTCACCGCAGTAGACGTATCCAGACCTAAACTGGTAAACAATTCGTCCGCTGCGTTTTTCATAAAATCATCAACTCTTATTTGAATTGTTCTGGACATAAAGACCTCCTAATGTAATGATTTGTATATACATTTTAATACATTTGAATAGTATTGTCAATCCAACCTGCTGGCAAAGTTTAAGAAATAAGGCTTGACAAAACCCGTAAAATCATCAATAATGTAAATATAGGGGCAAGCCCTTAACAATACTTGGGTGTTCTTGTTAAGAGCTTGACTTCATACCCTATGATAACTATGATTTTAAGAAAAGTTCCAATATCTCCAGTATTGGAACTTTTTCTTTATATCTGCTTACAAAATAATTTACAAGCAGAATAAAACCAAGTTTCATATTACCACCTCCTTTCTGACCGATTTCTCCATATAATCGTGTGTGTCAGCGGGGTGAAGGTACTACCCTTTAAGACAATTATATTTGTTAACAGGGCATTGTCTATCCAACGTTAATATTATTTCAAATCGGACAGGGAGAAGTCGTCGCCGAGCTTTTCACGAACTTCTCTTATTAACTCGTCCGGATAAATGTCCAAGGCTTCCGCAATTTTCCAGATTGTAGTAAATGAAGGGTCTAAACTTTCTACTCTTTCAAGCCTACTCCAAATACTTCTATCCAATTCTATTTCATCAGATAATTTATAAATAGATTTCTTGAGTGAGTTCCGATGCTTCTTTATAGCATTAGCCAAAGCCTTATAAAGTAATTTTTTATTTTTATCTTCTTGATTTTTGGGTTGCATATTTTTTATGTTAGTGATAAATTTATTATTGGCGTTTAAATATCGCAACGTAATTGGTCGCAAATATAGAAAGAAAGGCAGTCATGGCAGAACAAAAACTTGAAAACAAACTTATGGAATTTCACTCTCATTACAGAACTCTTACCACAATCTTAAACTTTTTCACAACTCAGCTTATAAATGACGATTCCGATGAGATTACACGCGCACAAATTGACACGATGATGGAAAACATCAGCAAACAGACCGAAGGAAAGCTTGAGTTCCTCAACGAAATCATTGACGAATTTCAGGAAACTTATTGCAAACCAAAAGCGGAGTTGGTATAATCTCCTTGTAAATATATAGGAGGTTATTATGTGGGAAAAAGACATGAAAATCAATGAAGTTAGAGAGATTAGGACCCGCACATCCGTTTATTTCGGCGTTGGGGCTATCGAAAAAATTAACGACATTGCTAAAGTTTTAAAAGAAGAAAAAGGCATTAACAAGGTTATCGTTATGTCAGGACGCAACGCATATAAAGCCACAGGCGCATGGGATTACGTTGAAAAAGCCCTCAAAGACAACGGTATCGGATATATAAACTACGATCAGGTAACGCCAAACCCGACAACCCACCACGTTAACGACGCGGTTAAAATGGCAAAAGACTTCGGTGCACAGGCTGTTATTGCAATCGGCGGAGGTTCTCCGACAGATGCCGGCAAGGCTACCGCTATTTTGATGGAATACCCTGATAAGAGTGCAAACGACTTGATGGAATTCAAATTTGCACCGGTCAAAGCTGCTCCGATTGTTTCTATCAACTTAACACACGGAACAGGTACAGAAACTAACCGTTTTGCGGTTGTAACAGTTCCTGAAAAAGATTTTAAACCTGCGATTGCTTACGATTGTATCTATCCGATATTTGCAATTGACGATCCAAAATTAATGACAAAGCTTTCACCGAAACAAACAAGATTTGTTTCAATCGATGCGGTTAACCACGTTGTTGAAGCCGCAACATCAACAGTTGCATCACCTTACACAATCACTCTTGCAAGAGAAGTTATCACGCTAGTTGCAAAATATCTTCCTAAAGCGATTGAAAACCCTGATGATTTAGAAGCAAGATATTTCTTAGCTTACGCGGCAATGATGGGCGGTGTATGTTTTGACAACGGCTTGCTCCACTACACACACGCTCTTGAGCACCCGCTCAGCGCTGTTAAACACGAACTTTCACACGGTCTGGGATTGGCAATGCTTCTGCCTGCGGTTATTAAAACGATTTACAAAGACAGAGCAAACACCCTTGCATATATCTTAGAACCGATTGCACCGGGCTTGAAACCGGAAGCCGCAGACGCTGACAAAGCTTCCAGCGAAGTTTACGAATGGTTGAAATCTGTCGGTGTTCCGGAAAAATTAAGCGATGAAGGGTTCACTAAAGACGATGTTGACAAACTTACCGACTTAGTTTTCACAACTCCGTCACTTTCAGGTCTTATCGACATCGGCCCTAGCGGCAACTCAAGAGAAGTCGTAAGAACAATTTACGAACACTCTATTTAACCCATACATTTTCAGGGCGCGCCGCACGCGGCGCGCCTTTTTTATTCTCCGTCATTGCAGGGAGCCAAACAGGTTGGGCTTGCCAGCCCAACCTACAAATTTGCGAATTTGATTGACCGGAGCGCCGCGGGCTACAGCCCTCGCGATGACGTCCCTGTCATTGCGAGGAGAGAGCAGAGCGAACGAGGCGGCAATCCATTTAATGAATTTTAACAATACTCTTTGTAAACAGGTTTGTTCATGCTAATATTTAAACGTTACGACAAAATTAAAAAGAGGTATGATATGCAAGCACGCAGAGCTGCAAGAGAATTAGCGTTTATCCTGTTCTCGCAGATTGACAAAGATATAGATAAATACTCAAAATCCGATTTTGCAAACATTGTTTTGAAATCGGTAAGAACATTAAAGAGCAACGCCACAGATGAGCTTCAAATCGCACTTAGCGGGTTAATGGAGTTCAAGGCGCAGGTTGATGATTATGAAGCTAACCACGAAACAAACCTGAACAGACCAATCGGAGTTTCAAACGTTGCGGTACCGGTCATTTTGACTTCCGACCTGTCAGAAAAGCTCGGGCAGACAATTGATGTTGCTGAAAAAGCACTTATGGCGCTTGAAATCGCAGAATTTACAACACTTGATTCTCAAAGCGATGTTCAGGCTTTCGCAATTGAAATCGCAGAATTATACAAAAAACACAACAAAGAACTTGATGAAATCATCCAGAAATATTCCAAAAACTGGGATTTCCAACGACTTGTTACTATGGATAAAAACATTTTGCGCATCGCTTTAATTGAACTTTTATACATCAAAGCAACACCGCTGAAAGTCGTTATTGACGAAGCGCTGGAACTTGCAAAAAAATATTCTACTGATGAAAGCACCAACTTCATCAACGGAATTCTTGCAAAAGTTGTTGTAGACTACGGTATTGAGTAATGTTTAAATTCTTTGAAAACCTTAAAAATGCACTGAAAAACACCGCTGAAACTCTCGGCGGAATCGGAGATGTTGAAAAGGAAGAAGAGTTTTCGGAATTCGTACTTGAAGATATGGAGGACACCCTTATCAGTGCTGATTTGGGTGTTTCTTATGCATCGGAATTAATAGACAAACTCCGCGCACAGAATAAAATCAAACCTTCGCAGGTCAGAGAATTTTTGCGGGAAGAGTTTCTAAAAACGCTGGCAGATGCAGGCTCAACAGAATTAAACTACAAAGATGGCGGGCTGAACATTTACTTTATCACGGGCGTGAACGGCGCAGGAAAAACGACTCTAATAGGTAAACTTGCGTATAAATTCAGGCAGGAAGGTAAAAAGGTTCTGATTGCGGCAGGCGACACCTTCCGCGCAGCAGCCGAAGAACAGCTTGACATCTGGTCAAAACGCGCAGGCGCTGACATTGTCAGAAAAGATAAAATCGACCCCGCCGCCGTTGTTTACGAAGCAATTCAAAAAGCAAAAAGCGAAAAATATGATATTATTCTTGTCGACACCGCAGGCAGACTGCAAAATAAGTTTAATCTTATGGAAGAGTTGTCAAAAATTAAAGCCGTAATCGACAAAAACGCACCGGAAGCGCTGCGCGAAAGTATTCTCGTAATTGATGCCAACACAGGCCAGAACGGACTGCAGCAGGCAAAAGTTTTCAAAGAATGCACATCTATCACCAGTGTCGCGCTTACTAAACTTGACGGTTCCGCCAAAGGTGCCATCGTTTTAGCCATAGCAAAAACAATGGGTCTGCCGGTCAAACTTATCGGGGTCGGCGAAAAAATGGAAGATTTGCGCGCCTTTAACCCGCCTGATTTCGTCAATGCACTGTTAGAAGGGTAAAATGATTTTAGAAAGAGCAGTTACAAAATTAAACAATGAAATTCAATTAATCGGCAGACGCACGCTTGATAAAGGCGGATATATTCTCATAATCGGCGTTGTGCACGGTGATGAGCCGCAGGGAGAATTTCTAATCAATAACTACCTTCAAAAAAACGTCAATTTTCCGCCGGAATTTCTCTTCATACCTTGCCTTAACCCCGACGGGCTTGCCAACGAAACCCGAACAAATGCAAACGGCGTGGATATAAACAGAAACTTCCCGACCGATAACTGGGTTTCCGGCGAGAAAAACCGATATTTTGGCGGTGATGCGCCCGCAAGCGAAACCGAAACCCGCTTTGTCATAGATGTTGTCGAAAAATACGCGCCAAAACTTATTATAACACTCCATACCCCTTTTAAAATCGTGAATTTTGACGGCGAAGGCCGCGAAATCAGCGAAAAAATCGGTGAAATTTTTAATTACCCCGTAGAAGAAAGTATCGGCTACCCGACACCGGGGAGCTTTGGCACCTGGGCAGGAATTGAACGCCAAATTCCGATTATCACAATCGAAATGGACGAAGAAATTCCGCAGGAAAACTTAATAGAACCTTTTGAAAAAATGTTGACTTTACTGCATTAATCATTAATAACGTCGTAAGTACCATTCATTTAGATGATTTATTAGCTAAAATCTGCATTTATACTAATAATGAGTCGTAATGTAATGTAGTAGTGAGGTAGTAAAATGCTTATTCGCGGCGGTATTAACTATGTAGATAGCGGTATGACGGCATCTTTGATGGCGATGCATTTGCAGAGCGAAATTATTGCTATCAACAACGAAAATATTACAGGCTTTGACAAAATCGGTTATCAGCGTCAGGATCCGGTTGTTTCTTCCTTCACGGAATTTATCGGTGTCCACGGGCTTTCAAAAGCCACAGATGATCAGGTCGGCAGAATAGCGCTTTCCGATAACCCGCTTGACTGTGCAATTGCCGTAAAAGGCTACTTTCAAACAATGGATAAGGACGGGATAAAAATTACCCGCGACGGACGTTTTAAACTCGACAATCAGGGCAACCTGTTAACCCTGCAGGACGCTCAAGTCCTCTCCAACGCCGGAATGCCAATCCAGCTTCCGTTCGTACCGGAAAAACTTGAGGATATAAAAATTAACGAAAAAGGTGAAATCTACGTATTTAACCAGAAATCTTTAAAACAGGAAGTCGCCGGAACAATCGGCGTTGTGGATTCCGAAGGCAGACTCGTCGCAAGACCGGATATCAAACAAAAATACAACGAATACTCCAACGTTTCACTCCAAAACGAATTTCTTACAATGATGCCGGTAATAAGAAATTTTGAAGCAAACCGCCAGTTATTCCTTATCCAGAACCAAAATCTTCAAAAAGTAATTAACCAGTTAGGCTCAGCATCATAATAATCAGAAAGGCAAACTATGTATAGTTTTCAGGCAATAATCAGAAGAAATGTAAGCAACGTAACCCACCAGTTTGAAAAACTCGGCTACGTTGGCAACAACCTTGCAAACTATAATACAAAAGGCTACAAGTCTGTTAACTTTGAACAAATGCTCACAGAAGACGGTTATTTGACCGGCGCAATCCGCTCTGATTACGCTCAAGGCTCAGTAATGATTACAAGCAATCCTTATGACGTTGCAATCAACGGAACCGGTTTTATTCCGGTAGTATCAGAGGACGGCGAGGTCGCCTACACCCGCGACGGAGCTTTCAAACAGGGCAAAAACGGATACCTCGTGACAGAAGATGACTGGATTGTCGGGGAAGGGATTAAAATTCCGGCAAACTGCTTCAAATTTGAAATAAAACCTAACGGCGAAGTTTATGCCTATGATACGCACGAAAGCATCTCCGGCAAAAAACTCGGAACAATTCCACTCGTAAGATTTGCAAGTCAGGAAAACCTTAAATCAATCGGAATGAATAAACTTCAAGCAACCGAAGAATCAGGCGAAGCAATGCTTGTCAAAGACCACGACTGTTTTGCACAAAATAATCTTGAAAATTCAAACGCAAATATCTACACCGGCGTCAGCGACATGTTGAGACTTAACGCCTCAATGATTGCCGGAATGCGCATGATGAAAGTAGTTGACGACATGTACAACAAAGCAATAAACATAAGGGAGTAACTTAAATGTATACACCTATTGACAGCACTAATAAAATTAATCTTATGTTAGACCTTATCGCACAGCGCCAGAGGGCACTGGGTTCTAACATAGCAAACGTTGACACCCCTAACTATGTAAGAAAAGACATAGATTTTCAATCATATTTAGGCACAATGAACAGCCCGCTTGAAACAAAACTTTCCGAACGCCTCGGGCCTTCAGGGATTTTGGAAGAGCGTGAAAACGAAAAAATCGACATAGCCAACGAGTTAAATGAAATGCAACAGAATTCACTTCTGTATTCAATGGCAACAAGACGGATGTCCTCTATTATCACAGAGATGAAAACCGTAATCAACGTTGGTAAGTAGCACGAGCGAGCTGAGGGCAAGACCGCAAATAAATAGGAGCTTATAATATGGGCATACTAGAATCAATGAATATCGGCGCAAAAGCCTTACAGGTTCACGGAACACGTTTGGATATCCACGCGAAAAACATAGCAAACGTTGACACGCCGAATTATATAAGAAAAATTCCTGTAATAAACGCAACGGAGGATATGTCGTTTCACGGGCTTATGAATTCAATGAAGGAAGATGTTTTCGGGATAGGAACCCTTCCATATCTTCAAGGCGGGGTAACTTATTCCGGCGTAATGGAGGATCCAACGCTTGGCGATAAGATTTACCGTCCGGGACATCCTGATGCAGATGCAGAAGGCTATATAAGAGCCTCAAATGTAAACCCGATGGTCGATATAGCAGATGCCATAATCGCCCAACGGGCATACGAGGCAAGTTTGGCAGTCGTAAACATCTCCAAAGCAATGGCGCTAAGAGCCGTCGAAATCGGTAAATAATTATTGCGTGGCATTCTTTCAGAATGCCACGCAAATTTTTGATTATCTTTTTACACAAACAATATCCCAAGTACCAGCCGTTCCTGCATGCGGAATTCTGTACTGTCCTGTCGTACTGCCAAGTACCCATTGTCTAAGCTCACCAGACCAACTTGTCTTTACCTTAGTAGAAGAATACATAACAGAACCAGAAAGCCCCAGCATATTATAATTTATATACAAAGACCCCGTTTCATCTCTGGTCGGGATACGATATTCATCACCAGCATTTACCGTACAGGCCGTTGCAGCCTCATCTGCCGTCACCCCGTTTAAAACCTTATAAGGCATCGGTGCCACCACAACACTGTCTGACGGATACCATACAGTTATAAAACCAATATCTTTTCCAACAGTATTAGGGCCCTTATTACCATTCAAATCATAAACAAAATTCGCACAAAATTTGGGTGCCAGAAAATAATTGGAATTCTCAGCCATATTCGCAATACAATTCGGATTATAAAATGCCAGAATACTTTCGCCATTGGCAGTTTCAAATGCTGCAGCCTTTGTATCCAGCATGCTATGACTTCCGGTTCCGGTTGTATCTGAATAACTTACAGAAATAAGTTCTGCCCGCAATTCAGATAATTTGGCCGGCATATCAGCGGTCCCCCCCCACATTTTAGTATACTTTGACGGAATTCCGCAATCTTCAATATGCTCACTATCACAAATGTTGTTAATTTTTAGGACTTTTGAAAGCCCGTTTGTAACAAAGGTTTCTGCAGCAGTATCCTCTATTGAAGTCGACCCCGCACTATCCGTCGTTTCTCTTAATGTACCATAGCCGTTAAGAGCTGGCATTAAAGCTATTGCCTGACTAAATCTTGCATAAAGCGCTTTTCTCTGCGTATTCCATGTGCGTTCGTTAATGTTGCCAGTGAGTGACGGAAGCGTTATCGCCGCTACCACACCAATTATCGTAAGAGATAATAGTATCTCTGCCATTGTAAATGCTATACGTCGTCCGAGAGCCCGTAAGCCAATTATGGCTGTCGACTCAGTCGACTCCCGCCTGTC
>CALVBO010000024.1 GCA_944325835.1 Candidatus Gastranaerophilales bacterium
CAAAACAATTCACTGGATTGTTTTGCTCGGCAGAGTGCCACTCAAAAGACTCGGCCACTGAGTGGCTTCCACATTTGTTTCATACGCTCTCGGTAGCGATTGATACAAGTATGGCTCCGGCTAAGCCGGGCGCGAGTCTTTCTCGGACAGAATTAATCATTTTTATTATTAAAAATAAGATAACCTGTAATATATGAAATTAAAATTCCAAAGAAAAGCACAAGCGAGATAGATTCTAAAAGTTTAAACCCTGTCATCGAAAGCATCAGGAAAGAAAATGCCGTTGTCAGAGCCGAAATAAAAATCGCATCTTCCACATGCCTGCTTCCACCAGCGCGGAAAATAGAATAATCCATGGTAAAACCCAGTACCAGATAAAGAGAAATTAGACTGAAAAGATTTAACTCACCAAGTATAAAAGATGTAAGTCCGGCCGCTCCAAAAATTCCGAGAACCGGCGGCAGCAAAAGCTTTAAATTTCTTTTTAAAGCGTAAACAACAACTAATACCAATATCAAAAATACAAAAGGAAATATTGCAAAAAGAATTTCTCTGTACTTTTGCATATATTTTTCAATATCGCTGCGAAGATTTACAACATGCGCAAAATCTTCATCCACGCTGATATTATCGGGCGTAAACACCAGAATTAAAGAAGTCGTCGGATTTAGCATAAAATCTGACAGATAAGGGTATGAATTTATATTAAATTCTACGGGTGAAAATGTTTGTTTTTTTAGATTTGCAATCTGACCGGCAGATAAAATTCCTCTATATGCATCCGGATTATTTACATATAACTTTTTGACAAGTGCAAAATTTTCGGTCTGTCTGCTCTTTGACGGTATAAATTTTGACAGGGCAAGATATTCAATTTTATTTTGCGTTAATTTTTCGCACACTTTTTCTTCCCGTTGTAAAATTTCTTCAAAAGCTGCTCCTTTTATCGTAATGAACTGAGTATTTTGAGAAAAATTCCCGGACACTTCATTAAAGAGTTTCTCCGCGTTTAACAACTTTTTGGAAGGTGTATAAAGTGCGGTCAGAGAATCATTAAAATGTAATCTTACGCAGCCTGCAACACTCAAAAGCATTAGTATAATCAATGTAATTTTATATATTTTTTGCGGGAATTTGATTGATTGTTTCGGCTTAGGGAAATCAAAACACGGATAAAAAAACACCACCAGAGCATAAATCGCACTCAGACCGAATACCGTAAATACCGCAATCTGCTTTAATAGTTCGATGCCGGTCAAATATAACAGTGCAAACGGCACTATTGTCGTCAGCAGACTTAAAGATAAATTTTTAAATAAAGCAGTTCTCCGTCGCCTGCTTGCCCTGCTCAAAGCGGCAGCCGATGCTCGCGGTGTCACCTCGTGAGAACGAGGGGAGCAGGCGAGCATAATATCTCCGCCGTTTCTAATCTTTGATTTGTCAGGCGGGTAACGCAGGTCAACCAGCTTTCCTCTCGAAAAACAGTTCACTGGACTGTTTTTCTCGGCAGAGTGCTGTCTAACACGCCACTCAAAAGACTCGCTCACGTTCCTTATCGCGAGTCTTTCTCGGACAATAAATATTTTATCAAATTTGTCAGCAAAACAATAATGATATGAATAATCTATTCCGATACCGATAAGCGTCGTTGAAAAAACCATTGTAATAATCTGGAAGTTATCAAACCACAGCTTTGTTGCGACATAACCCGTCAGCATACCGAAAATTATGCTAAGCGCAATAGGAATTAAAACTTTTATACTTCTAAAGTAATAATAAGTCATAATTGCTATCAGAAGTGTCGACAAAAAACAGATAATATTAATACTTACAACAGAATTTGTACTTGTTGTATACGAGTGCACGGGACTTCCCGCCAGATAAATTTTAGAAGATGAATTTGTCAGGCTCTTTTGCAGCTGAACGATTTCAGCGATTTTTTTGTTGCTTAAATCAGGTGACAATCCCTCTTTGCTTTTAATCTTAACAGATAAAAAATCATAATATTTATCATCACTACTACTAACAGTCCGGTAAAATTTGCTGTTTGCGAGTATGAAATCATCAACAAAAAGATAAGGATCTTTATCTATCGCACTCAATTGTATTCCCGTAGGATTGTATAAGGCTTGAAGGCTGCGGGCATAAACTTCATCATATTTTTCATTTTTAAGTAGCTCACGCGCACTATCAGAGAGGAAATTTGCCGGATGTGAAAGATATTGATTTAGTAAGTTGGAAACATCCGGTTTATTAATTTCAAAATAGTTTTTATCTACAGAATCAATAAAATTATCTCTTAATTTATCAAGGTTTTGAACGCTATCCGCTTCAAATACGACTTTTATAACCGATGCGGATTTATTAGCGATTGGAATGATATCTGTAGACGCCGCAATATCAGAAGGCAAAATAGTCTTTAACAAATTAGTTTCAACATTTCCTTTTAGAGTAAAACTCAGGAATACAAATAACGCCATAATAGCGAATAATACTATTAATTTTAAAAATTTTATCTGGTGAACCATATTACTGTTTTGTTTCCGTTTGTTTGTAAAATTTCAATCCCGCTTATATAGTTGCTACCTTTTACCGTAATTGAAGAAATATAATCCGCTGCCGCAGATTCTTCCTTCGGCTTCATGCCTAAAGTCCAGTTATCCGTTGTTCCGGTATGGTAGAAATTAAATTCTTTCTCTAATCTTGAATATTTTTTAGTAGAAATCGCATTCACGATATCATTGATTTGTTTATAATTTTTACCTGTATAATCAACGCTGGCTTCTATCGGGTACGTTGTATGGAAATACACACCTTTATCTTTCACAAACTCAAAATCGCCGCCGGAAATTAAAGGTTTTGCAAGATTTTGTACAGTTTTTTCCTGTTTAAATTTACATTTAACACTCTCTAAGGCAGGAAGTTTCTGCACAATATCCTCAAGCCTTGACGGGTAATCATAAACATCTGCAAAAACCGGAAGAGAAGCAAATGCAAATAAAAAAAATGCAGCTAACTTACTAATTTTCATCTCCAACGGCACCTCCGATTGCCCGCACTAACCCTGACGGCGGAACATAAATACTCTCGCCGGTTTCCGGATTTACAGCGATTTGCATTGTTGAAGCTTCAAAAATTTTCTCCCCTGTCCGTTTATTATACATAAAATATTTAATATTCAGAGCAGGTTCTATTGAAAGGATTTCCGTTTTGACCAGCAAGGTGTCCTCAAATTTTGCAGGCTTAATATATTTAACGTCCATTTTTGCAATCGGATAGGCGTACCCGTCTTTTTTCATATCTTTATAAGAGTAACCAAGCTCCGCAAAAAGATGACAGCGCGCTTTTTCCATATAGCGCATATAATTCCCGTGCCATACCACGTTCATCGGATCCAGATCTTCAAAAGACACCCATACTTCATAAGAGGATTTAGCTAAACACATCTTAAAGCTCCTTAAATATATTGTCGCATAAAAATACACCGGATGCGTATTTTTTATCGCCTGAAAAATATTCGTATGAAACCTGCTTATCACTCTTTTCCAGTTTTAAATTAACAATCCTGTCCGGCTCAATGATATTTGAAAATTTAATCCTTTTCCACTGTCCTTCCCCGAGATTTAAGTTGTAATGGATATTTGCAAACACTTTTGCCAGATACAGCTGCGCAACACCCGGTACAATTTTTAGTTTCGGGAAATGCCCCTGAAAAAAGTTACACTGATTATAAATAAACATCTCGTATGTAATACTATTTTCATCTATCGTTCTATTAAGAATTACCGGAAGCGACAGATTTACATTGAAAAGGTGTCCAATCAAATTCTTGTTAACCTTTCCGTGTTGCGTCATTGGTATAATGTCAATGAACTTCCAATGCTGCGGGACGATTTCAGAATATTTTAACAAATGCTGTTTTAAAGTCTTTATTAATGCCGGAACACTGTTTTTTAGTAAATAATTCTGTCCTTCAGGCGACAATGCACAAAGACAAACCAGCTTCCCGTCATTCTGCATAATATAAGCGTCTTTAACCAATTCATTATTTTTCAGATTCAATTCAAGCTCATCGGCTGAAATCCTTTTTTCATTTATTTTGAAAAGCCTGTCTGTACGCTGTTTAATATATAATTCACGTCCTCTAAGCTCCACCATATCATTAATGGTTACTTTCCCGCCGAAAACATAATCTGAAAGCACATCAATACAATTTTCTTTGACTTCAATGCGTACATTCCCGAACAATTTAAACGGGGAATTAGGGTGATTTTTGTATGCAATAGTACCGGTTTCGGTACTGCCGTAGATATCTGTTACATTTGAAAATTTTTCAAGGTATTCAAAATTTTCATCACTTAACGTTGAGCCGGCAGAAAATATATACGCCGGCGCCTTTGTGAATAGTGCATTATACTTTTGCAGGCAGCCAAGAAAAGCCGGTGTGGAAATAAGAATACCGTTTTCCGCCGTAACATTTTCCGGCAGGGTAACAGTGTCTGTAGAAATTTTTAAACCGCTATAGAGAGGAAACATCATGTGAAATGTCAATCCGAACATATGACACATTGATGTCGTAGACATTACAACCGCAGACTCTTTATTTTCTATCTTAAATGTCTTACTTAAATCTTCCGCCTCCCGTATCAGATTAAACAACGATTTTTGTATTACTTTTGCACAGCCGGAGGAGCCGGAAGTATAAAAATTAATCACAGCTTTATTAACATCAATTCCGGAAAAATCAAACCCCTCCAACTCGCCGTCAGACTCATACTCCGCAATATCATATTCAAAATCTATCCCGTTAAGTCTGGTTTTATCAGATATAAGATATATATTTTTACCGCTGAAAATTGAAGCCCAAAACTGTATTATAAACCCGAAATTGTCCCCGCCAAGAAGAATTATATTATATTTATTTTTTAACTTTACCGCCTGAAAGGCAATTCTTCTTTTCAATTCTCCGAATGTATATGCCCTGTCACCGTTAATAACGGCAATTTTATTGTCATATTCGGATGTCGTAAAGATTTCCAGCATCAAATCAAATTCCTTTTTCTGCATATAATTCGTACAATATATTCTACCATAAACAGCAGCCCGACAAGAAAATATGAAATACAGCCGTTATATAACATCCATATTTCGTCCGATTGAAATATCGTCCAGATTGATACGGCTAAATTAAAAAACAAAAACACGCACCATACGTAAGTCAAGTTTCTGGTATATATAAACGCCGGTTGTTCAAGCTTATCCCCGCAGGCTCTTGCAAACTTCTGTATAATAGTTTCCCTGCAAAAGAGTGAGCCGAAAAACATCAAAAAGATAAATGCATTACATATTGGAGGATAAAATTTCAACAAAACAATTCTTTTTATGTAAAAAAGGAACACAATACACAACGTTATTAAAATCGGTATAACAGGTTTTAATTTATTCATCCATATTCCCTTATATTATACGGGGTACAACTTATAGCCCCTTGCCGCAAAGCTTGCACGGCGTAAATAATTAATTATAAAAGTTTGTATATTGTTTCTACAATATCATTAAGTGTTCTGATTTTTTTAAATTCTTCCGGAGAAATTCTCTTTTCCGTAAACTGCTGCAAACGAACAGCCAGATCAACCGCATCAATACTATCCAGCTCTAAATCCGTAAACAAATTCGCCTCCGGAACAAGCAGAGATTTATCCACTTCAAACTCTTCTTCCAGAATTTCACACAATTTATTAAAAATCTCTTCTTTTGAATATTTTTTATCCATTTTGCTGTTTCCTTACAAAATCGGCTATTGTTTTTACAGAATAAAAATATTTTTTATTCTCGTTTTTATCTTTGCTCATCTCAAGATTGAATTTCTTTTTCAATGCCATACCCAGTTCTAATGCATCAATTGAATCCAACCCTAAACCTTCATTAAATAAAGGCTCATCATCTGCAATATCGTCAACGGATATATCTTCCAACTCAAGGGAATCTATTATTAATTGTTTAATCTGAACTTCTAATTCCATAATACA
This sequence comes from Candidatus Gastranaerophilales bacterium, assembly GCA_944325835.1. Lineage (GTDB taxonomy): Bacteria > Cyanobacteriota > Vampirovibrionia > Gastranaerophilales > Gastranaerophilaceae > Gastranaerophilus. Next base: position 6,030 of record CALVBO010000024.1, read on the forward strand.
GTATCCTATCATAAAAATTAATTTTTGTCATGGTATAAATTTTTTGCAATAAGTTTAGTTACCTCTGTTTTAAATGTAACCTCGTCCGGATATTTTTCCATAAGCTGTGCCGTGTCGAGTTCCCCCAGATAAGAAATTGAATACTCTACCGGTTCAACTCCTGCTTTATATACCGGTTCGTGAATTTGTAAGAAATCAAAACTTGTTTCCATATCAAGCATGACAATATTTTTGCGGGCTTTTTGTGCAATAAGCGCTGCACCGCGTCTTATCTTAGGGTATTCCCCTTTTTTATGTCTGGTTCCCATCGGGAATATTATGAGATTAAATCCTAATTCAAACATCTCACAGGCTTCCTTTGTCCACTCCTGCGCAGGAGTGCCTTCCGGAATAAAAATTCTGCTTACAATTCTTTTAAAAAACGGATTGTGCATTAATTTTTCAGCCACAAAGCAGGTGGAACACGGGATAATAGAAATCAATATCAAAATATCAATATAGCTCGGGTGTGTGGAAACAATTATTGAATTTTTTATATTTTTCAGGCGTTCCATATCATCCGATTTTATTTTAATAATTTTCAGGGCAAGAAGCATGTTTACAAAAAAGCGCCATGATTTTTGCAGTGTTTCACCGTACCTGAGTCTTAAATCTACATCCTTTCTGCCAAAAGCTTTTTGCAGCGGGAAAATAATATAGCTTATCACAAGCCCGCCGGCACCGAAAAAGGCAAAACAAAATAACACCAGAAATGCTCTGATTAAAGAGTTTATCTTATTCATTAATCACCCTGCACTCTCTAATGTAAATAACGGTGTGCGAATTAGACCACTATTTTTACAGAAAAACTCTGCATACTGTTCAAAAACATCTTTTCCGGAAGCGGAACTCATTGTCATTTTATATTTTAACGCAGCCGGAGAAGGCGTTTTGCATAATCTAAGCGCAAGTGCCCGATAATTCTCCTCCGGAGTTTCTTCTGCATAACATAATAAAGTTTTGCTGTAAGGCGCAATGACGGAGGTCAGCAGCCCGGAAGATATTGACCTGTCGTGAGAGGATATTGCAGTATATGGAACAGCTTTATGCGTATTCAAGAGAAAAAATCCCACAGGAAAATTATGCACGGAGCCGGCAAAAGTATTTGGCGAAACTTCACCGGCTTCGCTATACTGCGCGATTATTTTCTTTAATCTTTCCACTTCCCCGTACTGCGAACAAAAAACGATATTTTGTATATCATCATCATAAACCGAATTCATAACAGATAAAGCGCACTTATCCAGTTTACTGAGCCTGCGGCGCACTATCGGAGGCAAAAAACTCACATCCGCCTGCTCATAAGAGCTGATAACGTTACATTTTTCTACATAAAATTCAAATGATTTTTCTTTCATGGTACTATTATATTATAAAAATGGAGAGAAAATGAGTATTGTAATTACCGGTTATGAAGCTTTATGTAATTTAGGCAATAATATTAATTCAATCTACGAAAAAGCTCTTGCAGGTGATGCTTCGTGTTTTGAGGATTTAACCGGATACCTTAAAGATACAACCGTCCATGCCGGCATAATCCATTGCGAACTTCCGCAGATTTATGAGCCGGATTACAATATCCGCAGCAACAGGCTGATATTGAAAACCCTTGATTTATTGAAAGAAAAAATCAACAGCTTGCTTGATAAATATTCTCCTGACAAAATCGGTGTTATTGCAGCAACTACAAATTCGGGCGTTGAAGAATACGAAAAGTCACACAATCCTGCACATTTTGAACTCGGGAATTCTGCCTCCTTTTTACATAAACACCTTAATTTGAAAGGGTTTTATACAACCGTTTCAACGGCATGCTCCTCCGGAATTAAAGCATTTTCACTGGCAAGAGATTTAATTAACAATAATATTTCTGACGCCGTTATTATTGCTTGCGTAGATTCATTTACGAAACTGCCGGTTTTCGGCTTTCATTCGCTGGAAGTTTTGTCAGACAAGCCTTCACTTCCTTTCAGCAAAAACCGCAAAGGCATGAATATCGGTGAAGCCTGCGCCATATTTATTGTAGAAAAAGATACGCAAGGCATCGAAATAAGGGGGCTTGGCGAAAGTTCGGATATTTATCACCCGACCACACCGGATCCACAGGCAAAGGAGGTAATAAAGGCGATATCAACTGCGTTAACCGATGCAAAAATTACCGCTAAAGATATCGACTACATTAATGCTCACGGAACCGGTTCTTCTGCCAACGATCTTATGGAAGCCACTGCGATTTCCGCCATTTTGGGGAATAAAACGCCTATCAGTTCTACAAAACCTCTCACCGGCCACTGTCTTGGTGCCGCAGCAGGAATCGAAACCGCACTCTGCTGCAAATTGCTTGATGACTTTAAAGGTATGTTTTATCCAAATATTTATGACGGAATATATGATGACAACCTGCCGGAGATAAAACTTGTAAAAGAAGAAGAACATTATCCGCAATGCAAAATCTGCATGTGCAGCTCTTTTGGATTTGGCGGAACCAACGCGATACTCATACTCGGACAAAATAATGGATAACAAAGACTACTTAGCAACAATACTTCCACATAAAAAACCAATGATATTAATTGATGATATCATAGATTATTCTATTGAAGAGAAATGGCTGAAAAGCTGTGTTACAATCCGTCCTGACAGCATATTTTTTGACAGAGAGCTTAACGGGATAGATTCTGTTCTCGGCATTGAATTTATGGCGCAAACAATAGGCTGCTACGCCTATTTCCGTAAACACTTGTCGAAACCGTCTGTAGGCTTTTTGCTAGGAACAAGACTTTACAACAACGCAATCAAAAAATTTGAATCCGGACAAACATACGAAATCCTTGTCAGAGAAGTTTTCGTTGCAGAGATTTACTCCTTTGATTGTTTAATCTATAATAGTATTGGAGAAGAAGTTGCCAGCGCAACAATAAATGTTTATCAGAGCGACAACGAGGATAATATAAAGGAAATTTTGAATGGGTAAAACAGTTCTAGTAACAGGTTCCAGCAGAGGAATCGGCAGAGCGGCAGCAATTTATCTTGCTGAAAACGGTTTTGATATAGTATTACATTACAATAAGGGGCTGGAAAAAGTTCTGGAGGTAAAAAAACTAATTGAAGAAACCGGCAGAGAAGTACGGGTTTTGCAATTTGATGTTTCTGACCGCGAAGCCGCACGGGAAGCTCTTTTAAAAGATATTGAAGCTCACGGCGCATACTACGGCGTTGTTGTAAACGCAGGCGTTACGGCTGACAATCCTTTCCCTGCAATGGAAGATTGCGAGTGGGATAAAGTTATTAATACTAACCTGAACGGGTTCTATAATACTCTTCATCCGATTATTATGTCAATGATTCAAAACCGCAAAGGACGTATTGTCGCAATCTCTTCAGTATCAGGCTTAACCGGAAACAGGGGGCAGGTTAACTACAGCGCCTCAAAAGCCGGAATTATCGGCGCGGTCAAAGCTCTCAGCCGCGAAGTCGCCAAAAGAAACATCACTGTCAACTGCGTTGCTCCGGGGATAATTGAATCCGATATGACATCAGAAATTCCGGCAGAGATTGTTAAAGAATTGGTGCCATTGAAAAGAATGGGAACCGCAAGAGAAGTTGCCGGTGCAATAAACTATTTATTCAGTGAAGATGCAGGATATATTACCGGTCAGGTAATTTCCGTAAACGGGGGAATGTATCAATGACAAAAAGAGTTGTAATAACCGGAATGGCAATCGCAAGCCCGTTAGGTTCCACCGTAAAATCCGCATATAAAAGGCTTCATACTCTGGAAAATTGCGTTCAATACGGAGAAGATCTGGATAAATACAAAGGACTTCACACAAGATTGAATACCAGAGTAAAGGATTTTGTCCTGCCGGAAGATTTTACACGCAAAGTAATGCGTACAATGGGCGATGTTGCGGTTATGGCGGTTGTTACGGCAAAGCAGGCTGTTGAAGATGCAGGCTTGACCGCTAACCCGATTATTAGCAGCGGACACACCGGCGTAAGTTACGGCTCTTGCAGCGGCTCAACGGATGCTATTATGGACTTTTATTCAATGTGCGTTAATCACGAAGTAAAAAATTTAAACTCCGGTTCTTACATTCGTATGATGTCACACACCGCAGCCGTGAATATTTCGTTATATTTTAAAACCCACGGCAGGCTAATACCGACCTCAACAGCCTGCACTGCAGGCTCTATGGGAATAGGTTCCGCCTACGAAGCAATCAAATCCGGCCAGCAGACCGTTATGATTGCAGGCGGAGCAGAAGAATACAGTCCGAGCAATATCGGCGTCTTTGATACCCTTTTTGCAACGAGTGTTAAAAATAACACCCCGAAACTAACCCCGTCACCTTTTGACAAAAATCGGGACGGTCTTGTCATCGGAGAAGGCGCCGGAACTTTAATTTTAGAAGAATATGAACATGCAAAAAGCCGCGGCGCACATATTTACGCAGAAATTGTCGGTTATGCAACCAATACCGACGGTACACACATAACAAACCCGAATACAGAAACAATGACAGAAGTCATGAAACAGGCGCTTATTTCAGCGAATCTTTCCCCGCAAGAAATCGGATACATTAACGCTCACGGAACAGGGACCGTAAACGGTGATATCGCGGAATCTCAGGCAACATACAGCGTATTTAAAGATAAATGCCCCGTAAGTACACTCAAAAGCTACACCGGCCACACCCTCGGCGCCTGCGGAGCAATTGAAGCAATACTTAGTATTGAGATGATGAATAATAACTGGTTCTGCCCGACATTGAACTTAAACACACCTGATGAACGCTGCGCGGCATTGGATTACATAATGTCAACACCAAGAGAACTCCAAACCGAATATATTATGAGTAATAATTTCGCGTTCGGCGGAATAAATACATCTCTAATCTTGAAAAGAATTTAACCCGTTACATGTGTATCGGATTATGTCTTTCAAAATCATTTTTAGCTCTAATTTCTTGCAGCAAAGCCTTTGCAGCTTGTAAAGTTTTCGGGAAATATTTTTCTATGTGGTCTTTTGACTGACAATCACCGTTCATAAGCAGAGTATAGCATTCTGCAAACATTTCTTTTTGGTTTAAGGTTGCATAACATGTGTTATAGTCGATTATACCCTGATCAATATCTACTATTTTAGTAAAATCAGGTTCAGATTTATATTGAACTTTTCCTGCGGCGAGATAGCCTTTAAGTTCCTGCTCAAACGTATCTTTAAATGAATTTTCTGATGAAGGACTGTTATTCAAATATCCGTTATAATCAATAGCGTGTCCGAGTTCATGGATTACTATTTCACGCAGACTTGTAGCATCGAACGATTTCTTCATATCTTTAGAGAGTATATTGGGGAAATTATATAAACCAGCGTCAATAATTGTTATATCATCATGTAGTAATGAGTAATACCCTCCTATTCTCACATCACTATTCTTCCTTGAGTATGGATTATCATTTACTTTCATTTTAGAACATTCTTTGCTTAAATCCCATAAGACTTCTCCGGGAAGTTCACTTATAGTTTTTTCCAGCGCTGCTCGTTCATATATTGTTGTATTCTCAAGCAAATCCGCAAGATCTATACTGGAAGTTTCGCCTGCGCTGTTTTTAATATTAATTTCAGTACCATTTAGACTAACAGTAAAATTTGCACCTCTGTAATTACTATTTTGTACGCTGCTTTGTTTGTTAGTAAAATTTGTAGTTGTATATTGTTTGATAAATTCATTCAGGTGAGCTGCTGCATATTGCTTTGTTTTATCATCTAAGTCAGAGGATTTAATATCACTAATTAAGTCGCCGCCTTCTGTTGCCTTTTTATAGGCAGCAAATATAAACGGTGCGTGTTCAAAATCAATCATATTTAAGTTCGCAATAAATTGTTTTGAATCGTTTGTTTCCAAGAACTTCATTAAGTTGTCAGCTATTGGCGAATTTACTGTTGATACACCATTTTTATGTTTGATTGTATAGATATAATCTCCGTTTTTATTAAAATAATGTACTCCTTTATTGTCAATTCTTTTGGTTGGTTTACCGTTTTTATATTCAATAGAATACAAGAATTGACCTTTGCTATCTTCTGCCCAGAGTTCTTTTTCCGAACTATTTCGTATAGTTATTTCAATATTATTACCGTTTCTGTCTTTATAGTTTTCTGTTTGCAAAACACCTTTCCAGTTATAAACCCTTGTTTTACCTCCGCGGACCTCAACAATTTCGGAGTATTTCGAGATGTCAGCCGGCAGCGTTAGAGTTCTAATAACACGTCCTGTATTATCGTATTCTTTTACATTAAAGTTTTCTGCCGTATACCCGTAGTAATCACCAAACTCCGGAGTGACAGCAAGCTTTGTTTTACCGGTTGCTTTGTCAGTAACAGTATATGAATATACCGGTCTTACAGCGCCCATATATTCATCCGTTTCAGGTGCGACATTCTTTCTTGTAATTTTATACTTGTCGGACGGATACATTTTTCTTAAATTTTCCGGTCTGTAGTTATCTACTACAAATTCTTGTTTCAATCCTCCACCGTTGCTTCGTACTGTAATAGGAGTGCCTTTTTTTACAACTTCATTCATATTCCAAGCAGCATCATTTAATACAATTAGTAAATTAGTATTATTTGTAATTTCCAATTTTGAAGGGTTTTTGTTCCCCATATCAATCAAGTTTTGTTTTGCAATCTCCCACCAGCTGGAATCCTTTTCTAACGTAATGCTCGTTGTTTGATACCCCGAGCTATCCAGTTTGTCATATAACTGAATTTTATAGCTTCCTTTTTCATCCTGAGGAGAACAATTTATATACCTTGCCAAATCTTCTACCTTTGGAATAAATTCTTCAGGGAATTTAATTACACCACCCACATCAAATGTTTTTACCCGTCCGCCATTATAGGATTTTATTCCGTCTTTATTTACCTCAATAAATTTGTCGTAAAGAGGTGTGCCTTTTTCTATGCCCAGAGTCTTAAAAAGTTCATTTAAAGTTAGCCCGTTAGGTGCATATCCATAGAAATTGCCATTTTCATCAAATCTTATTTCAAATCCATAGCTGTAGTCGTTTTTTATAGGATAATTATACTGAGAATGCTTCATGTAATGGCCAGATGTATATTTGCCGTTTTCACCATAGTTCAGCGTTATGGTGTTTTCTTTTGTAAAATAATCATTTTTTCTTTGATGATGCATTGTTCTCTGAGTTAATCTACCGTCCTGATACGTGTATTGTTCATCTGTTGTTTCTTCCGGATTTAATCTTGTTTCTTTGTATACAAGCTGGCCGTCGTCGTTATACTCGAAATTTGTAACCTGCTCAACCCCTTTTACATTTTCTGTAAGTGATACAAGCAGCTCTTTGTTGTTTTCAATTTGGAAAACTTCTGTTTTTAGCGCACTTTTAATTGCTTTTTGCTCAGGATTGCCAGTTTCATCATAATTAATTTCTGTTATCGTACCATCTTTTTCAAATGTACTAAATTCTGGCAGATTATTTTTAAAGTTTGTTGTTTTTACACTTTTATCAGCGTAAGTAATAACTTCGCGGTTTAGTGTTCTGTCAGCATTGTAGTTTCTTACTATTTCTTCACCGCTATCTCCTGTAGTATTAATTTGTGAGCTTTTATCTGGATAAATTGTTTCATTTGTACCGTCCTGATACGTAATAAGTATAGTTTTATGTGACTGAGCGTCTGTAAGTACAGAGGATTCTTTAATATTCTTGCTTTCCTGAGAGAGGAATTCCAAAAAATTAAATAAATCCTGCTGTGTGATATTTTCTAATTTATAATCACTTATAAGCCTTGCAGCTTCTTTCATGGATAAATTGTTATTTTTGGCGAATAGCTTAATCTTGTTGATAAATTTATCAATTTCTTCGTTGTCAATAACACCGTCATTGTTTTCGTTTATGACGCCTGAAAATAATTTAATCTTTTCATCGGATAATTTATCAATTTTTATGCCGCCCTTAATGTTATCAAGATTAAAACTTACACCATTTTTCTTTTTACCAAATGTATAATCAGAAAAATCACCCATGATATTTACACTCCTATAATACTACATTTACCTGTATCGGAACACAGGCCACTAATCTTTAGCAATATTACGAGCTGTAAACTGTCCGAGAAAGACTCGCGCCCGGCTGAGCCGGAGCCATACTTGTATCAATCGCTACCGAGAGCGTATGAGCCAAATGCGGAAGCCACTCAGTGGCCGAGTCTTTTGAGTGGCATTCTACCGAGCAAAACAATCCGGTGAATTGTTTTGCGAGAGGAAAGCGGGTTGACCTGCGTTATCCCGCCTGACAAATCAAAGATTTGAAACGGCGGTGATATTATGCTCGCCTGCTCCCCTCGTTCTCACGAGGTGACACTGCGAGCATCGGCTTACGCTTTGAGCAGGGCAAGCAGGCGACGGAGAACTGCTTTATCTGATTTTTCATTTTAAACCAGTTTCACGATCGTTATAGTTTTATGTCGAAGATATTTATTGTATAATGCAAAAGATGTTGAGAAAGGTTATCACTGGTTATAGTTTCCTTTCGAAAGTATTTATTGTATAATCGACACGTCTGTAATAGGGTTGGTTGGTACGTTATAGTTTCCTTTCGAAAGTATTTATTGTATAATCTTTACAGGTCATCTTAACGCTACTATGAAGTTATAGTTTCCTTTCGAAAGTATTTATTGTATAATTGCCGCAACCCAATCTATTAATAATCATTAGTTATAGTTTCCTTTCGAAAGTATTTATTGTATAATGAAAAGCCTGAAAGTTCTGCGTTTTACTCTGTTATAGTTTCCTTTCGAAAGTATTTATTGTATAATACCAAACTCTAAAATCTACTATAGACAAGGAGTTTGGTATTTTTATCACAAAAAAAATCAGAATAAAAGCAGTTGTTCGCATCCTAAACTTTCTTCTTTTTTCGGTTTGCCGACCAGAAAAAGCATACTTCCATATTGTTTGTCTGTTACTTGAAGAATCCGTACATTGCCTTCAGACGGTATAATTTGTTTAATTCGACGGATTTCTCTATCTACAATATCTTGCCCGCGACAAGTCCTACAATAAACAGAAAATTGAAGCATTACAAAGCCTTCATTAAGAAGTTCTTTTCTGAAGCGGGTTGCTATCCTTCGCTGTTTCTTTCGAGTTACCGGTAGATCAAAGAATACAAATAATCTCATAAAAATATCATCACCTTTTACGCTCATGTTGCCTCTATAAATTGTGGAAGTTCCAATAGGTTGCTGTCATTTTGTTCAAGACTTTTGACGAAAGTTTGACAGACTCTTTCGCAGGCATTTTGTACAGTGATTTGTTCGCCTTTATACTGACATTGCATGTTTAATATTTTTAAAAGGCAGGCTTTGTCTTGTTTTGATAATGCAGGCTCTTCAAGGGTATGCATACTTGAGACAAGCAAATCAACGAAAGGTCTAAAAGGTTCAATCAAATCTTCAACAAGATTAAAAGAGTTAAGTTCATTGCAATGATTAACTCCAAGACACGGGATAAGACCGCTTGATGACGTAAATTGTCCGAGAAAGACTCGCGATAAGGAACGTGAGCGAGTCTTTTGAGTGGCGTATTAGACAGCGCAGCCGCTAACGGCTCGCGGTTCAGCGAGGCGGTGCGGCGGAGAACTGCTTTATTTTTGCCAGTGTTCCCCTGACTATTGCATAACCGTAATCCAATGCAGCATTATGTTTGGTATCAGCATGACGTTTGAAATTTTCAAACAGCAGTCCCCAGTATTGTTTAGAGACATAGGCTTCTATATTAGTTGTATCACCTGATTTAACTTTTTCACAAAAATAATCTAAAATATCATTATCAAATAGTATTTTTAGAACATTAGACTGGTTCTTAATTTTTTGTTTTATAATTTTTTGCCATAATCTTTTTTTTAAAGGTTCTGACATCTTTATCTGTTTAAAAGCAATTTTTGTATTTCTGCTGTGTTGATAAAAAGGTGTTAAAACCACATTCGGATGATGTTTTTTATCACACGAAAACAGAGTTATATTATATTCCCCGCATGCAGACAAAAAATAATTTGTAACTTCTATCTGCATATTTTCGAGAACTATGGTAGAAATATCTTCAAGAGGAATTGATATTTCATCTTCTGTTTCTTGAAATTTGCAGGCCAGTTGGAAGCTTTTCACGCGCAGTTTACAAGGGTTGCTGAATAATAGCGTTTTATACCCCATTCTTTACATTTCCTTTCTTTTTATGCCAAGCCGTTTTTCGTGTTTGACTTCATGATAGTCGCCAAGAATATCGACCTGATATTTTCTAATATACGCTGCAGTTTTTGTAGAAAGACGAACTCCTTTTTGAGTCCTATCAGGAGAATCAATAACGATTCTGCCACTGTCTATATCACATCCTTTGTAATATCCCAAAAACTCATCTTTAGGCTTGCCTGTAGGATTTATTGCAATTAAGGTATCAGGGAAAAGGCTAAATAAGAATTGATATTCCTCAGTAATTTCCAGCCAACAGTCTTTTTTGCTTGTTATTGCCTTATTGGGCAATTCTTTGCCAAAGTCCGATATATAAATAGGCACTAAGAAAAATTCGTTTTTGCCTTTTTTATTCTTTTTAGTAAATACATCCAATCTTGGCATTGATGCATTTTTTGCGAATCCGCCTCTGACTAAAATACCTGAGGTGCTCGCGTCTTTTATTTTAATTGATTTTATTTCGTGCGCTTTCTGCCCTTGAGCTTTTTTCTCTTCGGAAAGGGGCATATAAACAGGTTCTGCAAAAGCTTTTTTAGGATCATTATTAAATTCTTCCAACCTTTCTTTTAAAAGATTGTAAATTTTATAGTTTCGTTCTTTGTCAAACATTTGTTCCAATGTGTTTAGATTTATTTCTGAAAGAGGTTTCTTTACAGTAGTGAATCCTTCGTTCAAATGTTTAGCACTTCTGATTGTTTCATCATGCAGCTGTCCCTTAACAGATTTTCTAACAGCTCTCGAAACAAAAACTTGTTTTAATAATTGTTCCAAATCCTCGGAAAAAGTTTCCCAAGGTTTTTTAAATCGAGGTTTTTTATCTCTTGTATAATCATAGTTCTCCAGTTTTGCAGAGACTGTTGATAAAAATTGAACCATCCCTTGTGTAGAACATGCAATAACCGCTGCATCAAGAGCATGATGTCTGTCACTTTCGTTTCGTTTTTTTACAAGTCCCCATTGGTTACGTAAAAATGCCGTTAAGGAGCCGTTTCTTGTTTCTACTTTTAAATTATTCCCAAAATCAAGATTTTCTTTTATATAATCTTTGACAAATTTCGCGATATATCTTGTATCATTTAAATTTCGGGATTTTAATCCTTCCTGTTCATATTTTTTCTTGGTTAAACGATTAATCTTTGCCTGTTTTAAATGATAAGACTTGATACGATGAACAAATCCGTACCATTTATCTTCTCCGATATATTCATAAGGGATTTTATTTCCTTTTTGTCTGTTTTCATCAGTTAAACAAAGCACCTTGTTGTTTAGACTGTCATCAAAGCTTCTTGAATAAGGAATAATGTGGTCTATATCAACATAATCGGATTCGGCAAGTCTTTTCGGTTCAATGTATTTGCCGGAATAAACACAAAACCCTCCCTGTTCTTCCCAAAGCCTGAATTTAAGCAGATTACTTTTGGGATTGTCAGGATCAAGCCCAAGTTCTATGCATCTTTGGCGTGCACGTTCTTTTTCTGCTTTAAATTCATCCTGTGCTTTTTTAATTTCCCGTCTTTCCGTGGCGGACTTGGATAAATCTCGTGCCATTTCAATAATTATTGTATCAACAGCGCCATATTTTTTAATAAGAGAATTAACAACTTTCCTTGTTTGAGAAACAGCCCTGTTAACAACAGGATTTGTTGTAAGCTCTTCTTGAGGTAAGACCGGCAATAGAGGCTGCTTTTCCTGTTTACTGTTTTCAATTTTATATCCTGCTTTTTCACAAGCTTCACTGTATTTTAAACCTTGCATCATAAAAGGAATAAGTTTTTTCATTGCCTTAATTGATAGGTGAGAGGTTTTGCTCATTGAAAGAGGCTTGACGCTTTCTATAACCTCATACTCATATCCAAATTCTTTTAATTTTTTCTCTATACTTTCATCTGTTTTTTCACAAGTTAAAACCAGAGCGATATTATTAAAGAAATTTTCATTATTTTTAACCATTTTAAAATAGGATTTCCCTAGTTGAGGGTTTCCTTCAATTGCTTTTTTTATAGCATGATAATTTTTTAGTTCTATAAATATAGCATTTTCAATGTCAATAGGCTGTCCCTTTGAATCAGTCTTACCATAATTCAGATTTAAAAATCGGACATCATTATCTATGCAAAGTTCTTTTCTTAATTGTTTGTAGGTGACTTTTGCAAGCTTATGTGCCAAATTTATCGCATCTTCAATTTCAACTGATGCTAAAAACCTTGTATCACCCTCTTCATTTATCAATCGTAAATTTATAAGTTTGTTAAGAACTGTAAACATTTCTGCGGTGTAAGAACATTTAGGCGCTCGTTTTTCGTTAGGTTCAAAAGTACAAGGAACTTTTATCTCTATTGTATTCAAAGGGCGTTGATAAAATGCAATATCTTTATATCCATTTTCAATGGCTTCTGTTGCAATATCAGAACCGAATTTACGCTGAGCTTTAAAAATGGTTTCTATTTCTTGTTTTAATAAATCTCTTGAAATTGATTTGTTATAATTACCGGCTTTATTTCTTTTCGTTTCACCTTTCGGATATTTAACGGCAAACATTTCGCCTACTGTCCGATATTTACCCTCTTCAAAATCTTCCGTAATTTTTTTGATAGATTTTAATAAATCCCCTTCTTTTTTTGCTTCTTCAGATTTGCGTATTGACTTAAATCCACGCCGTTTGGCGATATGGATAAGAATTCTGTATAATTCTTGGTTGTTTATTTTTCTATCTAATGCTTCTTTTCTTAAATCCCATATATCCGGTTCATTTAAATAATAAACTTCTTCCATTTCTGCTTGAGTTATAAAACCATTTTGTAACAAAAATTTTCTAATATTATATAGCCTTCCGGAGCGTCTTGCTAAACGCCTTCTTGCGCTTCTGGCCTCCCTCCTGGGTAATGCAAGAGAAGCGCCTGTTTTCGGCTGCTCGGCAGCAGTAAATATACGTACACCCAAATCCAAGAATTTCCCCGAGAATTCATTCTCATCAAATTCTATAATTGAATGTCCAATAGATGCAATACCAATGTCTAAACCTAATACTCGAACCATTATTCAACTCCTTTATTGACAAATAAATAAATTATTTTATAATGATAGCATACAATAAATACTTTCGAAACGTTACTATAATAAGAAAGTTTCGTGAAGTTCTGTCCGGTAAAACTACCGGACATCTTCTTTTCATAATGTTCGTCCTATTTTAGCCTCTAGCGGCTTACTTAGAGATAATACATTATCCCTGCGACAAATATGGTCATGGTTTATCGCTTTGAACAAAATCGCTTCAGCCTCAGCTCGTTCGCGCTCGAACCAATGACAAAGCTCCGCTTTGTGGTG
>CALVBO010000025.1 GCA_944325835.1 Candidatus Gastranaerophilales bacterium
GGGTAGGATTAACCCCCTAATGGGCTGGCAAATTCTGAATAAAATTTTACCTATAACTATATATATGTTTCCTTTTTTTTATTTCAGGGGCGCTTCTTTCGGCGCCCCTTTTTATTACGGACGGAGATTGCGCCGCTCCTTGTTATTTTCAGCTCTTGTGTTATAATTTGGGTATGAAGCATAACATTGTTGATGACAGCATCAGAAGAAGTATTGAAGAGCGCGAGATTGAAACCCTTAGCGAATTTGCTACAAAAAGCCGTTATACCCGCGGGCGAGTGCGTGAAGAGGTTGATTGCCCTTTCCGGACAACTTTTCAACGTGATCGGGACAGAATTCTTCATTCAAAGGCGTTCCGTCGTCTGAAGCACAAAACGCAGGTATTTTTATCACCTTATGATGATCATTTTAGAACCAGATTGACTCATACGCTGGAGGTTTCGCAAATCGCCAGAACAATTTCCAGAGCTTTACGGTTAAATGAGGATTTGACAGAGGCGATAGCGCTGGGGCATGATTTGGGGCATACTCCGTTCGGTCATTGCGGTGAAGCTGTTCTTAACCGTTTATTGAAAGACGGGTTTAAGCATAATGTGCAAAGTGTTCGCGTTGTTGAAATCTTAGAGGATTTAAATCTTTGTCAGGAAACTGTTGACGGAATTTTAACACACTCCTGGGGGTATAAACCTGAAACGCCGGAGGCGCAGGTCGTTCAGTTTGCCGATAAAATTGCGTATATTAACCATGATATTCAGGACTCTATCAGAGCGGGCATTATCAGCGAAAGTGATTTGCCAAAAGATTGTATAAGATATTTTTCTTCAACGCCTTCAAAGCGCTTAAATCGTATGGTGTCGGATATAGTATTTAATTCTATAGATAAACCGAAAATTACTATGAGCGAAGAGGGTTGGGCGTATACAACGCGTTTAAGGGAATGGATGTTTGAGAATGTTTATATTGATTCCCCGGCGAAAATGGAGGAAAAGAAGGCGTCACGCTGCGTTGAAGAACTTTTTAATTATTACAAAACGCTTCTGAAAAATGATTTGCCGGAAGAAACTTTGGAAACTGTTATTTCAGATTATATTTCCGGAATGACGGATCGTTATGCAATAGAGCGTTTTTCTGAAATCTTTATTCCTAAAGGAATACAGACCAATAAGGGCGATGAATTTCTCTATAAATTGATAAAAAATCTTAAATAAAGGTTTACCAAACAGGAGAAATGCTATATAATAATTGTATGGAACGTAAAACAGAGAGATTACAGGATTTAGATATAGATACATTCGGTTTTGAGGATGCTTTGGAATACGGGTTTGAAAATCGCGGTCAGGTTGTTACTTTAAATCCTGAAATGGTTATGAATTCCAAGAAGAATAGTGAATTGAAAACGATTATTAATAATGCTGAACTGGTTATTCCGGACGGTGTCGGCATTGAAATAGGTATGAAAATTCTCGGGAAAAAGGTTCATAGAATTGCAGGGATTGAGTATGCAAAGGCTATGGTGAAAAAATACTGGGAAAATTCGCTCCCGATAGCACTTATAGGGGCAAAACAAGAGGTTTTAGAACTTACGGCCGCGAATTTAAAAAAGGAATTTGCAGGCATAAAGATTGTTTATGCGCATAACGGATTTTTTGATGATGAAGAGATTATTAAAAAATCGCTTAAATTGTCAGGTGCAAAGCTTGCGCTTATCGCGCTTGGTTCGCCGAAGCAGGAACAATTTATTTATGATTTGAAAAAAGAAATGCCTGAAACGCTTTTTATTGGTGTCGGCGGCAGCTTTGACGTCTGGTCAAATAAGGTTGAACGGGCACCTGAATTTTACCAAAAAGCAGGGCTGGAATGGTTGTATAGAACGGTGAAAGAACCGGCAAGGTTTAAGCGGATTTTCCCTACTCTTCCGCTGTTTGTTATGAGAGTTATTAAAGAAAGGATTTGTAAATGCTGAGCGATACTGATGTAAAAATGTTAAAGGATTTGTGCCTTGAATCCCGAAAAGAAATTCTTTCTATGATTTATAATGCTCAATCCGGACATATCGGCGGCGCGTTTTCCGCTGTTGAAATTATGACAGTTCTTTTTCATAAATGTATGAAAACCGCTGCGTTATGGAAGCAGGATGCTAATTTTGAATTTCGTGACAGATTTGTTCTTTCTAAAGGGCACGCGTCTGCTGTTTTGTATTCAGTACTGGCACAGCTTGCATACTTCCCGAAAAGTGAATTAATGTCTTTTAGAAAGCTTGGAACACGCCTTCAGGGGCATCCTACAAAGTTGTGCCCCGGCGTAGAAGTTCCTACGGGTTCTCTCGGGCAGGGGCTATCTATGGCCTGCGGAATAGCATTGGCTTTGAAACTTGATAAAAAAACGGAAAACGTATTTGTGCTCCTTGGTGACGGTGAATTACAGGAAGGCAGCGTCTGGGAAGCTTTTATGCATATTGCACACCTTAAACTTGATAATATCATTGCTATTATTGACCGAAATCGCCTGCAGATTGACGGCAGCACGGAAAATATTAAAGCACTTGATAATCTGGAAGCTAAAATTAAGGCGTTTAACTGGGAAGTCCTTACAATTGACGGACATGATTTGAACGAGATTTATGAAACAATTGAAAAGGCAAAAACTATGGATAGACCGGTTGCTATAATCGCAAATACAGTTAAAGGTAAAGGTGTTTCCTTTATGGAAAACAATGCCGGCTGGCACGGTAAAGCTCCCGGAAAAGAAGATTTTGAAAAAGCAATGGCGGAACTCAACGGGAATTAAAAAGGAGCGGATTGTATGAATAAAAGACAAAAAGCGTTTACTTTAGCAGAACTTTTTATCGCAATGGTAGTTCTGTCGGTACTGGTTTCTGTAAGCCTTGCGTTTTTCACCCAGAGACACGACTATGAACGGGAATATTTTTACTATACGGCATACAGAAATCTTGTGAATGTTGTAGATTCTGCTCTTTTTAATGATGCGTATCTGAAAGGTACTAATGCACGTATTGAAGAAACGACCTGCGGAACTGCCGCTAATCTTAGAAAATGCAGAGCATTGAAAACTGTCACAACGGAGGCTAATGGACTTTGCGGTATCTTTCTGGATTATTTTAATACAGCTAAAATATATAATGCCTCAGGTTCGGAAGTGGCAGCTTGTACTGTTCAGACAAATAACCCTGCCGTACCTAATCCTCCTGTACCTTCTTTAAAACTTACAAATGGTATGGATATTTATTTTAAGGAATTGACTGTCGATCCGTCAGCAACGATTACAGATTTAGTTCCCGCTTCCGGAGCATCTATTGCAGCTGCTGAAATGTCAGGTTATGAAATCTGGGTTGATATTAACGGCCAAGGACAAGGTGAGGATAAAATGAATTATGATATTTTTAAATTTTATATCACCAGAGATGGTAAAGTTATTCCTGTCTATGGCACGGTTGCTCCCGGAATTCGTGGTTATGAATATCTTCCGGTCGATATGGATGGCGGCGGAAATAGTGAATTAGCGGCGTTTGATGTTATTTACAGCCCATTGGATGATGGTATTGCACCGCCGGAGAACCATTATGTAGTTGTGAGTGATGATTATCGTTCTGTACCGTTCCCGCTGGCGGCCTGTGCTTCCGGTTATGTTAATGATGCGACTCCGTATTGCACCGGCTTTAAATATTATAATAATGCATCTCCTCCGGCTCTTATAACCGGAGTTAACAAGGCTGCAACGTGTACCAACGATTACGCGGATTGTAAAGTACGACTGGTTAAAAAATTAAAAAGGATTAAATAATGATTTTTGATGATATAAAAAATATTAAAAATTATGCTGAAGTTGATGAAAAAATTGCAGATTTTATTCTTAAACTGACAGCCGGGCAGGAGTGTGGAAAAGTTTTTCTTTCTGATGACAGACTTGTTTATGCAAATGTTGAAGAGTATACAACTAAGACAATAGAAAATTGCAAACTTGAAGCGCATAAAAAGTATATAGATATTCAGCTTCTGCTGGAAGGGGTTGAAGAATTGGATTATATCAATGTCGAAGGGTTAACAGTCAAAGAAGCTTATACGCCTGAGCGCGATATTATGTTTTTTGAAATCCCTGAAAAAGTTTTGAATAGAATTATTCTGGAAACCGGTAAATTTGCTCTGTTATATCCTCACGAGGCGCATCAACCGCAAATGGCTTATAAAAATATGCCGTCTAAAGTTAAGAAAGTTGTTGTAAAAATTCCTATATAAAGTGCAGCATTCCTGCAAGCACACCGTAAATCGCTGCTACCCCGAGGTAAAACAGAGGATTAAGCCTTTTTTTCAGGCTTATAAAAATTAAAATCGTCAGAAATATTATGTTATAAATATTTATACTTTTGGATAAGAAATCATTTATGAACATATTTACACCTACTGCGCTCAACAACCCGCAGCCAAGCGGTTTTAATACATAAATAATTGATTTGACATAAATATTTTCTCTGAATTTTTTTAGTGCCTTAGAAATTAAAACCGCAAAAATCAGTGACGGCAGAACAATCGAAACCGTTGCAATAACAGACCCGAGTAAGCCGGAAGTCTTGAAGCCGGCGTATGTTGCCATGTTAATCCCTATCGGCCCCGGAGTTATTGAAGATACTGCAATCATATTGCTGAGTTCATCAAATGTATACCAGTTGTAGGCTTCTGAAATATGATATAAGAAAGGAAGTGTCGCGTATCCGCCGCCAAAAGCAAAAATTCCTATATTTAAAAAGTTCCAGAAAAGCTGCCAGAAAATCATTTTTCAACACCTCTTCTGCTTCTTATGAAACCAAGTATAACGCCGAGTACAATTCCTGAAATTACAATATATATAGGAAAAACTTTGAATACTATAAGCGATGTGAAAGCAGCCAGAAATATTAGAAAAGCACCTTTGTCAACAATACTTTTCTTCCACATTTCATTGACAGCCTGAAATAAAAGCGCTAAAACACCTATTCCGACACCGAGAAAAATGTTTTGTACAAATGGAACGTGAACGATTTGCGTTAAGAGGTTTGCAAGCAGAATTATGCTCAGAAATGCAGGTGTCACCATTCCGGTGATAGCCGCGAGTGCTCCTTTTGTCCTTGCGAGCTTGTAGCCGACAAAGACAGCGGTGTTAACGGCAATTACCCCCGGCAGACTCTGGGAAATCGCATAATATTCACAAACATCGTCATCCGTGATGCAATCGTATTTTTCTGCGATTTCGGACTGTAAAAGCGGAAGAATTACATATCCTCCGCCTAACAGTAATGTTCCGATTCTGAAAAATCTTATATAAATGTCTTTTAAGCTGATAGTGGTCATATTTCCTGCTTGCCGGTCGCCCTTTTCTGAAAAACCGGAAAGTAAGACCGGTTTCAATTAAAGAGCCGGTTACTGTTTCATGCTGGCTTTGAGTCGGGCAAGTGCTCTGGCTTTTGCAGCTTCTGCACGTTTAGCGTCAGCCTCAGCCTTGGCATCTGCCAGGCGTTCTTCCGCTCTTGCTAGTGCAAGTTTTGCACGGTCACAGTCGATTTCGTCACTGCATTCGGCAATATCTGTTAAAATTAAAGCTTCGTTGTCTTTGAACTGCAAAACCCCGCCCATTACAGTGAAAAGTTTGACTTCGCCGTTGAGGATAATTTTTGCAACACAAATATCCAGAACTTTCATGCAAGGTACGTGGTTTTGGAGAATACCGAATTCGCCTTCCGTACTTCTAGCTATGATTTCATCGGCTTCGCCTTCAAATACAACTCTTTCGTGAGTAATGATTTTTACCTTCATTTTTACTCCTATTCAGCCAATGTACGGGCTTTTTCAACAGCTTCTTCGATAGTACCGACCATGTAGAACGCTTGTTCAGGCAGGTCATCGTGTTTACCTTCAACGATTTCTTTAAAGCCTTTGATAGTGTCCTCAAGTTTTACATATTTACCCGGAATGCCGGAGAACTGTTCTGCAACGAAGAATGGCTGCGATAAGAAACGTTGAATTTTTCTTGCCCTGTTAACGGTTTCTTTATCTTCTTCTGAAAGTTCGTCCATACCTAAGATTGCGATAATATCCTGAAGCTCTTTGTATTTTTGAAGAATTTCAAGGACTTTAGACGTAACTTCATAGTGTTCAGTTCCGATAATGTTCGGATCAAGAACGCGTGAACTTGATTCCAGCGGGTCAACAGCCGGATAAATCCCGAGTGATGCGATTTGTCTTGAAAGAACGGTTGACGCATCAAGGTGGGAGAAGGTTGTTGCCGGAGCCGGGTCAGTCAAGTCATCTGCCGGAACGTAAATCGCCTGAACGGAAGTGATAGAACCGTCTTTAGTTGAAGTAATACGTTCTTGCAGTTCACCCATTTCATTAGCCAGAGTAGGCTGATAACCAACGGCTGACGGCATACGACCGAGAAGTGCGGAAACTTCCGAACCTGCCTGAGTAAATCTGAAAATGTTATCAATAAATAATAATACGTCTTGTTTTGAGTAGTCACGGAAGTATTCTGCCGCAGTAAGAGCAGAAAGTCCGACTCTCATTCTTGCTCCCGGCGGTTCGTTCATCTGACCGTAAATCAGTGCAACTTTGTCGATAACGCCGGATTCTTTCATTTCGTTCCAGAGGTCGTTACCTTCACGGGTTCTTTCGCCGACACCGCCGAAAACGGAAACGCCGGAGTGTTCGGATGCAATATTGTGGATTAATTCCATAATCAATACGGTTTTACCAACGCCGGCACCGCCGAATAATCCGATTTTACCGCCTTTTTGATAAGGTTGGATAAGGTCTATTGCTTTGATACCTGTTTCAAGGATTTCAATATTTGTATTTTGATCGGTCAGCGCAGGGGCTTCGCGGTGGATAGGAAGATAGGTGTCTGTTTGGATATCGCCCATTTCGTCAACGGCTTGCCCGATAACGTTTAAAATTCTACCCAAAATTGGTTTACCGACAGGAATTTTAATAGGTTCGCCGGTATTGATAACCTTCATGCCTCTTTTAAGCCCGTCTGTAGATGACATAGCAACGGTTCTTACACGGTTTGAACCGAGCATTTGTTGAACTTCGGTTACGATTTTTGCTCCGCCATTTTCAGGATAAATCTCCAGTGCGGTGTAGATTTCAGGCACTTCGCCAGGCTGAAATTCTACGTCGATAACCGGTCCGATAATTTTTGTAATAATCCCTTCGTTCTTATTTAATGTTTCCATATAGATCTCCCTTATCTTATTTTTCATTATACCACTAAAAAAAATTTACAACCCATTTTTTTAATGCTAAAATATAACTATGAATTTTCTTCAGAGAGTCATTTATATGTTGTTGAAGCTTCGGGAGCGTACGCTGGTGTTGCGGCTTGATAAGCATTTGCGCACTTCCGCAACGAATTCAACATCTAAAAATGTTATTACCGGCAACTGTTCGCTTACTTTAAATACTGTTACAAATAAAAACGTACAACTTGTTCGGCAAAATATGCTGGATATCGTTAAAAACTCCAATTTTACGCCGGAATTTCTGCTCGATTTGATAAAGAAAAAAGGGGTTAAAGTTGTATATTTGAAGGGGGCGTATAAGTTTCTGGCGCTGTTAAGCGAGGAAGAAGGGCTAATCACCGAACGCAGAGGCTTTACTGCTTTTGTTTTGAATCTTCTATCAGGCAGTGGAATTTCGTTTAAATCAAAACCGCTTTTTCTTCTGGAAGAGGGAAATAACGATTTCTATTTTCTGCTTTTTCATTTTTATAAACTGCACGGATATTTTCAGCATTTGCCGGGGTACGATTACAAGGCGCAGGAATTGTTCAAACTTTACTCAAAAAATCCGGAAAAATGTGACCTTTCGCAGCTGGGACTGGAGGAAATTACCGCATTAAAAGAAGCTGTGGCACGTGATAATGAGGCAAGCAGCTTTGTTATAGAGGTTTCTAAAAGTAAAGACGGCGCAAAAAATGCACTTGCCAAAATGAAAGACGGCGGGGCAACTCTATAGTAAAAAAAAGCCCCGAGTGGGGCTTTTATGTCGTTGCGAATCCGAATTCTTCTTTCCAGGTCTTGAAACCGCCGTCAAGATGCATACACGGGTATCCGTAATCCGCAAGCTTCAGGCATGCTCTTGCACCAAGGTGGCATTGTTGGTTATAGCAGCAAACAACGGTTGTTTCGTCTTTGGATAATTTATCTGTATTATCGTCTATACTCTCGTAAGGCATGGAAATCGCACCCGGGATATGTGAGATTTCATAGTCGGCTTCGTTCCTGACATCAATTACCTTTACGCTGCCTTCGTCCATCAGGTCTTTTAATTCAACCGGCCCAAGAGTGTAGGCCAGCTGTTTCATAAAATATTTTTTAGCTTTTTCGCTGTTGTTGCGTAGTTCTTTGATTTCTAAATTTGTCATAAATTTCTCCTTTCAATAAATTTATAATTGAAATTAAGAAAATTTAAATTGCCGGAATGTTTTAGCTAAGCCGTCCGACACGATCTTCCCTTACTATTCGCCGTACTTTCGCCTGCGACAACGCGAGCACCGGCTGACGCTGACTCGTTCGCGATAAATGGCACCGTTCGCAATCGCACCAAAGAGCGCGGTCTCTGGTGTCGATTGCTCAACTGTTCGGAATGCGTTGCATTCCTCCTGCCTCTGCTCACTCATAAAAAAAATTACCTTATAGTTTTGGGGTAATCCTACTATGAGGTAATATCGGGTAAATGTATAGTTTATGTTTGTTATGCTAAACTAATATTTGGATTGTTTATTTTTTATTTTATTGGGGTTTGTATTCTAATTCGTTAGGGTAAATGTATATATACTAAGTCTAATCTATATTCCATTACTTCCAGTTATTTCGTTAATATCGAGAGTCTGTTAATACACAAAATGTATATTTTTAACAAGTGTTTAAGCAACACTTCAATTTAGTGTATCCAATATAACCTAATCGAAAAAAAATGTCAAGCAAAAATTTTTAAAAATTTTTATAAAAATTTACACTAATAATTTGGCGCTGTTGTAAAAAGTTTTTTTGAGATAAAATATGAGAAAGGGAGAAATTATATGTGGGACTACTCTGAAAAAGTTATTGAACATTATAGAAATCCCCGTAATGTAGGGAAAATTGATAACGCTGATGCTATTGGCGTTGCGGGTTCTCTTGCTTGCGGTGATCAGTTGAAAATATATTTGAAAATAAAAAATAATATTGTAGTTGACGCCAAATTCCAAACTTTTGGCTGCGGCTCGGCTGTTGCAAGTTCAAGTATTTTGACCGAAATGATTATCGGCAAAACGCTTGATGAGGTTAGAAAGATTACAAATAAAGATATTGCCGACCAGCTTGGAGGGCTGCCGCCTGAAAAAATGCACTGCTCGGTCATGGGGCATGAAGCGCTGGAAGATGCTCTTAAAAATTATGACGATTATATGGATTTGGACGAGTTAAGAGCTGAACCCGTTAAAGAAAAAATTATCTGCCAGTGCTTCGGGGTTACTGAAAACCAGATTTGGGAAGCAATTAAGGTTAACGGGTTAAAAACTGTTGAAGAGGTTACTAATTTTACAAAAGCCGGCGGCGCATGCGGCAGGTGTAAAGACGTAATTAAAGATATTATTGAAACTTACTACAACAAGCTTGAGAAGGAAGAGCATGAAGCTTCAACGCTTTCTCCGGCACAAAAAATTCTTAAAATCAGCAAAGTTATTGAAACACAAATTGCTGCCGAATTGCAAAAAGACGGCGGCGACATAACACTTGTTGATATTGACGGTTCAAAAGTGTATGTTAAGCTGCGCGGAAAATGCTCAGGCTGTAAAAACGCTATGATGACTCTTAAAGGTTTTGTTGAAAATACCTTGAGAGAAACTGTTGATAAAAATATTGAAGTTATAGAGGTTGAATAATGAATTTGGTATATTTAGATAATAATGCGACTACAAAAGTTGATGAGCGGGTTTTAGAAGCCATGCTCCCGTATTTTTCACAAGAATACGGAAATCCGTCCTCAATGTATGATTTTGCAAAAACCGCAGCGCATGCCATGCAAAATGCCCGCGGACAAATGAAAGATTTTTTCAATGCTGAAAATGAAAAGGACATAATTTTCACAGGCGGCGGCTCGGAAAGTGCTAACCTTGCCATACGCGGTGTTTTGAATATGAACAAAAATAAACGTCATATTATAACCTCAAAGGTTGAGCACCCGTGCGTCCTTAATCTCTATAACCAGCTTGAAAAAGAAGGCTACAAGGTTGATTACATCAACGTTAACTCTAATGGTGATTTAGACCTTGAGGAGCTTAATGAAAAGGTTGACTACGATACCGCACTTGTTTCTATAATGTTTGCAAACAATGAAACAGGCGTTATTTTCCCGATTGAAAAGGTCGTGGAAATTGTTAAATCAAAAAACAAAGAAACTAAAATTTTTGTTGATGCGGTTCAGGCTGCAGGCAAAATTGACATAAACGTTCAGGAACTCGGTGTTGATTTGCTGGGCGTTTCAGGGCATAAATTCCATGCCCCGAAAGGTGTGGGGGCGCTATATGTTAACCCTAAAACTCTGATTACCCCTCTTATTATAGGCGGCCATCAGGAAAGAGGCAAACGTGCAGGCACAGAAAATGTTCCTTATATTGTCGGTATGGGACTTGCGGCCGCGCTTGCAAAAGACGGGCTTAAATATGAAGCAACAGAGGTTAAGCGCCTTCGTGACAAGCTTGAAACTAACATATTGAAAAATATTTATAATGCAAGACTTAACACCGGTGTTGTGAACCGCGTTCCTAATACGACAAACATCGGCTTTGAATATATTGAAGGTGAGTTGATCCTTCTTCATATGAGTGATGTCGGAATTTGTGCAAGTTCCGGCAGTGCATGCACATCAGGCTCTCTTGAACCAAGCCACGTTCTAAGGGCAATGAATGTCCCATTCACCGCTGTTCACGGCAGTATTCGCTTTTCATTAAGCAAATATACTACAGAAAAAGAAATTGATTACGTTATTGAAAAATTGCCGCCGATTATTGAAAAACTTATCGGAATTTCACCGTATCAGGATGAGCTTGCGGCAATAAAAAAACTTAGAGGTTAATATTAACTTTTATAAAGATAAATTCCCAAACCTTTTAAAACCACTGATAATCATAAAAAAGCCTTAGCGGTCATTTTATGTCCGGTAAATTTTTTGTTAAAATTTTTGTTTATCTCTATATACGTGAGAAAGAGTATCTAAGAGATGAAAGGAGTGGTATATGCCGATTTATATTAATGGTGCACTTGCCGGCATGGGTGATGCGGTTTATGACAAAGATTATCAAAAAAGTTTGTCGGAAAAAACAACGAAAATTCTTGGTGATAAAGAGAGTATTTCTTTAAAAGATTTGAAGAAAACACCACTATTCAGTGAGGCTTATAATAAGCTGGATGCAACCGGTAAGAAACGGTTTGAGCAGATTTTAAGTTTAGACGGTGATGCAAAAAACATTAGTGAAAAAGAATTGAAAACACTTTTAACAGTCATGGATGCGGACTTGCATTTTGATGACCTTCTTGGCAAAGAAGTCTTTTTGATGGATGGTGAACCTACGCTTGGTGAAACCGGCGGGTTAAATCAGGCAAGAGAAGATGAAATTCAGCATGTTTACCAGAATACCAAAACACGTGCCGAAATTCAGGCTGATGAGATGAAGAAAATGAAAGAAATTTCGGCAAAACTGGAAAATATCAAAGAACAAACCGCGGATTATGATATTAATAACGGGGCCGATCTGGCAAAAGCTTTTAATGTTTTAGATGAGAATATCAGCAAAGGTAATAGTGAAGGCGTACAAATTTACGATATGGCTATCAGTAACTTATTTGGCGGAAAGTTAGAGCGTTTTGATACCTATCGTGACGGCGGTTCGCGTGAATACTTCTTAAAGGACGGTACAAAAATTTACCGTGATAACGGAATTGGCAGTAAAGAACGAGGGTTTACAACTATTACCAGACCGGACGGTACTGTTGAAAAATATAATACCGAAGGTGTAAAAGTTGAATAAAAAAGCGGTCGGGCATTTGTCCGACCGCTTCTTGTTTTGTATTATAAAAACTACTTAAGTTCAACAGATGCGCCAGCAGCTTCAAGTTGTTTCTTGATTGCTTCAGCTTCTTCTTTCTTAACGTTTTCTTTAACCGGTTTTGGAGCACCGTCTACTAAGTCTTTTGCTTCTTTCAAGCCTAAGCCTGTGATAGCACGAACTTCTTTTAATACAGCGATTTTGTTAGCACCGGCTGATGCCAAAACAACTGTAACTTCGTCAGAACCAGCTTCTTCTGCTGCTGCAGGAGCTGCTGCTACTGCTGCTACTGCTACAGGAGCTGCTGCTGATACGCCGAATTTTTCTTCCATAGCTTTTACTAATTCAGCTGCTTCTAATAATGTTAATGATGAAATTTCTTCTAAAATAGTTTCTACTTTACTCATTTTTAAATTCTCCTTTATATGTTTTTTAATGTTTTCTGACTTTACTTAGTATAATGACCTAAGCTGTTTTTTGATCTCTAACAGCAGCCATAGCTCTTGTAAGTTGTGACATAACTGCTGAAAGTGAATTTGCAATGCCTGATGCAGGTGAGTTGATTGAGCCAAGAATTTTTGCATAAAGTTCTTCTTTTGAAGGGAGTTTTGATAATGCTTCTGCTTCTTTTGCGCTCAATAATTTACCGTCTAAGGCACCGCCCAACATTGCACCTTTTTTGCTGTCTTTGATGAATTGTGCTACTACTTTTGCAGGTGCAACCTGGTCGTCGTAACCAAATGCAATTGCTGTAGCGCCGGTCATCAACTCTGATAATACTTCAAAGTTTGTATCTTTCAGAGCGATTTTAGCAAGCGTATTTTTTGTTACCATATAGTCGCCGCCTTCTTTTTGAAGCGCACGTCTTAAGTTGGTAATTTCTTCTACGCTGTAGCCTTTGTATTCAGTCAAAATAGCAACTTGTGCTTTTTCAATCTTAGCCTTCATAGCTTCGATTTTTTCTGATTTAAATGCTTTTGTTGACATTTTCGGCTCCTTTTTATCATTTAATATATAGTTTTCGACCTGTTAATATTAAAAAAGACTTTACAGTCTATAAACCGCAAAATCTTATACTTAGTCTTTAAATTTTAGTTTTAAAGCCTCGATTGGCGCTTGCGCATTAAAGAATTTTCTGCCAATTGTCTACGGTTTACATTACTATACTAGCACAAACAAAATAAAACGCAACTAATCGGTTAATTTTTGTTAACCAATTCGTAAATAACGTCTTCGGATTCTGTATATTCGCCGTTGCTGATTGCTTTAAAATTGTTTCCCGGCACAAGATTAAGACATTCTGAAACTATCTGATAGCAAAGAATTTTTTTGTTAACCTTCATGTCAATGAGTTCTTTTGCATCTGCGATAGCTTTTTCATTAGAGTCCGTCGCAAGGTAGGTGGTTACAGCCATATAGTATCCCAGACCATTTTTCACATATTTTTCTACCTGACAAATGCTGCGGATAAAAAATAAAATTTTATTGAGGTTTTCGGCTTTATCTATCAAAAGGGTGAGCATTTCAGGGTTGGAGCGAATCTGGCATTTAACGCTCATTGTTATCATTGAAAATATTTCTTTTGTCATTTTTTGTGCCTGTAGCCTGAGGGCTTCTTCCATTTTTTCATCTTTAAACGCCTGTGTATTATGCAAAGGGTTTACTATGTTCAGTTTAAACATTACAACAAAGCGCATAGCTGTTTTAAGGTGCATTTTGTATTTCTTCTGAATTTCCTGATTTATTCGTTCGTTTTCTTCTTCAAGAGCTTCTTCTTTGTTTTTTTCATACAGTTTCAAAATATCTCCGAGAATATCCGTAATCGTTTCAAAAATCAATAGGAAGAAAACTATCGCTATTGCCATATACATTATTGCGTTGAAGTTTTCATCATCGTCTTTTGTCGGAGTATAGAAGATATAGCTTATGTTTGTGAAAAAGTCGTTCAAACTATCATAAAACGGAATGTAAGATTCTATTTCAAACATAGCAACGAGCCAGGTGAATATGATTACACCTAAAAATATGCACAGCACAATTTTTAAAAAAGCCATTAAATTATTTAAAAATTTGGATAGTTGAGCTTTCTTTTCGCTTATCATAAGCCCTCTTTGCGTTTTAATCTCTCATTGAAACGTTATCAATTAACCTGACATTACCTATTTTTACCGCTATAAAAGCGATAGTCCTATCATCTATTATACTCTTTTCTTCAAGATTGTCCTCATCTCTAAAGTCGAGATATTCAAGATTGTGGTGTGAATTAAGATAATTAAAAGCCGTTTCTTTCAACGCTGAGGCGTCAGTAATACCTTGCTTATAGCATTTTTTGATATTAAAGAGCAGCCTGCTAAGTGCAAGGGCATCTTCTTTTTGTTCCGGTGTGAGGTAAGAATTCCTTGAACTCAGGGCAAGTCCTGATTCTTCACGTACAATCGGGCAGCCGATAATTTCTACCGGAATATTTAAATCTTTTACCATTTTTCTGATAATTATAAGTTGTTGGCGGTCTTTTTCGCCGAAAAATGCGAAGTCCGGCTGAACTATATTAAAAAATTTGTTAACGACTGTACAAACTCCGTCAAAGTGCCCGATTCTGCTTTTACCGCAGAGTTTA
This sequence comes from Candidatus Gastranaerophilales bacterium, assembly GCA_944325835.1. Classification (GTDB taxonomy): domain Bacteria; phylum Cyanobacteriota; class Vampirovibrionia; order Gastranaerophilales; family Gastranaerophilaceae; genus Gastranaerophilus. Next base: position 14,696 of record CALVBO010000025.1, read on the forward strand.
TCCATATAAAAATACGGCGGAATTACGTAGGTTAAATAATCGTTTGAAAGCCTGAAACCTTCTCCGTACATTTCAGCAGGCGTCGGCGCAAAGATTAAATCAGCCTCTTTGGCGGTTTCGCAGTCCGCGTCAAGTGTGCGCGGATATTTGTCCAAATCTTCGTTAGGGCCGAACTGGATAGGGTTTACAAAAATTGAAACGACAGTCCGGTCGCATTTTTCAACTGATTTCTTTATAAGGCTCAAATGACCGGCATGGAGTGCCCCCATTGTAGGTACAAAACCTATTGTCAAGCCTTCTTTTCTCCACTGTTTAATTTGCTCTCTTACTTCCTGAATTTTATGTACTAATCTCATACTCAGCCTCTTCTATTTATGATTTAATAACTGTCTGACTTCTCCTTCTTCAAGCCGGAAAACTTCATCGTCAGACGGGAAGTTTCCGGATTTAACATCTTTATCATACTGCGTTGCGCAATCGTAGATTAATTTGCGCATATCGCCGTAACATCTTGCAAATTTAGGTTTAAAATTGCTGTATTTACCAAAAACATCATCGCTTACAAGCACCTGTCCGTCACAGAACCTGCCGGCGCCGCAGGAAATTGTTGCTATATTGAGGTTTTCGCTAATGTATTTTGCGCTTTCTTCCGGAACCATTTCCAGAACAATTGCGAAAGCTCCGGCTTCTTCAAGCTTTTTGGCCTGTTCAAGCAATTCTAATGTTGCATTGTAGGTTTTGCCCTGAATGTAATGCCCGCCGATTGCGTTAATTGCCTGCGGGGTAAAACCGATATGCGCAATAACAGGAATTCCGAACTCACTGCAGCGTTTTATCAGCGAATAAATATATTCGCCGGAACCCTCAATTTTAACGGCATTTGCACCTGCCTTAACGGCTTCCCCGATATTTGCAATAGCGCTTGAAATATCGCAGTGGTAACTCATAAACGGCATATCGCAAACCACCATTGCGCGGGAAACCCCTTTTGCTACTGCTTTTGTGAAAATTTTCATCTCGTCCATTGAAATACTGTTGGTATTTTCATAACCAAGAGCCACCATCGCAAGGCTGTCGCCTACAAGAATTATGTCGATACCCGCTTCATCAAGGACTTTGGCTGTTGAATAATCGTATGCGGTCAGGGCTGAAAATTTCTTTTTTTCAAGTTTAATTTCACGAATATATTTTGTATTAACTTTTTTCATTTTCACACCTAATTATTGGCAACCAGTGCTAAATCCTTCTTTTTGCTGCGATATCTTCTGCCGCGGAGCTGTCTTTTGAACCAGTAGTTAATCGCACGTGCCACACGGGTTGAACTGTGGCGTACAAGACCGTCTTTATTATCTTCGATAAGTTTTTTTGTAAAGAGTTTTACTCCGAGGCGTTCAATGTTGTCCGCATCAATGACGACGGGGAAAGAACCTGCCTGCTGATATTTCTGAGCCAGATTTGGCGGGATAAAGTCGTTCATTATTACCGTATCAATAATTTTATCGCTGCCGGCATGATTAAAGAGTGCCTGAATATGATCAGAAACTGCGTAACCGTCCGTTTCTCCCGGCTGGGTCATTATGTTGCAGACATAGATTTTTTTAGCGTTAGAGCGGATAATTTCCTGAGAAATTCCTTCGATTAAAAGGTTTGGAATTACGCTTGTATAAAGGCTTCCCGGCCCGAGGATTATCAGGTCAGCCTCTCGGATAGCATGAATAACTTCCGGCAGGGCGTTACATTTTTGCGGGTTCGTGTAAATTTTTCTTATTCTGCCGTGAGCTTCTGGAATATTTGATTCCCCGTAGATTACGCGTCCGTCTTCCATAGTGGCGATGAGTTTCATATCATCAAGAGTAGAAGGCAATACCACTCCTCGGATTGAAAGTACATTTGAAGATTCTTTTACCGCGCGTACCATGTCACCTGTAATTGCGCAAAGCGCTGATAAGAAGAGGTTGCCGAAACTGTGGCCTTCAAGTCCTTCTCCGTTTTTGAACCGGTATTGGAAAAGTTTTGTTACTAAATCCTCATCTTTTGCAAGTGCGGCAATACAGTTTCTGATATCGCCCGGCGGCAAAACACCGAGTTCGCTTCTTAATCTTCCGGAACTTCCGCCGTCATCGCCTACAGTTACAACGGCTGTTATATTATTTGTAATATTTTTAATGCCTTTTAATAGCATTGAAAGCCCTGTTCCGCCGCCGATTGCAACGATTTTAGGCCCGTTGTTGAGTTTTCTTCTGCGATAAAGAGATTCTAAAAGGTCATAGTTTTCTGCATGATTAGCATCTAAAAGCGATACATTGGTTTTAAACCATGCAATACAAAACAATCCTGCACCGACAATTACCATTATCAGGGCAAGCCAGTTTGTCGGAACGACATCTGCGATATATTTGATAAATTCCATCATGTAATATACCGGCTTGAACCCGCAGATAATCAAAAATCCGAGGATTATAAGCGTTGCGCTGAAAAGGTACAGCAAGAACCAGCGTTTTACCTGTAATCCCGGTATAAGCCATCTTGCTTTTTCTGCTAATCTTACTTCTTTATCTCTAATATTCATTACTATATATCCCTATTATTTTTTAAACTTTACGATACTGCGAGTCAAGGTAGAACCGGCACCGCAGACTTTAGTCAACCCAGCCTGAACTGCATACATTTTTGTAGTTAATCGGAAGCGGAGTTATAATACTTCTTGCTTCACGTAAAACGTCAACAGCGTTAGGAGCTGAGCTTGAGAAGTGGATTGTGTCTGCTTCTACGTAAGTTCTTCCGCCTTCGTTATTATAAACCTGAGAAGATGCAAGCAGGTGTTTCAATCTGGTTATTGACGTTTCTGTATTTACAATATCTTTTGCATTGTAGTCGATTGAACCGTCAGTATTGTATATTTTGTTCAAGAAAACTTCTTTTGCGACTTTTACGTTTAATTCACCGGCAATGCGGGTAATATTTTCACCTGTGGCGCCGTAATAAACCAGCCATTGTGAGCATTTTTTTATTGCTTTTGCTATGTTTGCGCTGAATTCATAATCTTCTGCGGCCATTTTGTACATTGCACCGTGCGGGCGGACATGTTCGATTTCCATTTTAAAACTTTTTGCAAACGACATGATTGCGCCTACCTGATATAGAACAACGGCTTCAATTTCTTCTGCGGAAAGCTTAACCGGACGGTTTCCGAAGCCTTGAATATCGTTAAAGCCGATATGTGCGCCGACAACGACATTATGTTCTTTAGCAAGCATCAGCGCATTTTTTATCGCGACAGGATCGCCGGCGTGAAACCCGCAGGATACATTCACAGAACTTACGTACTGCAAAAGTTCAGCTTCTGACTCGTTTTTGTAAACCCCGAACATTTGGGCTAAATCACAGTTAAAATCTATATTTTTGATAACTTTTCTATCAAGAGTGTTTTGCATATAAAATCCACCTTAAAACTCTATTCACTACAAAATTATACACCCAACATGACAGAAAGGCTACATCTTTATATAATCTTGACAACTCTTAAAACATCGTACATAATGAAGAAGTGCCGCATAGCGGCATCCACAATTAGACAATGGCAAGAAGCCGGAAAGGATAAAAGAACTTATGAAAAACCGAAGAGTAATTATTAATGCAGGGGGGGGGGGGGGGGGGGGGCACCCGCAAAAATAGGTGTTGAGGAAATTGGGTGCCCATTGTCAACCCGAATTTTTTTTGGGGTCTGTCCAGC
>CALVBO010000026.1 GCA_944325835.1 Candidatus Gastranaerophilales bacterium
TAAAACATTACACTTACTCATGATAAAAACGGAAATAACAAAAGTCATTTCCGTTTTTATTTGGGCAGGGGTGGATTGTCTTGCTCACTCGCGTGTAACGGCATTTCGCGTTTTGTTCTTCAGCAATTTTATCGCTTTGAACAAAATCGCTTCAGCCTCAGCTCGTTCGCGCTCGAACCAATGACAAAGCTCCGCTTTGTGGTGGTTCTATAAAACATTACACTTACTCATGATAAAAACGGAAATAACAAAAGTCATTTCCGTTTTTATTTGGGCAGGGGTGGATTCGAACCACCGTAGGCTCGCACCGACAGATTTACAGTCTGTTCCCTTTAGCCACTCGGGCACCTACCCATATTCAATTGTCATCAATTGTCATCTAAAACCCTCTAATGTGTTTCGCCAGTGTCCGTAACTTGCTCTAGTGTTTCTCTATTTCGGCTATATCTTTTTCATTTCGTTGTGCTATCCATATTCCATAAGTTGCGGACCGGCACACACATTTTTGAGTTTCCTTTATCAGATTGGTATCTCTGATTTATTCGAGATAACGCAATATGCCCTTGACGAGATTTGAACTCGTGGCCTCTCCCTTACCAAGGGAGTGCGCTACCCCTGCGCCACAAGGGCTTATCGTTCTGTGCTGCACTTTGAGTCGTTAGTAACCAAGGGAGTGCTGCTACCCTCCTCCACTCAAACAATACTCAATTGTTTTCGCGGAGTCCTTGCCACAAGGGCTTATCTTTCTGTGCTGCACTTTGAGTTATTTAGCAACCAAGGGAGTGCTGCTACCCTCCTCCACTCAAACAATACTCAATTGTTTTCGCGGAGTCCTTGCCACAAGGACTTTTTTCATATCTTCCCCGTGAAATTTAATATTCCAAGGAGTAAGATTTTCACCTCTCAATATTACGAGCCAACTCGTAACCTCTTTCGGTCTTTTTACATAGCCGGCAATAGGAATCGAACCTACAACCTACGGTTTACAAAACCGTTGCTCTACCGTTGAGCTATGCCGGCGCGTGAGAAAATTGTATAATGAACAAATTTGAATGTCAACCCCGTTTTTTTAATTGCTCAATAATTTGTTTTGTCCGAGAAAGACTCGCGATAAGGAACGTGGCGTGAATGAGTTGCGAAGCAACTCCCGCTTACGCAAGCGAGTCTTTTGAGTGGCGTGTTAGACAGCGCAGCCGCCACGGCTCGCGGTTCAGCGAGGCGGTGCGGCGGAGAACTGCTTTATTTCGCCGAATACAAATGCCTGAAACTCCTGTTTTATCGGCTTGTAGAAGTCTTTAATCAACACATGCTGCGTTTGTATGCATTCATAATTTCTGGCATGAAGATAATTTTCGTAATCCTGTGCAAATTTTAAATATTTTTTTTGTTTCAAATAAATATGGCATTCACTGCTGCGTTTGTTTAGAATATTTTGAACCCCGAAGGCGATTATTTCATCATAGTCTAAATTGTACCCGTCATTCTTGGTAAGCGATATGATAAAGTTGTAATTGTCGTTCGTTTGAATTTCTAAATACGCGACAGCAATTCCGGCAGAAATCAATACAAAATTATCCTCATACTGGTTATCAAAGATTTTTACCAGCGGTTCTTTGAATTCGTCTTCTGTGCGTTCCATTGCAGGGCGGTAGAGGGTAATCAATTCGGAGTTATTTAAATCCGCAATAAATCCGGCATGCGTATCTGTTGCTTTTTGAAAATCCTGCGGTTTGCAGTTTTGAAAATAATTTATGTCATGCGTAATATCCCAGAGATTTTCATAAGAGCCGCAGCGGAAGCCGCAGCCTTCCATAAATAATTGTTCAAGAGCTTTGTGGTTGTTATCAATAACTACTTTGAAGGTTTTGGCACCTTCCTCCCCGTAATGGTTTATTATGAACTGAATTAATTCTTTTCCGGTCTGGTAGTCGTTATTTTCAAACAGCAGTCTGTTAATGTTAATTTGTTCGGGATTACCGCGGGTTGGCAGGACAGAAATCATGCCTTTAATTCTGCCGGATTCGGAAAACACATAAGATTCCGGCATGAACTTGAAACGCAGCGGCAAAAAGCTCTGTGCAATACAGACGCATTCTTTCATCAGATGATATTTAAAGTAATAATTGACGTTCGGGTTTGCCAATTCTGCGATTTTTTTCAGCTGGTTTTTATCGAAAATGTTTAACCTTCTGATGCTCATACAATTATTATAACTTTTTTCCCTCTATAGCACAAGTGGTTTTTAAAATAAAGCAGTTCTCCACCACTTCTGCCATGTTCCTTATGGGGAGCCTTTCTCGGACAATAAAAAACGCGGTGAGATTTCACCGCGTACTAAAGAGTATTTTATTAATAGAAAAATTATTTTCCGAAGTATCTTGCTAAAAGACCGTCGAAGCCTCTGCCGTGACGTGCTTCATCTTTAGCCATTTCGTGAACTGTATCGTGAATTGCATCGTAGCCCAATTCTTTTGCGCGTTTTGCAATCATTAATTTACCTTCGCAAGCGCCTTGTTCAGCAGCAGCTCTCATTTCTAAGTTTTTCTTAGTTGAGTTAGTAACGACATCGCCAAGAAGTTCTGCAAATTTTGCAGCGTGTTCAGCTTCTTCAAAAGCGTATCTTTTGTAAGCTTCTGCGATTTCAGGATAGCCTTCGCGTTCTGCTTGTCTGCTCATTGCAAGGTACATGCCGACTTCGCAGCATTCGCCGTTGAAGTTAGCAAGCAAGCCGTCCATAATTTCTTTATCTTCAACTTTGCCGTCACCGATTTTATGTTCGCAAGCGTATGTTTTTTCACCGTTTGATTCTTGAGCTGTAAATGTTGTAGCTCCGCAAATCGGGCATTTTTCAGGCTGAACATCAGCTTCTGTAGTCCAACCGCATACTGTACAAATGTATTTCATATTATTCTCTCCTTTTTTATATAACAATATTCTATAATATTTTAACAAAAATGTAAAGAGATTTTCAGATTTTGGCAAATTTTATTTTGTTCGTGTTTTGATAGACGTATGCAAGTGTCAAAAGTTAGTGTTAATACTCCTGTAACAACGGCGTTCGGGGCTGCTGTGCCGCAGCAAAACCCTCAAGAGATGAATGCACCCTCAAGAGCGCCGCGCAAAGACTATACTAAGGCAATCGGCTGGATTGCCGCTGGTTTGGCAACAGCCGGTCTTGCAGGTGTGTTGATTTATAATGCCAGAAAAGGGAGAACCACCGGCGCATCTGATTCTTTGACCGGTGTAGGAACTTATTTGAAAAAGTTCCTTGATGACTCTATTTTTGCTAAAAGTGCGGAGGACGCTAAAAACGGGGTTGCCGGTATTGCAATGAAAGTCAGCGAGGACGGCAACGACTGGCAAATGGCTAATCTGGAGCAAGGTTTTGGCTGTCATCTTGTTAAAAAGGTTCCGGCCGACAGAAAAGATATCCCGAACTTTGAATTTAATTCAGGTGCATTGAATCTTAAAATTTTCAACGAAAATACTGACAATGCAAGGTTTGATTTTGTTCTTGGTGAGGATGAATTTACTCTTTCCATGAATGTTGAGCCGTGGCGCGGTAAGTTGAAAAGCTTCAGTGCAAAAGACGAACAAGATTCTTATAATTTTACAACAGAACAGTGTCAGGGGCTGCTTGAAAGTCTGGATTTGAAGAAACTTATTGACGAACCTTCCTATCGTGTCAGCTATACAAAATCTTTCTTTGAAATGATTAATGATGTTGTAAGTAAAACTAAATTCCAAAAAATTGCAGATAAGTCCGGTAAAACATTTGATGAAGTTAAAAAGGTCTTTGGTTCAAAAGAATTTAGTAATGTACTGGAAGTCCGCGACAGTTTTGCGTATTTGCACTACAGATACAACCTCCCTGTTGAGTCCGAAATCTTTAAATCAATAAAAGAAAAAGATAAATATGAGCTGCTTGATGATTTTATCAGCGGGGAGAATAAACTTGATATAATTGATGATTTCAAGGAAAGTGATGTTCATTTTCCTGGGGATAAAACCTGTTATGATTTAACAGTGCCGACATCGGATGGTGCGGGTGTACTTGAACATCTGCGCTTTAGCAAGGATAAGGAATACTTTTTATATGAACGCTTTAATCCGGAGGATGGCAGGATACAAATTAAAACCTATTATCCGGAACTTACCGAACAAAATTGCTGCATAACGGATTTGGAAACAAAAGGTGCTTCTTTATACCTTGAAACCACTCAGAGCGGCAGAAATTATGTTGAAGTTACCGCACCGGATAAACCGGCGGAACGTTTAAAATTTTACTTTAATTCCAATCGCGAATGGAATGAAGAAATAGAGTACGGCGATGAGTTGCAGCCGTATATGGGATTTATTGAAAAGCTTTCAAAAAAGCTGTCAAATAGTAGTGAAAACGGGGCTTTCATTCACGGCTTCCCGTCCCGCGGCAAAGAAATGCTCGAAGAACTGGCTAAATGATAGTTATTCGTAAGGTTCCAGAGTTTCAATAAATTCGACCATTTCTGTGTAAAGTGTCGATATTCTTTCGTGAAGTATTGATGTAAAACTCTGTAGTTCCATTTGTTTGAACTTGCAATCAACCATAATCTCAGATAGTATATGTGAAGCGTGTTTTATTCTTTCTATTGAATAAGGTGAAGTCGTCTAACCTCTCGTAGATTTCTTCGGTAATTAAATTACTTTACAATTCATTTTTGCCTCCATATCATAACCCTTGACACCTGTTACGTTATAGGTTATAATTATTTATATGATTAAATCATTTAAGCATAAAGGCTTACAGTTATTCTTTGAAACTGGTAATACTAAGGGTATACAACAAATACACACTTTAAAGATATCTCGTATACTTTTTGCTTTGGATTCATTATCTGACATAAGTGATTTGGCGTTGCCAGCTTACAGACTACATCCTTTGAAAGGTGATTTAAAAGGACAATGGGCGGTAACAGTGCAAGCTAACTGGCGTATTACTTTTAAATATGACCAAATAACTAAAGATGTCTATATTGTAGATTACCACGATTATCATTAAGGAGTATCGACTATGGAAATGTACAACCCACCACATCCGGGATTAATATTATTAGAAGACTGTATTAAGCCACTGGGGTTTAGTATTTCAGCTTTTGCTTTGCGTATAGGAACCAGTCGTAAAAATTTGTCTGAAATCGTAAATGGTAAGGTAGGCATATCTCCAGAAATGGCTTTAAGATTATCAAAGGCGTTGGGAACTTCCGCGCAGTTCTGGCTGAATATGCAGCAAGCGTATGATTTATGGCACGCAAAACAGCGTGTTAATTTGGATGATATAGAAGTTATTGCTATGTGAGAAGGGCGCCGGTTTCCGGCGCCCTTCTTCATTATTATGGCTGTATCAGATTACATCATACCTGGCATGCCGCCCATTGCAGGCATTGCGGATTCGGATTTTTCTTCCGGAAGTTCGACTACTGCCGCTTCTGTTGTAAGCAGCATAGAAGCTACTGATGCCGCGTTCATCAATGCTGAACGGGTTACTTTTGCAGGGTCAACAATTCCGGCTTTGAACATATCTACGTATTTGTAATCCAGAGCATCATAACCGAATGCGCCTTCGTTTGAAAGAACTGTGTCGATTACAACGTCAGATTTAGCACCTGCGTTGTGTGCGATTGCTCTTAAAGGTACATCAAGTGCGGTTGTAAGGATTTTGAAGCCGACTTTTTCATCGTCTGAACCAAAATTGATTGTGTCGATTACGTTGTTAAGAGCTTGTTGAACTCTTACAAGTGCAACGCCGCCGCCAGGTACGATACCTTCTTCGTTTGCTGCACGGGTTGCATTCAGTGCGTCTTCAATTCTCAATTTTCTTTCTTTTAATTCAACTTCGCTTGCTGCACCGACTTCGATTACTGCGACACCGCCTGAAAGTTTTGCAATTCTTTCTTGAAGTTTTTCTTTATCGTATTCGGAATCAGAAGCTTCGATTTGTTTTTTGATTAAACGGATACGGTCTTGAACAGCTTGTTTTGTTTCAGGGCCTACAACGATAGTTGTTTCGTCTTTGGTTACGGTAACACGTTTTGCAAGACCCATCATTTGGGTTGTAACGTTTTCAAGCTTGATACCGAGTTCTTCGGTGAACATTTCGCCGCCTGTCAAAATTGCGATATCTTCAAGCATTGCTTTTCTTCTGTCGCCAAAGCCCGGAGCTTTAACTGCTACTGCTCTCAAAACTTTTCTCATTGTGTTAACAACTAGTGTTGCAAGAGCTTCGCCTTCAACGTCTTCTGCGATTAACAATAAAGCTCTGCCGTCACGTGCAACTTGTTCCAGAACAGGAACTAAGTCTGTGATGAGGTTAATTTTTTTGTTAACGCAAAGTACGTAAGCGTCTTCCAGAACGGCTTCCATTCTTTCCGCATCAGTTACGAAGTAAGGTGATAGGTAACCTTTGTCAAATTGCATACCTTCAACAACTTTCAGGGAAGTTCCGAAAGATTTGCTTTCTTCAACGGTGATAACGCCTTCTGTGCCGACTTTTTCCATGGCTTCTGCGATTAATTCGCCGATTTCTTTATTGTTGCCGGCAGAAATTCCTGCGACCTGTGCGATTTCTTCTTTAGTGTTAACCGGTTTTGATAATTTTTTGATTTCTTCAATAGAAATTTCAACTGCTTTATCAATACCGCGTTTCATAGACATCGGGTTAGCGCCTGCGGTAAGGTTTTTCAATCCTTCTCTAACGATTGCCTGAGCCAGAACTGATGCGGTTGTAGTACCGTCACCGGCTACGTCGTTTGTTTTTGATGAAACTTCTTTTAACAGTTGAGCGCCTGCGTTTTCCAAACCGTCTTTAAGTTCGATTTCTTTAGCGATAGTAACGCCGTCGTTAACGATTTGCGGCGCGCCGAATTTCTTTTCAATAATTACGTTTCTGCCTTTAGGACCAAGAGTAACTTTTACTGCGTCCGCAACGGCATCAATACCTTTCAACAAGGATTTTCTTGCTTCCTCATCGAATACAATTCTTTTTGCCATTATATTTTCTCCTTTATGATATTAGTCATATTTTGTTCAAGTTAACAGCGGTCGTAGACCGCGATTAACTTATTAACGTATTAACTACTCGACAATAGCCAATGCGTCTTTGATTGATAAAATTTTGTAATTTGTATCTTGAACTTTTACGTCAGTACCGGCGTATTTAGCGTAAAGAATAACGTCACCAACTTTAACATCCATAGGTTCTCTTTCGCCTTTGTCGTTCATTTTCCCAAGACCGACAGCAACGACTTCACCTTTTTGCGGTTTTTCTTTTGCGCTTTCCGGAATAAAAATTCCGCCGGAAGTTTGTTCTGTATCTTCAATAACTTTAATTACGATTCTGTCTCCTAACGGTTTAAGCATATCAATCTCCTTTTCTTATTTTACATCTCATATAATATAACGAAAAAGAGTAAATATTAATAATCTTAATGAAAAATTAAGGATTATCTTTATTTAAGTATTGTAACAAATTTAAAAAATACTGAATATTAAGTCAAAAAATAAACTTATAATAAATGTAACTTATAAATAGAGGAGTTTGATATGTCAGTAACAGGAGTTAATGAAGGCGGTAAAGATTACAGTGTAAGCGTAAATTATAAGATTAGACCGGGAGATACTTTGGAAACGATTTCAAAGGCTACGGGAATTCCTGTGTCTATTCTTGCAAAAGACAATAAAATTAAAGATGTTGACAAAATCGGAGCAGGTGAAGTTATTTCTTTGCGTTATCATCCGGAAGCTTATGAAGCTTTCAACAGTCCGGAGATGAACGAAATGTTTCCAAATATGGATGATCAGGCAAGATATTTTGATGAAATTGATGCGGAGCGAACTGCTCATTATAATCAGGTGGCAAAAGACGGTGCGCAAGAATATCTCAAACGTCTGGATGCTAAATGGTAATTTTTAAGATAGAATTTCCAGCTTGCCGCTCATTTCTGCAATAAGGTCAAGGTCATTTGTACGGTTTGCGTAGGCAAGACCTTTGGCAAGAAGGCTTTTGGCTTTATTGATGTTGTGGTATTGAATCATCAAGTCTGCCGCTGCGTTGTAGTTTTGCGCGACTTTTTGCGGAGAATCAGCATTAGAATAGTGTTGGACTGCTTGAGAGTATTCCTTGAGCGCTTCCTGCGGTTCGCCGAATTTTGAAAGGCTGTCGGCGGTGCTGGAGGCGATGAAACCTTTTACTTTTGAATTGTCAGTCTGTTCGGCCAGTTCTTTTGCGGTTGAATAGTATTCAAGCGAGTCCTGTTCGTACATGTCGGAGTAAATGTTGCCCATTTTTGTGAGAGAAACTGATTGGGCAATTAAGTTGTCCTCTTCGCCGGCGTAGGCGACTGTTGTGTAGTAGTGATCAAGTGCCGGCGAAATCTGGTTTACGTTGTCGTAAATCTGCGCCATTGAGTAGTGCGCTTTGATTTTAACAGTGTTTTCAGTAGCACTTTCGAGTGATTTGTGGTAGCTTGTGAGTGCTTGCGGCAGGTAATTGTAGTCGTTATAAATGTCGCCGACTTCAAGGTAAATTTTTGATTTTACGGAGTCTTCGCCGAGTTCATCCGCGCGGGTAAGTGCTTTTTGAAAGCTTAAAAGTGCCGCTTTAGGGTTGTTTTCGCGTGCAAGCTGTTTGGAGTATTTGAACATATTTTTCAACTCTTCATCTATTGCAGGCACGCTTGGCTGCGGGGTAGGTTCCGGCGCGGTTTCTGGTTTTTCCGCGGTTTTGTTTAACGTTTTTTCAGGGAATTTTACCAAAAACTGCGGGTTTATATCGTTTTCGTTATATTTGAAATCTATTTGTTGCAGGAAAATTGCATCAACCCAGTTTTCTACGACTTTTGAATCTTTGTTCAGGGTTTCTGAAATGTAGCCGTCAAGCAGGGTTGAGGCATTTTTAAGGTTAGATTTAATTAATTTTGTATTCGGGTTTTCTTTTGAAACCTGTGATTGGATAAGGTTTAAGTAGCCGTCAACTTCTTCCTGAAGCTCGGCAGGGGTTCCGATAGCAAGCGCGGTGTTGCGGAAATCTTTTAAAATTTGGGCAATGTTGATATTGGCGGAAGTCCCCTGATATTCAAAAGTATCTGCGGCAGGGGCGGAGTTGACCGGCGTGTGGTGTTGTAGTTTACTCTGTGCCTGAATCTGGTTTCTTGTAGCCTGCCAGCTTTGCTGCTGAACCTGTGCAGCATAATTCGGAACAAACGTTTTGGGTTTGTCCTCTACGAGTGCCAGACCTTTACTTCTGGAATTCTGTTGTTCATCCTCTGTCTGACGGGCGGATTTTTCTTCCTCCTGTTTGGATTGAACAGATTTTTTCCCGTCTTTGACGATATATGGACGCTGGTTTACACTATTCAGGTTTAATCCCATAATCTCTCACTCTTGCTACTACTGTTACTATACACGAAATCGGGGTTGAGGGACTCAATCCCCGGTATGATTTATTTAATATTTTTTCGCGAATAGTCAATCTATGGATCTATTTTTGCTATAATATCATTATGGACAAGATTATTGCGCTGGTAGATTGTGATTCGTTTTTTGTGTCGTGCGAGCAGGCGGTTAATCCTGAATTGAAAAATAAGCCTGTCTGCGTGCTTTCTAATCGTGACGGCTGCGTTATTGCGCGCTCGCGTGAGGCTAAAAAAATGGGTATCAGAATGGGGCTTCCGTATTTTATGGCGAAGTCGGATTTCCCCGGAGCTATTTATCTTTCGGGAAATCATGACCTGTACAGGCAGACTTCTGCAAAAGTTATGAATTTGCTGCGTGAACTTACGCCTACTGTTGAAGTTTATTCGGTGGATGAGGCTTTTGTTGATTTGACAGGGCTGGAGCGGCTTTATAAGAAAAATTCTTTAGATATTGCAAGGCATATTCGCGCAGAAATTCTTGAAAAGATTGATATTCCTGTATCTATTGGCCTGAGTTCTTCCAAAACTCTTGCAAAACTTGCCTCGGACAAGGCTAAAAATTCGCTTGACGGCGTTTATTATATAGGTGCCGGAAACCTTATGGACGAACTTAAACACACGCCGGTTGAGGATATCTGGGGAATAGGCAGGCGGCTTTCGGTTACTATGCGCAAGAATGGGATTTTGAACGCCTATGAGCTTGTACAAAAAAGTGATAAATTCCTTGATAACCTTGTTGGTGTCCACGGGCTTGAAATGAAACATGAACTTCTCGGGGAAATGGTTTCGCCGGTGACAAACGAGGTTAAACTCCCGAAATCCATTCAGCGCACTTCTGCTCTTGCAAAATTTACCTCTGACAAAGAATATTTGAAGAATTCAATAAATTATCATATTCACCGCGCGTGTGTAAATTTGCGCAAAATTAACGCTAAAACACTTGAAGTCGGTCTGCTTTTAAGAACAAAAGATTTTAAAGTTTTTACTGAAAAAGAAACACTCAACAAATCCGTTGATTTTGAACTGGAAATTTCTAAGCGTATATTTGCCCTTTTTGAAAAAATATATAATCCGAAAATTACATACAGAAGTACAGGCGTATTTTTTGATAAACTTGTTTACAATGACGCAAGCCAGACTTTCCTCTTTTCTGACACTGAAAAAGACGAAAAGAAAGACAAACTCTCCAAATGTTTTGACCGCTTAGAGGCAAAATTCGGCAAAAATATTATTCAAACCGGATTTATAACGAAAGATATTTGATTTTTTTCTGATATACCTGTATAATAATTGTATGTTTAAAAAGATTGTTTACTTGGTTGTTTTGATAATTTTATCATTATGCGTTGTTGAACGCGTAAGGGTTTATATTCTGAAAAACTGGTTTTTCCCGTCAATGTACACAATGGCGCAAAGAAATAATAATTACATGCTATATATCAAATGCGGTCAGATTAAATTAATGGCTAAAGAATATGGCGATGCCAAAAATATTTTTATGACGGTTTTGAGAAATGCCAGCACAGCTGATAATAAACGGGTTAAAATTTTGGCTTTTTATTATCTGGGCAATACTTTTTATGAAAACGAAGAGTATGATAATGCCCTTAAAGCCTATGCTATTGTTTTAAAAAATGAACCTTCCAACAGAAAAGCTTTAACGAAATTCTCAAGGATTAAAATGGCTAAAGAGGAATATGTTTCACTTTATCCGTTTATAAACGCATATATAAAAGCAAAACCTAAAGATGCCTTTGGCTACTGTGAACGCTGTGCGGTATTAACCCGCTTGAATAAGCTTCCTCAGGCAAGAAAAGCTTGCGAAGAAGCTATTGCAATAAGAAGAGGTTATGCAAGAGCACACTATGATATGGCTATTGTATATGAAAAGCAGGGGTTTAGTGACCTGGCAAAAGAGGAATATACTCTTGCTCGCAAAAACCAGCCGCGTATAAAATCCAGAGAAGAGCTGGAAGAAATGCTTAATATAAAACCCACTGAGCCGGATCCGCTAAGTTATTAGGTCATTAGGAGAACGCGGAGAACGATCTTTCAGTGTTTTTCTAATTGTTTATCCTCAGCTTGAATTTCGGTAAGGGTTTTCTGATATTCGGCTTCAGCTTTAGCGATTTTGGTTTCGTCTTGAGATTCGTAGATGTCGCTTGTGCTGGAATATTCAGTTCCTTCCCAGCGGATATTTGTGCTGTTGGTATCGTTTTTCAGGGTAGCCTGCGAAAGCCTAACAAGCCCGTTGTTGATAGCGAATTGAAGCCAATCCGCATTGCCGGCTTGTTCCTCCGGCATGATAATATAATTGTTGTTGTCCGGAGTTGAAGTTTTAGGAACATTCGGCACGGTGAAGTAGTCAAATTCCGCCTGCTCATCATAGATAGAATAGATTTCGTCAGAAGTTGAATTTCCGTCCATGATATACCAGAGGTTAGTGTACCATTGAGCAAGCGGTTTATCGTAAATTTTATCGGTATATTCCGGCATTTCCGGCGGCTGCGGAGCCGCGAGATCCATTACGGGTTCTTCTATTGTAGGCTTTACGGGTTCAATAGGCGGGGTTGATGTGAGTTTTTTCATATCACCGTCGGTAAAGTTGACTAAAGAATACCACATTTCGGATTTACCTGTAGTCGGATCCGGAATTGTGCTAAGCAGACCCTTCTGAAGCATATATGCTAAATCAATAGCTTTTTGTTTAAGGGTTTTTAGGGAGTAAGTTCCGTCCCCGTTGGCAATATAATCACTCTGCAAAGTCCATTTTTCAATTTGAGCCTGATCGCCGCTGGCTATTGCTTCCGCAAGTTTGTTAACTTTTCCTCCGGCATCTAAATCATCCTCACCGTCACATTTTTTGCCTGAGGTACTGAGTTCTTTTGACAAAGGGACAAAGGAAGCTGATAAGCCATTGCTTTCTATAAAAGAACCGGAAATAAAGCTGCCGCCAAAAGAAAAAGTATCCCCTGAAGAGGTTGTGTATGTCGCGGTAGATGAACTGCTCCCACCTGTATAGTCTACTAAGTGGGCAAGAACATGCAGGTAACAGCCGCTATCTCCGTTTAGGGCTTTGTCATAGCAACTAAGCGGGGCACTGCTTGTTCCAACAATTTTTGTAAATTCTGCATAAAGGTCAACCTGATTTTGGGAATTTTGATAATCCCGTAGGTCTTGTAAGTATTGTGCATATTCAGCGTTATAGTGTATTGTGTTGTACGAACGCAAAAGACTTGTGGTAAGCTGCATTGCAGAATTATGAATATGATGTAAATGTATACTTTTGTAAAATAATGCTGTATAAGTCTAAAGTTAAACCCGTGTTATACCGACATTAACAACACAATACACATTTTGTTGTGCTTAAGTTTCATTATTACTAAACAGGCAGGGTTTAACCCTGCCTGTTTAGTAATATATTGTTTCTATTAAATTAGTATTTCAACATTGAAACTATTTTGTTTGCGTCTAATTTTTCTCTGCCTTTTAAATCTTCAAGTTCGATTAAGAACGCAATACCTACGAGGTTACCGCCTGTTTTTCTAACGAGTTTGCAGGCCGCTTCTGCTGTGCCGCCGGTCGCAAGAAGATCATCTACTATTAAGACATTTGCCCCTGCCGGAATTGCATCTTTGTGGATTTCAATTGTATCGGTTCCATATTCAAGATCATAGCTCTGGCTTAAAGTTTCTGCAGGTAATTTATTAGGTTTTCTGATTGGCACAAAGCCGGCATTCAATTTATATGCAATAGGCATACCAAAAATAAAACCGCGGCTTTCAATACCCGCTACATAGTCTATCTTTGTGCCTTCAAATTGTTCGCACATATAGTCAATCATAATCTTTAATGTTTCGGCGTCTTTAAGTGCTGTTGTGATATCTCTGAAAATAATCCCTTCTTTCGGAAAATTTTCTACTGCACGAATTTTATCTTTTACTTTTGCTATTATGCTTTCAGTCATAGTGTTCTCCTATACATTTACAGTTTGCTGTGTCGATTGTTGTAATTCCTGTTGTTCCTGTTCTGCTTCAAGCACAAGCCCGTGGGCTGTCTTGCCCCAGTTCATGTCTTTTTTCATAAATAAAATTTTAAAGCTTATAAACAGTACAAGAGGGAACCAGATTATAAAAAAGTAAATACTTGTTTGTATCGCCTGAATAAAGGCTTCGCGTCTGGAAAGGTTGTCATATCTTCTCAGTGAGTATCTTATTGTTACAAAAAATCCAAAACCGATTACGGCACCTATGATGACTGATGAGAATAGAATATGCGGGGACGCGTCCTTTGCAAGACATTTGAACGTCCTGATAAATAGTTCCAGCAGGAACCAGCCCGGCATGATGAATTGAGAAATATAAATCGTCATATCAAGGCTTGCTCTTAATGACATGTCTTTAGAGGTTAAAACATCCTGACAGTATTCAAGATATCTTCTGATTGTACCTTCAAGCCAGCGGCGTCTTTGGCGGTAAAGCGGCCAGAGGTACGCAATTCCTTCTTCATAAACCACTGCATCAATACAAAAACGTATATCCCAGCCTTTAATATGTAATCTCGTCGACATATCAAGGTCGTCCGTAATTGTATAATTATTCCACCCGCCGATATCTTCAATTGCTTCACGTTTAATCAGTTCGCCATTGCCTCTCAGTTCAACCGCACCTTTTACCGAGTCGCGGCTAAGCTGAAGATAAGCATCCATTGTATATTCATTATTCTGGCAGCGGGTTAAGAGGTTGTAATTTTTATTTCTGATAACTTTTCTTGCCTGAACCGCACCTACATCTTCCGGCTCCAGCATAGGAATAAGCTTTTTCAAAAAGTCCGGCTCTACTGTTGCATCGGCGTCAAAAACAAGAATTGCTTCACCTTTTGCAAATTTAAATGCATCGTTTAAAACAGCGGATTTGCCCGGAAATGCGTCTTTCGGACGTATAAGGGCTTTTAAATTGTTATATTTTTTCTCTAAATCTTTTATAACAGATGCTGTATTGTCTGAACTCCTGTCATCAATTACGATAACTTCAAATCTCGGGTAATCAAGTTTCTGAATATTTGAAACAGTATGCGCGATAACGCTTTCTTCATTATGTGCCGGAATCATTATAGTAACAAAGGGTTTATAATTCTCATTAACCGGCTCGGGATGATATTTTAAAACACGTTTTTTTACCTTATACGCAAGCGTTGTGGTTAACCCGTAAAGAAACATCCCGAAACATATAAGACCTAAGCCCCAGACGGTGTTGAAATAACTCTGATAGATGTAGATAAATACTCCAAGCCCTAAGATAATTAAGAATAATAAAATCCGTTCTTTCATAGCGTCATCTTAAATCCTATTACTATTCGATTATATCAAAAAAAAGCAAAGTTCAATGCTTTAACCCCTAAAAACGTTACACATTTAACATTTTGAAAAAACTTTTAAGCTTTCCTTTCCAGTCGCTGCCGTTTGGAATATTCGCGGATTTATAAAACTCTTTGTAAGAATTAATTATATTAAACGGTAAATCTTCACCCCTATCAAGAGTTTCTGCCAGCATAATAAGGTAGCTGTCCTGTTCTTCTTTGTAAAGAATATCACGGCAGCGCAAATCTTCATCCGCCTCAAAATGAACCAGCGCATGATATGACGCCTGAATACTTTCATCTTCCGAATTATGCGGGAATTGATTAATCGCTTCCCGCACACAAAGCTTGCCGGTAAGGACAGATCTTATCAGCTGTGCAACTTTTTTTCTTTCTTCAATATCAGACATACTATTTTACTAACAAATCGTATTTGCTTTCCACAAAGCGTATTAGCGCTGCGGAATTCCCGTTAAAGAAGTTGTCAGTAACTTTTTTGACAGCTTCAAGAGCCATTTCTTCTTTTTGCATAGTTGCTTTGTAGAAGAACTTTTTTCCAACTCTGTATCTGACCAGAAGGCTTTTAACGGTTAGTCTGTCCATAACTGTTTTGATAGTTGTATAAGCGCGTGCAATGCCTTTTGCTGACAGGTAATCAACAACATCCTGAATAGATATATCCCTATCTTCTTCGTTGCTTGTTAAATCCCAGATAGAGTTTAAAATGTCAATTTCTAAAGTTCCGCATGTCATAAGTTTCTTTTCCTTCTTCTTCCTATTTAATAATAAACAATTTTAACGTATTACGATTGTAACATATCACCTTTATTTTGGCAAGAGTTTTTTTAAAACATTTCCAAAAGATTTTCATCTTTTGTTACAAAGCTTTTTTTCTGCCTTACTTTGAGATTTTTCTTTTTCGTTCTGTCGGAAACCTTCCTGTAGGCGTTGTCTATAGAAATTTTAGTAAGCGGCGTTCCTTTTTTCTTGTCAAAGAAAACCAGCCAGAATTTCCTGTTGATGTTATCTACGGCAAAAGAAATGTTCCCGACGATTTTTTCTCCGGGCTTTATTTGCTTGAACATGATTTTAGTATCGCCGAAAATTGACGGCCGGAATACGGCATTGTAATCATTAATCAAAGCCATATCAAGCCCTGAAAGGTTTTTGTCGGAATGATTTGTGATCATAAGAGTAAGAGTAATTGTATTTGCGACATCAAAAGGATCTTTCTCGTGTTTGATGTTGCTGATAAAAATATCCAGCCCCGGATAGAAAAGTTCGTGCTGCATAAGAGCTTCTTCGCGGTAGACCGGAAGCTCAACATCGGACTTGATTTTGACTTTTATCTCGTCCCCCGGAGCGATTAGGACATTGTGCCCTTTTCTGACAAGTGCCATGCCAAGCCCGTAAGCTCCGCCGGCAGCAGCGCCTGCCGCAAGTGTATAGCCCTGCGATAATATAGCGGCTTCAAGTCCAAGAAGGTTAAGCGCAACAAGCCCGCCTACAACTCCGCCGGCAGCGGTGTATCCTACATCCTGCGCAACAATTTTAGCGGTTTCAACAACTGGATGAAGCTTTGTACTCATGTGCCCTTCAATCGGAATTTCCCGTCCGTCTGGCGTGATTAAATAATCAAAATCCATTTCAATCCACGCAGAGCGCCCTAGACTTTTGGCTTCTCCTGATTCTATAATTGAGCCGTGTGCAATTGTGCCTTTTGGAATAATAATTCCTTTGTCGCCTTCCACATCGGTTGTGACTTCCGCAAAAAATTCATCGCCTTCAATCGAAAAGCTTCCGTCAAGCACCTGCGAAACCGTCATATTAATAACGTCTTTGCGTTCAAGCGTTGCTGTTTCACCTGTAAAAATTTCCTCCTGACGCGGCGTGTAGTTTTCATTATATTCAACAGACGCATCAAAGGTTTCCGCCAGAACTAATGGTTGAACAGATAAGACCGATGAAATAGCTAAACACAAAATCTTTTTCATAATGAAATTATACTACAAGCTGGTAAGATAATCAAATAAAAAGAGAGGGCGCGCGGACTAATGTCCGCGCCCAAACAATTTATATTGACAATAAAAATTCAGCGGGTAGAATGAGGATATCCAAACTCCAAGGAGGAGTGCCAGAGCGGTTGATTGGAGCAGTCTTGAAAACTGTCGAACGTTCACGCGTTCCGTGGGTTCGAATCCCACCTCCTCCTCCATTTTGAAAGAGCCTGAAAAGGCTCTTTTTTAGTGCGTTTTCGTTTTATCTGTTGTAGTTTTTTGTCTAGGTTGATTTGTACGGCTAGATAGATTATTTTGGTAAAGTAGGCTTTGTGTGGGCGTTTTCGGGTCGGAAAAATTAAGTGTTCCAAAAAAATCAAACTGGAAAACTGGACTTTTTCTGGACTGTACGGATAGATTGAGATTTGTATATTATCAGTGAGATACGCACCAATTTCGAACTGTACGGATAATTTGATTGTTTCGGAATAGTCCAGTTCTACAATTTTTTACAAAAAGCAAATTTTTTGCAAAAATTCATGGCAAGCTCGGAAAATTTTTCAGGTTATGAAAAATTTTCACGACTTTTAGGGATATGCGAATATTTCAATTTTGTAACCAGCAACTTATTAATGAATTTTCTTTACTATATTTCTTGTCTGCCAGAGATATAATTGTCCATTTTTTATACCGCCTTCAATATCCTGAGGTTTCCCGAATTCTTTTTCTAATACAAGTGCATTTTTAACCAAATTTTTTAATGTATTCCTGATTTCATTGATATTTTTAAGTGAGGTTGATTGTTTATGTATTAATTTATAATTTTCATCGAACAAATATTCTTCATGCTGGCTGTGTTCTTTTTCTATCTTTAATTCTTTGGTTAGTTTATTATATGTAATTTGATATGGGTCAGGTTTACACCATCTATTTTTATTTATAAACAATTCTATTAACATTTTATTCTTATCAGAAGGAGCTTCTGTGTATGTAGTAAATGAATAATCCGAAATAATACGGTCTTGTATTATAACGCTCGGTTTTATTAAATCGTCAGGAATGTTATGTCTCTCTCGTGATTTTACCGCAAGGGGCTTATTTTTTGAATTCATTACTTGATAAATATCATATAATAATAAGTCTTTAGTATTTTGAGAATGTGAATCATAT
>CALVBO010000027.1 GCA_944325835.1 Candidatus Gastranaerophilales bacterium
GAAACGACGTTGGAAAGCACAAGAGCCCGGGTGACAGACCGTCCATCAGGCACGGGGGGGGGGGGGGGGGGCGTGCCTTACCCGCAAAATTAGGTGTTGAGGACATTGCGTGCCCATTGTCATCCCGAATTTATTTCGGGATCTGTCCAGCGATACCAGTAGTCCGTAATGCGGGACAGACCCTGAATCAAGTTCAGGGTGACAAGAATATGCAAATTGACCGTAAGTGTCCACCGTCATCACGAGGAGCGAACGGAAGAGAGCGACGTGGTGATCCAGTCAAAAACGTAGCGTTTTCAAGTGGATTGCCACGCTCCCGTTGGTCGCTCGCAATGACACCGACTGAGTCGGTTCTATGTTTGGTCAACAGGCTGTCGGTTAAGAAATGTGCGTTTACAATGGCAGAAATACTGTTATCCCTCACGATAATCGGTGTGGTGGCAGCCATTACGTTGCCGAGTTTGACAGGTAACATTAATGAACGTACATGGAACACACAAAGGAAAGCCCTATATGCCCGTTTTAGTCAGGCAATTGCATTAATGCCTTCCCTCAACGGCTATGGAACCTTACGGGAAAGTACTGATAGTGCGGGGTCAACATCAATTGAGGACACTGCAGCCGAAACCTTTGTTACAAGCGGGCTTTCTAAAGTCCTTAAAATCAACAATATTTGTGATAATGATCACCTTGAAGATTGCGGGCTTCCTTCCAGAATTACGACGTTAGATGCAAGTCAAATCTCAACTCCAACAAAAATGTCTGAACTTAATTCTAAAATGACTTCTGTGAATATTGCAGATTGGAACAAGCCGGGAGCTTATTTGACTTATGATACCATTGATACAAAGGCTGCAGCTTTTGAAACCGCTAATGGGGAAAGTATTCTGGTATTTTATAATCCTTCTTGTCAGGCAGATATGCAGGAAACAGGACGATATTATGTGCAAACTAAACTTTGCGCGACATTTATTTATGATTTGAACGGAAATAAAGGCCCAAATACGGTGAATAAAGATATCGGGATTATCAGTGTAATTTATCCGACGGATAGTGTTGTAGTTGCGCCATATCCGCATGCGCAAAATGCTTCTACAGCTGTTACTTATGATGATTCAGCAGGGGCTTGTACTGCACAGGATGCAGAGTATCGGGTTCCAAATAAATATGAATTGATGTCATTATTTTCAGCACAAAAGTTATATGGTATGTCTGCTGAGAATGTAGCTGCTGGGAGTGATGGATATAATACATCCTCGCTTGCTCAGATTCAGTCTAGGACGCATGCTTGGCGGGTGAACTTTGCAGCAGGCACTATGGAACTTCACCCTAAAACTAATCCATATCGTCTGCGCTGCGTAAAACGGTAAATCAAAAGGGCTCTTTTATGAGCCCTTCTTTACGTAATCCTCAAATGTTTTTATATTAACCTTATACCCGCAGCCGTCGTGAAGCTTCCCCGGATAACCTATCCATTTCGCAGGATATTTCCTGCACATCCGCGGGCGTTTTTTATAAACAGAACACTTTCCCTCTGGCGTCACAAGCTTGCACGCAAAAATTAAATTCCCCTCTTCATCCCTGCCTTTTATATAAAATCTCCTGTAGGTCGGGAAGAAAAATTGCATTAGTTTAAATTCTTTTTCCGTATATGTATCATAACTGTACATATAATTACAGCATTTGCCGCACATGTTGCATTTGCCGGTTATTTCGTAACGGATTTTTTCCGGTACGAACCAGGAGCGCATTTCATTAACCACTGTGGCTATTTTGTCATAAATTTTTACTAATATATTTGCCATATTTTATATTTTATACTAAAATATCCGAAAGAGGTACGGTGTATGGCAAGGAAAAAAAAGTACAGTTCCATGAATAATAAGGGGCAAAACGGGTTTGTAAAAGCGCTTGGAGCTGCAAAGTTTGCTATAATTTTGACGGCAGCCGGAGTTTTGGCCGGATATACAGCGCTGACGGTTTGTCTTTCTTCCCAGCCGCCTATACCGAATTTAGCTAATTACGAACCTAATATCGTTACGCAATTTTATTCTTCTGACGGACAAATAATTAAAACATTTGCGGCTTATTCCTATAAAAAAGTCGCGATAAAGGATGTTCCGAAAGATTTTATAAACGCACTTCTGGCAACGGAGGACAAAAATTTTTATAAGCACCACGGCTATGACATCTGGGGCATGGGACGTTCTGTTGTTAGCAATGTCCTTGCAGGAAGAGTTGTTCAGGGCGCAAGCACTATTACCCAGCAGCTTGCACGCTTGTTGTTCCTCTCTAATGAAAAATCTTTAGACAGAAAAATTAAAGAACTTTTTGTTGCAGCAAGTATTGAAAACAGTATTTCCAAAGACAAAATTCTCGAACTTTACGTAAATAATATTTATTTAGGCTCCGGCGCATACGGAATTCAGGCTGCGGCGCAGACATATTTTAATAAACCGCTGAAAGAACTTTCACTTCCTGAACTCGCTTTGATTGCCGGACTTCCGCAGGCACCGTCGGTTTATTCGCCTTATAATAATATAAAACTTGCTGAAAAAAGACGTAATCAGGTTTTATGGCGTATGTATAAGATGCGCTATATTAATAAAAAACAGTTTGAAGCAGCGAAAAAATCGCCGATTGTACTGGGCACAATGCCTAAAAACATGACGACTAATAAAGCTCCTTATTTCTGTGATTATGTGCTTAAAGAGCTGGAAAAATTAGGCTATTCGGAAGAAGAGATTACAAAAGGCGGTTATAAAGTCACTACTACTTTGAATTATAAAATGCAGCAGGCGGCAGCAGATGCTATTCCGAAAAGAATGAAAGAATTCGGGCTTGTCGGCGCTAAGTATCAGGCGGCATTCTTTGCCTACGACCATTCCAACGGTAAAATTCTTTCTTACGTCGGCGGGAAAAATTATGTCCAAAGCCAGTATGACCGTGTAACGCAGGCAATCCGTCCGCCGGGATCCGCGTTTAAACCTTTTGTTTATGCTGTTGCTCTGGAACACGGATATTCTCCGAACGATATGATTTTAGATATGCCTGTAACAATTGGCGACTGGTCGCCTAGAAACTACGGCAATAAATACCGCGGCGAAATACCTTTTTATACGGCGTTAATGGTTTCTTCTAACGTTTGCGCTGCAAGACTAATTGCTGAAGTTGGTGTTCGTTCGGTAATTCAGCTTATCCGTTCTCTTGGTATTGAAACGCCTATCGCTTATGACCATACTATTGCACTTGGTTCAAACGGTGTAAAACTTTTTGAATTTACACGTGCATACAGTGCATTCGCAAATGGCGGGTTTGTTACACAACCTTATTCTGTTGAAAAAATCGAATCTCCGCGCGGTAAAATTCTCTATGAAGCTCCAAAAACAAGAATGTATAGAGAGTTAAATTATAGAACTGCGGCTCAAATGACTGCGATTATGAAAACAGTTATCACAAGCGGAACAGGGCGTGCCGCAAATATCGGCGCCCCTGCGGCAGGTAAAACCGGTACAACTAATAGTAACAAAGATGCATATTTCGTTGGCTATACGCCTAACGTGGTTGCGGCGGTCTGGGTCGGTAATGATGATAACTCCGCTTCCTCAAGAGGTGTTGTGGGCGGAACAGTTCCTGCCAGAATCTGGCATGATGCAATGCTTCCGGCTGTTCAAATCTTTGGTAAAGCAGATTTTCCGTATCCGCCGGTTTCACTTATGGCGTTCAGTCTGCCAAAAGGCGCTGTTATTATTAATAACGGCGAACCGGAACTTAAAGGCGAAGAAGTTGAGGACACCCCAACAACCGGAAATACTCCTGCGGCAGAAGTTAAAACAATAAACTTCCAGCCAAAAGCCTTTACTTCACCTTTAGATATATTTAAAAATAACCAGAAAAATAACGAACTGGAAAAACTAAAGGAACAAATTAAACGTCAGCAAAAAGAAATTCAGGAACAGGAGCGGGCGCAAAAAGAACGTGAGGAAGCTGCCAGAATAAAACCTGCGCCGCAGCCTTCCGGCTCTCAAACCCTTCCGAGCGGACTAGCCACCCCGCAATTGCCGCTTCCGGCTGTCGCTGAGTAGAAAAGTTTCAAAAAGGTCAAGTGCAGAACTTGACCTTTTTGTAAAAATCGTACATAATGAAGAAGTGCCACTCAGTGGCACCAATAATAAGACCCGGGTGACAACCCGGAGAAAGGATAGAAAAAGTTATGAAAAAACAAAGTGTAAACATTTTATCAGGGGGGGGGGGGGCCGGCTGAGCCGGTCGCTGAGCGACATCCACAAAGCGACCCGAGCGAGAAATTAACGATTGCGGTTAAGCAATCCGTGCTCACGGACGCCGTGAAAAGTAACGTGAAGGACGGAGCGCCGGCGCCGGTTCGCGTGAGCGAAACGGGCAGGGCGCGCAACTGGACGATGCCGCCGTTGCGACTGGAGCGCGAGTGTAAGGAGCACTCTGCCGAACAAAACGATTTATTATCGTTTTGTGAGAGGCGAAATTCTGCAACGATTGATAATCGTTGCGTAGAATTTGACAGGCGGGAGTCGACTGAGTCGACAGCCATAATTGGCTTACGGGCTCTCGGACGACGTATAGCATTTACAATGGCGGAGATATTATTATCCCTCACGATAATCGGAGTGGTTGCTGCGATAACGCTTCCGTCACTTACAGGAAACATCAATGAGCGTACATGGAATACGCAAAGAAAAGCCCTCTATGCAAGATTCTCTCAAGCAATCGCCCTGATGCCGGCGTTGAATGGCTATGGGACTCTACAAGAAGTGACAGACAGCACAACCGGCTCAACCTCTATCGAGGATACTGCTGCTGAAACTTTTATTACAGCAGGACTCTCAAAAGTTTTGAAGATTAACAACATCTGTGATAATGCGCATCTGGAAGATTGTGGTATCCCCGCGAATATAACTAATCTCGCAGGAAGTAAGACTACTTTCCCGCTTACATTAAATGAATTGAACGCTAAAAATACCTCTGCGCTGGTTAATTTTACAGATTCCTATTCAAAAGGTATTTCGTTAATAGATTCTAAAGCCGCGGCCTTTGAAACTGGAAATGGTGAAAGCATTGCGGTATTTTACAATCCTTATTGCGTTGCATTGACTGAGCGAATAGAAGTCTTTGTACAAAATAAATTTTGTGCAAATTTTATTTATGATTTAAATGGTAATAAAGGGCCGAATACTCTGGGAAAAGATATGGGAGTTATGACGGCGTTTTACCCCTCTGACGGTGTAGTTGCCGCCCCCATACCTGATACTCAAGATGCTGTTGCCAGCGTGGCTTCAAAAGATATAGGCGGGGTTTGTAAGCAGCGTGATGAAAATTATAGATTGCCATCAAAGGAAGAATTGGCTTCACTATTTATTAATAAAAATCTTATTGGCAATATGGAAAAATCTCATTATTGGACATCTTCAGTGTCTTCTTCGCTAGAGAATGGGTCATCTGTTGGAAAATATAATTATACACAAAATCACTGGTATATTAATTATACGGAAGGCATGCTGCATAATGATAGCGCAATTGAAAACCTTTCTGTAAGATGTGTAAAACGGTAAAAAGGCTCCGTTAGGAGCCCTTTTTTATTCTTGAGTTTCTGTAGTTTCGCTTACTGCGGCTTTTGCCCTGCTTTTACGTTTCGGAGCTTTCTCAAATGCAATTTTGTCATCTACGAGTGTTATTTTAATTGTATCACCCGGTGCGTATTTGCCTGAGAGGATTTCTTCCGCAAGCATATCTTCTATCTTGCGTTGTATTAACCTTCTTAGCGGTCTTGCACCGTAAGCTTCCGAATAACCGTCTTTTGCAAGATGGTCTTTTACTTCATCCGTTACTTCTACGGAAAGATCTCTTTCTGCAAGGCGTTTAAACAGGTCTTTGAGCATCAAGTCAACAATTTGTCTGATTTCTTCTTTAGAAAGATGAGAGAATACAATTGTTTCGTCAATACGGTTAAGAAATTCCGGTCTGAACGCTTTTTTCATCTCTTCGGTGACGGTTTCTTTGAGTTTTTCGTACTTATCCTTGGACTCATCCGAAGACGTTGAGAATCCGAGTTTTGATGTCGTTGTAATCATACTTGCCCCGACGTTTGAGGTCATAATGATTACGGTATTTTTGAAGTTGATATAGCGTCCTTTTGCATCAGTCAGACGTCCGTCATCAAGGATTTGGAGCATGATGTTGAATACATCAGGGTGTGCTTTTTCAATTTCATCGAAAAGTATTACGGAATAAGGTTTTTTGCGAACCAATTCTGTTAAATGTCCGCCGTCATCGTAACCAACATAGCCCGGAGGTGAGCCGATAAGTTTTGCGGTGGAATGTTTTTCCATAAATTCTGACATATCAACACGAATCATGTTGTCTTCTGAACCAAAAATGGCTTCTGCAAGCGCTTTCGCAAGTTCTGTTTTACCAACACCTGTAGGCCCGCAGAAGATAAAGCTTCCGATTGGTCTATTCGGGCTTTTTAAGCCGACGCGCGCTCTGCGGATTGCTTTTGAAATCGCAACGACTGCGTCGTTTTGGCCGATAACTCTTGCGTGAAGTGTTTTTTCAAGGTTAAGAAGTCTTTCGCTTTCGCCTTCTGTCAGTTTTGTTACAGGTACACCTGTCATTGTAGCGATAACAGATGCAACATCTTCTTCTGTTACGGTTGGTTTATTTGCTTCGTGTTCCTCTTTATATTGTTGTGCCATTTCGCGAATTCGTTCTTTCATATCAGCTTCTTCATCGCGGAGCTGGGATGCTTTTTCAAATTCCTGATTGCGAATAGCGTTTTCTTTTTCTTTAATAAGTTCTTTCAATTCTTTTTCAAGTTCTTTCCCTTCCGGAGAGAGCGTTGAAACTTTAAGACGAACCTTAGAACTAGCTTCATCTATTACGTCGATAGCTTTGTCAGGCAAAAATCTGTCTGTTATATATTTGTTTGAAAGTTTTACCGCAGCCTCGATTGCCGCATCTGAAATGATGAGGTTGTGGTGTTCTTCGTATTTCGGTTTTAAACCTTTGATAATTTCGATAGATTCAGCTTCTGACGGTTCTTCAATCATAACTGTTTGGAAACGTCTTTCAAGAGCGGAATCTTTTTCTACGTATTTTCTGTATTCATCAAGGGTTGTTGCACCGATAACCTGAATTTCCCCTCTGGAAAGAGCAGGTTTCAGGATATTTGCAGCGTCAATCGCACCTTCTGCGGCGCCTGCACCGATGAGGGTGTGCATTTCGTCAATAACAAGAATAATGTTTCCTGCCTGACGGATTTCGTCCATAATCTTTTTAAGTCTTTCTTCAAATTCCCCGCGGTATTTTGTACCTGCAACGAGAAGTCCCATATCAAGCTGGATAACTTTTTTGCCGTCTAAAATGTCCGGAACTTCGGAGTTGACTATTCTTGTTGCAAGACCTTCTGCAACGGCAGTTTTACCGACACCCGGTTCACCGATAAGAACAGGGTTGTTTTTAGTTCTTCTCGCAAGAATTTGGATAACACGTTCAATTTCTTTTTCTCTGCCTACAACCGGATCGAGTCTTAATTCCTGAGCGGCAAGAGTTAAGTCGCGTCCGAATTCATCAAGACTAGGAGTTTTTGCTTTGCTTGTAGAAGAGCTTGATGAAGAACTTGACGTTGATGTGGAAGAAGAACCGGCAGTTGTGGTTTTGGTTTCTCCCAGCATTTTAATTACGTTAGTACGGACTTTGTTCAAATCAACGTTGAGGTTTTCAAGAACTCTTGCGGCTACGCCTTCGCCTTCTCTGATTAAACCGAGAAGCAGGTGCTCTGTACCGATATAGTTGTGACCGAGTTGTCTTGCCTCATCCCATGAAAGTTCAAGAACTCTTTTCGCTCTTGGCGTAAACGGGATTTCTACCGCAACGAAGCCTGAACCTCTGCCGATAATTTTTTCGACTTCCGCTCTGGCATCTTTGAGGTTAACCCCCATTGATTTGAGTGCTTTTGCCGCGACTCCGGTGCCTTCACCGATTAAGCCTAAAAGAACCTGTTCTGTGCCGACAAAGTTGTGGCCAAGACGACGGGCTTCTTCCTGGGCAAGCATTATAACTTTTATTGC
Organism: Candidatus Gastranaerophilales bacterium; assembly: GCA_944325835.1. GTDB lineage: Bacteria > Cyanobacteriota > Vampirovibrionia > Gastranaerophilales > Gastranaerophilaceae > Gastranaerophilus. The sequence goes on from CALVBO010000027.1 coordinate 8,106, forward strand.
TTTCTCCGTAAAACGTTCAAACATAGTTTGCTCCTATCTCTCCATATTTATCTTTATAATACTAGGAAAATAAAAAAGTTTCAAGTGGTTGAAATCATTATTCCAACAAAAAGCGGAGGCTTGTGCCTCCGCAGAATTTAGTTCATTTTAACCTTAATTTTCTCCGTAGCTATTCGGATGTAATTCATTGAGGAATCTTTGAGAGTTAATAAATTCGAGATCTTCGATTTTTTGTTCCCAGGATTGACCTTCAGCCAGTCCGTTGCGTTCTTTGACGTGTCCGTGTTCATCTCTGTAAAGATAACCCTGTTGTGTATATTTTCCGTCTGTGCCCATAACATATTTACGAACACAGTTATTTGCTTCGTCCGGTACAAAAATTACTTTTTGTGCGTTGAAGGTATCCCAATCTCCGGCATCCATTTTTGAATATTCTGATTGTTCTTTGCCTGCAAACGGTGAAACAATGTCGCAAATAATTGCTTCCTGACCGTTGAAGGTTGTTTTGCCGATTTTCATTTGTTTGACATAAGTCGTTGGATTTTTATCGTTTTCGTAATCAACTACGTGCAGCGCATAAGCCTGTTGCTTTTCGCTGGTATTTTGTGCGTCAAATCTGGCTTCGAGTGCGTGTTGCTCAAACATTTTAGCGCCCTTCATCTGTACTGTTGTCCCATTTGTATTTTCACCCGGTGTCAGAATATCAGTGATTCTATCCAGAACCGGTTCCGGTTCTCCCGTATATTCAGGGTTTGTCGGGACTTCAATTGTTTCGCCCGGAACTTCAATATATACAGGAACTTCTTTGATAATTTCTTTTTCAACGATTTTTTCGACAATAACCTCTACCGGTACTTCGACAATTACTTCTTTTTCTACAACCTTTTCAACAATCTTTTCAACAACGACTTCGACCGGTACTTCCTTGATGACTTCGACTTCCTTGATGACTTCTTTAATGACTTCAACCGGAACTTCGACTTCAACAATTTTTTCAACTTCTTTTATGACTTCAACGATTTTTTCGACAGGCACCTCTTTTACTACTTCAACTTCGACAATTTTTTCAGGAATGTCACGTGACTCAAGGTTCATTTCAACGGTGTGTTTACCCGCTAACTCGTTATAATAATCATCTTCATTGCAGCTTGTTAGTCCCAGTGCTGCGGCGCCTACGGCTGTACCGGCTGCGGCCTTTTTAATATTCGGATTTGATACTGCCTGTTGTAATTTAGGAGCAGTATTAAATGAAAATGCCGGTTTTAAATTTTTTAATGTTTTTAAGCCTTTACCTTTTGTTGCAAGTGCAAGTATTCCCAAACCCGCAGCAGTCGCCACTGCACCAATAGTAATTGCTTCAGAATTCATTCCATTTCCCATAATTAATTTCCCCTTGTTTAATATCCCTTATATACATATTAAGTAGCGGGGGGGGGGGGGGTTTTTTAACAGGCTATAATTATTAAAAAATGTAAAAATCGTAGATAAATGTTATATATTGTTTATCTACGATTGATATTACTTTGTGCGCCTACCAGTCTAAGGAACCGTATTTTGCATAAGTATTAATATAATTATCAATGGAGGTAATGAGTTTGTTCAGCATAATTTTTTTATTTTCGTCGCATCCTCTCAAAAGTGCCAGACGGTAAAGCTCGCGTTCTTTTTTCAGGTCTTGAACTTTTTTGACAATTTTTAATTTCTCATTTTCAATCCATTCAGTAAAGCCGCAGCCGGGCGGTAAAATGACAAACGGGGTTGAAGGGCAGTGGCGGCAAAGCTCTTTTCTTGTGTCGTAGCGAGAACAGAGATTGTTTTTCTGTAAAAAACGGCACTTATAAAAGGTTGTATTTTCATCGTAGCCGATATGCTCAACCTGTTCACGGTCGACAAGCATTGCTTCTTCTACGGATTCATAAGGTTCAAAAAGTTCCAGAAAATCGAGTGCGCCCTTGTCGCCTTCTGCGGCAAGCTTTTGAAGCTCTTCATAGCTTTTGGCAGTTGTTACTATACGGCAGCATTTCCCGCACTTTTTGCATAATTCCTGCGGGCGTCTGTCCCAGAGATAACCTTCATTTTCTGTCATTTCGCACCTCGATTTTATTCTATCGGCTTATATTTTCTTAGTCAAGTTTATTAATATTTGGGGGAATGTTTTAATATATTGTTAATTTTATAACTTTTGTATGGAAAATTGTGTAAATAAATTTTTGAAAGCCCTTGGAGAAGATACTAATCTGGAGAGGGATGCTTTTTCGAAATATATTGCTTTTCACGGGCTTGGCGATACTTATTCAAAGCGCTGGCTTGCAAACATAGTGCCGGCGGATGTTTTGAGGCTGTCGCTTAAAGAGGCGGTTAATATTATTGCGACACTCAGTGAAAGCGGGTATTTTTATAATAAATTCCCTGATTATATTTACCCTCCGGATTACGGGCACAACTGGGGGCGGCTTGCTAATTATATAGAAATTAATAACCGTGCGATTGCATATATGGATAACGGCTGCACCTGCCGCGGCATTGAAAGCGCAATAAAACTTCTGCCGGCAATTCCTCCTTCTGCTAAAAGCTGGGCAAATTGTATTATTCTCTCTCAAATATGGCAGAATATTTTCGGTGATGCCTACGAAAAGGGACCTTTTGAAGAAAATTCAATTTACGGAATCCGGCTGAATACCGCATACAGTGACAATATTATTAACTACTCGATTATTGATAAAATTACGCCGGAGGAGCAATTAAGGGCGTTTAACGATTTAGCACATTTCCGCGGAATTAAAACAGGGTTCCGGCATGTAATCTCTGCGGATCAGATTAAAATTGCAACGCCGGAGGGTGATGTGACTTTCCGCTGGGATAATCCCGAACATCAGGAAATTTATATCAATGAATGTGTTAAATTAATGACTCTTGGCTTTGAATGTATGTTTATTGATTCCGCAAAACATATCGGCGGATACGATATGCAAAATTATACCGGTGTCGGAGCCTTGCCGGGGTATGAGCAAATGCAGTATATCCTATATGAAATCAGACGCCGCTCGGGCAATCCTGCTATATCTTTTGTCGGTGAAAAAAGTTCGGATGACTTTGAACGCTACAGGCTTATGGGGCTGAATGCCGGAACCGATTATATTACGGGTGACGATTTTTACGCGGTGAGAGAACTCTCCGAACGCTTGAAATATAACAGAATTTATGCACCCGGCGTTGAAGTTTCAAATGACAACAACGAAGGCGGAATGTCCTATGAACAGCGATTAAACAGAATTAATACAGCGTTGTTCGGGTTTTATCTTGCCAGTGATAAGCTGCCAAGCTTTATGCAGATGAATGACCTTTTTCCGCTGCGTTATGACACAAATACACACCATATTATGATGACAAACCCTTCTTATTCCGCAGACGGAACCGCTCTCAGCCACTGGGAAAACCTTTTCGCCGGTGATGACGGAAGATATTACAACTTTAAAGCGGGCGAACTCTTTGCCCACGCACTAAACTTATAAAGGAGAAATTTATGACATTTAATCCATTGAAAGAAAAAGGCGTGCCTTTGGAAAAACAGCTTAGAAGCTGGCATGACATTGTTAAAAGACCGTTTGACAAGCATTCGATTGACTGCTATTCAAGGACAAGACAAATCCTTATGAACGGTATTGAAGTTGAAGCATGGAACTTTAAACATAATCTGGCAAGAATTTGTCCGGATCCGGAAGTAAAACGAATTCTCGCGCTTTCCCGCCGGATTGAAGATATGCACCAGACAACCGTAAACTGGCTTACACCGGCAGAACAAAGCGTTCTTGAAACGACTCTGGGCTATGAACAGGTCGCTGTAGATTTGACCTCATGGCTTGCGCAAAACGAGCCGGATGATTATGTCAGAGAAACCTTCAATTTTGGTTTGTTAGAGGATTTTGACCACCTCTACAGATACAGCCAGTGGGCTTATATGGTACACGGCATTAATCCGGACGATATCTTGCAGGGAATGACCGATGTTGTTATCGGTCGTCCGACCCAGAACCACCACAATTGCAACGGCGCGCGTTTGAGAAATCATTATGACAAAGATACAGCCTCTGTTCAGACAAAAGTTAATATTTTAACCCTTGTTTCCGGTGAACAGCAAACACATAATTACTACGCCGAACACGGTATGATGTACGGTAATGACGATTTGAGAAGAATGTACGGCGAAATCTGTGACGTTGAAGAAGAACACGTTACTATGTATGAATCACTTATTGACCCGACAGAAAGCGTCTGGGAAAAACTTCTGCTTCACGAATTTACCGAAGTATGTACTTACTATAACTGCTACAAAGATGAAGTTGATGAAAAGCTGAAAGCTGTCTGGGAAGAATTCCTTGAACATGAAATAGGACATCTTCATGTAGCTGCCGAAATCTTTAAAAACAAAGAAAACCGTGATCCGGAAGAGGTTATCGGTGGCGAAATAGTTCTTCCTTGCCATTTTGAATCGCAAAAGACCTACGTTGCCGACATCCTGAATAATGAAGTCGATAAGCGCCTTGACGGAACGGAAGAAAGAGGCTACACCGTAATTGATGAACTTCCGCTTGATTGGCCTTCCTATAAGGTTCAGGGCATTGTTAACGCAGAAGGCGCTCCGACGGAACAAGCTGTTAGACTTGTTTCAACTTCTCTTGGCAGAGATGTTGTTGTTGCTGATAAAAAACTTATTAACAAAGAAACAGATTTACTTGAAAGAGGGCTTCAACCGCGTCCGCAGGCGCCAAATACCGTTACTGTCGAAGAATACAAGCTTATGGCAGAAGTTAAACCCGCAGATTTGTAATACTACCCGAAAGGCTGATTTTTATCCAAAATCAGCCTTTTTTGCTTTAAAATTCGTTACAAAACCGCAATTTTATTTTTTACCGTGTTTAATTAGGAAAAAGGAGAACCCATGGTAAACTTTGTTGACGCGGTAAAAAGTGTATCAATCAACGGACGAAGAAGAAAACTTACAGGCAGACCAAAAGAACAGGTCATCAGAAGGGCGCTTTATAAACATGTGCCGCTTGAGCCCGTCAATAAAATGAAAACCGAGCTTCAAGTCAACAACGCCGGTGCTGTTCATAATATTAGAAATACAATTCTTGAACTGAAAACAAAGCTGGATTTCGTCGGAGAATGGGCTCCCTGGAGTAAAGTAGGACAGTTATTAAGTAAGAAGTAGTTTTGGTATGAAAAATTTCGTTTCACATGTAGGGATGAGTTTGAGAAATCTTTTTAGAGAAAAGATTAATCTCGTTATATTATTGGAATTGGTTATCATAATTCTTTTGCTGCTTTTATTCTGGCTTGTGATATATGTTTATCTTGAAATCGGAGATAACCAGTACCATTTTTATATGAATAACAAGAAATCTCTGGAATTAATTCACAATGTCAAAATCGACAAGTATGACGGCTCTTTTGTTAGAGATCTCACCACGGAAGAAGAATTAATTCGCAAACAGTACGAAAGGTTTCATTTAAGAAACCTATTTAAGGTTAGATAAGATTATTCCTTTTGGCCTTTTGCAAAACTGCAAGAATTTTTTGTTCTTCCGGTGTTAAATCCTCGCTATGATCGTCGCCGTCTATTAACAAATCCAGTGATACGTGGAAAATCTCTTTAAGTTTTTTTGCGGTTTTTAAATCCGGTTCAATCTTATCAAGCCCGAGCTTTTCAATCGTGCTTTCAGCAATTCCGCTAAGCTCTGAAAGCTTTTCGACAGTTAAGTCGTTTTCCCCCATAAGATAATTTAACCGCTCGCCAAATGTCTTAAATTGCGCCAGAGGAGGCATTCCTGCCCGTTCATCATTCTTTACATAAATTTTAACCCCGAAATAATCCTGAACTTTCAATAGTTCGCTAACCGTTACCTCGCTGTTATTAATAAATTTCTGGCTAATATTCGATTTAGAGGTGTCAAGCGCTCTGGCAATATCCACCTGCCTTAATGTTCTATCCTTTATTAATTTTTGTAAACTATTCAAAAGTTCGTTATAATTCATTTTAGCCTATTTAGTTTAGAAAATATTTACTAAAAGTTTAGAAATCCTTGACAAAATTTTTAGATTATGCTATTGTAATCTTGAAAGTAATGTGGCTGATTTGCTGATTGTTATATTACAATGGCAAATTTTGCCGGATTACATAAGTTGCTTGTGCAAAATTCTTGAGCAGGCAAAACTTGGAAGCTGTAATCAGTACAACTTTGCATTATGAGTATATGAGAGCGTATCGTTGGTTATATAAAGCTCTTTTGTTACTTCATATCAATATTATCATGAATTAGTAACTGGCGCAAGCAGACGGAGGGTAATGTCTGTCGGTGCTTTTGTGTGCGGGAGTACTAGCCTCATGGTTATGTTAAGTCGTGGGTTCCGGCTAAAAAGGCTTGATGTTGAATGTTTTATATGCCAAAAGATAAAACTTCAATGTTATTCGCGGCGGGGCGTTAAATAGAAACTACCCTCCCCGCTTTTTCTTAACACACATACATTTTCAAGAGGCTCTATATTGCCTCTTTTTTATTGTACGGGAAAGACCCGCGATAAGGATGTCGCGAGAATTCATAAGTTGGGCTAGGTTGGGCTAGTAAGCCCAACCTACTGGGCTGCTTTTTCCTATTACACATCAAAAAAGGGAGGTATTACCTCCCCTCATTGGGCGATACGTGACTGTCTTGCTCACTCGCGTGTAACGGCAATTCCACATTTCGCCAACGTGCAATAGCACTTGCGAAATGTTCCAGCCTCAGCTCGTTCGCGCTCGAACACCGACAAAGCTCTGCTTTGTGTGTTCTCGTCCCGTATCAAAAAAGGGAGGTATTACCTCCCCTCATTGGGCGATACGTGACTCGAACACGTGACCCCCACAATGTCGATGTGATGCGCTACCAACTGCGCCAATCGCCCGTAATTTAATTTAATCGGGAAACAGTAGTTTCCCTCGGCTGCGCTACCCCTCTCGCGAAACAATTCACCGGATTGTTTCGCTCGGCAGAGTGCCAATCGCCCGTAATTTAATCAGGGAACAATCTTCCCCTCGACTAAACCGGCTGTTATATAAAAAAGGCGACACCCAGATTCGAACTGGGGGTAAAAGCTTTGCAGGCTTCTGCCTTACCACTTGGCCATGTCGCCTTAATCAGCTATTCCATTCTACGTGAACCATAACCGAAAGTCAAGACTATTTTGTTAATATTGTACATACTTCTTAGGTAATATAAGTTCAATTGATTGGTGATTCCCTGATTGGCTGCGATTTAAGCTCCCGTTATGTGCGGAAACGATTTCTTCAACCAACCCCAGTTCTAAATTTGAACCTACTGAATTATAATCTTCCTGACTGATATATACCCCGCTGCAGGTTAAACCGCTGTAACTGCTCGGCGTCTTTTCCTCAATATTGATGATTATATTCGATTGCTGTTCGTTTTCTGATATTTCTATGTTAATCGCCGAATCATTTGATGCTCTGTTTAGTGCGTATTTCATAAGTTTGTATAGTGCCCCGGATAACTTATCCATGTCTGCGTTTATGTTTATTTCCGGCGAATCACTCTTGAATATTATATTGTTATTGTTTCTTTTTATAGTTTCTTCTAGCTTTCCCAGGTTGTTTTTTACCAGCTCGATTATGTTGAAACTGCTGCAAACAATAACGTTTTCCTGCTTTTTATATTTCAGAGTATTAATTAAATTATTTATAATGTCATATTGCTCCTGACATGATTCGAGCGTCATGTTTAGCAAATCTCTCTGGTTTTCGCTCAAACCCTCTTGATTTTCTGCCAGAAGATATTCTAATGCCCGCATTTGCGCAAGCGCCGGTGTCTTAATGTCGTGGTTCAGTACCGAAATGTATTTCTCCAGCTGCGTTTCCAGCTCACATCTCAAATCGTGTTTTACCAGATAAATTTCATAACTGTTGTCTAATTTTGAGAATAGTTCCTTGGTTGCGCAAGGAATTTGTGTTAATAATCCTTCTTCCATTTATATTACTCCGCCTATTATAATCTTTTTGTATTTGAACTTCCGGATTGCGTATATCATAAAAAACACATATTCTGGGGTGTGATATTTCAGATCCGTATCTTAATGTAAGCATTATACTAGCAATTTATTGCTGAAATAACTATTACCCACCTGTCTTATTTTAACAAAAATGAATAGGATGCTTGACTAATTGTAAGCAAACGGTGTTTTACGTTTAATATAATTAAATCTTTTTCATACTTCCAGCTATTCTTAATTCCAGGGGTCTGATTACAGACCCTTTTTTTTGTTAAGCTGAAAAGTTTTATTTATCAATGCGTTTTAATCTCTGTTCAATCTGGCGGTACCATTTGAGATGCTGCTTAAACAGACATTTATATGCCTCAAGATTGCCGGTAGAGATATTTTCTTCCTGATTAATGCAGGTTACTTCAAGCGCGCGTTCAAGGCGGTGGGTTAAAGTCTTTCTATCTTCTTTTGTATCGGTGAGGGTGATAACCTCGCCAAGCATAACAATAACTTCCGGCCGGTTATCGCGTAGGAAGGTGTAATCTATTGCAACGGGGATAAGATTTACTCTGCCGTATTTTTTTACGGCGCTTTGCGCCATATAGGCAAGCCCTGTTTGAAATTCTATAGGTCTGAAATGAGGCGGTCTTATTATTCCTTGAGGGAAAATAGCAAGCACGTTAGACAATTTCCCCATTTCCTGAACCGCATATTTTAATGCCTTCATGGAAGCTTGAGGGGACTTTTTATTGACCGAAAATGCGCCGCCGTGTCTGAGTAGAGGAAATCTGTTTAATTCTTCGACCATAAGCCTGATTTCGCGGCCGAGGATTTTATTGGAAACGTGGTACATAACAATTCCGTCCCACCAATTGCAGTGTTGGGAGAATATAATTGTAGGGGTTGCCGGCCCGTCGGCTTTTTCGTAGTTTTCCACTCCGGTATAGCGAAACGTACAAAATCTGTTTCTGAGCATGTTACAGAAAAACATATCTGCGACCCAAAGCCAGAATTTTGATGTTTGTGCTTCTTTAAATTTTTCCTCCCTACCCCTGACCATTGTTGGAGGAAGATCCGGATACAACTTTTCCTCGACTTTTTCCATACACATTATAGTAGCGCGTTGAATATCTTTTGTGAATAGCTCTCAAGAATGTTTTTAATAAAATTTTACACTTTTCTATAGTAAGATTTGCTTGACATACTCAAAAACATAATACATAATGAAAGAGTAAATAAAAGAAAGGCAGGCTGAGCCTGTCCTACAAAAAAGACAATGGCAAAGTGCCGGAAAGGATAGAAAAGATGAAAAACAAAAGTGTAAACATTTTATCAGGGGGGGGGGGGGAGCCTTCTTAGCGGATGTGAAGCGCCGGCGCCGGTTCGCG
>CALVBO010000028.1 GCA_944325835.1 Candidatus Gastranaerophilales bacterium
AAGACTCGCTTGCGTGAGCGGGAGTTGCTTCGCAACTCATTCACGCCACGTTCCTTATCGCGAGTCTTTCTCGGACAGTTATGTTAAATTTAATTTTTGTGAGGAGCAACATCAGATGCGGCATTTGCGTCCGGTCTGATATATGCAGTCCAGAACAACAGAACCATAAATACAAACGCGCCGACAATGTTACCTAATGTTACAGGTATCAGGTTGCCCAACAGGAATGATTTAATATTCAATGTTGCAAGTTGATCTGGTGAAAGCATTGATGCCGCAGCAACAGCTTCAACAGATTTTTCCATTAAACCGTCAGAGATAAAGAACATATTTGCAATACTGTGTTCATAACCTGATGCACAGAATGTTGTAATCGGGAACACAATTGCAAAAATTTTACCGATAACGGTTTTGGATGAAAACGCCATCCAGATTGCCATACAAACTAACCAGTTACACAAAATACCTCTTGTGAAAGCTTCCACAAAAGTGAGGTTAACTTTCATATACGCGGTATTAACAGCCATAGCGCCAACTTGTTCGTGGAAGTTATGGCAAAGACCGGTTGCATAAATTAAGCACGCAATGAGTAAAGAGCCGACAAGATTACCGAAATAAACGATACCCCAGTTTCTCATCAATCTCCAAAAACTCATTTTCTTTTCAATAACAGAAAAAGTCATCATGACGTTACCTGTAAACAGTTCTGCGCCGGTGAGAACAACCATAATCAGGCCGGCTGCGAAAATCATACCGCCTAATAATTTAGTTAAGCCAAAACCTAACGTTTCTGTTGTACCTGTCATAATAGTCATTGAAACCTGTGCACCAAAAGCGATAAATGCACCTGCCGCAATACTTAATACTAACGTTTTTATTTTGCCATATCCTGCTTTAGCAGGCATAACTTTTGTTGTAATTTCTTCGGCTACACTTGAAGGGGCAACGCAATCAGTATACTCTTTTTTAATGTCTTCCATTTTTCTATTTAATCTCCTTTCAGGTGATATTCTATATCGTGAAAATTAAATTACAAGAAGAAATTTAAAAAGGCCGGGAACATAATTATTATTCCCGACCATATTTTTAACGCTTTACCCACCAGCCGGGGTCAACCGGCTCTCTTAACTTAACCTGCGCTCACGGCTAACGTTTTATACAACACTGTCGGTCAAGGCGGTTTTATAACTGAACCCGTGCCTGCGGTTAACGCTTTACGCACCAGACTTGGAATTGCTGTGTAGCTTTGCCAAAATCATCCCGCGTACCGATAACAATGTCCTGTCCCCAGGCGCCTGTAGAGGAAAAAGTTGACGAAGACCAGAACGCACCCGTAACATCAGATTTTAACAGCTCACGATTAATAAACATCGCAGCAAGTTCATCTGCATTTGGTAATCTGTATTCACTGTCATAATTTGTACAGGCTTGCGCAGCTGAAACTCCGGAATCTACTGTTAAATAATATGTGCCATCCAAAGGCCTTACTGCTGGATACGGCGCAACCAAAAGCGCATCAAAAGGATAGAGCGCTGTCATAAAACCAATATCCTTTCCAACCGTATTCGGACCTTTGTTTCCGTTTAAATCATAAATAAAATTGGCACAGATTTTAGGCTGCATATAAAAGCCCCCGCCGGCTCCCTTTGGATACTCATTCAAACTACCCAAACAATGCGGATTATAAAATACTGTTATACTTTCACCGTTTTGTGTTTCAAACGCTGCGGCTTTTGTATCAAGTAAAGAAAATTTATCATGGATGTTTGAATAACTGCCCACCATTTTTTCATTCAATTCCTGCATTGTTGTTGGCATATCTATCTGAGAACCATTAAGTGTAGTTATTTTTGACGTAACCCCGCAATCTTCAAGATGTTCATTGTCACAAATATTATTAATTTTAATAACTTTAGAAAGACCGCTTGTGACAAAGGTTTCTGCGGCAGTATCTTCTATAGAAGTTGAACCGGTTGCGCTATCGGTCATTTCTGCCAGAGTGCCATAACCGTTAAGCGCATCCATTAATGGCAACGCCTGACTAAAACGCGCATAAAGCGCTTTCCTTTGCGTGTTCCATGTCCGCTCGTTAATGTTGCCCGTAAGGCTAGGTAACGTTATCGCCGCAACCACGCCGATTATCGTCAGGGATAACAATATCTCCGCCATGGTAAACGCACATTTCTTGACCGACAGCCTGTTGACCAAACATAGAACCGACTCAGTCGGTGTCATCCCGAATTTATTTCGGGATCTGTTCAACGTTACCGGTAGTTTGCGACACGGGACAGATGCTGAAACAAGTTCAGCATGACTATTAAAGGCTTTCAACGGTTCAATAGTGCCTTTTAAGAGAGGCCCCCCCCCCCCCCTGCATTAATGCTTACTCTTCGGTTTTTCATAAGTTCTTCTATCCTTTCCGGCTTCTCGCCTTTGTCTAATCGTGGATGCCGCTCTGCGGCACTTCTTCATTATGTACCATGTTTTAGAATTAGTCAAGCTATAACATCTACTCGTAAATTCGTTTACCCACCTGAACCCTTGTAACATACATGATTTCAGAAGCGTTGCTGCGCGCATTCGGATTGGAATTATATTTTGACATCCCGCTGCATTTCCAGTGACCGTTTTCATCTTTTACGTCAACCAGATACCCGTCAAGTTTGACCGGCTGGTATTTAAAAAGATAAATCAGCGCTGACATTATTTTGGAATTTGCCGGCACAATATTTAGGTGCGCCATGTGTGTTCTTACATAAGGCCACGGCAGCGGCGGACGCCGTACTCCCAGTTTTAAAGTTGGATAAAGGCTTCTTGCCTGCGTATCTTTTGCGCTGTAGAAAGTGTAATTTTTCAGGATTTTTTTATCAGACATTTTACCCCATGCCAGCCCCAGATCAAAAAGCGCGGCGGATTGAAATACCCGTTTGCCGCCCGGAAGATAGTTGCCCCAGAAAAGATAATTTTTAGCAACCACGCGGCCCGAGATAGAAAAAGCGGCCTGTTTTCTGATATCCACTTCATCCTTATCTTCAAGAGTAATATATTTAATATAAGGCTCTTCCTCTTCCGGCAAATCAGTTTCCACAGGGTCAGAAACGAAATCAATGACCTGCTCGGTTCTTTTAGGGATACGCGGGAAGCCAAACCGCAGCCAAAAGCCAGCTACGTCGTGAAATACGAATAACAAAATTACAGCGACAACAGCTATTTTGATATTGCGTTTACGCATTTCTTCGCCATAGGCAGCGTCAACTTCTTGTTCAAGCTCTTCATACGTTTTCTCACGAAAATCACGCCAAACTGGTTCGGGTTGTGGTTTCTTCTTTTTAAAAAACATGATTATCCTTTATTATAATAAAGCAGTTCTCCGTCGCACCGTCTCGCTGAACCGCGAGCCGTGCGCTCCCTCTCGAAAAACAGTTCACTGGACTGTTTTTCTCGGCAGAGTGCTGTCTAATACACCACTCAAAAGACTCGGCCACTGAGTGGCTACCACATTTGGGTTATACGCTCACGGTAACGATTAATACAAGTATGGCTCCGGCTCAGCCGGGCGCGAGTCTTTCTCGGACAAAGAAGTTCTGATATTCAACTAAGCAGGAGTTACCTGTGAAAAACAATCTTTACAATAAACTTCTTTTCCCGGAGTCGGTTTAAACGGAACCTGAGTTTGCGCACCGCATTTTGTACAAACGGCATCGTACATTTTTCTTCTTCTTGAGCGGTTGTTTTGTCTTCTCAATTTTCTGCATTCCGGGCATCTTTTAGGTTTGTTGACCAAACCTTTTTCTGCGTAGAATTCTTGTTCGCCGGCTGTGAAAACAAATTCGCATCCGCAATCTTCGCAGGTAAGTTTTTCATCTTGGTACATTTCAGTTCTCCTGATTTTTGTGATATAAATAAAGCAGTTCTCCGTCGCACCGTCTCGCTGAACCGCGAGCCGTGCGCTCCCTCTCGAAAAACAGTTCACTGGACTGTTTTTCTCGGCAGAGTGCTGTCTAATACGCCACTCAAAAGTTTCGCTTGAGTGAGCGGGAGTTGCTACGCAACTCATTCTCGCCACGTTACTTATCGCGAAACTTTCTCGGACATCAGATTTTTTCAAATCTTAAGCCCGATTATAGCATATTTTTCGCAGTTGCGCAATAGGGATAGTTTGAACTTTTTTTTATGAATTTCGTTATAAATTTGTACGGATAAAATACAGTATCCACACGATAAATTTTGCTCTTAAAACGAGTATTATATAAGCGGAGCGGAAGATGAAATTTCATAAAAAAATAATAAGTTTTATATTAATAATAACCCTTTTAAGCCCCACGGCATCTGCGCTTGAAACAAAGAAAATTGAAAAAGGCGCAATGCTGAATCTTAACGACTGTATAACGATTTCTTTAAATAACAGCCCGCTTGTTAAACGGACGATTTACAATCTTAAAACCGCGATAAATAACATTTCACTTGCCAAATCCGATTATACTCCGACGATAAGCGCGGGGGTAGGTTACAACCAGACTTTCAATTCCAGCAACGGGAATGTTATGCGCAATAACTACAGCAACAGAACTTTCCCGAGTGTAAGCGCATCAATTAACCAGCTTCTTTTTAACTTCGGTAAAACCCTGTCCGCTATTAAAATGCAAAAATATAACAAAATCGCTGCCGAATATGAATTTGACTATTCGGTCTTAACAACTACATTTAATGTAAAACTAAAATATTATGCGGTTCTTGCTGCAAAATCCATGCTGGATATTGAGCGTTCAAACGTACAGATTACAGAGCGCAACTACATCAGAACAGAAGCTTACTACGAAGAAGGTATCCGCTCCAGAATTGACCTTGTAAACGCAGAAGTTAACCTGAGTGATGCAAAAGTTGCGCTTGTTCAGGCTGAAAACAATTATAAAAACGCGCTTGTAGAACTCAACAATGCAATGTACGTTGCCTATGCACCGGAATATGAAATTTCAAACACCGAAACATTTAACCTTGCAAACCCTTACGTTCCAGTAAGTTTAACCCGTATCGGCAACGACAAAGATTTGAGTAAAGTTCCGGAACCTGTTCAGGACGCTGTTTTGACAACAGGAGTTCAAAAAAGTGAAGTATTAGAGGACTATAAATTCCAAAAATACCCCTATACCTTTGATGAATCCGTTGCTCTTGCAATGAAAAACAGACCTGACCTGAAAGCGCTTAATGCAACAGTAAACGCTATGGAACAGGCTCTTATAAACGTCAAAAGACAATATTTTCCGACACTTTCTGCAAACGTCGGCTACGGACTTGCTAACACACAGCGCTACACAAACAACAGCATGAGTATTTCCATAAATTTAAACACCACTTTCAATATCTTCCAGCTCCAGAAAGAAATTGATAATGCAAAAATTCAGGTTGAATATGCCCAAAACGAGGTTTCGCTTTTAAGCCAGAACCTTTATTTTGAAGTACAAAATGCTTATATTGATATGATACAATTAGAGAAACAAATTCCGCTGCTGGAATCAAAGGTTCGCCAGACATTAGAAAACCTTGAACTTGCAGACGGGCGTTACGAAGTCGGATTAGGCGACTACATCCAGCTTCAGGACGCAAGGGTTAACTACAACAACGCGCAAAACACTTATGTTCAAACGATTTACAATTACAACGTTGCAAGGGCAACCCTCGAACAGGCTATTGCGCTTAATCAGGATGTAACTCTCACGGTAAAAGATCTCAAATTATAGATAGGATACGCAAATGAAGATTAAAAACTTTGACATTTCCAATAAAAAACTTGCGCTGATAGGTGCAATCCTTGCGATTGTTGTTATCAGCGGGTTTATGGTGAAGGCAAACTCCGGCCCGAAATTTCAAACCGCACCGGTTACAAAAAGGACTATAACACAAATCGTTGAAGCCTCCGGCACAATTAATCCGGTAAACACCGTCAGTGTTGGTTCAACAGTATCCGGTCTGATAAGCGCAATTTATGTAGACTTCAATTCCGTTGTAAAGAAAGGTCAGTTACTGGCTGAAATCGACCCGCGGACTTTTCAGGCAACAGTTGACCAGAACCGTGCTGCAATGAACAACGCGGAAGCCGCTCTTGCAGAAGTTCAGGCGACTTTAGAGATGAGCACGAAAACTTACAACCGGTATAAAAACCTCTATTCCAGAAACTTTATCCCGAAAAGCGAGCTTGATCAGGCCGAAAGTGATTATAAAGCAGGGCTTGCAAAAGTAAACGCCGCAAAGTTTAAGATACAACAGGCACGTGCACAATATGAACAGTCTGTGGTTAACCTCAATTACACAAAAGTTATAGCCCCTGTTGACGGAATGATTATTTCACGTGAAATCGACTTAGGCCAGCCGGTTGCGGCGACCTTGCAGGCTCCGGAACTTTTCACAATCGCGCAGGATCTTGAAGAAATGCAAATTGAAGTTAACGTATCCGAAGCCGATATCGGCGAAGTTAAAGAAGGTCAAGAGGTAATGTATACCCTTGACGGATATCCGAACAGTACTTTCTACGGCAAAGTTACACAGGTTCGGATTTCCCCGACAACAGTTTCCAACGTTGTAACGTATTCTGTCATTGTAAAAGTCGATAACGCAGAATTAAAACTTAAACCGGGGATGACCGCCAACGTATCAATTATCACCTCAGAAGTAAAAGATGCGCTTTGCGTTCCTAACAGAGCACTAAAATTCTCTCCGCCCGACAATACACAAAGATATGAACAACAGGGTTTATGGATTGTTGAAAAAGGTAAAGCCCGCAGAATCAATATTAAAACCGGCGCAAGCGATGATAATTATACACAGGTTATTTCTGATGAAATTACAGAAGGAACCCGTGTCGCAATAGGTACAACCAATAGCAAAACAAAACAAACCACAAGAAGAATGCGTCCGCCAATGTAATCAAACTCACCACATTGATAAAAACAGAAACGAGAAAAATGCCATTAATTGAAGTAAAACATCTTATAAAAACATACCAAACAGGTGAAGAATCCTTCAACGCGCTGGATGATGTTTCCCTGAGTGTTAATCACGGTGAATTCGTTGCGATTATGGGCGCTTCGGGTTCCGGCAAATCCACAATGATGAACACCCTCGGGACCCTCGACCGCCCGAATTCCGGAAGTTATCACCTTGACGGCATAGATGTGTTCTCTCTCTCCTCTGATGAACTCTCCGAAATCAGAAATGTTAAACTCGGATTTGTATTTCAGGGCTTTAACCTTATTTCAAGAACTTCCGCACTTGATAACGTCCAGCTTCCGATGATTTATAAAGGTATTCCGGAAGAAGAACGGATTGAGCGCGCAAGAAACGCTCTTAAAATAGTCGGGCTTGAAAACCGCGAAAATCACATGCCAAACCAGATGTCAGGCGGTCAGCAGCAGCGTGTCGCAATTGCCCGCGCAATTGTTAACGATGCACCGCTTATTCTTGCGGATGAGCCGACGGGGAACCTTGATACTAAAACAAGTATTGATGTTATGAATTTTTTCGTTGAACTCAATGAAGTTTACAAAAAAACAATAATTCTGGTAACTCACGAACCAGATATTGCTGAATACTGCAGGCGTATTGTCAGGTTTAAAGACGGCAAAATAATCTCAGATGAACTAAATGACAAGGTTAAAAGATGATAGATTTTAAATCAACATTAAAAATTTCAATAAATTCGCTCAAAGTTAACAAAATGCGTTCGGCTCTCACCAGCCTCGGGATAATTATCGGTGTAAGCGCGGTTATCATAATGCTTGCAGTCGGGAACGGCGCGAGTGCAAACGTGCAAAAAAATATTGAATTAATGGGCAGCAACCTTTTAACAGTTCGTTCAGCTTCTGCGAAAACCGGCGGAGTTCACATGGGAATGGGTTCCCGCCCGACACTTACCCTGAAAGACGCGGAAGCAATCAAAAAAAATGTACGCGGGCTTGAAGCTGCGGCCGCCGCAAGTTCCGGAACGCAACAGCTTACTTACGGAAATCAAAACTGGTCAACAACTGTCTACGGGGTCGAACCGGAATATCTTTACGTTAAAAACTATGAAATCGAACTGGGTAGAAAATTCACCCGCGATGAAGAAAAAAATGGTTCCAAAGTAGCGGTTCTCGGCAGCACCGTTGTTTCTGAACTGTTCGGGGATGTAAACCCTATCAACAAAACAATCCGGATAGGGAATGTCCCGTTCAGAGTTATCGGAATTCTTAAAGAAAAAGGCTCTATGGGGCCTATGGATCAGGATGATTTGCTTTTCATCCCTATTCTGACAGCCCAGAAGAAAGTTTTCGGCACAGAATTCCCCGGCAGCGTCAAAATGATTGTCGTAAAATGCCAGAACGCAGACGTCGTTTCACTTGCAGAACAGGATATCACGGAACTTCTAATCCAGCGCCACCGCATAGGCAAAAATCAGGAAAACGATTTTGAAATAAGAAATTCCGCGGAATTTCAGGAACGAATAAAATCTACCACCGCAACATTTTCTATTTTGCTTTTTTCAATAGCATCTGTATCGCTACTTGTCGGCGGTATCGGGATTATGAATATCATGCTGGTATCAGTGACCGAACGGACAAAAGAAATCGGTATCAGAATGGCAATCGGTGCCCGCGCATCTGACATCCGCTGGCAATTCCTTATTGAATCCCTGCTGCTTTCAGTAATAGGCGGTATAATAGGTGTAGTTGTCGGAATTATAGGCGCAAAATCCGTCGAAATGTTCTCGACAGAACTTAATATTTCAATTTCAACATTTTCAATATTATTATCTCTGGGCTTTTCAGGCCTTGTAGGTATAGCTTTCGGCTACTATCCGGCCTACAAAGCTTCACTTCTTAAACCAATTGATGCACTTAGATATGAATAAATTTTAAAGACAGCAATTTTTGACTTAACTTTGTTTTTATATTATTATAGGTGTGTATCCAAAAGGGTCAAAAGGAGTTTGTTATGCCGGTAATAATGGAAGTAGGTAAACCGCTCGACGGAAACAGAGTTGAGGTTCATGCTAACTATAACGGAATTTCCCAGAAGAATTTCAGTGTTGAAAAAGATAAAGCTGACGAATTCATCTCAAGTTATAAAAAAACTCACACCAAATTATCAATTATAGATACGGCTGCGATGTGTATTTCCGGAGGTCTTGGCGGTATTGGCGGTGCATTTCTAGGTAAAAAACTCAACGGCTGGAAGAAATGGGGCGCAACAGCACTTGGAGGTCTGGCAGCATGGACTGTGACCGCAATTGCTCTTTCAAAGCCGCTGGATAACATGCTGAAAAATGTCGAAAAGAAATTCGGCGCAGAAATTATTCCTTCCGGAGAGAAAAAACCTACGAACGCTTAAACGACCAGAAATCACCCTGAAGCATTACCAGAAACGGGATTAATTCCAGACGCCCTACATACATATTGAAAATCAGTATTAATTTTGAAACCTCGTGCAGAGAATCAAAGCTTCCCATAGGTCCAACCACAGCAGGGTACGCAGGCCCGACATTACCGATTAATGACACTGCCGAGGTAAAACCTATTAATAAATTTTGCTCTACTATTGAAATAATCAATGAGGATATCAAAATCACAAGGAAATAGAACATTACGAAAACTATAACCTGTGAAATAACATCTTTCGGAACAATAATGTTATCCATTTTGATATTTATAACAGCATTCGGGTGAAGAATTTTTTGCAATTCTATCTTCATAACCTTAAAAATCAGGCACAATCTTGTAATCTTTATGCCGCCGCTGCCGGAACCCGCACAACCGCCGGTAAAAAACGCCAACCCGAGCAGCAGCTGCGCCGTGAAATTCCACTCTGTATAATCCGCACTGGAGCTTCCGGTGGTCGTCATTATGGAGATAACCTGATAATATGCGTGTAATAATGTTTCCTTAATACTGCCGTAATCATGGTTTAAATACAAAGATATTGCAATAACAGCCCCCAGAATAAGGAAAATTCCGGTATAAGCCCTGACTTCTTCGCTTTTAAAAATTTCCCACGGCTTCAATTTTGATAACGCAACATACTGCACGTTGAAACTCACACCCGCAATAAATATAAATATCATCATGATAAATGTTATCAAATTAGAATTATATCCCATTGTACTCTGAGCGTTCGGCGAGAAACCGCCTGCCGCAAGTGTTGCAAATGCATTACAAATCGCATCAAAAGGATTCATCCCTGCCCAGATGAGAAGAATTACCTGCAACAATGTTAAAAGAGCATACAAACTCCATAACGCAGAAGCAGTATTTCTGATACGCGGAGTTAACTTATCTTCCGTAGGCCCCGGAGCTTCCGCAAAGAACATCTGCCTTCCGGCAACCGCGAACTGCGGCAAAATCGCAATAAACAGGACAATAACACCCATACCGCCAAGCCACTGGAGAAACGCACGCCAGAAGAAAAATGTATGTGAATAATCAAAATTTGCCAGAATAGTTGCACCTGTAGTTGTTATACCCGAAACGGTTTCAAAAAGAGCATTTACCGGTGAAAGCCCCGCCAGAGTCATCGGAACCGCAGAAACAATCCCGAACAAAACCCAAACCAGTACAACAATAAATAAGGCTTCCGATTTTTTTATATCATTAAAGTTTTCTACCGGTGCGATTTTATTTGAAGTAAATTTAAGTAAAAAACCGGTTAAAACTACAACCAGAGCCGGTAATAAAAAACTCAAAATTTCTGTATATTCTTTAAATATTAACGCAACCGCTATAGGCACCAGCATTACAAAACCGATATAAACCAGTATTAAACCTACAGCGCTCAGCAAATAGTTAAATCTCATCTGTCCGCCTTATTAAACATTGCTTTTATCAAATCTGCATCTTCCGCTTTAGTAAAGATTATCAGTGTGTCACCGGTATGGAGTTCCGTATCGCCTTTCGGAATAATAATACCGTTTCCGCGCTGAATTACACCGACAACGGCAGGACGCGGAAAACGCATCTCAAAAATCTTTTTGTTGTTGAACTCCGTACTCAAATCAATTTCCAGAACTTCGCCCTGTCCCTGTTCAACCGTTGCAAGAATACCCACATTTGAATCTTCATCAAGTGCGTTTTTCACCTCGTTGAGCGCAGAGTTCTTAGCAGAAATCGCTATATCCACCCCTACTTTTTCAAACAACGGAATATTTAAAACCTTTGAAACCCGCGTAATTGTACGTTTTGTTCCCAGCTGTTTCGCAAGAAGCGAGGTTAACAGGTTTCTTTCATCGTTATTGGTAACGCTTATAGTAACATCACTTGAGCCGATTTCCTCTTCATCAAGAAGTTTCAAATCCGTACCGTCCCCGTTGATAATAAGAGTGCTTTTAAGCTTTTGCGATAAAAACTCACAGCGCTCATAATTTTTCTCGATAATTTTTGTTTTAATTTTGACATCTTCCAGCGTCTGCGCAAGCATAAGCCCGACATTCCCGCCGCCGATGATAGTAACTGTTTTAACACTTTCCTTATCGTGGAAAAACGTTCCGGCAAGAATATCCAGAGAGTGAGAAGTTCCCATAAATATCAGTTTATCTCCTGCCAGAAGTACAGTATCGCCGTTTGGGATAGAGAGAGCACCCTCACGCGTAATCCCGACGATTAAGGTATTTTTTGTAAAATTGCAATCTTTAATTTTTTTATCAACCAGCGCCATTCCCTCTTTAAGCTTATACTCAAGAAGCCGCGCACGGCCGTTTGCAAAGAATTCAACATCAAGCGCCTGCGCAACGGTTACAATCCGGAAAATCTCCTGTGTCAGCAGCTCTTCCGGCCAGACGATTTCGTCAATAAAGAATTCACAAAGGCACATATCAGAACGGTCAACATTCAGAACATTTCTGTACTCTTCCTTTGTAACAAAACAAACTGTTCTGACACCGCTCATTTTTTTTGCAGTCAGACAGGCCACAATATTAGCTTCATCTATCGAAGTACAGGCAATAAAGACATCCGCATTGCGAATATCCGCAAGCTTTAAAACTTCCGTATTAGAGGCATTGCCCTTAATAAAACCAATATCCAGCTTTTTTAATTCTTCTGTTTTATTTTCTTCTTTGTCAATAATGGTGACATCGTGATCTTCAAAAAACTCTGTAGCTAAAAGACATCCGACCTCTGTTGCACCATAAATCAAAATCTTCATACTCTACCCCGCGCCTAAAAAACCATGTCCAGAGCCGAACATACCAGAATTTGCAGAATTTGCAGGACGATCACCGCAACAATAGGCGAAAAATCCAATCCTCCTACCGGCGGAATAAATCTTCTGAAAAAATCCAGATATGGATCGGTTATCTCACGTATAAACTTTACCGGCTGTTTATAGATATCAATTCTCGGGAAAAACGAGATAAAACATCTAAGAATAATTATTAAAAAATACAGTTCAAAAAGTTTTGCAACAGCGCTAACCATAAATTACACCGTTTCCTTTCTATAATTGCGAATTTTTCTTAGTAAACGCGCATTCACAATTATTCCGTTCAACAGGAATATTCTCTATCATACTGAATAACAGAGATTTTAAATTAGCAACATTGTTATTAAACACTTCAATAACCGCGTGGTGTGAAACCGGCGGAACATCACCGACCAAACCGGCATCATAGTCGGTAATAAGCGAGATATTCAGCGGGCACATATCCATTTCTTTAACCAGATATGCCTCCGGAAACGCAGTCATATTAATAACTTCCCAGCCTTGACCCGTAAAAAATCTTGATTCTGATTTAGTTGAAAATCTAGGGCCGTTGATAACGACAACGGTACCTGTTTCGTGAACTGTAATACCTAAATCTTTAGCGGTTTTAACAGCTAACTGCCTGAGTTCCGGACAATATGTTTCCGCAGCGGACGGGTGTGTAACAACCGGACCTTCAAAGAAAGTTGATTTTCTGCCGTCTGTCCAATCTACGAACTGATCACAGATAACAAAATGGCCCGGCTCAACGTGTTTTTGTAAACTTCCGGCAGCACATGGAGAAATTACGCGTTGAACGCCAAGAGATTTCATAGCCCAAACATTTGCCCTGTAATTAATAAGGTGCGGCAAAATTGTATGGTTTCTGCCGTGGCGTGGAATAAACGCAACTTTATGCGGGCCTATTTTACCTACAAAAGCACTGTCGCTTGGCATCCCGTACGGGGTTTCAATTCTGATTTCTTCAACGTCATCAAGGAATTTGTAAAAACCTGAACCGCCGAAAACACCGATTGTAGCAATTTGTTTATTCTCCATAATTTTCTCCTTAGCTATTTCATAGTTAACGGAGATATTTTACCATGAATAAAAAATGTGGGCAAGACACCGGAAATCAGCGTTGAATAAAGTCATTCGCAGTATCTGCGCACAATTGACGGATTACAGATAAAGCAGTTCTCCGTCGCCTGCTTGCCCTGCTCAAAGCGTCAGCCGATGCTCGCGGTGTCACCTCGAGAGAACGAGGGGAGCAGGCGAGCATAATATCACCGCCGTTTCTAATCTTTGATTTGTCAGGCGGGTAACGCAGGTCAACCAGCTTTCCTCTCGAAAAACAGTTCACTGGACTGTTTTTCTCGGCAGAGTGCTGTCTACCTCTCGCAAAACAATTCACTGGATT
>CALVBO010000029.1 GCA_944325835.1 Candidatus Gastranaerophilales bacterium
TCTATAAACCAATCAATAAGCGGTTTTTTCTCGCCAAATTTGATTTTAAACCCCAGCTCAAAATCCTCGCAGGTTAAAAATTTATAACTGATATTAAATGCGACAGGTTCTTCAACATCCCCGAGCGCCTTAACTTTCTCGGAAGAAATAACACCGCTGCCGTCTTTTACAACATTCGCGTAATTGTAACCTTTGAAACAGCAGAATGGAATTTTAGCTTTATTATCTTCTCCCATATACATCAGCCCGAAAGTCCGGCAAATAATGCCTCTATACTTGTAAACAGAGCAGACATTGTTTATCAAAAACGGGCAGTCATATTTAAATTCATCAGGCCTACCGTTAAAATTCTTTTTTTCCTGAATAATCCTGTTTATATTTTGCGCAACCAGTTTTTTAGTTTCTAAATCCAGCTGCCACGCACCTGTCATTAAATAATCAATTTCCAGCTTCGAATAAGGGAATTGGGCGTTTTGGCAGCAAAGTCCGCACCCTTTTTGACAACGAATGTATGGTTTTTGTTTGTCAAAAAATTTCGTAAGTTTTTTTTCTAAAAATTTGAGATATATAATGTAGTTTTCTAACATTGCACTTTTTTAAATTCTTGAACTCTTATATTTTAATACTTGATAGTAACTATCAGTCAAGTGGTTGATAAATTTCAGACACATTTATAGCTCATAATATAATCATCCATAACGAATCCGCTGCCTATATCGGTCACAACGGCGTCAATGATTTCTAGCCCCCACTTTTTGTATGCCGCAATGGTATTTGAATTGTACTTGTTGACAGTTAGCCTAATTTCGTTATAGCGTTTTTCGGCAGCAATTTTTTTGATTTCATCAAACGCTTTGTGTCCGAAACCTTGAGATCGGAAATCCTTTTTTATATAAAGCTTTGACAAGAAGAGGTATTGCGGACGTTCTGAAAGCCCGAAGTAGCCGATATTTTCGCCGTTAAGGTTTATGAACCAATAAGTATAGTGTTCGTTGGCGTACTGGCTGTGGATGGCGTTTTCGGATTGAAATTTTTCAACCATATATTCGATTTGTTCAGGTGAAAGCAGGGTTTTCCAGTATTCAAACCAGATTTCGTGTGCCAGCTGTGCAAGTGCCGGAATATTTTCCTGTGTTACTTCTGTGAATTTGAGCATTATTTCCATTATTCTCCTATAACAATACCTGTGTACCTATCATGAAGCGGTGTGAGTCGTTTGCGCCCTGATTTTGGCAGAAAATATAGTTGAAAATAAGTTTTAATCCCTGTCCTTTTACGTAATAGTTAATGCCGGCAGTGTATTCTCTTATCATATTGTGGCCTATGTTTCTATCCGGATCAAACTGGTCATATCTTGCTAAAAGCTCGATTTTAGGACTAATTCTGTAGCCTATGGTTGAATAAAAACCACCTGTTTGTTTGTTGGTGTATCCGGCAACACCGTTGGAACCGTCAGCTTGCGCCCATTCAAAATTAATAAAGAATTTTTTGTATTCGTAATCCGCGTAAGCGCCGGCAACAAAAAACTCGCCGCTTCCGTATTGACCGCCGTTGATACCGCCGCCGAGTTTTAATTTCCCGTATCTGCCGTCAGTTTTGCCCAGCGGTTTTAAGTTTACCCAGCCGGTAAATTCCACGCCAGGGAAAAATTTTCTGAAATATGTATCAGAACTGTAACCGCCCAAATCGTATTCAATTAAATCGTAGTTCCCCTGAACACGTACCCCGAACTTACGAACAGTACCGTAGGTTCTTGAAATTTGGGAACGGTAGATGAAAGGCAATGTATAAGGGCTTTGACCGCCTTCAACGCCGACCGGCGGACGCGAGTTACCGAACATTATACGGTGGTGCGGAATACGGTTGGTTGCGATATACATATCTGCCGGCAGGTTTTGCCAGAAGTTTCTGCCATGCTGCGGTTGCAAGTTAACCATTAAGCGGAAATCTTCTTTACCGCTTCTGAACTTGCCGTCGATACCAACATTTACCGAACCTTCCGTCCAATCTGTATACCCGCCTTTATTCTCTTGCAGGTGAATGCCGAGCTGACCCTGATATGCACCCCACAAATGCAGACTTTCAACGGGGCCTTTTTTCAGGTGAACTGTTGCAATTTCTGAAAGCAGGTGATAAGGTGTATCGGTTTTTTCAACCTCGGCTGTCAGGATATCGTGAACCTTTTCCGAAAATGTTTTTTCGTGCGGGATTTCTATATCCTGAACCTTAGGGGTTTCCTGAACTTTTTCTACTTCTGATTGGAGTATAACGTCTTTGAGTTCTACGGGTCTTGTATCTTCTTGTATTGCATAAGAGGGTACGAATGATAATAAAATTAGTGTAAATATAACAATTATCTTTTTCACGGCTATCTATAACCTATCTACTCATTCGGCTCCCCGCGCAAAATCGCGCGGGGTAAATTATTGCACCAAAAATTATATTACTTACAACCTAAATAATCAAGTATTCCGTTAATAATTGTGAGCGGGTGTGCAGGGCAGCCCGGAATATATAAATCAACGGGGTGGCGTTCAAAGAAAGTTCTGTCGATTTCGTCAGAATCTTGGAATACGCCGCCTGAAATTGCGCAGGCACCTACTGCGATTACAATTCTCGGCTCAGGTGTTGAAAGGAAGGTGTCTTCCAGAGCTTTTGCCATGTTTTTGGTTACGGGACCGGTTATGACAACGCCGTCTGCATGGCGCGGGGAAGCTACAAAATCAATACCGTATCTGCCGATATCAAAGTTTGCGTTGGAGCAGGCATTGAGTTCCATTTCGCAGGAGTTGCAGCCGCCGGCTGAAACCTGACGGAGTTTCAGGGACTGACCGAAAACTTTTACGATTTCTTCTTTTGCCGCAATCGGGTTGATTTCACCGTTGACGATTAAATCTTCGCGTTTAGCTGCACTGTATTTGTGATTGCGGGTGAATGTTATAGCGCCGTTGGAAAGTCGTGCGCATTCGCCGCAGAAAATACATTTTCCAAGGTCGATCTTTTTATCGTCAGTAATTGCTCCGGTCGGACAAGCTTTTTGACATTCTTTTAAATTTGTTAATTTCTTCTCGTCTATTACAGGTATCCCGCGGAATTTTGGTTTAATTTCGCGGCCTCTTATGTCTTTTATTATCTGATTTTTTTGTAAGTGTACAGTTCTTAATGTTTTTAACATAGTATTTTCCTTTTATTACAGGTCAAATCCACAGTATGAAAGGTCGAAACTTTTGTTGCAGACAGGGAAGTCAGAAATCTGATTGTTTCTGACAGCCAGAGCAAGCCCGAACCAGTTGTGGAATGACGGATCTTTAATTTTATATTGTTCGATTGCGCCTGTTTTGTCCGTAATTATTACGTGGCAGATTTCGCCTCTCCAGCCTTCGGTGAAAGTCAGGCACATACTGTTTGGAGCATAATCGGTTTTGATTTCAGGTGTTTCAAGTTTGCCGTTGAGTTCTTCAAGCATATCCAAAATCATTGCTTTAGACTGTTTGATTTCCAGAAATCTCTGATATGCTCTTGCCCAGACATCGCCGTTGTGGGCGCTGACCGGAACAAAATTTTTGTAATCTCCGAAAAGTCTGCAATCAACCACTACACCTGATGCTCTTGCAGCAGGGCCTACCATACCGATTTCTTCGGCTTTTTTTGTTGAAACCAGACCGGTATTTTCAAGTCTTGAAAGAACCGTTGCGTTTGAAAACATTGCATCACACATTTCTGTCACACGGGTGTCAACTTCTTCAAGCATGTTAGTTATTTTTGTTTTCAACTCATCATCTATATCAAAGTTTACGCCGCCTATTCTCATCAAGCCTTTGCCAAAACGGCTTCCGGAGATTTCAAGCATTGTGTTGATGACAAGAGTTCTTGTAACGCCCAGAACATTCGCTGCCATAAGGTATGCAATATCGCCTGCGATTGCGCCGATATCCCCGATATGAATTGCCATTCTTTCCATTTCAAGTGCAATTTTGCGGATTGTTTGTGCCCGTTTGCAAACCTTCATTCCTGATAAAGCTTCAAGTCCGCGGGCAAATACGCTTGAGTGACCGATTGTTGTGTCACCGCTTATTGATTCTGCAAGCCAGATATTCGGGTTATTTTTAAGCATTTTTTCAACGCCGCGGTGCTGCCAGCCGAGTTGGATTTCAAGGTGCATTACGCGCTCGCCCTGACATAAAAATCTGAAATGCCCCGGCTCAATTATCCCTGCGTGCACAGGCCCGACAGCAACTTCGTGAGATTGAAGGTCGTCGGATTTTAAAAATTCATAACCCTCATTGACTCTCACCGGTTTTAAAAATGGATGTCCGACCGGACGAATTCCGTAATTTTCGTAAATTTCACGTTCAAACATGTGTACTGCCGGACGTTTAAGTGTCAGTGAAGGGTATTCGTTCCCAACAATTGTACTTGCGATATATAACTGCGCATTGATATCATCCGCAATTACCGCGTACATATTGTTTTTGTATTCTTCCTGATTGATAAAGAGATTCGCAACCCGAAAATGGGTATCAGTTATCAGACGTTCAAATTCAGTGAATTCCAACACAGGAATTTCTGATTTGTTTATTACTTCATTATTTTTAAATATAAGTGTTTTTGTCATTACCATATCATTTCACCTGCATTTTTAATTAATTCAAATAACCCGTTTGGCATGTAAATACCAAGTACAATTGCTGTTACTATCAGGAAAATTTGAGGTATGTAGTTGCTAATCGGTAATTTTACCGGTTCAGTTTTGCTGTTGTTATTTGTTGAATAATCCATTTTCAAAACGGTGTTCATAATACCGTAGATAATGAAAGTCAGTAGTAAAACCATTATCGCGCACAATATAACCTGTCCGTTAAGCAGGAATTGTTTGATAATCAAAAATTCCGATAAGAACAAAGGGGATGGCGGGATAGCAAGGATTAACATTGCCCCCAGAAGCCATAACCACGATGTGCATTTGTTTTTGCTGACGATATCTTTAACTTCTTCAACTTCTTTAGTGTTGTACAGGTGAAGAATGTTGCCGGAAGTCAGGAACAGGGAGCTTTTAATCAACGAGTGGCACAGAACGTGTATCAATGCCCCGATTGTACCTAAACTGCCAAGAGCGATACCGACTGAAATAATCCCCATATTTTCAACGGAGGAATACGCAAGCATTCTTTTGTAGTTTTTAATTCTGTAAACGTAAACTGCTGTAATAAATATTGAAAGCAGCCCCATTGCAAGCATTAAAACCTGAACGGTGTGGCCTAAACCTGCAAGGCTCATAAGTTTTACTAATCTCAATATAACCAGAACCGCAGAGTTTAAAAGTGTCGCAGAAAGCATTGCAGATACCGGAGAAGGTGCTTCTGCGTGCGCATCAGGCAGCCAGCTGTGAACCGGTGCAAACCCAGCTTTTGTACCAAATCCGATTAAAATAAATATGAATGATAATTTTAACCAGAACGGATTTATTGCTGAAGCGTGTGCGTATAAATCATCGTAGAATAATGAATTTACACTTCCGGAACCGATAAGCAGCAGGATTATGCCTACAAACGCCAGAGAAATCCCGATAGAGCAAAGGAATACGTATTTCCAGGTCGCTTCAAGTGAATTTTTTGACTTATGGAGCATAATCAAATATGCGCTTGTCAAAGTTGTTGCTTCTATAAATACCCAGGTTAAACCAAGGTGATTACTCAATATTGCACCTACCATTGAAAGGAAAAATAAGAAAAATATTGAATAATATTTTAAATTTTCCTTAGCGTTTTTGCAGTAGTTGAACCCCTGATAAAGCATTACGCAGACGGTTACAACGACCAGTGCAATCAAAAATAATAAATTTAAACTGTCCAATACAAAATAATTATTCATCTTTCGCCATCTCGCTATCTTTTAAATTACAAAGTTGTGTAACATCAGGGTTGCCGTAAATATTACCGATTTCACCAATCAGCAAGCCCAGAATGAATACCGCGACAAATACGTCCAGTAAAACCCCGAGGTTTACGATTAACGGCATTTCTTTTGCTACTGAAAGAGAAAGAAGGAAAATACCGTTTTCAAGCATTGCAAACCCGATTACGTGGGTAAGTAATTTCTTTTTGATCGCAATGAATACAAACGCTGTGATAATCGTTGAAACAGATACGCCGAAATAAAGGCTTGAAATGTTTTGTAAAATATCCACCTGACTGCTTGCAATCATAAATCCTGAAAATAGGATTATTGTTGAAATTACCAGTGTATAAAAGTTCGGAAACTGCGGGTTGTTATCCCTTTTAATGTTATTTTTTTCTGCAACTTTATCCAGAACGTTAGGTATAATGAGTGCTTTGACAACAAAAGTTTCCACAATCAGGAACGCTGCGCCGACAAGTGCGTCAACGTGTGTGAACAGGGACGTAATTGCAGACCAGATACTTGTTGTATCAAGTTCATTGATATGAGCAAATATTGTGATTATACAAAGAACAATCCCCTGTAATCTCAACATATTTGTCTGCGCTGCAATACGGCTTGAGGTCGCCATATATAACATTGAAATCCCGAATATTACAATTAAGAAGTTAATCATATTACAAATGTCCTCCGTGCATAATTAATAGAACAAGTGCCATTACAATTAACGCTGCTACAATTAATGTAAAAGTATATTCTATTATGTGTGTTAATCTTATTCTTGCGCATAAAGATTCGATTATACCGATAAGAACTGCGATTGCCAGTGCCACAAGCACAGAGCCGACAAAGCTTAGCGGTGCAATTGTCATCGTGATGATTGTTGTGAACAACATCATTTTGAGCGCTGCTCCGTATTGAATGAAAGCCAAATCCACTCCCGAATTGTCAAGAACCATAACTTCGTGAATCATAGTTAATTCAAGGTGGGTTTTAGGGTCATCAATCGGAACTCTTGAACCTTCGATTAAGATTATCAGAAATAATGCAAATACTGTCGCAAGAGCTATTAAAATCATTATGTCATTATTAGACCAGAAAAGGTGCGCAAGTGATGCAAACGAGTAAACCCCGTTCATTGCGCAGATTGATGAAATTATTATGAAGAATGCCGGTTCTATTAAAGAAGTGTAGCTGACTTCTCTTGAAGCACCCATACCTTCAAAGCTTGAGCCTGTATCCATTGCCGCAGCTACGGAAACAAATTTTCCAAGAGCCAGAAGATAAGAGAACAGAATAAAATCACCTTCAAAGTGGATTACCGTAACCAGCATTGCCGCAACGATTAAGCAGGCAAGGTTAATGACCGGAGCCACGCGGAAAATTGCGGTTGAAGTTTCACTGATTACTTCACCTTTGTTCATAAGTCTGTTGAAGTCAAAATACGGCTGAAAAATGCTTGCGCCCTGTTTCCCCGCAAATTTTGCTTTCACTTTATTAATTACTCCAATGAATAAAAATGGGAGCGATAATAATAATATCATTTTTAATATTGGAAAAATAATCATTGTTAAAAGTGTCATTATATTTTTCCTCCTAATACCAGGCAAATTGCAATGATTAATGCCAGAATGCTGTACCATAAGTATCTTTGAGTGTTACCGCTCTGAATCCAGTAGAATTTTGAAAGTAAGTTTTCGTCAAATTTTACCAGCGGGTTAATGATATAGTATTCAAAGATATCGTATATTTTAGATTTGAATGATGTTTTTTCAGGGAATAATTCCTTGATGTGTTTAAACTCCATAACCCTTACATAGAACGGATTTAAAAATCCTAAGAAAGGTCTTGTGAAGGATGTTGAAGTATATTGAACTTTAGCAGTTCCCTTATCATAACCGCAGCCCCACGTATTTCTAACCGTAACGGTTTTCCCTGCAAGAAATGCCTGTCTTACCAGTAATAAGATTCCGACAGTTACAAGTAATGTAATGTTGAAGAACGATATCACGGTTAAAATTTCAACAGGGTATATGAACTGAACGAGTTCTGTTGTAGCACCGCCGATGATAAGTATTGAATACTGCGGGAACAGACCGATTAAAGTCAAAATTACAACAAGTAAAATCATAGGAGCCGTCATAGAAAGCGGAACATCATTTTTAACATGTTCTGCCTTTTCAGTTCTAGGGGTTCCAAGGAAAATAGTGCTGTATGCACTTGTGAATGCAACCATTGCTGTTGCGCCGACAAACGCCAGACCGGCCATTGCAAGAATCATTACCGGTATAAGTAAGTAATTCGGCGTGTTGAAGGAATTTAAAAATCCGTAGTAGATTAAAAATTCACTGATAAATCCGTTGAATGGCGGCAATGCACAAAGCGCCATTGAACCGATAAGGAAGCAAAACGCGGTTTTTGGCATAACTTTTGCCAGCCCGCCGAGTTTTTCCATATCTTTAGTGTGGGTTTTATTGTAAACAGCGCCCGCTGCAAAGAACATTAACGGTTTGAATACCGCGTGGTTAATTATGTGCATAAAGCAGCCTAAGAACCCTAACGTTTTCAGCCCGACATTGTGGTATGCAATACCTAAAATGCCCAAACCTATTGCAAGAGTAATAATTCCCATATTCTCAACGGAGGAATATGCAAGCATTTTTTTGAAATCTCTCTGTCCTGTTGCATAAAGTATTCCAAGAAGTGCTGTAGCAAGTCCGACCGCAAGGATTGTATATCCAAGTCCTGCAGACGGTTGGTTTAAAAGCTGCGTCATTCTTAAAATCCCGTAAATACCGGTTTTAATCATAACGCCAGACATTAATGCTGAAATATGGCTCGGTGCAACGGGGTGCGCCTTAGGCAGCCATGTGTGAACCGGAACCAGACCGGCTTTTATGCCGAAACCGATAAACATTAAACCGTAAATTAACGGTGTAACCTGTCCGTTAAAATCAAAGAACCAGATGCTTCCGGTTTTAATATTTAATAACACAAAACCTGCGATTAAAAATAAAACCCCAATGTGCATTGTAACAAGATAGCGCATTGCGGTTTTTCTGACACTTGCCTGATCTGCATCGAACAGCATTAGCAAGAATGAGCTGAAACTCATAATTTCCCACGCGATGAGAAAGGCAAATATGTTTTGTGATAATACGACTAAAATCATAGCCATAACAAAAATATTGAAACAAAAGTAATGTGAATTAACACTTTTACCGGCTTCAACATATTTTGCCAGATAGCCTTTTGAGTAAATCATAGCAAGCCATGAAACGACTGCGATTATTAAAACAAAAAACGCGGACAGACCGTCGAGTGATAAAACCACATTGACAAGAGTGTTTCCGAACTCAAACATTAAATCCTGATTATAGCTTTGGCTAACGAAACAGCCCAGAGTTCCGCCAACAGCTAACATAGTTGCAATTGTATTTAAGGCAATCAGATAGTTACACTTTTGATTTTCTTTGAAAAAATATTGTGTAACCGCGCCAAATAGATAAATAATTAGGGCTAGTACAATAAGTTTCATATTTTTTAACTTTTCCTATCTCTCTGTTTCTGTTAAGCAGTTAAGCCTCACCCGATGTACTTCAACGGAGCAAGCAAAAGCGGTGATGAACTGCTTTGTCAAGATTAAATAATA
This sequence comes from Candidatus Gastranaerophilales bacterium, assembly GCA_944325835.1. Taxonomy (GTDB): domain Bacteria; phylum Cyanobacteriota; class Vampirovibrionia; order Gastranaerophilales; family Gastranaerophilaceae; genus Gastranaerophilus. Next base: position 9,551 of record CALVBO010000029.1, read on the forward strand.
CTCCGTAAAGTATAGATTTCAAGCAGAGATTAAAATTTTATTTACAATTGTATAAAGAATCCTGAACGTCTTGTCCCGCAATAGTTTTCATTGGTTTTGACGCATAAAAATATTACTATTTCAAAATTACTTGACTTATGATTGCTATATGTTGCATATTTGTAATATGAAAAAGCAGCATTGTTATTATGTTTACATCCTCACTAACTTTAACGAAACTACATTCTATACCGGAGTTACTAACGATATTTATCGCCGGATGTATGAACATAAACAACATATCAATCCCGGATTTTCTGATAAATATAATTTAGACAAACTTGTTTATTGTGAAAGTTATGAATCTATTGATGAAGCAATAACAAGAGAAAAACAGTTAAAGAGCTGGAAGCGCCAATGGAAATTGGATTTAATAAAATCTCAAAATCCTATGCTGGAAGATATAAGTAAAAAGTTTGACGATATGGATTGGTAATTATTGTCATTCCGGACTAGATCCGGAATCTCACAGACATTGGGTTCTACCGGTGGCGTTTGTAAGATCCTGAATCAAGTTCAGGATGACAAACACCTTAATGTTATTTTTGTCTTTTTTAGTTGTCATTCCGGACTAGATCCGGAATCTTACAGGCGTTAGGTTCTACCGGTTACGTTGGTAAGTTCCTGAAGCAAGTTCAACGTGACATAAAAATTAATGTTTTATTTGTCATTTTATTTACCCTTTTTATGTTATACTTTTTCCATAATTATATATAATAAGAGGGAATTTGAATATGGAAAAATATTATTTGACAACAGCAATCGACTATGTTAACGGCAAACCGCACATCGGCCACGCGTATGAAAAGATTTTGACAGATATTATCGCACGCCACTATACCCTGCGCTGTGATGATGTTTTCTTCCTCACCGGAACCGATGAACACGGTGTAAAAATTCAAAAAACCGCCGCAGCGCAGGGAATTACCCCGAAAGAGCTGTGCGATATCAATTCGCAGGCGTTCAAAGATGCGTGGAAGGCGCTGGATGTCGATTATACAAAATTCATCAGAACAACTGACGATTACCACGAAGCTGTTGTACAAAAAATATTCAAAAAACTGGTTGAACAGGGTGATATTTATAAGCATGAGTATGAAGGTTTGTACTGTTCCGGATGTGAATGCTTCCTTAATCCGAAAGATTTGACCGAGGACGGACTCTGTCCTGACCATTTGAAAAAACCGGAAGTCGTCAGTGAAGTTAATTATTTCTTCCGGCTGTCAAAATACAAAGATGCTATTATTAAACATATTAAAGAAAATCCGGCATTTATTGTTCCGGCATTCAGAGCTAATGAAGTTTTAAGACAGCTTGAAGATATTCAGGACATTTCTGTTTCCCGCTCTAAATCCAACGTAAGCTGGGGGGTTGATGTGCTTGATGATCCGGAACAGGTTATTTATGTCTGGATTGACGCGCTTTCAAACTACATTACGGCAATCGGCTATGATGTTGATCGTCAGTCTGACGAGTTCAAAAAATACTGGCCGGTTGATGTACACGTAATCGGTAAAGATATTTTGAAATTCCACAGCATTTACTGGATTGGAATTTTAATGGCGCTCGGGCTTCCGCTGCCAAAACATATCTTTGCACACGGCTGGATTACGATAGATGAATCCAAAATGTCAAAATCGCTCGGGAACGTAATTTCTCCGACAAGCGTTCTGGAAAGCTTCAATCTTGAAAACGCCGATGCATTCAGATATTATATGGCAACTTCTGCCCCTTGCGGCCGCGACGGAAACTATTCCGATAACGATTTCAAAGAAAAGGTTAATGCCCATCTGGCTAACAGTATGGGAAATCTTTTAAACAGAACGCTTTCTATGCTGGTTAAATATTTTGACGGCGAAATTAAATCGGAATTTACTGTTGACACTGACTTGAAAAAACTCGCCGTGAATACTATAAGTTTTGTCAAAACCCGTTTTGATAATTTTGAAATTGCAGAAGCAGGACAGGAAATTATGGCGCTTGTTGATGCCGCTAACAAATACGTAACGGATAATGCCCCATGGACGCTTGCAAAAGAAGGGAAAATGGCAGAATGCGGTACTGTGTTAAGAACTGTGTTGGAAATTATGTGTATGGTTTCTTCTTTAATATATCCGTTCTGTCCGAATATAGCGCGTTCGATGAGTAACCAGTTAGGCTATAATTTATCTACACGTCTTGATGATATTGCAAATCTGGATTATAATATCCTGAAAGCAGGCAAATTAATCTCTAAAGAAGAAATTAAGCCGGTATTCTTACGTTTAGACAGCGAATTTGCCGATAAGCAGGCAAAGAAATCAGAGGTGTAAAATGAATAAAAATATCACGTTAATTGGTATGATGGGCGCAGGAAAGTCGCTTATCTCGGAAAGACTCAGCCGCCGTTTAGATGATTACGTCGCTGTTGATACGGATGTCGTACTTGAATATCACCATAACCAATTTATACCGGATATGTTTAAGGAAAAAGGCGAAGAGTACTTCCGTGACGCAGAATCTAAGATTTTAGAAATGGTATATACAAAAGATAAAATGGTTGTAGCCCTCGGCGGCGGTGCTTTTGAAAGAGCTGAAAACAGAGAACTTGTTAAGAAAAACAGTTATGTTATTTATCTTAAAGCTTCCCCTGAAACGCTTTATGAACGGGTGAAAGACTCTACTGGCCGGCCGCTTTTGAAAAAAGGTTTTTCAAAAGATGATGTTGCAGACATTCTTGCAAAACGCGAAGCAAATTATATGCAGGCTGACAGCGTTGTCGTGACAGACGGCAAGACTGCCGATGAAGTTGTAACCGAAATTCTGGGTATTATAAATGACTAACTTTTCACTGAATTTAAAATCAAAAGAAGAAATCTATAATATATATATAGAAGATTATTCTCTTGACGGTTTTAAATCAAAAATTCTGGAAGAAATTAAAAGCAGAAAAGTTCTTGTCGTAATTTCGGAAAAAGTGAATAAGCTTTACGGCAAAAAAATCTTTCCGCTTGCGGGGGACGGGGAATTTATTGTCTATAAATATATCCTGCCTGACGGTGAAAAACAGAAAAATTTCAAAAATTACCGGCGGATTTTGAACTTTGCCCTGAAAAACGGTCTGACGCGCAAAGACTGTATTCTTGCAATTGGCGGCGGGGTCGTCGGTGATCTTGCAGGGTTTGTTGCGGCGACTTATATGCGCGGAATTGATTTAATCCAGGTTCCGACAACGCTTCTTGCCTGTGTTGACAGCTCTGTAGGCGGTAAAACCGCAATAGATACGGATTACGGTAAAAACCTTGTCGGTGCGTTTTATCAGCCAAAATCCGTCATTATTGATGTCAACTTTTTGAGAACACTGGATGAAAAACAGTTCAAAACCGGACTGGGCGAGGTGGTTAAATACGCTTTTATAGAAAAATCCTGCCGGTGCCGCGAATATGAAAATTTGATTAATTATCTTAACGAAAACTTTGATAAATTAATGCAGCGCGATATGAAAGTTCTCAAACGTATTGTGGAAATCTGCGTCGCACTCAAAATTTCGGTTGTTGAGAAGGACGAAAGAGAAAGCGACCTGCGCCGTATCTTGAATTTTGGACATACTCTCGGGCATGCCATAGAAAAATCTACCGGATACAAAAAATATACTCACGGAGAAGCAATTGTTCAGGGGATGATTTTTGCGTTTGAACTTGCGTACAAAATCGGCTTAATTGATGTTAATTATAAATTTGCAGCGACAGATTTGATATCAAAATTCAAATTTCGTCCTGTAAAAATGCCGAAGATGAAAAAACTCATAGAACTGATGAAACTTGATAAAAAAGCGACATCGGAAAGTATTGTTTTTGTTCTGCCAAAGGATTACGGACAGGTTGAAATCCGTGAATTCAGAGCACAGGAATTGCTGTCCGAGAAAGACTCGCGCCCGGCTGAGCCGGAGCCATAATTGTGTCAATCGCTACCTAAAGCGTATGAACCAAAT
>CALVBO010000030.1 GCA_944325835.1 Candidatus Gastranaerophilales bacterium
GCAGGTTTTTCATAACCTTTTGAAATAAGCAATTTATGAAATTTTTCCATGAATTCTACATTTTGTAAAGTTTCTAATGTCTCACGATGAAAACCATGTGATGCCGCTGTTTCTTCGTATGTTTTGCCAATATCTATTTTTGTACAGGAACTTTTATTAATTTCTTTTTGGAAATGTGTCATAATCCTTCTGTAATCTTTGTAAGCTTGAGGTTGGGGATTTAAGCCTAAAAGTCTTTTCAGCATTGCTCTTCCACCAATGCCAAATAGTTCAACAGATAATTGATGTGCTATTCCCATAAATATTTCTCCTATAATTGTTCCCTTTAAAAATATAAAGTATTTTTTTCTTTTATAATTGCTTTTCGTATCAGGAACGGGATAGTCAAAACGTCAGGACTTGCGGTATATAAATAAAAACTATTCTTAATGAATCTTAGTAAAAACGAATAGATTGTAGTGAATTATAACTGTCCGAGAAAGGCCCGCGCCCGGCTGAACCGGAGCCGTACTTGTATCAATCGCTACCGTAAGCGTATGACCCAAATGGAGAAGCCACTCAGTGACCGAGTCTTTTGAGCGGCACTCTGCCGAGCGAAACAGTCCAGAGAACAGCTTTATTTATTGAAATAGGTCTTTTAATAGCTGCAGAAAATTTGGTTTTGTCGGCGGGGTATCCGGCGGGTAGTACATTCGGGTTACGGGTGTTGATTGATAATCCAGTTGTTTCCCTTTTTTAATATATTTATCAATTTTCTTTAACATTTTTTTGTCATCTGATGTGAAACCGTTTTTTCTATAAAAAATATGCGGCGGATTATGAGGATCATAAGGTGTTGTACTTGCATCCAGAACAACCTTTCCTTCACATCCCAGCTCACCGTATAATGATTTGGCAAAATCCAAAAATTTTGTTCCGAATCCTTCCCGTTGATTACGTAAAATCGTCAATTCAGAAATATAAAGGTCGTGGTTAATCGTTGGATACGCAATCATTCTTCCGATGACTTTATTCTCTTTTGTATTAACCATTGAGTACAAATTTGTTCCGCGGGGATTGTATATTAAAACGTCAGGTATTTTCATACTGACTTAAAACCGGAAAATTTATTTTTTGCTATATCGTTTTAAATTTTTCTAAAACATAAATTTGCTTGACATTTTCCTTTTACGGATAATAATACATCAGTATGAAAGTTCAAAATATAAACATTTTTACCCCGCATATAAACTTTTGTGCTGCCGGAAATAAGACAAACGGCGGTGCGTTGCATAATACTCCAAAATCACTTCAAAGCGGTGCTGCTACTGCAGGTGCGTGGTTTGCCTTTGGCGTCGGTTTGGATTTAGTTTCGCGAAAGTTACATTTTACTAAATCACCTACTAAAAATTCATTAATAATAAATGGTATTATTGCTTCCGGCGCCGGCATTTATACTGGTTTAAAAGCAGCCTGCGGCAAGAAAAATTAGCGCACTGCTTTTTAGGGACACTTTTCAAATAGGGATTTATGCGTTATTATATTAATAGATAAGTAACTAAATGGTATGTTGTTATGATGAAATCAGTTAAAGAAATTTCTATTGAAACAAAAATCCTGAAAAGATTGCAAAACTACCCTAACTGTGTAAAGTTAGTGGAATATCTTTTTGCGGATGAGGAATTACAAGAACTTCAGGATTATGCAAATAATGTTTCTATAAAACGTCTGGGATTTAACGATCACGGGCCGGTTCACATGCGTCAGGTTGCGGGGAATGCTATTAAAATGCTCAATCTACTTCAGGATGCCGGTATTAAAACTTCTCTTGAGAAAGAAGAAATCGGAACTTTTGAAGATAGTATGTGCGCGGTCATTCTTGCTGCCTTAATGCACGATTTGGGAATGGCAATAGGGCGTCAGGGGCACGAAGAAATGTCTGTTATTATTGCGCAACCTATTATTGAAAGAACTTTGCAGCATGTTTTTCCGGATAATCTTCATAAACGCGTAATTATTAAATCGCTTGCAACAGAAGCAATTGTCGGTCACATGTCCACCAGAAAAATTCATTCTATTGAGGCGGGAATAATTCTTATTGCAGACGGCTGCGATATGACCAAGGGGCGTGCGCGTATTCCTATGGCGATAAATACGACTCCGCGGGTTGGCGATATTCATAAATACAGTGCAAACGCAATTAATCGTATCGGAATTCACCATGGTGAGAGAAAACCTATTCGTATTGATGTTGAAATGTCCGGGGATGTCGGATATTTTCAGGTCGAAGAAGTTCTGTTGACAAAAATTGATTCCAGCCCTGCAAAGAAATATGTCGAACTGTATGCGGCGGTTTCGGGTCAGGAACCTAAATGTTATTTATAAAAAAGACGGGCGGTTAAACCGCCGCGTCTTGTAGATTTATCTTATTCATCGGATTCCAGCTGTCTTGCAGGTTGTTTTTTATAAGATTTTTATAGAAGTTTTCTTTGTAATCCAAAACCGCAAGTTGTTGTTTTAGTTCTTCCATTTGCTGCAGAGCTTTTTCTTTTGTATCAAGAATTATCTGGTAGCGCTCCGAAATTGTGGAATCCCCTTTTATACAGAGATCTATGTATTTTTTTATAGCTTTATTTTCTGTGCCGACCGAGCGGAGGCATTTAACAATCCGAACCCATTCAAGGTCATTGTCCGAAAATTGGCGGATATTATTTTCGTTGCGTTTAACGAACGGGAAAAATCCTGATTTTGCCCAGAACCTGAGCGTATGTTCGGAAACCTCCATTTTTTCTGCAACTTCTTTAATTGTGTACATGAATCTTCTCCATATTTAATGCTTTTTTGATGTCATTTATAATTAAACCGGTTGTTAAGTGATAGCGATTATAAAGTTCTTCAAGCGGAACTCTGTCGGTAAATTCTTTCTTGCCGCCGAAATTCAGAACTTTCATATCTGAATTGCCGTAGAATCTTGCGACTTTTTCGCCGAACCCACCGTCCAGAATTCCATCTTCAAGTGTTACAACAATGCTGTGGTCAGCTTTGAGGCTTTCAAGAAGTTCTTCATCAACGCCTGAAATATAAACCGGATTTATAAGTGTTGCATTAATGCCGGTGTTTTGTTTAAGTGCTTCTTTTACTTCTTTAGCTTTGCCCGCGAAGCTTCCGAGTCCTAAAATCGCGACTTTTTCTCCTTTTTCAAGAACTTTTGACTTGTTGATTTTTGAGTAATCCGTTTTATCTTCTGCCCCGCAGGAGGTGAGAGGTTCTGCCGGAACTCTTATTGCTACCGGATAGTCATTTTGTTCGTATGACCATTCAAGCATCGCAAGGTATTCTTCCTTGTTCGTCGGAGCAAGGTAGACGATGTTTGGAATATTACAGATTAACGGGATGTCGAAAGAACCGAGGTGGGTTGCATCGGCACCGGAAAGTCCGCCCCAGTAAACAAGCATTGTAAGCGGCGAATTGTTTAGCGCAAGATCCTGTGATAACTGGTCATAAGTTCTTTGAACAAAGGAGGTCATTATTGCAAGGATTGGTTTTGCGCCGTTTTTGGCGAGTGCCGAGGAAAAAGCAACTGCGTGTTCTTCCGCAATACCGGTATCAACATACTGTCTGCCGAGTTTTGCTCTGAAATCCGGAGTAAATCCGTGAACCCCCGGGGTTGCAGGGTTTACTACTATTAAATTTTTATCTTTTTTCGCTTTTTCAAGGATGAAGTCTTTGGTTATTGAATTATAATCTTCTACAGCGGCTTCAGAAGGAGGTGTGTAGTTCCCTTTAGTATCAAGTGTTCCCGGAATAATCCAGTGGAAAACTTCTTTGTTAGCTTCCGCAGCAGCGCAGCCGTGGCCTTTTATTGTTTTCAAATGAACGATAACCGGATGGTCTGTATCTTTAACCTTTTGGAGCGTTTCAATAACTTTTTCAACGTTGTTGCCTTCGTCGATATAGTGGTATTCAAAGCCCATTGTCTTGAAGAAGTTTTGTTCTGCCTGACCTTTTGTTTCACGCAAAAGTTTAAGGTTTGAATAAATCCCGCCGTGGTTTTCGGCAATAGACATATCGTTATCGTTTACGATAATAATCAGGTTTCCGCCGAGAACTGCCGCGTTATTTAAACCTTCAAGCGCTTCGCCGCCGGTAAGAGAGCCGTCACCGATGAGTGCGATTACGTTATATTTTTCATCTCTTAAATCTCTGGCTTTTGCAACTCCGCAGGCTAAGCTTACGGAAGTTGAGGTGTGCCCTACCTTGAATAAGTCGTGAGGGCTTTCTTCCGGGGCTGTGTAGCCGGTGTAGGTTAAATATTTTTCAGGGTTTGTGAAACCTTCTTTTCTGCCTGTGAGGATTTTGTGCGGGTAGCACTGGTGCGAAACGTCAAAGACGATTTTATCTACAGGAGAATTGAATACATAATGCATTGCAATCGTTGCTTCTATAATACCCAGATTAGGGCCGAAGTGGCCGCCTGTTGTGTTTACTTTTTTTATAATAATCTCTCTCATTTCATCTGCCAGCGCTGAAAGCTCTGACATTTCTAAAATTTTCAAATCCTGCGGGTTGTTAACTCTGTCTAAAATCATATAATCTCCTTATTTCTATGATGATATAATACAACCTGATAGTTACTCTCAGTCAAGTGGTTAGTTAATCTTTTTTATAAAATCTTTTAATTTTCTTTTTAAGGCATTTTTTAGCAAAATTTATTGCGTCCGGTTCAGATATAAAAATATGTTTTTCTCCGATTTCATCAAGAATACCGTGGTTTTTAAGCTGTTCTTTTAAGTTTTCGTTGTGTAGAACAAGGATAACTTTAATTTTTTGCGATTTGAGTCTTGCAAGGATATCCTGAAACGCGAAAATTGCCGAGATATCAAGCAAATCTTCAGATGAGTAGTCGATAATAAGATATTTGGTGCCTAAGAGTTCATCAAATTGCGAAATTAGCTGGGTTGCAGAGCCGAAGAAAAACTGTCCGTCAATGTGAACAATTCTGATTTTGTGGTCGTAGTCGTGCTCTACGTTCTTTTCGAGTTCAATAATTTCCCCGTTTGCCTGAACACTTCTTGAAATCAGTTTTGTTTTATCGGCAATTCTTTTTGCATACAGTAGAGCCGCAAAGGTTATTCCTGCACCTACCGCAACAATAAGATTATAGAATACTGTCAGAATAAAGACCAGAAACAGAACGTAAAAATCGTCTTTCGGCGCGTGTTTAATTACTTTCAAGAGTTTTACATCAATTATGTCGAACCCGATTTTTATAAGAATACCTGCAAGCACAGCGAGTGGAATTTGGGCGACAAAGTCTGAAAATTTAAAGATTAAAAGCCCTAAAATAAGCGGATTAATGAGCACGGCAAGCCTTGTCGTTGCACCGGAATTTATGGCTGCAACGGTTCTCATTGTTGCGGCAACGCCCGGAAGTGAGCCTGTGAGTGCGCAGCAAAGGTTCCCGAGCCCGAGTCCGAACAAAAGCCGCTTGCTTGATGTTCTCGTTTTCAAAAGAGAATCCCCGACAAGCCCTGTCAGTAAGCTTTCCACGCACAGCACAATTGCAAGCATTACTGCGTAGTGAAAATACGTAATTATATGGTGCAGATTAGAGTGCGGAATATTTATCTGCGGAAATGATATTGAAATTTCTGAAATTCTATCGACATTCAAACCTGTTTTTATTGAGATAAATGTGCATACAACAAGCGCTATAACCTGTGACGGAATAATTTTATTAAGTTTTTTAGGCGTTAGAAAAACGATTAAAAGAGTGATAATGCCGATGAAAAGCGCATCGTGGTTGTATGTATTCAGGTGTGTCACAAAATAATGGAGGCTTTCTATTGTATTTGACTTAGCCTCCAGCCCGCATAGCAGGTTTAATTGAAGAATTATAAGTATTACGCCTATGCCGTTCATAAATCCGGAGATGACGGGATATGGCATATATTTTACAATTTCCGGAAACTGCGTGAGAGAAAGGATTGTCTGAATAATTCCCGCCATTGTAAGAACGAGAATAACAGAAGAAATATCACCCTGCAGAGCGTGCATAATTGATGCGATAACAATGGTTACAGGGCCTGTGATGCCGGATATAAAAGGAACTTTCGGCCCGAATATTGCTGTAAGCACGCAAAGAATTATTGCGCCCCAGATTCCGGCGCTTGCGCCAAGTCCTGTCACAACCCCGAAGGCTAAAAGCTGCGGCAGAGCAACGATTGCAGCACTCAACGCTCCTATTGTATCACCAGCCAAAACTAATGATTTTTCCCTAATCTTTTCAAACATATAGTTATATTAGCATAAAAATTTTTTAGATTACAATTCCAGCCAGAGAACGCCGTACGGAGCCATGCGCAGGTGCATTGTGCGGTTTGTCAGCGAAATATCCACCTTGATATTATCATTGTTAACAAGGTTTTTCAGACTTTTTATGTGACCGTTATTTCTCAAAACCAGATTTACCGGCAGAGTTATTTCCGCCACAATTTTTTCGTCTGAAAGATTATTGATTACTAAAATTTGCTGGTTTTTATCTTTTCTGATGTAGGCGAAGTTTTCCGGCAGATTTGTTTTCAGCGGAATAAATTCTCCGCGTGCCATTGCCGGAAGAGATTTCCTTAAATGGACGAGGTTTCGGACTCTTTTATAAACACGGCTGTTGTATGCGTAATAATTATTAGTTGAGCCGTAGAATAGTTTGTACGGAACTTCACCTCTGTGAATATCACGCGAGTCAAAGGCGCTCAGAAGTTTTATTTTTGAAGCGCGTTGTTTTAATTTCCTTTTGATTGCAGATTTGTTTGCATTTGCGAAATTATTAGAAACCCCGATTTCATCCCCGTAGTAAATTATCGGGATTCCGGGCAGAGAAAGTAAAATTGAAAAGGCCATTTCAATTCTGCGCGGATCGTTATCAAGGAAATTTGCCAGCCTTCCGCTTACACCGAAACCTTTTCTAAAGCCTGCGCCTTTAGGGGAGAGGTTGTTATAAATAATTTCACGGATTTCCGGATCGACCATTTCAAGCGTTAATTCATCGTGGACGCGAAGAAAAATTCCCCACGACGCAGTAGACGGAATTTCCGGTGTGGCTTTATTCGCGTCAAGAAAATATTTTTTATCTTTTGTAATCAAACTTGCCCAGATTGCAGGCATGTAAGGAAAGTGATAAGCAATCTGTCCTTCATCGGTTCTTTTAAATTCCTGCTTCATATTCGGGTATTCGATAGTTCTTTCTTTGCCGAAATAAGGCAGAATATCTTTAGGCACCTGACAGGCTTCAACCTGAATAACGCTTGAAGGCGCCGTCGCCTGAATATAATTGCTTAAAAGCCTTACAATAGAGTGGGTTTTAGGCTGATTTTCAGCATTTGTGCCGGGTTCTTTGGAAAGATACGGGATAGCGTCCATACGGAAAATATCAATCCCTAAATTACTCCAGTAACTGATTGTTTGCAGGCAGTAATAAAGCACCTGCGGGTTTTCCCAGTTGATATCTATCTGGAACGGGTAGAAAGTATGGTAGACAAAATAATCTTTGCCGTTTATAGTAACTTTGCGCCAGTTATTTTCGGTATTTTCAGGAAAAATTATACGGCGTTTGGAGATTTTGCCGTCGTCTTCAACATATTCCACGACAGTTCCGAGTTTTTCATCCTGATATTTTCTGTATTGAGGCATTGTTTCGCGCACAATAAAGTAATCAAGTTTTGACAGGTCGCCGTTTTGAAGCGCCTTAAACCATTCATGTTCTTCCGAGAAATGGTTTAGAACAAGATCGGCTTTAATTTTAAAGCCTTCTTGCTTTGCCTTGGTGATAAATTCTTTGAACTCTTTCATCCCGCCCAAATCTTTGCGGACGTTTTGCGGGTTCTTAACATCAAAACCGGCGTCAGTCATCGGCGAATCCGCAAACGGAAGCATATATAAAGTCGTTACACCTAAATCTTTGAGGTATTTAAACATTTTTGTCGTATCGTGGAAAGTGCTGGCGGTTTCTCCGTCATTCACCCCGAATTGGTCAACATAAAACATATAAATTATTTCGTCTTTGTACCAGTCGCAAGGTCGGGTTTCATCGGTTTTCTTTAGCGCAAGCGGGCGGTTTTTTATAGATTGTTCTGCAATTTTTAAAACATTTTCGTATATTATATCGCAGTTTTCCCTGCCGTAAATTTCAGCAATAGATGTTTTGATTTCTGTCTTTAATTTCTGCGGAATTGAATCAATAATGGAAACTTCTTCTTTGATTGGTTCCGGTTCAGAAGTGATAATGTCTTCCGCGAGTGCAAGGTTTGTGAGCGAAAAGCTTAGCATAAGCAAAAATGAGATTAATTTTTTCATATTACAAGCCTAGCACGGATAAATTTTTCATGCCAGTTCATGTTAAAAAATGTAATCTAGTAGCGTTTTAATTTGTCCGGTAGTATAATTCTTGATATGATGAGAAGCGACAGTATAAAAGAAGGAATAGCAAGGGCGCCGCACAGAGGGCTGTTAATGGCGGCAGGCGTCAGTAAAAAGAATATGAAAGCGCCGTTTATAGGGATAGCGAGTTCGTTTTCGGATCTGGTTCCGGGGCATATCGGAATGCGTGATTTAGAACGCCAGATTGAAAAGGGCATACATTCAGCTGGAGGACAGGCGTTTATTTTCGGCGTTCCTGCTGTGTGTGACGGAATAGCTATGGGGCATAGCGGAATGAGGTATTCACTTCCTTCTCGTGATTTGATTGCTGATTGCGTTGAAACTGTTGCAGAAGGACATCAGCTCGACGGACTTGTTTTGCTCTCTAATTGCGATAAAATTACTCCGGGAATGCTTATCGCTGCCGTGCGTTTGAACGTTCCGACTGTTATTGTAACCGCAGGGCCTATGCTTGACGGTGAGAGCAAATGTGAAAAATTAACTATGATAAAAGGTTCGTTTGAAGCTGTCGGAAAATTCCGTGCCGGCATGATTGATGAAAAGAGGTTTGAGGAACTTATAGAGCAATCCTGTCCTTCGGCGGGTTCGTGTCAGGGGCTTTATACTGCAAACACAATGGCTTGCCTGACAGAGGTTATGGGAATGAGTTTACCGCTTTGTGCGACTTCTGCGGCGGTTTCCTCTCAAAAACGAAGAATCGCCTTTGAAAGCGGTATGGCGGTTGTGGAACTCGTCAGAAAAAATCTTACACCTGACAAATTTATAACCAAAACTTCTATCAGAAACGCGATTATTACAGATCTTTCGCTTGGCGGCTCTACAAATTCTTTCCTTCACCTGCTGGCGCTTGCAAATGCAGGCGGAATTGATATTACGCTTAAAGATTTTGAGGAACTCGGCGATAAAATTAAACAGATAGTCAAACTCGATCCTGCGTCAAGTTTTACTATGACGGATTTGCACCACTCCGGCGGAATTCCGGCGATTTTGAAAACACTTTTTGAAGGAAATGCCGGCTTGAAGGATTGTCCGAATGTTTGCGGGCTTAGTATTCAAGAAATTGCGCAGGAAGCTTATGTTAATCACGATTTAATTCACGACTGCACAAATCCGGTAACAACAAAGCCCGGACTGGGTGTTTTGTTTGGAAATATCGCAAAAGACGGCTGTGTTACTAAGATTTCCGGAATTGATGAAAGCTGTTATGAGTTTGAAGGTGTTGCTAATCCTTTTGACAGCGAAGAAGAAGCAATGCACGCGCTGGAAAATGATTTAGTTAAAGCCGGCGACGTTGTTATTATTCGCTACGAAGGTCCGAAAGGCGGCCCGGGAATGCGTGAAATGCTTGCCCCGACCTCACTTCTTGTCGGCAAGGGGCTTGGTACAAGCTGTGCACTGATAACTGACGGACGTTTTTCCGGAGCCACTCGTGGTGTCTGCATAGGACATGTATGTCCGGAAGCCGCAGACGGCGGTATTATCGCACTTATTAAAAAAGGTGATAAAATTAAAATAAACATTAATAAGCGCAGAGTGGACGTGCTGGTGGATGATGCTGAACTTGCGGCACGGCGTGCAAAATTTATTCCGCCAAAACGCGATAACCTTTCTAAGTATTTGCAGCGTTATGCCAAAAATGTTTCGGACGCCTCTCACGGCGCGGTGATTCTTTGATGCTTGAACGTTATGAAAAATTTTTAAAATCTTTTGATGAAAAACTTGCCCTATATTTTGAACGCGACAAGGATAAAATAAAGTGTCAGAAAGGCTGTACGTTTTGCTGCGAAAATGCTGACTACCCGCTTTCTTTACTAGAGATGAAGTATTTAATGCAAGGTTTCTTGCGCTTAGATAAAGACTGGCATGACAGGGTTCGCGAAAACATAAAAAAACTTAAATCTCGAAAAAAGACTTCTTCTTACCCCTGCCCGTTTCTGCTTGACGGAGAATGTGCGGTTTATGCCCGCCGTCCTTTAACCTGCCGCGTCCACGGGCTTGCATATATGCGCTCTGACGGAATCGTAAAACTTCCGGAATGTGCCCGTACCGGTAAAAACTATTCTTCAAACTTTGACGGGCAAAGCATTGATTTTGAACCGGTAAAAGAGGATTTGAACCTTGATAAAATTTTTGCCTCCGCTCCGGAATTGGATTTTGGCGAAATCCGCTCAATGATAAATTGGTTTTTATAATCTCGTTGCAAGTGCGCAAAAATCAGTATAACAGCCTGATAAAAATTTCTTAACTTTTTGTAACAATTGCTGCCGGTATTTAAAGTTTATACAAAGATATTCCGACAAATAGACTAATAGTACTCTAAGATAAGGAATATCAATTATGGGAATGGCAGCATCTCAGGCAAGATTATTAAGTATTACAGCCAGACTTTCTGATAATGAACAGTCCGGTCAGGCGCTTTCGTATGCCAAAGAACGGTTGGCTGACAGAAGTGATCAGGTTACTGATGAATATAATGCGGCATTGAGCGCTACCAAACTGCAAATTATGACCGGTTACGCCAACGGCGAAGCCAGTTACACTGATATTTCTTTTGCAATGCTTACAAGCTCTGAGGTTGTTGAATCTCTCGGCAAACAGTATATTGTAACTGATACGAAAGGCAGAGTTCTTGTAACTTATGATGTCGCAAAAGCTTTTGAAAATGCTAAAGGTTCTCTGAACGCCTTTTTGGCTGCTGTTGGTGAAGGCTATAGCCTTTCTGACATTGACCCGAGCAAAAAAGCTAATGATGGCGCTTCTGCTGAAATGGAAGATAAAATTCACGAAGCATGGGATGTGTATTTCAACAGTATCGGTAAGACATTTGGCAGTGACGATGATGATGAAGTAAGCGATAACCACCTTTGGACTTTTGATTATGTCGACAACGGTACTGAAATCGGCAACGGTTATGCAACAATTACAGTCGGCGGTACTACGATTACTAATCAGCCAATAAACTTTGAAGGTACTAATGATGAACAGTTAGAACTTTATAACTATGCTTTAGCGGTTACTGAATCTTATTATTCAGATTCTCACGATTTTGAAACTATTAATACCCAGTACAACAAGGGTAACAGTTCAATGACAGACTATTATAGTAATCTGTATTACAAAATGCTTTCTTCCGGTTACTACACATACACGGATAAACCGGCCGAAGCACAGGATAATGACCATTATGTCTATGATTACAACTTATATAAAGGTGCATCATCTTCTACAACCAACGGCACTCCGCTGGAAGATCCGAATACCTTTGAAGAATATTTGAGAAGTGGTGAACTGGTATTACAAACTTATTCACTCACTGAGGGTAAATTTGTTTCAACCTCTATTAGTGAAGACACCTGTATACAGGAAGTTGAAGATGAAACACAAATCGCAATCGCACAGGCTAATTATGAAAATGATCTTAAACAAATTGAAAGATTAGATTCACGCTACGACTTGCAGATAAAACAACTTGATACAGAACATAACACACTACAGACGGAATATGAATCAGTAAAGAACGTAATTACCAAAAACGTTGAAAATTCATTCCAAACATTCGGATAAAAAACAGCCTTAGGGCTGTTTTTTATTGTTGACAAACCGTGAGAAATGATACATAATAAATAAGGCAATAAGAGAATAAGGCAATGAGTCGTTATGGCCCAAAAGGGAAAAGAAAGAATAGTCCTATTGCCATAATGCCCTAATGACCTATTGCCAAAGTAGGTTTGGGCTTGCCAGCCCAACGCCAAACAAAGAAAGGATAGAAAGATGAAAAAACAGAGAAGTGTAAGTATTTGTACGGGGGGGGGGGGGGCGTGCCTT
>CALVBO010000031.1 GCA_944325835.1 Candidatus Gastranaerophilales bacterium
TACAAAAAATATTCACTCTTCAGCGCCGAACCATACCCGGGCGCACTGGAACTTCTTAAAAGCCTGAAAGAAACAGGCCATAAAGTTGCCGTTGCGACCTACAAAAGTCACGAAAACGCTATGGGAATTCTGGAAAAATTCGGGATTTCAAAATATTGCGATTTTGCCATGGGCAGCGATTTAGAGGGAAGGTTGACTAAAACCGATATTGTTAATGAGTGTATAAAACAGCTTGGCGCAGATAGAGCCTCAACCGTTTTAATCGGTGACAGCAGCGCGGATTCAAGAGGCGCTTATGAGGCTGACATTGATTTCATCGCGTTAACTTACGGTTTTGGGTTCAAATCAGCAGCGGACCTGCAAAATATTCCGCATGTTGCAGTGTGTTCAAATATAGAAGAACTTGCAGATTACCTGTCAGTCAGTCCGGAGAAAGTATGTTAGAAAAATTAAAAGAAAAAGTTTGCGCCGCAAACATTGAGCTCTCAAAAAAAGGCATTGTCATCTATACGTGGGGAAACGTCAGCGAACTTGACGCGGAAACAAAACTTGTTGTGATAAAACCGAGCGGTGTTCCTTATGAAACAATGACCCCTGATGATATGGTAGTACTGGATTTGGAAGGCAGTATTATTGAAGGTCACTACAAACCTTCCTCCGATGCGCCTACACATCTGGAAATATATAGAAACTTTCCGGAGATAAAAAGCGTTACTCACACACATTCAGCATATGCGACCTCTTTTGCTCAGGCCGGAACTCCGCTTAAAGCATTCGGAACAACCCATGCCGACTATTTTTACGGAGAAGTTCCGGTGACAAGAGAACTGAGTGAGGATGAAGTTGCCAGCGATTATGAACTCAATACCGGAAAAGTTATCGCGGAAACAATAAAACGTTTAAATATAAACCCTGTGGCAATTCCGGCAATTCTTGTTAAATCTCACGGCCCTTTTATCTTCGGTAAAAATGCAGAAAACTGCGTCCATAATGCCGTTGTGCTTGAAGAAATTGCAAAGATGAATTATCTCACAATGAATATTAATCCGCACACCATGCCCATACCCCAATATTTACTTGATAAACATTATCTGAGAAAACACGGCAAAAACGCATACTACGGACAAAAATAAAATTTTTATGCATTCACCTCTACTATACAGTATATAGTAGAGGTGAAAATTATGAACATTGTAGAACCTATCAGAAGTAAAAAAACTCTTAAAAAAATTGAAACTATCCTGAAAAAACAAAGTTTAAGAAACTTGTTAATTTTTTTACTGGGGACAAATTGCGGGCTTAGGATTTCGGATATTTTAAACTTGAACGTAGGTGATGTGCGGAACAAAGCTTATATCAACATCATTGAACAAAAAACCGGAAAACCCAAAAGATTCCCGATAAACACGAAACTTAAACCCCTTTTTGACACATTTACCAAAGGCCGAAATGCAAACGAACCGCTTTTTCTATCCGTATTCAACAACAGAATGGAACGAACCCAGTGTTACAGAATTATTAATAACGCCTGCAAAAAAGCCGGTCTGGATTGCAAAATCGGTACCCATACGCTTAGAAAAACCTTCGGCTATCACCACTATCAACAATTCAAAGATGTCGTAGTCTTACAAAAAATTTTCAACCATTATTCCCCGCAAACGACATTAAGATACATCGGGATTGACCAGGATATGATAGACAAAAGTTATATGAATTTTATTCTATAAAACAACTCAACACAATAGTTATTATGTTGAGTTGTAAAAATCCTTAAGGGTATTATACACTAAACACTTAGCATCCTGAATTTTATATTCAATTTTGTTACAAAACAATACATAAAAAGCCTTGATATAATTTGGCTTTCGGGCGACTTCAACAAAATAACTATTGTGTTGAAAAATATAAAAAAGCTGGAAGTTTTACTATCAAGAAAGGAGTTATCTATGTTGCAGGATAAACCAAAAATATCCGTTATTATACCTATTTGGAATACTGAAAACTATTTAAGGAAATGTTTGAGAAGTCTTGTCAGCCAAACATATCAGAATTTAGAAATCATCTGTATCAATAATGGTTCAACGGACAGCTGCGCGGACATAATTAAAGAGTTTATCAATGACAAACGAATAGTTAGCGTATATCAGGAACATACATCACTTGGCGAGGCAAGAAACAAAGGTCTGGAAATCGCGACCGGTGACTACATTTCATTTGTGGATTCTGATGATTGGCTTGAGCCTGATACTTATGACGTAAATATCCAACCGTTTCTGAACGACCCTGAAATCGATCTTGTCGTTTATCCGACACAGCTTTATAGCTTCGACGGAAAAACATACAGACAAAAACAGGAAACATATTATAACTTTCCGATGCGGGGCAAACATAAAATGTTTGATGAAACAATTTTTCCGAATATGTCACGGGTTTCCTGGAATAAAATTTTTAAAGCTTCTATTATTAAAGATAACAACATAAGATATGTAATTGACAGATACCATGAAGACGCTTATTTCTTCTTTTCATACGCGCTTCAAGCAAGAAATGTTTATTTCACTGACAAAATCGCTTACAACTATATAAAACATCAAAACTCTAATTTCAAAAAATGGATGGTAACAGATTTTGTAAAAATATTCAATGATAATTTCTTTGTACTTTCCGAAATCTATAAAATGGCTAAGTCTAAAGGATACGTCGCAGAATTTAAAAGCTGCATCTATGCAAGTATTATGAAATATCTTCAATCTCCATACCGTGAGCTAACCAATGCGGAAGTGAAAGAAATTATCACTTGTCTTAAAGATTTTGCGCAACTTGCAGGTGATGATATTGATGATGAATTTATTCACAATATCAGGAAAAGACATTTCTACAAAATAAAACAGTTAAAACTTCCGCGGATCAGATGGGGAAACCGCCTGCTCGGATTTACTCTCAATAACAATCATCCGCCGATAATGATTTTAAATTTTCTCGGCATTAAAATAAAATGGCATTATAAAAAAAAAATGAAAGAAATTTTCAGAAAAATTTTTGGAGTCTGGAAAGAGGGCAGCCATAAAGTTGTTAATATTTTAGGCTTTAAACTAAAATTCCGTTATTACACTCCACCGACCGCGCCTGTAGTAACAGCCCCAAACGGCAGGTTTGATGCACGACGTGACGGACGTATCGTTGCAACTCTTGTGCAAAAACACATGGCAACATTATTACTGCACCAGAAAAATTTTGCCCACTACAAAAACTTTTATAACGGGAAAGATGTGGTCGTATGCGGTGCCGGTCCTTCCCTTCAATACTACAGCCCTTTGCCGGATTGCATACACGTTGCAACAAACCGTGCCTTTTTATATGACAAAGTTAAGTTTAATTATATTTTCACTCAAGACTGGGTCGGCATTGAGCATATTCAGGACGAACTTGCCAATTATAAGGGCGACAATTGTATTAAATTCTTCGGTACGCAAAACGGAAATGCGACTGAAATTCCTGAACCGTTTGCCATAAAATGCAATGCACTTAGATTTAATACGGATTGCGAATATTTCCCAAATGCAAAATTTGCGGTAGATATCTCAACAAATCCTTTTGGAAATTTCCATACAATCGTGCTCACGGCCTTGCAATTTATTCTCTACACAAACCCGCGTAGAATCTACATTGTCGGTTGTGACAGCGTTCCAAGCGGACACTTTAACAGTCAGGGCGAAGATGATAATGAAAAAGAACGCCAGATTGCACTGCAAAAACGCTTCCACGAAGGCATGTATAATGACTGGTTGAAATTCAAAAAATTCACTCAGGTCTACTATCCGGAAACCGAAATAATTTCCGTTAACCCGATAAAATTAAAAGGCCTATTCAAAGATGTCTATACGCAGGAATTTATTGACGCAAATCGTGACAACTTAGACTTTGATATCTCTAACGTAGAAATTTTGGATGAAAAAGTTCCAATTTTAACATAGCAAATTTTTCTTTGTCCGGTTTTAAAATAAACATAATAGAAAAAGAAGGATTTTAACATGCAAACAGCTAGTATATCAAATCAAAACTTCGGAGCAAGTTTGATATCAAAAGTTCCGATTAAACACAAGGTAAAAGGCAGATGGCAGGACAAAAGCGTCAGTTTTATAAAATTTGACACAAACAAAAGACGCGACAGAGAAGCTCTGAAAGAGGTCAGCAAGCTTTGGGGCGGCGATAATTTTTCAGCATCAATCGCGGAAGAAGCTGACATTTTGCACAAAAATTCGCATGTTTACGGTATCACGCTTCAAGATGCACCGCATTCCTACGTTGACAGCAACAAGGTATTAGGGCTTATTACGACCGATAAAATCGAAAAAGGCACAAAAGAAGTCGAAATCTATAGAATGGGTGTTATACCTGAATTTGCCCACGGTGCAAAAAGAAACGTCAAACACGTTGGTACGGCTCTGCTTGAAGGGTTACAAAAATTATTAAATAAAAATTCGGACAATCCGGCAATTAATATAACACTTGATTCGGATCGTGCTGCAGCTAAAAAATTCTTTGCAAACGCAAAAGAAAACTCTAATATAAATATTAATGCAAGATAACACGAGGCGGGGCGTCATTGACGCCCCGCCTTCTGTTTTAAAATTTTTCTATTTACCGATTAAAGTGTTCCAGGCATCTTTCTTTTCCTGAATTTTTTTATTCGTTTCAGCCTGTCTTGCTTCACGTGCAGCTCTATCAGCATCTATTTTCTTTTGGATTTCAGCTCTTTTAGCTTCACGTTCTGCTTGTTGAGCTTCCATTTTCTTTTGGAATTCCGCCTTTTGAGCTTCGCGCTCAGCTTGTCTTGCAGCCGCGTCATCTCTCATTTGTTGTTCTTTTTGTACAATACCGGAAGTATATTTTTCTACCATAGAACCGGTAAATGTATCAGCAGCAAATGTAACACCTGCTGAAACTGCCAATAAAGCAACCAATGCAAATAATTTTTTCATAATTTTCTCCTTAATTTTCACTCAACCATAACCAAATGCTAAGATATACTTTAATTATAGCACCGCTATTGGCTTAAAGTCAAATACTACCTTCACTATCTATAACGATAAAGGGGAAAAAAAGTTCAAAAAGTTTTAAGATTTCTTAACAAATTATAAAAAATCCCGAGGAATAGCCGTAAAGGGGTTGACAAAAAGAAACTATCATGATAGTATTCATCTAGGGTAAATGTATATTTATAAGTCTTGTCTATTGACGAGACTTTCTTTTTAATTTGAAATATGCACTGACACCTAGGTGGTAAAAAGTTCCTGGACTTTGTCTATATCTTCCGTCAGCAGGAAAGTTTGAAATTCTTCGCAATCACCCGCAGCCTGTACAAGGTTTGCATAAGCCGGCAGGTGAAGGATTTTCGCCGGATTAACACTTTCATCAAGGGTAATTGTTATGGCATGCCCGCTGCGGGATTGGATTTTTATAACACCGGCCTCTTCAAAAAGTGAAAATAAAAGCCCTACGACTTCGTCAGATTTGCCCAAAAAGCTTGCAAATTTATAAATTTCGACCTCTCCATGACTGTAATTTGCCGCATATTTAAGCATTTTAAAAGCAGTCATGACAAATTCTTCCTGCGAAAAATGTTTGACTTCATAGCCCATTAAATGAATTAACGCAGCAGAAGTTTTTTCCATAATCTCGCACAGGGCATGCCTGTCGGCCGGATAGTCAAAAAACATTATCGCATCACAAGGCTCCGGAGTATTGCGGTTAAAAATTCGTTCCGATAAATTTTTATAAGGTTTTAAGCTGTCTACAACCGCCTTGCTTTCGGCCAAAAGTCTGATATTATGCTTGGAAGTTTTCACATAATCGTCGACCATTGGCAGAATATTTGTTTTTTTGCGGTGGTCAAATATTTTCAAATCCTGAGTTGCGGTTGTATCTTTTTCGTATTCAATAGCGTCCGAATGCGCATCCTGAATAATCAATTGCAAATATGTATTGCCGTTAAATTCATTGATAGCAGGGTGAAACAGAATATCCAGAACATCACCTGCGTTAAGGGGCAAATCTCCTTTCTGCCACCAGATACAGGTCAATTCATGCCCGCCGGCGTCACAGAGAAGTTTCAGGTGTGAGCTATCTTTACCCATAATTTTCTTTTCTTTAATAACCAGATTTTCAACGGCAAAAACCGGATTAGGGTTTGCTGCGCCGAAAGGTTCAAAGACTTCCAGTTCGCGGACAAGCTGTTCTGTAATGTCAGTTGGAGTAAGCTTCAAATCAACTTCCACAAACGGTTTTAATTCCTGACCGTTGAGCATGTCTTTTATTGTGTTATTAAGAGAGGACTTAACCTGTTCAAAAGAAGCCTTTTCCTTAGAAAATGAGCAGCCGCCCGCCAGTTCATGTCCTCCGAACCCGTCAAAAAATTCTGCACTTTCATTGAGTATATCAAAAATATTCAACCCTTTAACGCCGCGCGCAGAGCAGCGATACTGCTGTGTTTCCTCGGAATACGTCATTAAAAATGCGGGCTTGTGATACTTTTCAACAAATTTTGAGGCAACAATCCCGATAATGCCGATATGCCATTCCGGATTGAACAGTACCACCGCAGGATTTTTCATGCCTTCTTTCTGCCACATTTCGTCAGCCTGCGCAAAAATATCCGCACAAAGCGTCTGCCGGACTGAATTAAATTCATTCAAAGCCTGAACCGCGAGTTGAATTTCTGCCGGATTATCGCTCAAAAGCAGCTTCATGGCACTGTCAACACTTTCAAGCCGTCCGGAAGCGTTCAGGCGCGGGGCAATTCCAAATGCAACGATTTCAGACGTTATCGGCCGTTCAAGAGAATAACCGGCAGAGGCAAGAAGTTCTCTCAAGCCCTGATGATTAAGAATAAGTTCCAGCCCGCGCTTTACAAAACATCTGTTTTCACCCAGCAGCGGCACAATGTCCGCAACCGTTCCAACCGCAACGAGCGGAAGTATTTTCAGTGCAAATTCCACCTTATCAAACTTTTCAAGAAGCGCTTGAGAGAGTTTAAACGCAACCCCGCATCCTGCAAGGTACGTTAATTCTTTAATTTTCCTTGCCGGCAGGTTTTCTGATAAAGCCCCCGGAGCTTTCGGGTTAATAATCGCCAGCGCCTGCGGTAACTCATCTTTTGCCTCGTGGTGGTCAGTGATAATTGTATCAACACCAAAACTTTTCAGAAAAGCCACCTCTTTAACATTACTGATACCGCAGTCTACGGTAATAACAAGTTTTGGCTTTTTAGCGGCAATAATCTTCACAAGTGCCGCGGAATCCAGTCCATGCCCCTCTTTCTCACGGTCCGGAATATAATACTCCACATTAGCGTCCAAATGATTGAGCGTTTTAAATAAAACTGAAGTAGAGGTAACACCGTCCGCATCAAAATCACCGTAAATTATGATTTTTTCACGGTTTACAATAGCTTTGATAATTCTGTCAACAGCCTTTTGCATATCCGTGAATTCATACGGAGAAGTAAGCTTCATCTCCAACGGATGCAAAAATTCCTCAATCTCTTCCTCTCCCGTAAGTCCGCGCGAAAGAAGAAGCCTCTTTGTTAATGCGGCTTCTTCTTTTACGTTACTATTATAAACCCACTCTTTAAATTTCATGAAAAGCAGTTCTCCGCCATTTTCGCCCTGAAACGGGCACGCATGGCTGCGCCTCTATCTGACTGCTACAGCTTGCTCTTTAATCATACTATCCAGAACTTCAATTGCTTTTTTCAATTGAACGTCATCTTTATTTTTAACATTATCCTCAGTCAATTCAACAATTATATCCGGAGTTATACCTTTTTTGTGAATATCACTTCCGTTCGGAGTCAAATATCTTTGGATTGTAATATTCATGCCAGAATTCATCGGAAGATGATTAACCTCCTGAACCAGCCCTTTACCAAAGGATTTTTCACCGATAATTATTGCTCGTCTGTGATCTTTCAGCGCACCGGAAAGGATTTCGCTGGCAGATGCAGAGCCTTTGTTGATTAAGACAACGAGCGGTTTATTTGTGTAAACCGTTTTTGCAGCGCGCTGTGAAACCTTATATCCGTCACGATCAACAGTGCTCACGATTACACCGCCCGGCAGAAACATATCAGAAATATTTATCGCATTATCCAGCAGCCCGCCCGGGTTTGAACGCAAGTCCAGAATATATCCTTCTTTATCCAGTGATTGAGCAAGAACGTTTGTAAATTCCTTTGTCAAATTCCGGCTCAGAAATGAACTTATCTTGATGTAAGCCATATTTTCCGGAACCACCGTATCAAAAGGCGTTTTCTGAGAAATTGATTTTATTTCAATATTTTCTCTTGTTACTCTATACACTTTCGGCACAGAGTCTTTACGCTTAATTAAGAGGTTAACGGCCGTACCTTCTTTACCTCTGATTTTGTCAGCGGCTTTATCAACCGTAATACCTTTTGTGCTTATGCCGTCAATTTCAAGGATTTCATCATCTGCAAGGATTCCGGCGCGTTCTGCAGGTGTGCCTTCAAGCGGCGCGATAACCATTAACTTGCCGTCTTTAACCGCAATCTGGATACCTATACCTTTAAGAGAGCCCTGAATAGAACTCGTTTCTTCCGCAAATTCTTTCGGGTCTAAAAATCTTGTATACGGGTCGTTCAAACTCGCAAGCATCGTTGCAATGGCAACATAAGCATCTTCAGGCGTTTTAATTGCCGCATCATATTTATGGCGCCATCTCGCCCAATTTTGTTCGTTGTTGGTCTGGTCAACATATTTAGCGTTAACGTTTCTCCAGACATAATCATACAACTCCTGCGGTGTTTCCGCCATAACCGGCAGACTCAACGACAGGCCTAATAATAAAGTAATTGTTCCTAAAATTGTATTTCGGGTTTTTGTTTTCTTCATCATATTAAACTCTTCCTCCACAACTTCCATTCTTTTAATCACTTAGACGAACTGTTTTGTAAAAAGTTCCAACAAAGCAGTTCTCCGTCGCCTGCTTGCCCTGCTCTCGCAGGTCAACCCGCGACTCGCTGTCTAACCGCCGCTCAAAAGACTTTTTCAAAGTCTTTCTCGGGCAAATTGTGGACAATAACAATATAACATAATTATATTAAAAAGAAAACAATTTTTATTACTTCATACATACTACTTGCCTATGGTATTAAAATATGTTAAATTAAAATCATTATGAAAACTGCAATAATTTATAATCCTGAAATTACGGCATCACCGGCGGTAAAAGAGGAATTAATCAAAACGCTTGACTCAAGCGGGCTAAACTATGAAATTTTAGATATAAACAATTTAAAAACCGGTTTTGACATCGCATTTGTTATCGGGGGTGACGGAACGATTTTAAAAACCGCAAGATTTTTTGCAGAAGAAGAAACTGCCATTTTCGGTATAAATCTCGGGCGCCTCGGGTTTTTGTCGCAATCCTCTAAAGAGGATTTTGCACGCTCTTTAGAAAAAATTCAAAAAGGCGAATATAGAATTGAAAAACGGCTTATGCTGGAAACAGAAGGGCAAATTGCGCTGAACGATTTTGTTATAAAATCTCCGGAACAGGGCAGAACCGCAAGATTTCAACTAAAAATCAACGGTAAGGGTGTTTGCAACTACCTTGCAGACGGGATTATAATATCTACCCCGACGGGTTCGACCGCCTACGGGCTTTCTGCAGGCGGGCCGGTATTGTCACCGGATATTGAAGCCTTTGTAATAGTTCCTATCTGTCCGCACACGCTTACCGCAAGACCGCTTGTTATTCCGGCAGGTGAAGAAATTTCTATTTCAGCCTCGGGCGATGAAAAAGAATTTATTCTCTCCGTTGACGGTCAGGGTAACTACAAACTGAACAAAGAAATTAAAATTAAAAAATCACCGCTGCGCGCAAAACTTTTAATACTTGATGATACGGAATTTTATACGATTTTAAGAAACAAACTCAACTGGGGCGTTTCACCTAATTACTGCTGATTTGGCGTTGGACTTGCGGCAAAAGGCAGTTCTTCGCCGCTCCGGCTCAGCCGGGCGCGAGCCTTTCCCGGGCAAAGAAATCAAAAAAATGAAAAAACTGGAACGGGTTAACTAAAATCATTTTTTCCAGATATTTTGTATAGGACGCAATCAATTCATTCTCAGACAAATTATACTGTTTTTCAAGATAAACTTTATACTTTCCTCCGCACTTCAGCGCAGTAATAAAATACGTCGGAACCTCCATTAGCTTTGCAAGTTTAAATGTTCCGACCGGCAGAAAGATTTTTCGGGCAAACAGCGTTTGTTCAACGCATTTACTGTCATTATTCTCCGCAAGCCTGTCGCCCGCAATAAAAACGATATCCCCTTTATCAAGATTGTCTTTAAGCTCTATCACCGTGTCTACGCCTATCTCCTCAATCGGGAAAATCCTTACCGGCAGCTCCTGCTTAATTTCATCTATAAATTCATTAAAAATTTGACTCTGGCGGCGGCTCAGAAAAATATTTATTTTATATTCCGGATTACTGCTCAACGAAAATCCCTGCAAAACTTCTATATTCCCGATATGATTGCAGATAAAAAATACTCCTTTTTGCTTCTCAATATCGTCAAAGAACATCTTTTTATCATCTTCGTTCTCAAAAACAACATTATTTATATCAAAATTTCCGGAATACACAAGCATTTTGTCCACTAAACCCAACGCGTAAGAACAGATATGTTTAAACTGATTTAGCAAATTCGGTTTTAAACCCGTATAAGGTTCAATAACCGTAAAATATTTGCGCGAATATGCCCTGACGTTTCCCGCAAAAACAAAGGTAAAAAATGCAACAAAAAATGCAATCAGGTATAATGCATTTTTACCGAAAACTTTGTAAAGCCACCAGGAGATTTTGAGCCTGTTTCTACCCGCAGCCTGTTCTCTAATCTGAAACCATTGCATTTTTTCTGCACTCCAGAAGCGTATAATCGTAAGAGCCAATATTTTGTATACAGTTTGTTATGCAAAGTCCGGATTTTTTAATAATTTCCTCCATTTCACGGAGTGTATACATTTTGCTGACACCGTTCGCCATACAGGTGAAGTAAAGTGAAATATGAGAAAGAGAATATTCTGCACCACTATACTTCTGCTGATCTGTAAAAGGCTCAAGAATGTATATCGCGGAATTGTTATCCATATTTTTAACTAAATCCGTAAGGATTTTTTGAATTTCCGCTTTTGAAAAACAATCCAGAAACTGACTCATAAAAACTGCACTATTTTTAATCTCAGGGTAGTGCGGATTTTCATTAAGAACATTTATTGGATGAAATTTACAATTCTTTAACTCCTCATCATTTTTTATATGGTCAATATTTTCCGGCAAATCCAGCATCGTTATGTCAAAATTTTCGTCATATTTGAAGCAAACTCTTTCAAATTTACCGGTATTTCCGCCGATATCAAAGATTGAACGGTAGCTCCGGCTAATAATTTTAAATACTTCATCAAAACAATTATCAGAATAAAGATGATCAAATGCATACCAGCTGCGGCGCATTTTCTCCGGAAGCTTTGTCAGCGCCGGATAAATGGTCGGATATTCACCGACGAATTTATGCAGCCCTTCCGGCTTGCGATTTTTAAATGATGCTGCTAATTCACTTGCTCCAAGGTAGCAAACATCTTTTACAAAATCAAAATTTGCCTTTGTCATTTCGTCATATAAAAAGAGTTTCCCCATTTTTGTAAGTGAGAATAATTCCTCTTTTTTTTCTGCCCAGTTATTTAATACCGCAATTTGTAAAAGAGTCCTTACTATGTATTCATCAAGCTTTAAGCCGTTAATTATTTCCTGTTCGCTCACAGCCCTGCTGTCAAGAAGCTGGAAAATTCCGAAATCTAACATTGCAGCCAGCGCCTGAAACGCTAACGGCGCAAATGCCAGTTTCTGGGCCTCTGTCAGAGCCTGTATTATTGAATTCCTGTCATGCTGTCGTTTTATTGTTTTCATAAACTTATTGTACCATAAAAAAAGCAGTTCTCCGTCGCCTGCTTGCCCTGCTCAAAGCGCCAGCCGATGCTCGCGGTGTCACCTCGTGGGAACGAGGGGAGCAGGCGAGCATAATATCACCGCCGTTTCTAATCTTTGATTTGTCAGGCGGGTAACGCAGGTCAAC
>CALVBO010000032.1 GCA_944325835.1 Candidatus Gastranaerophilales bacterium
TTTTCAATTTTCTTTTGTAGAGCTTCTTCTACGTATGGACCTTTTTTTAATGAACGTGCCATTAATTTCTCCTTTATAAGTTGTTTAGCGGGATCAACCGCCTTTCATATTTGGTTAATTGGTAAAATTTACCAATTAAACCAAATATTTAAGTGTATAATCCTATTATTTTTTACGACGTCTTACAATAAGTTTATCAGACGCTTTACCTTTTTTACGGGTTTTATAGCCAAGAGCAGGTTTACCCCAAGGTGTTTTAGGGTGTCCGCCAGGGCCGGTTTTACCTTCACCACCACCGTGAGGGTGATCGCAAGGGTTCATTGTAACACCGCGAACGGTAGGACGAATGCCCATATAGCGTTTTCTGCCGGCTTTACCGATTGATAAGTTTTTGAATTCATGGTTGCCTAACACACCGATAGTTGCCATGCATTCTTTTCTTACCATTCTCATTTCGCCTGAAGGTAATTTAACTGTTACGTAATCGCCTTCTTTAGCCATAACTTGAGCAGAGTTACCTGCTGCTCTGACTAAAATCCCGCCTCTGCCTGCTTTAAGTTCAATGTTATGAACAACAGAACCAAGAGGGATTAATTCAAGCGGTAATGCGTTACCTGTTTGAACAGGTGCATCCGGTCCGCTAACGATTACATCGCCTACGTTTAAACCTTCCGGTGTTAAGATATATCTTTTTTCACCATCTGCGTAGAATACTAATGAAATTCTAACGTTTCTGTTCGGATCGTATTCAACAGTTTTTACTGTTCCAGGTACGCCAAATTTATCACGTTTGAAGTCAATAATACGGTATGCTTTTTTTACACCGCCGCCTTTGTGACGGCATGTAATTCTACCTGTATTATTTCTGCCTGAAGTCTTTTTTAATTTAGATAATAAAGATTTTTCAGGAGTAGATGTTGTAACTTCAGCAAAGTCACTTTTTGTCATACCTCTTTGACCCGGTGAAGTTGGATTTATTACACGAATTGCCATTTTGTTTTCTCCTTTGTTTTGGCTTTTTACCTTGGATTATTGCTCCACTCGGACAAGTCGCTCATTCGCTATCGCTGTCATTCGCTTTGTCCTCGTTACTTCGGCGTTCCGTTCGCTTTCGCTCACTTCAGCCTACACAAAATCCTTCCGCGCATTTATCGGCTGCGCCCATAACTGACGGTCAGACCGTCTACCTAATCGCAGATTAAACACCTACGATTTCTTCAATCGGATCACCTTCAATTGTGACGATTGCTTTTTTGCTTGAATCAGTTCTGCCTTGTTTCAAGCCCATTCTTTTTGCGTGGGACGGCATGTAAACTGTTCTTACTTTTTTAACTTTTCTTCCAGGAAAAGCTAATTCTACTGCTTGTGCAATTTCGATTTTAGAAGCATCTTTTTGCACTTCAAAAGTATATTGACCTAATGATGTTGCCATCATTGATTTTTCTGTGATTAACGGTTTTTTGATAATCCCGTATAATTTTTCGATGTTAGTATTCTTACTCATTATTGCAACCTTTCAGTAATTACGTTGACAGCAGATTCAGTAATTACAACGAAATCAGCTTCCAACAAATCTTTCACATTCAAGTTAGAAGGTAAAATCATTTTTACGCTTGGAATGTTTCTTGCTGCCAATTCTAAGTTTGCGTTTTCAGCAGCTTTAGTATCAGCAATGATTAAAACCTTACCTGAAACGTTTAACGCTTTTAATGCGCTAACCATTAATTTTGTTTTAGGTTGAGCAATTTGTGAGAAATCTTTTACTACAACCAATTGTTCCTGTCTTGCAGAGAGTGCAGATTTAAGAGCCAATTTTCTGGCTTTTTGCGGCATAGAGATAGCATAGCTTCTCGGTTTCGGGCCGAATACAACACCACCGCCAGCAAAAAGAGGTGATCTCAAAGAACCGGCACGGGCGCGGCCTGTACCTTTTTGTTTCCAAGGTTTTCTTCCGCCGCCAGAAACTTCTGCTCTTGTTTTAGCACAAGCAGAACCTTGACGACCGTTGTTTAATTGTCTTCTCAATGCCAGATGCATAACATGCAAGTTTGGCTCAACAGCGAATACTTCTTTTGCAAGAGTAATTTCGCCTAATTTTTCTCCATTTATACTTAAAATTTCTTTTGTCATTTTAATTTCCCTTTATCTTTACTATCCGTTACCCCTTTCGGTGAAACCCGTTTTATATGGCAACCGGAGATTTTTAAAACTTATCTGTTTTTTGCTAATTAAACCTTAGCCATTCCATTTTGTACGGGTTGGAACCAGAGTTACCAGTCTGCCTTCGCATCCCGGTACGGAGCCTTTTACTAATACGAGGTTGTTAGCTGAATCAACTTTAACAACTTTCAATTTAGTAATAGTAACTCTTTCGTTACCCATATTGCCTGCCATTCTTTTACCTTTAATAACGCGGCTAGGGGTTGTACCTGCACCGATAGAACCAGGTTCTCTGTGGTTTTTAGAACCGTGAGCCATAGGTCCGCGGCCAAAGTTCCATCTTTTAACTGTACCCTGAAAACCTTTACCGATTGATTTGCCTGTTACATCAACTTTTTCAACATTTTCTAAAACTGATAATTCAATTTTATCACCTACTTTGTAGTCTTGAGGGTTATCAACACGGAACTCTTGTAAGTGTCTGTAGTTGCTCAAGTTATTTTTCTTAAAGTGACCTAATTGAGCTTTAGTTAAATGTTTTTCTTTAGCAGGGATAGTACCTACCTGAATTGCATTATAACCGTCGGTTTCAACAGTTTTAACCTGAGTTACAACTGTTTCGTCAACTTTAATAACAGTTACAGGGATAGCCAAACCATGTTCATCAAAGATTTGGGTCATTCCTAATTTTTTACCTATTACACCTAGTGTCATATTTTTTTACCTTTCTAGCAATACGCTGCAGTATAGTAAAAGCCATTGGCTTTCCTTATGCACCGGATTGCATTCATCTCTTGCGAGCGCTACTTGTTTGTCCTAATACCTCTTGGGGACTTTCACCCCTCATGCCGCCGGATGACAACCCGGAACACGTAGTAGATCACATTATATGCATAATGCTTATTAAATTTTCAATGTCGGCTTTAATATTTTGTTTATTCCGCCTGTCAAATTTTTCTAAAAGCTGCGCTTTTGTAAAATTTGTTCGTTCCGCCGGCTTCCGCCTTTGTCACAACGGCGGCCTCGTAATGTTGCCCTGCCCGTTTCGCTCACGCGAACCGGCTCCGGCAACACCGTCTTAGAGCTTAACTTCAATATCTACGCCAGCCGGTAAATCTAATCTACTTAACTCTTCAGTTGTCTGTTGAGTTGGTTCGTATATATCAATAATGCGTTTATGAGTTCTCATTTCAAAGTGTTCACGAGATTTTTTATCTACGTGTGGTGAACGCAATACGCAATATACACGTCTTTTTGTAGGTAAAGGAATAGGACCAAGAACTTTAGCGTCTGTTCTTTTTGCTGTTTCTACGATTTTTTCTGATGATACGTCAATCAATTTGTGATCGTATGCTTTTAAACAAACTCTAATGCGTTGTTTTTTTGTACTTGTTGCCATTTGACATTCCTTTTTTCTAATTTACTATCA
Source organism: Candidatus Gastranaerophilales bacterium (assembly GCA_944325835.1). Classification (GTDB taxonomy): domain Bacteria; phylum Cyanobacteriota; class Vampirovibrionia; order Gastranaerophilales; family Gastranaerophilaceae; genus Gastranaerophilus. Next base: position 3,590 of record CALVBO010000032.1, read on the forward strand.
CTTCCGCGAAACTATTGCAATCAGTAGTTTTGCGACTGACGCTGCTATTCTAATACAAAAATTATATTTCGGATATTCTACGCCAGTATTGCAATACTAAGATAAACAAAAAACCGTGTCAACTCATAATTTAAAGAATTATAAACATTTTGTTACAAATTTAAAATTCATTTGAAATTCAAAAAAGGGGAAGAAAAATCTTGCCCCTTTTATCCTCCTATTATCATCTTTTTATACAGCGTATATCCCTGATTGCACTGCGCGCGCCCTCTGATGCTCTTTGCCCAAAATCAATCCCAATAAGATATGCCTCCGTACTATTTACGACAGACGAGGTCCAATATCTGCCCGTTTCCATATCAACCAATTTTTTATTAACGAAAAGCGAGGCCATTTCATCTCTATTCGGAAGCCTGTATTCCGGATCTTGCGCGGTACATAGTTTTGAAGCATCATATTGATTAGAATCACCAGCATCGGACATGTGAGGAATGGCTGATACAACAGAAGTATCACTTGAATAAAGCGCGGTTATAAAACCAATATCTTTCCCTACCGTATTTGGCCCCTTATTGCCATTCAAATCATATACAAAATTAGCGCAAATTTTAGGTTGAAGAGATTCGGCCCAAGTATTAATTTCCATGTCAGAGATACAATTTGGATTATAAAAAGTTAAAATACTTTCACCATTTGCGGTTTCAAAAGCCGCCGCTTTAGTATCTAATTGAGAATACGAAAAATGATACCCGTAGCTATCAGATTTATCAACAGATACTATGTCAGGATTTAATTCAGACATTTTAGTGGGCACGGTCAAAACAGAACCGTGCATTGTATTAATTTTTTCCGGAATACCGCAATCAGTTAAGTGTTCACTGTCACAAACATTATTTATCTTTAAAACTTTTGACAAGCCACCGGTAATGAAGGTTTCGGCTGCCGTATCCACAGCATCACTTGCACCGGAAGAGCTATCTTCCTTTAAAGTTCCATAGCCGTTTAATGCCGGCATTAATGCGATTGCCTGAGAAAACCGTGCATAAAGGGCTTTTCTTTGTGTATTCCATGTTCGCTCATTAATGTTGCCGGTAAGGCTTGGTAAGGTTATCGCCGCCACAACGCCGATTATCGTCAGGGATAATAGTATCTCTGCCATGGTGAATGCCTGTGTCATTGCGAGCAGTCGCAATGACAAAAAATTGTCACCCTGAACTCGTTTCAGGGTCTGGCCAATGTTGGATAACTGCCCGTAACTTGGGACAGATTCCGAAACAAGTTCGGAATGACAAAATAAACTTTTCGTGGTTCGGCCGCTAGGGTTCAAAATATTCGTTAAACTCTCACACGGGTTCAATTGTAGAACAGACTCAGCCGGCTCCGTCATGGTAAAAGCAAATCGTTTTTTCATAGTTCTATCCTTTCTATTCTCAGAATAACCCATGTTTTTCGTGATGTCAATATATAATACTACATAATAGAGTATTATATATTGTTTATGCAGTATTAAAATACTCTTATTATATAGCTATGGAGTATCAGGATTTATTAAACAGGATAGCTTTCAATATTAAGGTTGAACGGACAATTAAACGGTTAACGCAGGCAAAGCTTGCGGAGTTGATTGGTGTTCACGAAAAATATATCGGGGTCATTGAGGCTGGCAGACAGAATGTCACACTCAAAACTCTCCACAAGATAGCTAACGCTCTTGACATTGATATCACTAAACTTTTTCAAAATAGATAATAAGTGGTTCATCCGGACTATTTAAATTAGAATTTCTTGACATTAAAGGGAATAACCAGTGCCTTCACTAAGGCGACAATCCTTTTATCCCTCGCAGAAATAAAAATTTTGTTATGTTAAAGCAGTTCTCCGTCGCCTGATTGTCCTGCTCTCGCAGGCCAACCTGCTTACCACTCACAAACGATACTCCATCGTTTGTTCGGCAGAGTGCTGTCTACCTCTCACAAAACAATTCACTGGATTGTTTTGCGAGACAGAGTGGTACTCTCTCAAAAGACTCGCTTACGTGAGCGGGAGTTGCTTCGCAACTCATTCACGCTCACGTTCCGGTCTTGCTCGACTCACGGAAACGTGCCTCCGTGTCCACAGGACACTGCGCACTCGCTCGCTCGCGCTTATCGCGAATCTTTCTCGGACAGCGTTAAACGTTGAAAAAGCTCCCGAATGGGAGCTTTTTTATACAGTCAAAGAGAAAATTTCGTAAATTTCTGCGTCTGAAAGTTCTGTAATAATCTTTTCACCTTCGTAAACCGCGAGATCCGCAAGTTCTTTTTTACTCTTTAACATTTCATCAATCTTTTCTTCAAATGTTCCGAGCGTTATCAAACGGTGAACCATTACGTTTTTATCCTGTCCGATACGGTAAGTACGGTCGGTCGCCTGATCTTCAACCGCAGGGTTCCACCACAGGTCGTAGTGGATTACGTTCGTTGCGCTTGTCAGGTTCAAACCTGTTCCGCCGGCTTTCAGTGACAAAATCATAATCTTATCGTCATCGTTTTCCTGAAAACGTTTGATAACTTCTTCACGCTGGCCGACAGTCAGAGAACCGTGGAAGAATAACGGCGTCATATTAAACTCGTGTTCTATAACTTTATAAAGAATATCACCCATTTCACGGTATTGCGTAAATATAAGAGTTTTTTCACCGCGTTCCAGAATAGTTTCAACAAGCGACATACATTTATCAAGTTTGCCGGACATTTCGCGGCTCATTTCACCGCTTTTAAGGAACTGATAAGGGTGGTTGCAAATCTGTTTAAGCGCCGTGATAAGTTTAAAGATATTACCGCGGCGGTTAATTCCGGAGAATTCGCTGATTTTTGCCATCATTTCTTCAAGCGTTTTTTCATACAGAACTGCCTGTGCCTTACTCAGATAGCAATAATCGTTAAGAACAATTTTGTCCGGAAGATCGGAAATAACTTTTTTATCTGTTTTAAGCCGTCTTAAAACAAACGGGGAAACAGAAAGTTTCAGTTTTGCGGCGCGGGAATTTTCCTTGAAGCGTTCAATCGGTATAGCGTAGCTTTTCTGGAATTCGCGCAGGGTGCCGAGATAGCCAGGATTAATGAAGTCAAAGATGCTCCAGAGTTCAATCAATCTGTTTTCAACTGGCGTACCGGTCATTGCGACTTTAATATCGGATTTAAGAAGTTTTATCGCAAGAGTTTGCGCCGTATCAGGGTTTTTAATATTTTGGGCTTCATCAACGATAATCATGCCCCATTGATGTTTCTTAAACTCTTCAACATCTATTCTCATAATCGCGTAGGTTGTAAGAATTATATCGTGTTTGACATCAAGCTGGCGTTCGGAACCGTGATAGATGACAGCGTCCATTGTCGGCGCAAACATCTTTATCTCTTTCATCCAGTTCCCGATTAAGGTTGTCGGGCAGATAACAAGAACCGGTTTATCCAGCTTATTTTCCTCTTTCATCTTCAAAATTAAGCTGATAATCTGAATTGTTTTACCCAGCCCCATATCGTCGGCCATACAAACGCCAAAACCTTTGGAAATATTCGTCCACAGCCATTTCAGACCGGTTTCCTGATAAGGACGCAGGGTTCCCGCAAGCGATTTTGGCGGGGTAACTTCGACCGGTTTATTGAAATCTTTAATAACATTGGCGAAAGCTTCATCATAGTCAAAGTCATACTGTTTCAACTGACCCGAAACCGAGGCGTGAATAAGTTCCATTCTGGACATTGTTTTGATGTCGGATTTTGCAACCTGTTCAAAGATTTTTGAGGTTTCGTCTTTGTCGATTAAAATATATTTATTTTTGTATTTGATTAAGCCGTTGGAATTTTTAGTCAGTTCCGCGAACTCTTCAAGCGAAATCTTTTCATTGCCGAGCGCGATTTCATAAGAGAAATCAAGAATATCATCAAGCGAAATCTTGGATGATGACGGAGTGTTAAAGATATCAGCAAGATCCTGAGCGCGTTTTGCTTTAACTTTAGCGTTAATGGACGCACGCGGAATAATAACGTTAACAAGCTCATCCGGCAGAACTACTTCAATCTGCGCTTTTTGCAGATAGTATGCGGTTTGAGTGATAATCTTATAAACTTCCGTAAGATTCAGATCTAGCGCAAGTTTACTTTCATCCTCAAATAATTCTTCAAGTTCCGGCATATAACGGATTGCGTAATTCAGCTGCTTTTCAACGATTTTAGCGATATCAGAGGACGCTGCGCCGAAAACCTCATCATCAGTATAAAGTTTATCAATAAGAACTGTTTCGCCGGTCTTGCGATTTTTAATATGAACTTTAAGCTGGAAGAGTTCATCCTCAATTTTTGTAACTTTGAAGAACGGAATAATATCGTATTTGCCGAGATACAGCTCATCAAACCACTGGTTAAAACTTTCAGCCAGATCCTGATTACGCATCATTGAACGCTGTTCAAGGTCTTTTATCATATAAGTTCCGGATTTAATATCCTTGAATTTATACGCCTTAATGCCCAAAAATTTATATATTACATAGTTCAAATAATTATAAATGAAATCACGGACAAAATTTTCAGGTTTTTCGCCGGAAATGAAAAGATTTTCCGGCAAATTTTCTTCAAACTGATTAATAATCCGTGCCAGAGTCTGATTCGTAATAATCGGCTCATAAACAATTCTGAACATATTTCCGCGGGTTTTGACAGTCGGGATGAAGTACAGTTTTTCAACAAGTTTAAGAACAAAATACGTCAACTTGTTCAGGTAGGTGAAAGTTTCTGTCATAGCCTCCATTCCGACAATGTTTCCGAACCCGCCGAAATAATCCATAACCATATCAAAATCCATTGCGTAACCGACCTTATTGGCAAGAACAGATGAACGCAAACGGAAAAGCGATCCTTTTGACTTCAAATAATAGTCAAAATTATTGGTAGGCGTGACAAAGAAGGACAATTTGCCGTTATTATTCACTAAAAAGAAATCAGTGTTTCTTGCCGGAGGATTCGGGCTCAGGAATACGCCTTCAAATTCCTCTTCAATAATCTGGTAAACTAAACTCAAAGTGTAGCGGAAATCCTTATTTTTAAATCCGTTAGGATTTTCGCTCAGGTTGAAAAAAAGTTCATCAACATCATTCTTTTTAAATGAAAAATCTATATCAAATTTGTCTTTCTCAGTCATAAATCCTACACTATTTTTTTATCAACGATTCAGCCGTCATTTCTGCCGGTTTTTCAATACCCATAATATCTAACACGGTCGGTGCAATATTACATAACGCCCCTGTTTCTTTTAATTCAACGTTTTTCGGTGCATTGATTAAAACAAACGGAACCTGATTTGTAGTATGCGCGGTCTGCGGTTTGCCGGTTTCTTCGTTAACCATAACTTCGGAATTGCCGTGGTCTGCGGTGAGAAGCATTACAATATTATTTTTAACACAGGCATCAGCAATTTTACCAACGCACTCATCAACAACTTGGCAAGCCTTAACCGCAGCTTCAAGAACACCTGTGTGCCCGACCATATCAGGATTTGCAAAGTTTACAAGAATAAATCCGTATTCAGGATTGTTAATCGCTTCCAGAACTTTTTCACAAACCTGCGGCGCACTCATTTCCGGCTGCATATCGTAAGTCGCAACTTTTGGTGACGGAACAAGAACACGCGTTTCATGAGGCTGCGGTTCTTCAACGCCGCCGTTAAAGAAGAACGTTACGTGCGCATATTTTTCGGTTTCAGCCGTTCTGAACTGTTTAACGCCATGCGCTTCAAGAACATCTCCGAGGATGTTAACCAGTTTTTCTTTCGGGAATGCAACAGGAAAAGTGAAAGTTTCATCATAGCTTGTCATTGTTGTATAATGCAAGTTTTTGCGAACAGCTTTTCTGTTGAATCCGTCAAAGTTTTCAAACATCATAGCTTTAGAAATTTCTCTTGCCCTATCCGGTCTATAGTTGAAGAAAATAATCGCATCATCATCGTGAATACGTGATTCTTCACCGCCGATGACTGTCGGGAGAACGAATTCATCGTTGTCGCCGCGCGCATAAGAAGCTTTAACGCCTTCAATTGCGGTTGCAGCGTGTTCACCTTCTCCGAGCAGAAGAGCGTTGTAACCTTTTTCAACGCGTTCCCAGCGGTTGTCACGGTCCATAATCCAGTATCTGCCGATTACCGTCGCGATTGGCGGAAGATTATATTTTTTCAACTCGTTTTCAACTGTTTCAAGGAAAGTACAAGCACTTTGCGGCGGTGTATCACGACCGTCAAGGAAAGCGTGTACGTAAACTTTTTTAAGCCCGTTATCTGCGGCAAGTTTAATCAAGGCAAGAACATGATCAAGCGATGAGTGAACCCCGCCGGTTGAAACAAGTCCGTAAATATGCAGTGCGGAATTGTGGGTTTTAGCATGGTTAATAGCGTCAAGAAGTCTTGGATTAGTGAAGAAAGAGCCGTCTTTAATCGCGTTGTTAATTCTTGACAAATCCTGATAAACAATTCTTCCGGCACCTAAATTAAGGTGTCCGACTTCGCTGTTACCCATTTGACCTTTTGGCAGACCTACATTTTCGCCGTCTGCATAGATTTTAATAAACTTATTTTCTTTTTCTAATTTTTCAACATGAACAGGGTTGGAAAGCAGGGTAGCATCATACTTTTTGCTGCCTGTAGAAATTCCCCAGCCGTCCATAATGCATAATAAAACTCTTTGTGTCATATAAAATATCCTCTATAAAGCTTTTACAATGGCTAAATTGTAGCAAGAACACACCCGAAAATCAATCACTAAAAAGGCGGGGCTGAAAAGCCCCGCCCCGCAATAGTTTTAGTTAGTTTCGTTTAACGCATCGCGCCCTTGCGAAACTAACACCGGTGGTGGCAAGTCCGGGGGTTAATAACCTGTTACCGGTTATCAATGATTGAGTCCAGATTGAAAGAGTTCCGCTTGAATTAACACCTCTTGAGGAAGTGAGGAACCAGGTGGTTGAAGAATCCTCTAAATTACCTATCAATTTCTTATTAACAAACATGGCCGCAGCTTCATCTTTGTTTGGCAGACGATATTCACTGTCAAGATTAGAACAATACTGTGAACCTTCAGCAACAGAAAGCCCGTTCTCACCAGTATTCAAATGAGGAATAGGCGCCGCAATCGCGCTATCTGTAGGATAAAATACCGTAATAAACCCGACATCTTTACCAACAGTATTCGGCCCCTTCGTACCATTCAAATCATATACAAAGTTTGCACAAACCTTTGGCTGCACGACGTCACCATACGCCGTTGACTGCAAATCAGGACGGCAAAAAGGGTTATAATAAACCACAATACTTTCACCATTAGCCGTTTCAAAAGCAGCAGCTTTTGTGTTTAACTGGTCATAGTTAAAAGTATTATAGCTATCAGAATAACTCATACTGACCATTTCGGGATTCAACGCCTCCATAGTAAGCGGGAATGAAGATATAACCCCGCCTGCCAATGTATTAATTTTAGACGAGATACCACAGTCCGGTAAATGGTCACTATCACAAACGTTATTGATTTTTAAAACTTTTGATAAGCCGGCAGTAACAAAAGTTTCGGCTGCCGTATCCACGGCTGAAGTAGAACTACCTCCTTCAGTAACTGTTCCATAGCCGTTCAAGGCCGGCATTAGCGCGATTGCCTGTGAAAACCGCGCATAAAGCGCTTTTCTTTGCGTGTTCCATGTCCGCTCATTGATGTTTCCCGTAAGTGACGGAAGCGTTATCGCTGCCACCACGCCGATTATCGTGAGGGATAACAGTATCTCCGCCATGGTGAACGCCAAGCCGCGTGCCAATACCCCTCGGTCATTGCGAGCGGTCGCAGACCGCGTGGCAATCCACTTAAGAACGCGGCATTTTTCTCTGGATCGCCACGGACTAACGCCCTCGCGATGACAAGGTACTGTAGATTCTTTCGTTGAAGTCTCACTCGGGTTCAATTGTAGAACCGGCTCAGCCGGGCCCCCCCCCCCCCCCCCCAAATAGGTCCACACCCTTTTTTCTTTCTTTTTTTCTTTCTTCGGTTTTTCTAC
>CALVBO010000033.1 GCA_944325835.1 Candidatus Gastranaerophilales bacterium
GTGAGTAGTTTTCGCCTAATTGACTCGCGAAAACTACTCTCTGGCTCTGCTCAGGGCTCCCCCCCCCCCCCTGCATACATGCTTACATTTCGTTTTTTCATTTCTTCTATCCTTTCTCGGACTACGTCCGCGTCTTTTTATACTTCTTTATTATGTAATACTTTCCTAGATTAGTCAAGACCGATAGCACGGGATGAATTTAGGAGGCCGCCTTGACCGGCGGTTATGTACCATGTTTTACTTTTAGTCAAGACTTGTTGCCCTATTATGTTTTTATGAGATAATAAAATAAAAGGGAGTGTGTAATGATTAATGCTTATAAGTTAAAGGACACCAAGTCCAAAGACGCGTTTAAATACAGCTATTTAAGCCAAAAAATTTATCCGTATTTAAAGCCGGTATTGCCGCGCGCAATAATGAACTTACTGATTGCAATACCGCTGGGGCTTTTAGACGGTGTTGTCGCACTGGCGCTGCGTCCTTATCTTGACTACGTTGTAAACGGGAATGAACAGCAAACCTGGACGTTTTTAGGTCATACTGTTCATATTCAGAGCTGGTTTGCAGCGATAATTCCTTTCGGAATAGTTCTCTTTGCTGTCGTTCAAGGCGTTTTAAAATATTTAAGCAACTATCTTACCGACTGGACTGCAAACAAAATGTCACTTTCCCTTAAAAAAGATTTATTTCACAAACTTACGACCATGGATGCACAGTTTTTTGACATAAATTCATCCGGTTTAATTCTCACCCGCTTCTTTACCGACCCTGAAACTGCGTCAAAGGATATTATTGAAATTTTCAAAGCGTTTATAATGGCAATTTTTGGCGTGCTGGGGCTTGTTTGCGTATTGCTATATAACTCGTGGCAGCTTGCAATAATCGGCGTTACTGTCATGGGCATTGCGATAACGCCTGTTATCTTTATAAGAAAGAAAATCAAAAAAGTTTCTAACGCAAATATGGTCGTCAGCGGCAATATGACAACGAACTTTAACGAAACTGTTGCCGGAAACAAAATCATGGCGGCTTATAATCTGCAAAAGCTGCAAAACGAAAAATTTAAACGCCAGACAGACGAACAGTTTAACCTGTTGATTTCGTTGACCAAACGTGTTGGCTGGATGTCACCGATTATGTATTTTGTGTGCTCAATCGGTATCGCGCTTGTAATGATGTTCGGCAACCACCTTATTATTACCGGCAAGCTTACGGCAGGCGCGTTTGCATCTTTTGTAACATCATTGTTATTGCTTTACAAACCAACAAAAACTCTCGGAACAACCCTCACGAAATTACAAAATACTTTCGTTGCAATGAGCCGTGTGTTTGAATTATTTGACATTCAAAACAAAATCAAATCACCGGAACATCCGCTTACTTTCCACGAATTAAAAGAAAAAATTGAGTTCAAAAATGTTAATTTTGAATATGAAGAAGGGGTTCCGGTACTGAAAAACTTCTCATTATGTGTAAAAAAAGGCGAAACTGTTGCGCTCGTGGGTAACTCCGGCGGCGGTAAGAGTACTGTTGTGAACCTTATTCCGAGGTTTTATGACGTAACGTCCGGCTCAATTGAGTTTGACGGGGTTAATATTAAATACTTTAACCTCAACGAATTGCGCGAACATATTGCGTTTGTGTTTCAGGATAATTTTCTTTTCTCCGGCACGTTAAAAGAAAATCTGCTTATGGGCAAGGAAGATGCAACTGATGAAGAAATCGCGCAGGTTGTCGAACTTGCGCACCTCAATGAATTCATCGGAACGCTGGAAAACGGTATTGACACTTACGTAGGTGAGCGCGGAACCACATTATCAGGCGGTCAGCGCCAGCGTGTTGCAATTGCCCGTGCTATGCTCAAGGGTTCTGAAATAGTTATACTTGATGAAGCAACATCCGCACTCGACAACGAATCCGAAGCAATCGTGCAAAAAGCAATTGATAATCTTATGGCTAACAAAACAGTTTTTGTAATCGCACACAGACTTTCAACGGTCAAAAATGCCGATAGGATCATTGTTATCAACGAAGGTCAGCTTGTGGAGGAAGGAACGCACGAACAGCTTATCCGAATAGAAAAAGGACACTACAGACACCTTTATAATATGCAGTTCAAAAATCAGGAAGAGGCGGCAGATGCCTAAGCGTAAGATAAGTATTATCGGCTCTACAGGCTCTATCGGCAGACAGGCGCTGGAGGTTCTTGAATATTTACAGGATAAATTTGAAATAACAGCCCTTGCCGGCGGTTTGAATACTGATTTATTACTGGAACAGGCTGAAAAATTCCGGCCTAAATACGTTTCCTCAGACAAATACGACGAGCGGCTGGGCAAAATTAACGGATGCAAATATTTGTTTAACGGACTTGAAGAAATTTGTTCAAAGAAAGATGAAAACGATATTATATTAGTTGCAGTTTCGGGCAAGGTCGGGTTAAAACCAACGCTTAAGGCTATTGAAAACGGCATTGATATTGCTCTTGCAAACAAAGAAACACTTGTTATGGCAGGTGATATTGTCATGGCAAAAGCGCGCGAAAAAGGTGTAAAAATTCTGCCGGTTGACAGTGAACACAGTGCTATTCACCAGTGTATAAAAGAGATTAATCAGGTAAGAAAGCTTATTATAACTGCAAGCGGCGGGCCTTTCCTAAAAAAAAGCCGTGAGGAAATGCACAACGCAACGGTCGAACAGGCACTTGCGCATCCTAAATGGAACATGGGCAAAAAAATCACAGTTGACAGTGCAACGCTTATGAATAAAGGGCTGGAAATTATAGAAGCCCACCACCTTTTTAATATGCCGTACGAAAAAATAGATGTAATTATCCACCCGCAGAGTGTCGTGCATTCGGCGATTGAAAACAAAGATGGAAGCGTAATTGCGCAGCTCGGGGTTCCGAGTATGCATATACCGATTCAATATGCAATCAGCTATCCCGAACGTTTTGAAGGCATCAAAACCCAAAGTTTCAGTTTCGCGGACATCGCACGGCTAGACTTTGAAAAACCTGATTTTGAAAAATTCCCGTCACTCAACTACGCCTACAATGCCGGCAGAAAAGGCGGCAGTGCAACGACATCACTCAACGCCATTAATGAAGAGGCGGTTTTTGCATTCTTACGCGGAGAAATTAAACTTTGCAGGATTTACGACTTAATCGAAAACCTTATGCCGCAATGCACATTTATTGCCAAGCCTACAATTGATGAAATTTTTGAACTGGACAAAGAAGCGCGCGAACTGACTAAAAAATCACTTCTTTAAATTTCTTCTTTTGTATTTAAGAATTGCATTTGTTTCCCTGTCCTGAGCAATAGAGTCGTTAATTGAATTAAGTTCAGCCTTTGCGTCCTCTGCGTCTAACTGAGAAGTTCTGTACACTTCTTTTGCATCTTCAAGTTCTGTTTTTAACGGCTGGCGTTCTTTTTTGAGCTTTCTAATCTGCACTTCAAGTTCTTTTATCTTTTCATCAATCTCAGAAATCCTTCCGCTTGCAGAATTTATCCTGTCATCATCTCTGACAAGCGCAGCCTGCGTTCTTTCGACCTGCTTTACGGCACGCTCTTTTCTAAAGTCAAGATAGTCACGAATTTGCAGCCTGATAAGGTTATCCGAACCGGTAAGAACATTCTCTTTCATAACAATCGGATAATCATCATACCCGATTAGTTTTCCGTGTTTTATAAAGGTTATAATCTTATTGAACTGTTTTTGCAGATTATTCATCATCTCAGGCGCAAACCGCAGGAAAAACGGATATGGAAGGTTTGAGCGTCTATGGTTGCACTTACCGCACAAGACAATTATATTTTCCTTAATATCCGCACCGTCCTTACTTCTTGGAATAAAATGCTCATAAGTAGCCTGCAAGCTTTTGGCAAAATAAGTTATGATATCTTTATCTGTCTTTTTACTCTCAACACAATGAACAACAAAATCATCAGGTGTACGACGCGGAATCGGCAATTCATCTACAATTTTCATCAAATTTTTACGCCAGAAGCGGGTCTTTGCACTGTCAACAAATGAATTATACAAATCGTCAATAAGCCCTTTTTTAATATCCGCCTCAAAAAACTCATAATTTAGAATACTCATAGCTTTTGTATTCGTATCCTGCAAAGCTTTTCTATCAGCTGACAGTAACTTTTGCTGCCCAAATTCTCTCAACTGTTTAAAAACTTCTATTTTCTTTGCGGCAGCCTGTTTTTTATCCAGCGCAGCAATTTCTCTATGATACTCTATAACTTCCGGCATGTTAAATATTTCAGCAAAAGTTTTTTTAGGATACTTAAGCGCATAAACATCCATAAGGTTTAAAATTTCAGCGTCCTCCGCACCAAAATGTGGACGATATTTTTCAAGTTTTTGCATAAAACGCGGCGCCTTGACAGTAATCCCTTCCGAGATAAGTGACATCATATTCACATCAAGCCGTGTTCTATCGCCCAGTGTTTTTAATTTTGCTTTGTTTTCATCAACAGAGAGTAACTTTGCTATCGTATCCTTGGGCCGAATTTCCGAAAGACTTTGAAGAAATTCAAATGCTGGAGTTCCGCGGTATCTAGCCATAGCCGAATTTTCAAGAGCTCTTTTCGACCCTGCGGCAAAACTATTTATAAAGGCTTTTGTTTCGTCAGAGGTAAACATATCATCCCCGCAGCAGCCGCATTTCATACGCGGGATATCGCGAATATCAGTAAAAACTTTTTTAGGCAGAAAAATTCCAAAACTTAAATTCTTGTAATTTTGATTATTTGCTACGGGGTTAATAGTTATCATACTATAAGCATAATACTAAAATAATAAAAATTACTATATAAAAGAAAAAATGTAATAAAACTTTATCTAACGTTTCTTTTCGCTGCCCCCTCGGCCCGTTCGCGCACAGAAATTTTAACAGGGGTGCCGAAGAAACCGAATGCTTCACGGAGTTTATTTTCAATATAGCGCTTGTAGTGGTCTTTCAACAGATCCGAGTTATTAGCAAAAATTACAATATGCGGCGGCTGGATACCAACCTGTGTCGTATATAAAACTTTTAAACGTTTGCCTTTTACAGTTTGCGGCGGATTGAGCGCATAAGCCTCTTTAACAACTTTATTCAAGAGGCCTGTTGAAATACGTTTTGTCGCCTGTTCATAAACCTTTTTGCCTTCCTCAAAGATTTGCGGCAGACGCTGGCGTGTAACAGCACTGATAAAAATTTTCGGCGCATATTCCAAAAATGGAATTTCATTTGCAAGGTACTTTTCAAATTTATTGATAGTATTGGATTTTTTATCCTCAATCAAATCCCACTTGTTAATCGCAATAACCAGCCCCTTGCCGGCTTCGGTTATAATTGATGAAATCTTTTTATCCTGATCGGAAATTCCTTCCTTAGCGTCAATCACAAGAAGGGCAACGTCACATTCTTTAATGGATTTAATTGCGCGCTCAACGGCAAATTTTTCAACGCCGTAATCAACTTTAGCTTTCTTTCTTATTCCGGCTGTGTCAATAATTACAAAATTTTGATCTTTATACGTAATTTCGCTGTCAATGCTGTCACGGGTTGTTCCTGAAACATCAGAAACAATAACGCGTTTTTCGTTCAAAAGTGCGTTCACTATTGACGATTTACCAGCGTTGGGGCGCCCAACAATTGCAATTTTTATAGTTTTATCATCTTCCTGCAATGCACCTTTTTCAAAGTCCTCAGTTACAAGGTCCAAAATATCACCAACCCCGCCGCTGCCGTGAAGTGCTGAAATGGCAATCGGTTCACCCAGTGCAAGCCCGTAGAAATCGCTTGTCATAATCAGAGCTGCGGGGTTATCAATTTTATTTACCGCAAGAAAAACCGGCTTACCGGACTGACGCAAAATATTTGCGATATCATAATCAACAGGATTTACGCCCTCTTTACCGTCAACCAGAAAAATTATTTTATCCGCTTCATCGCAGGCAATTTTTGCCTGATCAAAAATGGAAACCATAATTTCATCTTCATCGCCCGGAATAATTCCGCCCGTGTCGATAACGGTAAAAAATTTATCCTGCCACTCAACATCAAAATAAATTCTGTCGCGCGTAACACCGGGCTGGTCGTCAACAATAGAGTTGCGCGAACCCACAAGCCGATTGACGAAGGTCGATTTCCCGACATTCGGTCTGCCAACTATCGCAACTACAGGTTTTCTTTCCATAAGAAAAGTTTAACACATAAAACTACACGGTCAACCGCCGCTAATTAACTCCAACTATCTTTTTAATCAGCGGGAAGTAATATTTTTCACCGCTATCACCGCGCCAGCGCACAAAACCGGTTTTAGGATACTTATCCATATCAGCTACGCTGACAAGTGCCCAGTTGCCCTTGATAACGTTTAAAATTATTTTTTTCGGCATATTTAATACCCCGACTTCCTGCGCCAGATTATCCGGAGAAACCCTTATGGAATTACAACTTTCCGGAGCCCCCTTCAACTGATAAAGTCCGTATTTGCGCCCGTAAATGTTATAAAAAACACCCCACGGCATAAATTTATACGGATCATCTTTTTTCAGCCAGCCGGTTGCAGTTGTTTTTTCATCATAAATAACCTTAACCCAGTCCTCAGTTTCATCTACAACGTTTAAAAGAGCCAGATTTCTGTCAGGCAGATACAGCACAAAAAGATTACTCAAATCCAAACCTTCCACATCGGTGGTTTCCTCATCCCACGAAAGTTTTTTGACAATTGCAGAATTTATATCCGGCTCCGCATAAAGTGTCATTGAGCGCTCGGAAATCTGATAAACTCCAAAGGAATTAACATCAGCGTCAAAAACCTTTGCAGGAATTACGTCTTTTGCAAATGCGCTGCCCGCTAAAAATAAAAGCGCAGCAAGCAGTATCAGCCTTTTTTTCATAATATACCTACTCTCTAAAAGAAATATCCGCATAAGTTTTTTGTAATTTCATACGGACAGAAGCCATTTGTTTTTCAATAATTTCGTCAGTCAAGGTAGCATTGTCATCCTGCATTTTAATACGGAAGGCAAGGCTCTTGAAGCCTTTTTCAATATTTTCGCCCTGATAAACATCAAAGATGTCACATCCGGCAAAAATATGCTGGTCTACGCCGCCTTTGATAACACGCTGTATTTCTTCGCAGGAAACATTTTCATTAATAACAAACGCCAGATCACGGCGGACTTCCGGAAATTGCGGAAGTTTTTTGTAAATCGGCGTAACTTCCTTAACGATTGCAACAAGCTGGTCAAGATCAACTTTAAAGACATAAGCATCCTGATTAAGTTTCAATTTATCTTTCAATATCGGATGAATTTGTCCAAGGTATCCGATTGTCAAAGGAGTTTTGCCAAGGATTGCGATTGCTGCACTCTTATAAGGGTGAAGAACAGTATGTGAATCTTTCAAATCCGACTTATCCAGTGGAATATATTTAATACGTTTTTGAACCTTTAACTCTTCAAAAAGCTGTTCCAGAATACCTTTAACAGTGAAGAAATCAAGAGGCGCTGTTTTTTGCCATTTGGAATTTTCGACTTCACCTGTCAGAATTCCGCCAAGGACTTTAGTTTCCTTAACGCCGGTGTGTTTTTCATCAGCTTCACCGGTTTTGAGGTAAGTCTTGCCAATTTCGTAAGCCCAGAAATTCTTTTGACCATTGTCATAATTGTACTTCATACAGTTCAAAAGGCTCGGGGTCAAAGACTGACGCAGCATTGTGCACTCTTCACTTACCGGATTTAAAACTTTAACAGCGTTTTCATCGTCATAAGCAACCATAAACTTATCTAATAAAGGTTTCCCGATTAAAGATGTTGTAACGATTTCATCAAGACCGGCAGAGAGCATAAGTTCATTGACGGTTTTGTTAACGCGTTCTTCCAGAGAAATTACAGGAGTTGCGTTGTTATTAGGAATTGTCGGCGCGATTTTGTCGTAACCGTTAATACGTGCGATTTCTTCAATAAGGTCAATTTCACGGTAAACATCATTAACGCGGAACGACGGAACACGGAATTTTGCTGCGAGTTCGTTGCCGCCGAGTTTTTCAAAGCCCAGATTTTCTAAGATATTACAGCATCTGTCCGCCGGAATTTCACAGCCCAGAATACGCTTAATTTGAGGATATCTGAGCGTAATATCCACCGGCGCAAGTTCATTGTTACCGGTTTCAACAACACCCTCAACCGTTGCATCAGCGAGTTCTACCATTAACTGCATTGCACGCATAAGTGCAGGTTTTATCATTTCAATATCAATACCGCGTTCAAACCTTGCGCAGGCTTCTGAACGGTAGCCGACACTTCTTGCACTCTTTCTGTTGCTTGCCGGAGTGAAATATGCAGCCTCCAGCGCAATTGATTTAGTGTTATCGTCAATTTCTGAATTTTCACCGCCAAAAACGCCCGCCAGACAAACACCTTCATTCTTTGTCGCAATCAAAACGCTGTCTGTTGTAAGTTCTCTTTCAATGCCGTCGAGGGTTGTAAGCTTTTCACCAGCTTTTGCACGGCGTACGCATAAATATTTATCCAGCTTGTCATAATCAAACGCGTGGAACGGGCAGCCATATTCAAGCATAACGTAGTTTGTAATATCAACAACGTTATTAATCGCGCGCACACCCGATGAAATAAGTCTTTTTTGCATCCAGAGCGGCGACGGTTTAATTTTAATATTTTTCAAAATACCTAATGAGTAGTATTTGCAAACATCTTCATCAATAATTTCTACTTCAAACTCATCAGTTGAAAGATCTTTTGTAGAAATAATAGGCGAGAATTTCAAAGGTTTATTGAAGATTGCGCAAAGCTCACGTGCAACACCGATAACTGACATCTGATCGCCGCGATTGGCAGTCGGAGCGATATGGATTACCACATCATCATCAAAGCCCAGAACCTTTTCCACATCTTCGCCGATTTTCACATCAGGGAAAATTCTGTTTAATATCAAGATACCGTCCTCTTCCTGATAATTTCTGTCCGCAACGCCGAGTTCATCATCAGAACAAAGCATCCCTTGGGATTCAACTCCGCGGATTACAGCAGGAGTAAGCGTGAAGGTTTCACCGGTTTTCCTGTCCAAAACCTTACTGCCTACAGAAGCATAAGGAATAATTTGCCCTTCCGCAATATTTTGCGCACCGCAAACAACTGTTTTCAACGCTGTACCAAGGTTAACAGTTACAAGGTGAAGCCTGTCGGAATTCGGATGATTATCAATCTTTTCGATTTTTGCAGTCCTTATATTGGTAAACTTCGGCTTAATTTCTTCAATTTCTTCGACTTCCAGGCCGCTCATCGTCAATTCGTGCGCTATTTGTTTAACATCCACATCCGATAAATCAACGAACTCATTTAACCAATTTAAAGATATTTGCATTTTTATAATCCCTCTTAATTCTCTTAATAACTAATTAGATTTTAATACAAAAGAAGAATAATGTAAAATATTAATAATTTCAATATTTTAAGACCTCCCTTTCGGGAGGTCTTTTTTTATCCTTGTAACTCTTCAATCAAATCATTGATTGTTTTTTCCTGAATCGTTATTTCCTGAATACGTTCGTTTGTCTGTTCTATCAACTCTTTTGGTGCATTCTGAACGAATTTTTCATTCTTCATTCTACCTTCAAGCGAACGCTTTTCATTAACAAGTTTTTCCAGTTTTTTCTTCTGACGTGCGATTTCTGCGTTAAAATCAATCAGGTTCTCAAGTCTGATAACGATTTTTGACGCAGACACAACCGCTGTCGCAGATTTTTTAGGCGACGGTGCGTCAAGCTCGCCGTAAGTTATATTTTCAACCTTTGCCAGACGTTGAATTAACGCTTCTATTGCTTCAAATACAGGTTTTTCATTCTTTTCTGCACGAACTTCGATATCAAACTTTACAGACATCGGAATGTTAAAGCTTTGTCTTACGTTTCTGACTGATTTAATGGTTTCAAAAACGAGTTCCATTTCTTCTCTTTCAGTCGGGAACACAAGTTTTTCGCTGAATTGCGGAAATTCGGAAACCATAATTGCCTTGACATCTGTTTGTTTCGGAATCAACTGCCAAACCTGTTCTGTTATATGCGGCATAATCGGGTGCAGCATACGTAATGACATATCAAGAACATATCTTAAAACACGTTGTGTATTAAGTTTAAGGTTTTCATCCTGCAACTGGATTTTGGAGATTTCAACGTACCAGTCACAGTAAGAATTCCAGAAGAAATCGTACAGGATATGCGCGTTTTCACCGATACGGAAGTTTTTGATATTTTCGTTATATTCTTTTACAACAGAATTTAATTTATCTAAAATCCACTTATCTACAATTGTAAGTTTAGAGAAATCAATTTCGTTATTATCCACGCCTTGCAGGTTCATCAGCACGAAACGTGAAGCATTCCAAATTTTGTTTGCGAAGTTTCTGCCGTATTCAAAGCGTTCATCAGAAATCTTTATATCCTGACCGCCGTATGTACAAAGTGAAGTAAGAGTAAATCTTAAGGCGTCACAACCGTATTTATCAATGATTTCTACCGGATCAATCGTATTGCCTTTGGATTTAGACATTTTTTGACCTTTTTCATCACGTATAAGCCCGTGGATATAAACAGTCGAGAACGGAGCTTTTCCGGTAAATTCCAGCCCCATTGTAATCATTCTTGCAACCCAGAAGAAAATAATATCAAAACCCGTTACAAGAGTTGTTGTCGGGTAGAATTTCTTGAAATCTTCGCTTTCGGTATTAGGCCAGCCCATAGTTGAGAACGGCCATAGACCTGATGAAAACCAGGTATCAAGGCAATCAGTTTCCTGAACATAATTTTCAGGGTCAGGATTTTCTTTTGCAACAACCATTTCACCTGTCACTTTATGGTAATAAGCCGGGATTTGGTGTCCCCACCAGATTTGACGGGAAATACACCAGTCGCGGATATTTTCCATCCAGCCAAGATAATTTTTCTCCCAGCGTTCCGGAATAAATTTAATTCTTCCGTCTTTAACAGCTTCAATCGCAGCTTTTGCAAGCG
>CALVBO010000034.1 GCA_944325835.1 Candidatus Gastranaerophilales bacterium
TTACGGGCTCTCGGACGACGTATAGCGTTTACAATGGCAGAGATTTTACTCTCCCTCACAATTATCGGCGTGGTGGCGGCGATAACGCTTCCGTCACTTACGGGCAACATTAACGAGCGTACGTGGAACACGCAAAGAAAAGCCCTTTATGCTCGTTTCAGTCAGGCAATTGCCCTTATGCCCGCCCTGAACGGTTACGGAACATATGAAACTACAAGTTCCGGCGGTTCTGCCTCAATTAATGACACGGCTGCGGAAACCTTTATCACTAGCGGTCTTGCTAAAGTTTTAAAAATTAATAATATTTGCGATAAATACCACGTTTTTGATTGCGGTCTGGCAAGTAAAATTACTACACTGGCTGCAAGCCAGATAGTTTTGCCGCGGAAATTATCTGATTTAAACGGTGGTATTCCGGCGGGTGGCACATCCGGTTTTATTATTTACGATACAAATGCGGCTGCGTTTGAAACGGCAAACGGTGAATCCATTCTGGCATTTTATAATCCGAATTGTGTACCTGAAAACGTTATGTTAACCGGTCATTCTGACGGCGGTTATTCGGGATATTATATTAAGCAGCAAATTTGTGCTAATTTTGTGTTTGATTTAAACGGTTCAAAGGGCCCGAATACCGTAGGTAAAGATATTGGTTTTATGTCGGTGGCGTATCCTTCCGATTCTGTTGTGGTAATGCCATTTCCGACGCGAATTTTGGATCAGGATTACTCACAGCCGGATGCAGCAAAAGCGTGCCGTGAGCTGGATTCAGAAAACAGACTGCCAAATATAGAAGAACTGATGTCAATGTATTACAATAAAAAGTTGATTGACTGGAGCGCGGATGGCAGTATGGGTTTCTGGAGTGCAACGGTTGAAGATAGAGATAATGCCTGGACGCTTGGTGCCGGTTACGGGATGAAGTATTTATATCCTAAAGAAACTTTGCATAATGTGCAATGCGTAAAACGTTAAATATAGGCGGGTTGAATACCCGCCTTGTTTTATCTATAATTTTTCTATGAAAGAATTTGATTTTTATATTGTGCCGACTCCTATCGGAAATCTCGGCGATATGACAGCAAGAGCGATTGATGTACTTAAAAAAGTTGATTTAATCGCGTGTGAGGACAGCCGTGTTACCCAAAAACTCCTTAACCATTTTGATATACGTACAAAATGCGTTTCTTATCATAAATTTAATGAGCGGGAACGTGTGGATTTTATTTTAGGCGAAATCCGTTCAGGCAAACGTGTTGCTCTTGTGTCTGATGCCGGAACTCCGCTTTTCTGCGATCCGGGGGCTGTTTTAGTTAAGGAATTGAGAAAAAATAATATTTCTGTTACAGCTCTTGCCGGTGCAAATGCGCTTGCAACTTTTCTTTCCGAAGTTTCGCGCGGCGGAGAGGATTTTTA
Source organism: Candidatus Gastranaerophilales bacterium (assembly GCA_944325835.1). Lineage (GTDB taxonomy): Bacteria > Cyanobacteriota > Vampirovibrionia > Gastranaerophilales > Gastranaerophilaceae > Gastranaerophilus. The sequence goes on from CALVBO010000034.1 coordinate 1,417, forward strand.
TTTCGCGGGCTTTTTGCCCAAATCACAAACTCAGATTGAGGATTTATTCAAAAAATACGCGGATACGGATTTTGCCTTTTACGAGTCGCCAAACCGCATTTTAAAAACTCTGGAAATTCTGAAAGGTGTTCGCTCAAGTGCAAAAGTTGCAATTGGCCGCGAACTTACAAAGGTATTTGAAGAAGTCGTTGTGGATGATGCCGCCTCTGTTATCAAATACTTTGAAGCAAATGTTTTGAAAGGCGAAATTGTTGCGCTTGTTTTTCGTGACGAAAATTCTGCAGATATTGAACTTGACAACAAAATAGAAGCCTTAATTAAAAAAGGTTTTAAAGCCAGAGAAATTTCAATAATCCTTTCTGAGTTTTTTGGCGTTAATAAAAATGAAGTTTATAAACGAGTTTTGCAAATTTAGTATTTTTAGTGTATAATTTCCGTAGAACTTAAGGAGAGAAAAATGGGATATAAGATTTTATCAAAGAAGGAAATTTGTCCGAATCAGTATGAAATTACTATTGATGCACCATATATTGTAAGAAACGCTAAAGCCGGCCAGTTTATTATTTTCCGTGCCGGCGAGGATGATGAAAGAGTTCCTCTGACTATTGCGGATGTCAATAAAGAAAAAGGTGAATTAACGCTGGTCTTTATGGCGGTTGGTTATTCCACGAAAAAACTGGCTATGCTTAACGTTGGGGATGAAATCGCAGATATCGTCGGCCCGCTCGGTCAGCCTACACATATTAAAAAATATGGAACGGTTGTTTGTTTAGCAGGCGGTTACGGCGCGGCTCCGTGTTACCTGATTGCTAAAGCTTTCAAAGAAGCAGGTAATAAAGTTTATATGATTATGGGTGCCAGAAATAAGGACTTAATTTTCTGGGCTGATAAAATGAAAGATGCCTGCACTGAACTGTTTATCACAACGGATGACGGTTCATTAGGCGAAAAGGGCTTTGTAACCCAGGTTCTGGAAAGAATTATGGGGCAGGAAAAAGTTGATTATGCAATCGCAGTAGGTCCTATGCCTATGATGAGAGCGGTTGCGGAATTGACCAGAGACAAGGGAATTTATACTGAAGCGAGTATGAACCCTATTATGGTTGACGGTACCGGCATGTGCGGTGCCTGCCGTGTAACCGTTGGCGGAGAGGTTAAGTTTGCTTGTGTTGACGGCCCTGATTTCGATGCCCACAAGATTGATTTTGACGAGGTTATAAACAGAACTAAAATTTATAAAGATCAGGAACGTAAACGCAGTGAGAATTGTAACTTACTGAAAATGGCGGTAAAATAGGAGAAAAAGATGGCAGACCCTAAAAAAAGAGTAATGTTTTGTCCGTTGATGAGCGTTGGCTCGAATGTAGATATGGTTTGTATCGAAGACAGATGCGCATGGTATTTGCCGTCAGTAAAAAAATGTTCTGTATATATGACGGCGTATAACGCACTTCTGGACGTTACGGCTAAACAAAAGAAAAGGTAATTCGTGAAAATCGTTGTTTGTATAAAACAGGTTCCCGATACTACTGATATAAAGTGGACGGAAAATAACACCATTCAGCGCGAAGGCGTCGAAAGTGTGATGAACCCGTACGATGTCTGGGCGCTGGAGGCTGCTTTGTCAATCAGAAAAAAACGAAGAAATGTTTTTATAACGGCTTTGTCTATGGGGCCTAATCAGGCTGTTTCCATGCTGAAAAAAACGGTTTCACTCGGGGCGGATAATGCAATTTTGATTAGCGACAAAAAGTTCGCCGGTGCAGATACGTATGCGACCGGCAAAACTATTGCAAAAGCAATTGCTGAAAAGCTTGCGGGTACTGATTTAGTGATTTGCGGGCAGTTTGCGGTTGACGGCGACACCGCACAAACAGGACCGAGTATTGCAAGTCAATTGGGCTTGCCGCAGGTAACTTTTGTCCGCGAAATTAAAGAAATTAGTGATGATTATATTGTCGTGGAACGCGAAGTCGAAAACGGACGCGAGATTGTAGAAGTTCAATTGCCGGCGCTTATCTGTATGCTTCAATCTGACGCTGAACCGACACGGGCCAAAGTCGCGGGTATTATAAAAGCTCAAAATTTTGAGGTTAAACAGTACGGGCATGAAGACTTAAACCTTCCGCCGGAGGAAATCGGTATTAAAGGCTCTCCGACTTATGTAAGCAGGGCTTTTCGTCCCGAAAAACGGCAGGAGTGCGTGATTGTTGACTCTGTTGAAGAATTGGCAAAAATGATTGGCGGTGAAAATGGCTAGAGGAATTTTAATTTATGCAGAACTTTTAAAATCCGGCTATATCGCACCGGTATTTTTCTCGCTGGCCGCAAAAGCACAGGAACTCTCGCAAAAACTTTCGGGTGAAGAAGTTATGGCTCTTCTAATCGCCAAACCCGGTGATGCTGAACGTTTTAAAGAAGGGTTTCGGGCATGCGGAATTGATAAGGTCTTTGTCTATGAGGATGAACATTTTGAAACTTATTCGAATGAACTTTATTCAAAAATCGCGATTAATCTTGCAAGAGAAATTGAACCATCAATATTTTTAATCGGCGCAACAACGCAGGGACGCGATTTAGCTCCGAGGATTTCTTCACAGCTTCATACCGGCCTGACAGCCGATTGCACGGGGCTGGATATAAACGAAAAAGGACAACTTGCCGCAACCCGTCCGACTTTTGGCGGCAAACTTATGGCAACAATTCTTTGTAAAACTTTTCCGCAAATGGCAACAGTTCGCCCCGGAGTATTTCCGTTTTTGGATGAGCCTGTTTATAAAGATACACAGCTTATATACAAAAATCATGGCATTGAAAATTTTGATACTAAAGTTAAGTTAAGAGAGTTTATTCAAGATTCAGAGGAAATAATCAATTCTCTTGACAGTGCAAAAGTTATCGTTGCCGGAGGAAAGGGGCTTAAAACAAAAGAAGGCTTCGAACTTCTAAAACAGCTTGCGGACGCGCTTGGCGGAACAATCGCGGCAAGTCGCGGTGCTGTTGATATGGGGCTTGCTCCGCAAAGTATTCAGGTCGGTCAAACAGGGAAAACAGTTTCTCCTGAAATTTATATTGCCTGCGGAATTTCGGGTGCGGTGCAGCATACCGTCGGAATCGAAGGTGCTAAGAAAATTATAGCGATTAACATTGATAAAGATGCGCCGATATTCGGCGCGGCAGATGTCGGAATCGTCGGGGATTTATACACGATAGTTCCGCAGCTGATTGAACATGTAAAGCAGTTCTCCGCCGACCCGCCTCGCTGAGCCGCGAGCCGTGGCGGCTGTGCTGTCTAATACTTTAGGAATTAAGAAAAAGAGGTAAAAATGAAAAACACAGTTGTAGTCGGTGCACAGTGGGGCGATGAAGGAAAAGCAAAGATAACAGACTTACTGGCAGAAAAAGCCGACCTTATTATCAGATATCAGGGCGGCTGTAATGCGGGTCATACAGTTGTAGCCAGCGGGCAAACTTATAAATTCCACTTGGTTCCGTCAGGAACTCTTTATAACGATAAAATTTGTTTTATCGGTGCCGGAACGGTTGTTCTGCCGGAATATTTTGAACAGGAAACGGGTGAGTTGATTTCGCAGGGGGTAGATTTATCAGGACTTCGCGTCAGCCCGCTTGCTACAATCACAATGCCTTATCATACGGAAATCGACGGTTATAGCGAGGATCACGCGCAAAAAGGCGGCAAAATCGGGACTACCAAAAAAGGGATAGGCCCGACTTATACTGATAAATATGCAAGAATCGCGCTTAAAATTCAGGACTTATATAACGAGGAAACTTTGAGCGAAAAGCTTGATTTGATTTTGCCTTTGAAAAATAAACAATTAAAAGAGGTTTACGGGCTGGAACCTTATACAAAAGATTGCATTCTTGCACTTTGCGAAAAATACGCAGAAATCTTCAAGCCTTATGTTTGGTTTGATTGGCAAAAGGGGCTTGAGGATGCGAAAAAAGAAGGCAAAATCGTCCTTTTTGAAGGTGCGCAGGGTGTAATGCTCGACGTTGATTACGGAACATATCCGTTTGTGACAAGTTCAAGCCCGATTGGCGGCGGGGCTGCTGTCGGAAGCGGTTACGGCCCGAAAATGATTGATGAGGTTATTGGTGTTGCAAAAGCTTACGTAACACGCGTTGGAGAAGGGCCTTTTGTGTCGGAACTTGCAAATGAAACCGGTCATAAAATTCAGACAATAGGCCACGAATTTGGGGTTACGACAGGTCGTCCGCGCCGCTGCGGCTGGTTTGATGCCGTTACAATGCGCTACGCGGTTCTGGTCGGCGGCTTGACGTCTGTTGCGCTCACCAAAATAGATGTTTTTGATACCTTTGATGAAATTAAAATCTGTACGGCATACCGCGATTCCCATGACGGTAAAGTTTATGAAACATACCCGACAGATGTATTTATGCACAAATATCTTGAGCCGGTTTATGAAACACACAAGGGCTGGTGTGAGAATTTGACAGATATAAGAGAATACGAGAAACTTCCTGAAAACGCTAAGAAATATATCGAGCGTCTGGAAGAATTGATAGGCGTTAGGATTTCGATAGTAAGCGTAGGTCCGGACAGAGAACAAACTATTTTTAGATAATAAAAAGAGGTCGCGTGAGCGGCCTCAAAAATTTTGTTAGAGAGAGTTTTAATTATATTTTTATTGTTCTTTTGTACCATATTTAATTTTTGCATTTTCAGGGACTTGTTCTTTAATTAATCTTTTCAATTCTGTAAGAGTGTTGTCTTTAGATGTTTGGTTATTAACAGTAACGGTTTTCTTTTGTTCTTTTCCGTTTTCATCGGTCCATGTAGCAATAGCAACGCCTCTCCATACAGTAGTGCCTTCTATAGTTTTAGTTTTGGCTTCTGTATGTGCAGAAGTGCCGTTGTAGCCGTTGTCAAGTTTTATAAGCTGCGGTTTATATTTCTCCTTATCAAAATTGTATGTTTTTCCGCCGTAGGTAATAGTTTTTGGATAATGTTGTTCATTAATACCAATATCAGTAGCACCATTTAGATAAGTTTCTCGGAACCAATTCCTAAATGCAGTTGTATTAGGAACAGTAGAACCATCTTCAGCTACATAAGCGTTTTGTAATGATTGCCAAGTGTAGCCTTCATTATGATTTGCATCTTTGCGTGTTGTTTTGTTAAACACTTTAACAGTTTGTTCTTCTACCTTATCCGGAGTCTTTTCCGATTCTGCGGAAAGTGTGACATTTGCCTGAGTTTCTTTCGGCTTTTCGGGTTCTTCTGGTTTTTCTGGTGTTTCAACCTCAGTTTCGGTTTCTTGTTCTTCAACCGGTTTAGTTTCTTCTTTCTTTTTGACTTCAGGTGTTGGTGTCGGCTGTTCCGGAGCCTTAGGCTGTGGAATTAAGTTTTGCAGCCAGTTAGCACCAAGTTGAAACCATTGCAACCAAGACGGTAGCTGCCAGCCGCCGTAATTACCGTATGAGTTTCCGCAGTAATTATAATTTCTTACTACAATTTTAGTTTCTTTTTTAACACTGCCGTATGCACGAGGTATTCTGAATTGTCCGGGTCTGGCAATTCTGTGATTATAGTAAGATTTTTGTGCGCTCACGCTCGGGCCGCCAACAAATTTAACCATCTCTCTATACCTCTTTTGTACTCTCCAACGATATTACTCGTCTCTTTATATATAAAAAGTATATAACTTTTTAAAAATTGCCTTTTTTGTATATACTTTCTTAATAATTCGTTACAAACTGCCCTCCTTAAAGATTTGCCACGCGTATTTCTTCATAGTAAAATATTGTTGTTATGGCAGATGCACTTGGTGAAGTAATAGCAAAAATTAAAGATAGATTAGATATTCTGGAAGTAGTTTCCGAGAGAGTAATTTTAAAAAAATCAGGTTCTCATTACTGGGGATTGTGCCCTTTTCATAAAGAGAAAACCCCTTCGTTTTCTGTAAATCCGAGTTTGGGAATTTATAAGTGTTTCAGCTGCGGAGAGGGCGGGGATGCAATTTCTTTCCTGATGAAGATTGACGGCAAGTCGTTTATGGAAGTTATCAGGGATTTGGCGGAAAAATTCGGCTACGAGCTTCCGGCAAGCGGCGGCGGAAGCTCTGCAGGCATGCGCGAACTTAAGGAACAGATGGTGAAGGCGTGTGCTAAGGCTGCTGATTATTATACGACATATCTTTTGCAGGATAAAAGCGATGAAACCTTGAGAGCCATGAAATATCTGACCGATAGAGGAATTACAAAGGATATTATTGAGGAATATAATATAGGCCTTGCGGCTTCTAAATATACGGGGCTTTATGATATTTTGAGGGCGAAATTCAGCGAGGAGGTTCTTGAAAAGGCGGGGCTTATCCTTGAAAGCCGCGAAACCGGTTATATTGACCGCTTCAGAAACAGAATTATTATTCCAATACGCAATGAGCATGGAGAATTCGTTGCGTTTGGTGCGCGTGCAATCATGCCGGAACAGTCACCTAAATATTTAAACTCCTCGGATTCTTTAATATATAACAAAAGCAGGCTGCTTTACGGGCTTTATCACGCAAAAGACGCTATTAAGGAAGAAAATTCCGTTATTTTAATGGAAGGCTATTTTGATGTAATATCTGCGCAGGCGCACGGGGTTAAAAATTGTGTTGCAACTTGCGGAACTTCTCTTACGGCCGATCACATTAAACTTTTATCCCGCTATACACCGGCAAGAAGAATTTATCTTTCTTTCGATACGGATTCGGCGGGGCAAAAGGCTACAAACCGCAACGCAGAGCTTATCAAAGAAGCCTTTACCGGGTTAGGAAATATAAAACAGTTTGATGAAAACTATCTTGCGCTGTCTGATGACAAGTATTCCTGTGAAATTCGCGTAATAGCACCGCCTGAAGGAAAAGACCCCGATGAATTTATCCGCTCTGTCGGTGCTGAGAGCTACAGGGAATATATCAAGCATGCCCCGCTGCTTCTGGATTTTCAGATAAATTGCGTTTTAAAAGAAAAAAAAGATATAAAAACTCCGCTGGAAAAGGCGGAACTTGTTAAAAAAGTTATTCCGCTGTTACAGGAAATTAACAACCAGATTGTGCAGGGCGAATATGTAAAAAGCGTTGCAGGCTCACTCGAAATTGACGAAAAAGCCCTTCTTACAGAAGTTCGTAAGAAATCACGCACTTCTGTACGTACCGAGCAGCCGGATGTATCAAGAATTGTAACAAAAAATATAGCACCTTCACAAAAAGCGCAAAAAAATTTATTGAGCGTTTTTCTGGTAGCAGACAACCCGCTAAACTTCAAACAAATTAACGAGAAAGTCCCTGATAATCTGTTTTCGGACGAAACGTTAAAAATTGTAAAATCTACAATTGACAAATTAATATGTACCGTAAATAATGTAAAGGAATTAATAGAAGAATTATATACTTCTTTTATTGATAACCCTGAAATACATAAGCTCATAACAGAGATGATCGGAATAGCAGAAACGTTTTCAGGCTTAGATACAGAAGACTTTGATGCTCTTATAGACGAGAACATAGCAACTATAGACAAGTGTCAGGCAGATGAAAAAAGAAAACAACTCAGAGAATCTTATATAAATGCAAATGATGACGATGTGAAAGCACTTATGATTCAGATGCAAATCAGAGATCAAATAAAATAAAGGGAACGAACTTTGTTAAGGGTTCACCCTTCCAAATAAACCCTCAGGTTAGTAAACTAATAAATTATGGAGAATATGCATGAGTAAAAAAAGACAAGGCTCTTCATCTATTGTAAACATTATGGAAGATGAAAATCTCGATTTGAACAACATTGATGATGAAGAAGCAATTATGGCCGGTAATGACCGTGTTAACTACATGAACGTTGACATTAGTACCGACAACATTGAAGATATTATTACCCATAAAATTGAAAATAAAACTTCTCTGGACGACATTTATATGATGAATGAAGAGCCGGAAGAAGATATGGACATGGAATTACCTAAAAGTATAGCAATTGACGACCCTGTAAGATTATACTTGCGCGAAATCGGACGTATTAAATTATTGTCCGCCAGCGAGGAGATTGAACTTGCCCGCGTGATTATGGAGGGCGGAACACCGGGTGCTATGGCTAAAAGAAAACTTGTTCAGGCTAACCTTCGTTTAGTTGTCAGCATCGCTAAAAAGTACGTCGGAAGAGGTATGCTGTTCCTCGATTTAATTCAGGAAGGCAACCTCGGGTTAATCAGGGCTGCTGAAAAATTTGACCACGAACGCGGTTTCAAATTCTCAACTTACGCAACCTGGTGGATTAGACAGGCTATTACGCGTGCTATTGCTGATCAGGCGCGTACAATCCGTATCCCTGTTCACATGGTCGAAACTATTAACAAATTGAAAAAAGTTACACGCCGTCTGGCTCAAGATTTGTCGAGAAAACCGACCGAAGAAGAACTTGCGTTTGAAATGAATGTTTCTATCCCGAAACTCCGTGAAATCATTAAAATCGCTCAAGAGCCGCTCTCTCTTGAAACACCTATCGGTAAGGAAGAAGATTCCAGACTCGGTGATTTTATTGAAGATAA
>CALVBO010000035.1 GCA_944325835.1 Candidatus Gastranaerophilales bacterium
TGAAAAAAGTTCGGGATGAAAGTAGGACGTAGGCCTTTCTATACCTTTTTTTGTGGGTAAGGTTCCCCCCCCCCCCCCCCGTGCTCGGGAATACTCTTCGATTGCTTCTCATTTTTACATCCTTTCTTTTTTATACATTGTTATTATGTACTATCTACACGAATTAGTCAAGATATACAAGAAGCGCAAGGCTTAGACCTTGCGCTTTTACTTATACTGTCATTTCTTTTTCAAACCCGAACAGAGAGCTTATTGACTCATCATCGTGAATTCTTGAAATTGCCTGTCCTAATAGCGGAGCGATTGACAATTGTTTTACATTTGGCGGCATTTTCGACATATCCAGAGGAATTGTATTTGTTACGATACATTCCTTAATAGGCGAATTTGCAATTCTTTCAAGCGCAGGACCTGAGAATACAGGGTGAACGGCGCAAACATACACTTCTTTAGCTCCTTCTTTCATCAATAACTTTGAAGCCTCTGTTATAGTCCCTGCTGTATCAATCATATCATCATACATAACACAAACTTTGCCTTTGACATCACCGATTACGTAATTTGCAATGGCTTCGTTGTGTTTATCCCTGCGTTTGTCAATGATTGCAAGTGAGCAGCCGATATCTTTTGCGAAGTGTCTTGTTCTTTGAACCCCGCCGGTATCAGGGCTGACCGCAACCATATCTTCAGGATTAATCTTCAAACTTTTAATATAATTTACCAGAATAGGGGTTGCAAAAATGTGGTCAACAAGGATATTAAAGAAGCCCTGAATTTGTCCGGTGTGCAAATCCATTGCCAGAACCCTGTCTGCGCCGGCTGTAGTGAGCAAATCCGCAACCAGTTTCGCTGTGATTGCTTCACGGCCGGAGGTTTTTCTGTCCTGTCTTGCATAACCATAGTATGGTATAACTGCCGTTATAGTTTTTGCGCTTGCACGTTTGAACGCGTCAATAATAATAAGCAATTCCATTAAATTTTCGTTAACCGGATTGCAAAGCGGCTGGAGAATAAAAACATCATCCCCGCGAACGCTTTCTTTAACTTGTACATAAATTTCGCCGTCAGCAAAATTCTTAACAAGCATAGGCCCGATTGTTGTTCCTAAATAATCGGCTATTTCCTGGGCTAACAACGGATTAGAACGTCCTGCAAATAATTTAATATCGTGTGTCGGATTAATTGAGCGTTCTAACTGTTTCAAAGTTTCTTGTAAAACCATTTTCTTCAAAACCCTTTCATATTTTCAGCATTTACAATTATAAAACCGATTTGAAATATCCACAAGTGAGTTTTAAGTTTTATAAAGCCGGTCAAAAAAATTTTTTGCTCAAATGTTAAGAATACGTAACAAAATGGCAATATTTTTCACAAAAAAATCTTTATATAAATAAGGTTAGTAAAAGCAGTTGTATGCCGTTTTGTATTGCGAAACCGGCCGCACTGGAAAAGATAGGTTAGTTATATTTATGTACAATGTATATCCATACATGTACCGGAACTTCCGTACGGCCAAACGCGGCGAACAGGAAAGTGTCGGTCAGCAGGTACCGTTTAAACGCGGCGACTTAGAAGGTTATGTGGCAGCAAAGGATTTTGCAAGTAAACCCTATGCTGCGTGCACGCGGGCAAACGCGCTTGCACAAATCCATTCGGGCAATGTGCTTCGTGCGGATTTGACACCAAAAGAATATATAAACCTGCTTATAAAACAGGGGCAGGTACCGGATAAGCACTTTAAATATCATCAGACAGATACGGGATATGAAATTTCGGAAATAAATTCAAACAAGGAGGTAACCAAGAAGGTGATCTTCAACAAACCTGAACACGACAGTGATACACCGGTAATTTGTAAGTATTACACACCGGACACCGGACGGCAGTTTAAGGAGGTACGCTATCGTTCCGATGGCGGTGTTGATACAAAAACTGAATATGAGGACTTTTTTGACGAATCCGAAACAATAGAGCAAATGGAAAAGCTTGAGGAACTCAAAAAAGCCGGCCCGCAGACCGTACCAATAACGCAGGGCGGGAATCCGTTCATGCAGGAGCCGCCTGATCTGCCAAGTATTGCCAGCGGGCATAAACTAGAATTTGCAGAGTTATGAAAAAGGAGCCTTTCGGCTCCTTTTTTAGCGTTTTACACAAAAAACCTGCGGCTGCACATAATCACGGTCATTTATAAAGCTTAACCCGGTTTTATAACTCTGATGCCATGCATGGGAAGAATCATACAAAGAGCCAGTCCAAATCGGATTTGCAGCTTGCAGCCCGAGGATTGTTCTATTATAGAACAATGCCGCAGCCTCTTCTTTATTTGGCAGCCTGCTTTCGGAATCCGTTTTCAAACACAATGCCCCTGCCTGACGCTGATTACCTGAACCGACAGAATTTATAAGCGGAACCGGTGCTACTACCATAGAATCTGACGGATAAAGCACTGAAATAAAACCAATATCTTTACCCACAGTATTTGGCCCTTTTATACCGTTCAGGTCATAGACAAAATTCGCACACATTCTTGACTGCATATAAACCTGCTCAGAAGAATTTGCCGTTCTAACCTCTGCCTGACAACGCGGATTGTAATATACAGCAATACTTTCGCCGTTTGCAGTTTCAAATGCGGCAACTTTCGTATCAGTTTGGCTGTAGGAATACGTAATACTGTTATACTCATCATAAAAGCTACCATTAAACATATCATTATAGGCTCCTAAAGTTTCAGGAAATGAGGAGAAAGCAATACTGCCGTTTAAAGCCGTAATTTTCGCCGGAATACCACAATCATCAAGGTGCTCGCTGTCACAAATATTATTAATTTTTAAAACTTTTGAAAGCCCGTTTGTAACAAAAGTTTCGGCGGCAGTGTCGACTGCGGAAGTTGAAGAATCTCCTTCTGTTAAAGTTCCATAGCCATTCAACGCCGGCATCAAGGCTATTGCTTGAGAGAATCTGGCATAGAGGGCTTTTCTTTGCGTATTCCATGTGCGCTCGTTTATGTTGCCCGTGAGACTCGGGAGCGTTATCGCCGCGACAACTCCGATTATCGTCAGGGATAACAGTATCTCCGCCATGGTAAAGGCACATACATAAGTCATTTCCTTTAATGTCATTCCGGGCTTGAGCCGGAATCTCACTGACGTTGAGTTCTCACGAGTTTCGCTGGTCAGATCCTGAATCAAGTTCAGGATGACATTGGGGTCTAAGGTGCAGGATTTACCGGTTGAGCGGCTCCCCCCCCCCCCCCCCCTCCCCCCCCCCCTTCCTTCGGTTTTTCCTTTCTCCTTTCCTTTCCCCGGGGTTTACCCGGATTATTTTCGTCAATTCGGCTATAACAACTTATTGCTTTATTCTCTTATTGCCTCTTCTATTATGTAACATTTTTCAACTTTAGTCAAGCTTACAAATACGTGACCCCGACTAACTCGTCCGGCATAAATTGCTGTTCTATATCAGGTGCAGCGTGGGTATAAACATATCCGATTCCAAAACCGTATTTTGACGCGTCTTTATAATGAGCGTCCCGCAGATGCATCGGCGGCGGGAAATCCTTACCCGCATCAATATCCGCAAGTGCAGCGTCAATCGCCATAATTGCTTTATTAGACTTTTTAGCCTGAGCAACATAAATTACAGCCTCGGCAAGCGGAATCCTGCCCTCCGGAAGACCCAAAAGTTCCACCGCGCGGTAAGCATTCACTGCAATATTTAGAGCATTAGGATCTGCAAGCCCAACGTCTTCCGCCGCACAGACGATTAATCTGCGCGCTATAAACCGCGAATCTTCTCCGGCCGCAATCATTTTAGCAAGGTAATAAATCGCCGCATTCGGGTCACTTCCGCGCAAACTCTTTTGAAAGGCTGATGCGCAGTCATAATGCTCTTGCCGCGAATATCTTGTATTTCGTTTCTGACAAATTTCCTCAATTATAGCAACTGTCAAATTTCGTTTATTATCTTTCAAATCACTGGCAAAATAAGCATTTTCAACGATATTCAACGCATATCTTGCATCCCCGCGCGCAAGATTTATGATAAAATCCAAAACACCGGTTTCGCAGTCCATTGGCAGATAATTTTTTGCCAGATACTCAAACCCGCGCATAATAATCCGTTTCATAGACGCATCATCAATTGTATTAAGCCTTATCACCTGAACCCGCGACAAAAGCGCAGGCACAACCTGAAAGGAAGGATTTTCCGTCGTAGAGCCGATAAGAAAAATTGTTCCGTCCTCAAGATAAGGAAGCAGAGCGTCCTGCTGTGTCTTTGAATATCTATGGATTTCATCTATAAACAAAATCGTTTTAATTCCGGAACGCAAAGACGCTCTTGCCCTCTCTACCGCATCTTTTATATCTTTAATGCCGGACGACACAGCCGAAAGTTCAATAAAATCCGCATTGGTTTTTGTTGCGATAAGCCTTGCAAGCGTCGTCTTGCCGCAGCCCGGAGTTCCCCAGAAAATCAATGAAAACAGACGCTTAGTTTTCAACAAATTCAACAGCGGACTTTTTTCGCTGATAATATTACTCTGCCCCATAAAGTCCTCAAGAGTTTTTGGGCGCAAAGCCTCTGCAAGCGGAATTTGTTTATTTTGATTTTCCAGTTCCGTAAATAAATTGTTCATAGTATAATTGTAGCATTAATAGGGAACAATGTCGATGAGAACACGGATTTTATTAATAATTTTTACGGTATTGCTGGCAGTGATACTTCTGGTGGCAAGACCGAAAGCTAAAAATGATGAACTCGTTTTCTGGACGCTTCAAATGCGCGACTTCTCACATTATATGGAAAAAGTTATTGCAAATTTTGAGGCACAAAATCCTGAAATAAAAATCAACTGGGTCGATATCCCGTTCTCAGAGGGTGAAAAACGAACTCTCGCTGCGATTTTAAGTGATAATCCGCCTGATCTCATAAACCTGAATCCTGATTTTTCAGCATTACTTGCCCAAAAAGGAACTTTAACCGAAATCAGCGACGAGGATTTAACTCAGTTTCCCAAAGAAATTGTTGATAATATGAAATTCAACGGGAAAAATTATTTTATCCCGTGGTACGCAACGTCCGCGCTGACATTTTATAATAAAAGACTTTTGCACAGTCAACCAAAAACTTACAATGAAATTTTAGATATGTGCCAAACAAACAACGACAAATTTCTCCTTATGTTCAACTTTGCGGAAAATGATTCCATGCTGCGGCTCTTGAATAAATACGGAATAAATTCACCCGAAAATATCAATTCCCAAATGGCAATAGATCTTTACAAAACGCTTCAAGACGCCTACAATTCCGGCTGTTTCCCGAAAGAAAGCCTGACCCAGACTCATCAGGAATCACTTGAAAAATACATGGCAGGTGAAGTTTTAATCTTTGAAGGCGGTGCAAACTTCCTCAATATGATAAAAGAAAACGCACCTCAAACCTTCGCCAATACGGAACCCGGTACACAGCTAACAGGCGAAACCGGCAAATATAACTTTTCTATGATGAATTTTATAATTCCGGTTAAATCGAAAAAACAAGACACTGCACTGAAATTTGCGCTCTATCTGACCAATGCTGAAAATCAGCTTGAACTTGCTAAACTGACAAACATTCTTGCAACAAATAAAGACGCTCTTGCGGATAAATTTTACACAACAGCGGCACCTGAGGATATTTTCGCACAGGCAAGGGTTCTCAGTGCAAAACAATTAAAGAATATCCAGCCGCAGCCGTTTTACGCAAACAGGAAAGAGATTATAACCCTTATTAATAACGCGACACAAAAGATCCTGCTTAAACAGGACGCCATAGAAAACGTCCTGAATAAGCTTAGATATGACTGGGAAAACTTAAACTAACGTTTAACGCAGGTAACACTCCATTGTGCACCGGTGCTGGGAATTCTATACTGTCCGTAACTACCCATAACCCAATAATGAATTGACCCATTGAGTACAATTTTTTCGGAAGAGTAATCACCACGACCAATATCAAGACCAAGAATAGAATTATTTACGAACATAGAGCCTAATTCCGACAAATTTGGAATTCTATAATCACTTCCGGCATCTTGAGTACAAACCCTTGAGGCATCAGTATCTGTAACATTTAAAAACTTTGTTCTATAAGGCGTTGGAGCCACAACAATACTATCCGTAGGGTAAAAAATTGTCATAATACCAATATCTTTACCTGTAGTATTAGGGCCCTTATTCCCGTTTAAATCATATACCATATTCACACAGACTTTAGGCTGCATAAAGTAGTTACTGGTTTCTCCCATAGCTGCGACACAATTTGGATTGTAAAAAAGCAAAATGCTTTCCCCGTTTTGAGTCTCAAAGGCCGCTGCTTTAGTATTAAGCATAGAAAAACTTCCGGTTCCAGTTGTATCACTATAGGATGTCTGAGTCATAGAAGCATTCAAATCAGTCATTGTCAGCGGCAAAGATTTAATACTACCAAGCATATCAGTAAAAGTCGAATTTAAACCGCAATCCTGCACATGTTCATTATCACAAATATTATTAATCTTCATTACTTTTGAAAGACCATTTGTAACAAAGGTTTCGGCAGCGGTATCTTCGGCATCACTGGCACCGGCAGAACTTTCTTCTTTTAATACGCCATAGCCGTTCAGTGCAGGCATGAGGGCTATTGCCTGACTAAACCGTGCATAGAGGGCTTTTCTTTGCGTGTTCCACGTGCGTTCGTTAATGTTGCCCGTGAGTGACGGAAGCGTTATCGCTGCCACCACGCCGATAATTGTGAGGGATAATAATATTTCGGCCATTGTAAAGGCCAAGCCGAGCAGAGCCACGGAACAAGGCTTGCCTTGTGTAGAGTCGAGCGCGCGACGCGGTAGACCGCGTTCTTCCGCGCAAGCGCGAGCGGTGGCGTTTAACGCGAGGCGCAGTACCAACGGT
>CALVBO010000036.1 GCA_944325835.1 Candidatus Gastranaerophilales bacterium
CATAACTATTTTTCCTTTCCCTTTTCCTATTGATTTCCGACGACATTAGCTTTAATGTCGTTTTTTTTATGACTTCGCAAGCTGTTGACACACAGGAAGGGCACGTATGGTGGGGAATTCTTACCGTCACTTTGCACACACATTCTATCTCCGCGAATTTATTTCGGGAGCTGAGCAACTATAATGATAAGTCGAGAAATGGGACAGATGTGAAAGCATCTTGCTCGACTCGCGAAAAATGGCGCTGCGAAAAGTGTCGTTTTCATTTTATGCTTCTACCTGCTTGCGCTTTAGGCGAGCTTTAAATCTTATATCTTACAACGGTGTTTGTACCCTGTGATGAGATAAACAGATACCCGCCGCTTACGTATAAATAGTAAGGCTTATCAATATTTTCGATAAGCGTTGTAAGCTGGTGCGAAGAAGAAAGTTTCAACACTGAATTATTATTATAGTTTGCGATATAAAGGTTTCCGACCTCATCCATAGCAAGCCCGATTGGCCCGTTAAGTTTCGGGGTTTTAAGATAAACCATTTTTTCGCCGGTCGGTGTAATCCTGTAAATCAAATTATCAGAATAGTTTGCGACATAAAGATATCCAACAGAATCAACAACAATTCCGGTCGGACTCGGCAGATTTTCATAGTAAAAATTGCCGGCAAAAGTACCCTGCGGAGCAGGATTTTCAGCCGGGATTTCATCTTCTTGAGGAGTAGAAGTTTTTATTGTTTGAATATCTGTTCCCATTTTGCGTGCAAGTTCCTGTCCTTTATAGTAAAGCGGATTGCTCACCGGAAGTTTTGCCAGATATTCTTTTGCCTGTTCGGGCAGGTTCATTTTATAACTTACGAGCGCAGCGCGGTAAATTGCGTCATAATCATCAGGTTTGCGCTCAAGCAGCTCTTTAAACATTGAAATTGAAGCTTCATACTGTTTCAGGTAGTCAAAAGTCATACCAAGATTATAATAAGCATCAATATAATCAGGTTCTAAATCAATTGCCCTCCTGAAACAGTCTACCGCTTCGTCAAATTGTCCGGAGTTGTAATAATCAATCCCTTTATTATATTCAAGTTTTGCATCTGTTTCGACCCGAACCGGCAAATCCTGAGCCGGAACCGGCGCCGGCATAATACAAAACAAGAATATTAATATAAGGATTTTTTTTAGCATATTTCTTCTAACTCTTTGATTAATTTTTCATTTTTTTCAGCGAATTCATGCCCTCTTGCGATAATTGCGAGTTTGAGAAGATTTGCCAGATTGATTGTTTGAAGCTCTTTATAATTATCCGGAAGTCTGAGGCTCCAGTTTTGATCACCTGCGGTTCCCGGTCTGTTGTAAACATCATAAACATTAAAATAATCCGTGAAGAAAATTTGAATGTTTTGAGCTTTTGATGCAAAAAGTTCAACGAGTTTTGTTTCGGTGAGGAAGTTTGCATCATTCGTCATTCTGACAATAATATCATCTTTGTTGCCGCATTCTGCAAAAAGGTCGTCAACAAGATTTTTAACGTGCAGATAACCTTCATGAGTATGAATCATAGAATCCGCCCACATTTTTGCCGGTTCATTGTCGTGTGTTCCGACCATTGCCCAGCATTTTTCGTCAATGTTACAGCAGCGGTAAGGATCGTTTTCTTTTTCCGGTTCTGTAAATTGTGTGAGCTTCATACCTTGAAGTTTATATTCTTTCATTACTGCTGCAACCGGATTTGTCAAGGTTCCGAGATCTTCGCAGACGATTGAATTTTTATCAAGCCCTTCTTCTTTAGCTGCTTCAATAACAACATCAATTAAACGGCCGTATTTTTTAATCTGTTTTTTAGAAAGTTTTTTAACGCGTTTTTCTTTATCCGCATCAAGTTCCATATCCAGATCTTCAATAGACGGGATTGCAAACCGTGAAAGTTCAGGGTGTTCAGGAGATGAATATAGCCTTCCTGCACCATCTTCTATTTTCGGTTTTTTGCCGGCTTTATAAACCCACGGGTCAATTAAGCCTACAATGTGATCAATTCTTACCCCGCCCGGATTTTCTCTGAACATTTTGCGGAAAAGATTTTTCATTAATTTGCCGCCTTCATCAAGAGTTCCGTCAGGGTTGAAAAGTTTTTCAGGGTTCATAACAGGGAAGCCCCATGCCTGACCGTCTTTTGAGAAGTAATCCGGCGGGCAGCCAAGACACCAGCCGTCTAAAAAGAGTGATTGATATGCCCATGTATCGCGATCAGAGAAGGCAACCTGCCTGTCGGCAATCATTTTGACACCGTGGTCAAGCGCAAATTCCAGAGTTTCTTTATTTTGTTTTGCACAGATAAACTGAACAAATTTATACTGTTCAATATCATCAGCGTATTTAGATTCAATTTCGGCAATGCGTTGTGCAAATTGAATTTTTTCCTCATAAGATTTTGGATTTAATAAGTTTTTATCCGTTTCGCTTGTCCAGTTCGGCCAGTAATCATTGTCATGCTCAATTGTCAGAGCCTCGTAAACTGCGTCTTTATCAAGCCAGGAGGCATTTTCTTTCTTGAATTTTTCAAATTCTTTTTCTATTTTTTTAGAATGTTTGTTTTTATAATTATTCCAAACTTCCGTTAAAGCAATATTTTGCTGTCTGTAAATGTATGAATATGCTGTTTTATTAATATTTTTGTTAGGGTTGTTTGCAACAATTTCATTATAGGTATCTAAAGATAAAAAGTTTTCCCATTTTTTAGTTGTTAAAGCTTTGAGGTCAATAAACAACGGGTTAGATGAAAAAATTGTGCCCGTATAAGGAGAAGAGTCACAACTTTTAGTTTTACCTGCAGGCCCGAGCTGAATTGCGTCAAACAAACCTTTTGAATATTCAATAAATTCACGCCCCGCATTGGAATTAATAGTACCGAAGCCGGTATTTTCACCTGCAGCAGCCGGAAAACTTCCGTTGTGCATAATAATAACAAAGTTCTTTTTGCCCAAAGTTTTTAAAGCTTTTCTTATAACTTTTTTAGACTTTTCATTCAAAACGTTACAAGTTCTCTCTAACAGACAATTCATAAAACCTCCTATATATACTAAGTGTTATTAAATGTCCGAGAAAGGCTCGCGATAAGGAACGTGGCGTGAATGAGTTGCGGAGCAACTCCCGCTCACGCAAGCGAGGCTTTTGAGTGGCGTATTAGACAGCGTAGTCGCGGGTTGACCTGCGGGAGCAGGGCAAGCAGGCGACGGAGAACTGCTTTATTAACCCCTATTACTCTCTCTTACAAAAATATAAAACCACATAAATATAGCGTTGGCAAGTTAATCTACTATATAGTTACAAAAATTAAATGTTTTCTTTACAATAGGCTTGTTTTTGTATAACATAAATATAAAAGGGGTACTAGGAGAGATAATAATGGAACTTAAATATAAAAGAATATTATTAAAGATAAGCGGGGAGGCATTACTGGGCGAACAGCAATTCGGTATTGACCAGACTCCGGTAAAAAAGATTGCGCTGGAAATAAAACGCGCGCATGAACTCGGCGCAGAAATTGCCGTTGTTGTCGGGGGCGGAAATATTTTCCGCGGGATGAAAAACAGTGCAAAACTTGGCATGGATCAGGCTTCCGGAGATTATGTCGGAATGCTTGCAACTGTTATGAACGCAATCGCGCTTCAAAGTGCACTGAAACAACTGAACGTTGACTGCCGCGTTCAAACAGCTATTGCAATGAACCAGATTGCAGAACCATACATCCGCCACCGCGCAATCCGCCACCTTGAAAAAGGCCGCGTTGTAATATTTGCAGCCGGAACCGGGAACCCGTTCTTTACAACCGATACCGCATCTGCCCTCAGAGCGTCAGAAATCAATGCAGAAGCAATGCTTATGGCTAAGAACGGTGTTGACGGTGTTTACACAGACGATCCGCGTACAAACCCGGATGCTAAAAAAATTGAAGAAATGACCTATGATGATATCATCAAAAATGAACTGAAAGTTATGGATACTGCAGCCTGTGCGCTCTGTAAGCAAAACAATATTCCGATTATAGTATTCAATTTTGACATGGATAACGGAATTTGCAAAATCCTTAATAACGAAAAAATCGGAACTTACGTACATTAGAAAATAAAAGAAAGAGGTTAATATGTCAGAAGCATTAGATGAATTATTTTTATTTGGCGAAGAGAAAATGGAAAAAGCAATCACCCAGCTTCACCGTGAATTTGCAAGCGTCCGCACAGGCCGTGCAAACCCGCTTGTTCTTGACAAAGTAGTAGTTGATTACTACGGCGCACCTACACAGCTCCGTCAAATGTCGCAGGTTTCGGTTCAGGAAGGTACAACCCTTGTTATTACTCCTTATGACAAATCCGTTCTTAAAGAAATCGAAAAAGCAATTATCAAAGCAGATTTAGGTGTAAACCCTAACAGCGACGGCATTTGCATCCGTCTGAACTTCCCGCCTTTGACAGAAGAAAGCAGAAAACTTATCGTTAAAGACGTTAAGAAAATGGGCGAGGACGCTAAAGTTGCGGTTCGTAACGCAAGACGCGATATGACAGACGATTTGAAAAAAATCGAAAAAGAAGAAAATCTTCCGGAAGATATGGTTAAAGATGTTCAGGATAAAATCCAAAAACTTACGGACAAATACACCGGAATCGTTGACAGCGAAGTAACAGCAAAAGAAAAAGAGGTTTTAACCGTATAATGGATTTAGGATTGAATAAAAACGCAACAAGAATGCTGACCGGATTTATTCTCGGGCTTATAGTTGTATCTGCAATTATTCTGGGCGGAATCTGGCTTGCGCTTATGATTTTGGCTTTCATCTGCATGGCCTCGCGCGAATATGTGAAAATACTTGAGCATAAAGGATTTTATCCCAGCCTGAAAATCATTATTGCATCAGAAATTTTTCTGGCGGCAATTGCGTATTTCAAACAGTTTGACCTGGTGTCGCTGGCGTTAACGCTCTGTACAATGGCAGCATTTTTATGGGTTTTATTCAGAGGCAGACAGCCGTATATCGCAAATGTAGCAACAACAATTCTGGGATTTGTTTATTGCGGCTGGTTTCCGCTTCACCTTATTTTCTTGCGGGATTTACACTCTTGCGCGTATTCAAGCGGACTGGGGTTTGTCATTATGATGTTCACCTCAATACTTTTGACAGACATCGGCTGCTATTACGTAGGAACAAAATTCGGCAAACATAAACTTGCCCCGATTGTCAGCCCGAATAAAACAATTGAAGGTTCTATCGGCGGGGTAATTTGCGCAATGATAGGAGCCTCTCTGGTAGGTTTGGCAATCGGTGTTGAATGGTATCTGTCAGCACTTGCGGGACTTTTGTGTACTGTGTGCGCACAGCTGGGAGATTTATGCGAATCTCTCATAAAACGTGACGCCGGTGTAAAAGATTCCGGCAACAGCCTTCCGGGGCACGGCGGTTTTCTGGATAGAGCAGACAGCTTTATCTTCACGATACCTGCAATGTTCTACTTCACAAAATGGGTGATAATGAACGACAGCGCCATGCCGGCAATAATAGAATTTTTTAAAAACTTATTCTAAAAAAGCGGAGCTTTTAGCTCCGCTTTTTTAATACCGCTCTATACAATATATTGTAGAGGAATAGCTGTCAAGTTCTTCAATGGGCATCGCCCAAACAGAACCAACTGCTTCAACAACTTTTCTCTTCAATTGATTATTTTGAATTATTGTGGTCGATGTTGCGAAGCCACCGGAAATGCCCCATAATGTTTTATTCATCCAGACCGAATAGCCACTATCTGCATCAATAAAACGATAATTCGAATCTCTTTCACGGCAATACTCCCCCCAACGGGCAGTTGGAACGTTGTTTGAAGCAGTAACTAACTTTAATTGCGGTGCCACAACTTTACTATCAGAAGCATATAGTGCTGTTATTGTGCCAATATCTTTACCTACTGTATTCGGGCCTTTAGAACCATTCAAATCATACACAAAATTTGCACATATTTCAGGCTGCATATTTATATATGCCCAAGAACCAGCATATTCTTGTTTATACACACACTTGGGATTATAATAAACTGCTATACTTTCTCCGTTTGCAGTCTCGAATGCAGCCACCTTCGTGTCTAAAAAAGAATAATTATTTATATGGTTTTCGGTTGAACGACTAAAAAAGGAATTTAATTCTAAGACGGTATGAGGTAGTGAAGATAAAACCGAGCCGTTGTAAGTTGTTATTTTACTTGGAATACCGCAATCCTCAAGATGCTCACTGTCACAGATATTATTAATTTTAAGGACTTTGGATAGTCCGGCCGTAACAAACGTTTCAGCGGCAGTATCTTCTATTGAGGTCGAGCCGGCGCTGTCGGTTTCTTCTTTTAACGTTCCATAGCCATTGAGTGAGGGCATCAAGGCAATGGCTTGCGAAAACCGCGCATAAAGTGCTTTTCTCTGCGTATTCCATGCGCGCTCGTTTATGTTTCCCGTGAGTGACGGAAGCGTTATCGCCGCAACCACGCCGATTATCGTGAGGGAGAGTAAAATCTCTGCCATTGTAAACGCTATACGTCGTCCGAGAGCCCGTAAGCCAATTATG
>CALVBO010000037.1 GCA_944325835.1 Candidatus Gastranaerophilales bacterium
TATGCAGGGGGGGGGGGGGAGCCCTGAGCAGAGCCAGAGAGTAGTTTTCGCGAGTCAATTAGGCGAAAACTACTCACAGACGAGCGCGCGACAGGCGAAACCACGCTTTCGACTGCAAGCGCGAGCGTTGGCGTTTAACGCGAAGGGCGAAGAGCCGGTCGCTGAGCGACATCCCCGATTGAACCCGTGCGACTGGACCACGAAAACACCATATTGTCACCCTGAACTTGATTCAGGGTCTGTCTGGAGTCGCGTGCTATCGATAATGTCGGCCAGATTCCGTATCAAGTACGGAATGACATTAAAGAAGATACCCATGGTTTGTGCCTTTACAATGGCAGAAATCCTATTATCCCTCACGATAATAGGCGTTGTAGCAGCGATAACGCTTCCGTCACTCACGGGCAACATAAACGAGCGTACATGGAATACGCAAAGAAAAGCTCTTTATGCACGTTTTAGTCAGGCAATAGCTCTCATGCCGGCCTTGAATGGCTATGGAACCCTGCGAGAAGTGTCAGGTAGCGCAGGTTCAACATCAATAGAGGACACAGCTGCAGAAACTTTTGTTACTGATGGACTGTCTAAAGTGTTGAAAATTAATAACATTTGTGACAATGAACATCTTGAGGATTGCGGTATACCCAGTAAAATAACTACTTTAGGTGGTGATGTTCTTGAAAATTTTATTTCTCAGTATAATACCTTGCATTCTTTTAATGAGCAGTTTATATCAGGTGAAATAGTTGATTCTAGCTACGATTTGCATTACTCGCAGATAAATACTAAAGCTGTTGCTTTTGAAACGGTTAATGGTGAATCTGTTATAACATACTACAATCCCTCTTGCCAGGCAGGAATGAATGAGGATTCTACTACTGCATATTTTGCGCAGTCAAAGATGTGTGTTAATTTTGTATATGATTTAAATGGCTCTAAAGGTCCAAATACTGTGGGTAAAGATATTGGTTTTATTTCTGTATTATATCCTTCAGATTCAGTTGTAGTTGCTCCTTTACCTTTAATTTCAGATTTAGGTAATACTTCACAGCAAGAAGCATATCGTTTGTGTCGTGAGTTTGATACCGAAAGTCGTTTACCTAATCGTGACGAATTAGCTGCTATGTTTTATAATAAAAATTTATTAAATTTAGAAGATCGTTATTATTGGTCTAGTTCAACAATTGTTTGGCGCAGTGGTGGCGGTTTGTCTGGAGCTTGTCAAGGAATGCACAATGGTAATAGGTCTTATGGTACAAGAACTAATAATTACTATGTCCGCTGTGTTAAACGTTAAAAGAAAGGAGCCTATTTGGCTCCTTTCTATTCTAAATGTGCAACGCTAGTTTTACCAAATTTCGCCGATAAGTTGTCTATCAGGTGTATAAGGTAAAGTTCGTTTTCCAAATCCTTTTCATTTAAGTCAATCATAGCCCCCCACTCGGCGCGGCCGTGGTGGGCTGCTATCATTCGGGCTATTGATGTGAAACCGTGGCTCATGCATAATGTATAGCCGAATTGTGAGTGCGTTAGCCAGGTCTTTTTGAACTCTTCATTATAATCAATAAGCCCGTTTTCTTCATCATATTTGTATTCAAAAATTTTGCCGATATCATGCAAAATACACGCTGCCATAACTTCATCCTTATTGACTCTGTGACGGAAAAGTGGATAATTCGCTTCTAAGTAATCAAG
Organism: Candidatus Gastranaerophilales bacterium; assembly: GCA_944325835.1. Taxonomy (GTDB): domain Bacteria; phylum Cyanobacteriota; class Vampirovibrionia; order Gastranaerophilales; family Gastranaerophilaceae; genus Gastranaerophilus. The sequence continues at coordinate 1,696 of CALVBO010000037.1, forward strand.
GCACTCGAGAGTGTGAACCATTAGCCCGCCGATATAGTTATGGTGCATAACTTTTGCGGCCGGTGCCGGTTTAATTTTTGTTTCGTTCTCTTTGAAAAACTCCAGCAAGAAATTTCTAATCTTTTCGTCTTTGATTTCTGCAAATCTTGAAACAAGTTTGTTAAAAGTCTTTTCACGTTCTTCTGGAGTTAAACCCATTTTAGCTTCTTTTATCAGGCTGAAAGAGGTTACAAGGCAGTTGTTAAATTTTTCGTTAAAACTTGCGGTAACTATTTTTATCTGGTTGCCTGTTCTGAAAACTTTGCTGTCCATTCTGTTCAAAGTTTCTTCCCAGAGTATGCAGTTTAGTGTCGTGTTGTTAACGAGGTTTTTAAGCTGCATTTTACCCATTTTTGTTCCGGCTTTTGTGTCACCTATTGAAAACGATTGGATTTCGTATAAATCTTCTGTGCTAAACATTTTTCCTCAATTCTTAATTCTTATTTCTGTCAATAATTCTGTCGTTGTTCCAAACAAATGTTGAACGGATGGTTTCGCCGACTTTTTCTATTTCGTGGCTGCGGTTTGCGCTGCGCAGTTCCTGAAACTTTTTAGCTCCGCTTTCCATTTCGTTTAAAAATTCATCTGCAAAGCTGCCGGATTGTATATCTTTTAAAATTTCTCTCATAGAATTCTTAACGTGTTCATCAATAACTTTTGGCCCGCGGGTCATATCGCCGTATTCTGCGGTATTTGAAATTGAATATCTCATATCTGCAAGCCCGCCCTGATTTATAAGATCAACGATTAATTTCATTTCGTGCAGGACTTCAAAATATGCCATATAAGGTGAATAGCCGGCTTCTGTCAGCACTTCAAAACCTGTTTTGATAAGTGCACTTACACCGCCGCAGATTACTGCCTGTTCGCCGAATAAATCGGTTTCTGTTTCTTCTTTGAAATCAGTTTCCAAAATTCCGGCTCTGCCCGCACCGATTGCAGACGCATAAGACAGCGCTACTTCTTTTGAATCACCTGTTACATCCTGATAAACCGCAATTAGTGAAGGAACGCCTCTGCCTGCTTCGTATTCGCTTCTGACAGTGTGCCCCGGGCCTTTGGGCGCAACCATTATAACGTTTACGTCCTCCGGTGCCACAATCCGTTTGAAATGGATATTAAACCCGTGTGAGAACATTAAATATTGACCTGCTCTGAGATTTGGCAGAATTTCTTTTTTATAAACTTCAGCCTGCAACTCATCAGGAATTAAAATTTGTATAATATCCGCGGATTTTACGGCATCAGCAATTGTTGTAGTCTTAAAACCGTAATTTCGGGCTTTTTTATCGGAATTTCCGCCCGATCTTAGACCCAGAATAACGTCACAGCCGGAATCTCTAAGGTTCATAGACTGCCCGTAACCCTGTGAGCCGAACCCTATAACCGCAATCTTTTTACTTTTTATTAAATCCCTGTTAATGTCCTTATCCAGATAAATTTTTAAACTGTCCATAGCAAATTCTCCAATCTTAATAGAAAATATTTTAGCATAAAAACTAAACGCAATAATATATTTTTCTACTGGTTTTTATTTTTTTGCATTTTTTTCGTCGCTATAGTCAGTCATACCAGGGAAGGTATCTTTGCCGGTAAGTTGTTTTGTAATCCAGTATTGCATTTTAGGGATAAGCGTTGAAAGGAAGAGTGCTGATACCGCAAAACCTATGCCTCTGTTGAAGCCGTTTTTAGCAAAGTTAATTTTATCAGCCTTTTCTATCGTTTCAATAGTAATATTTTTGCCGGTGCGTTCAGCCTTTTTGATGATTTTATCAATATATGTAATCATATCATCTTTCAGGGCTTTAAGTTCTTCGTTGGAAACAAATCTGTAAGGATCCTGATGCTTGTAGGTAGTGGATTTGCCGAACATATCATTATTTGACGATAACCCGTAAAGATTATTGAGAAATTCCGGCATGTTAAGTGCGCCGCCGCGGAATACGTCTTCAACCTGTGCTTTTGTCAGAATACTTACCCCTTCCATTTGCGGCTGTAATGTTGACATTGTTTTTGCCCGTCGGGTTAGAGTATCAATTTGTCCGGCGTCAAGTTGTGAAATTTTCTTTATTTGTTCAAGCAGGTCATCAAGTTTTATGATTCCGTCTTTGTTGAATTTAGAGTCAAGTTCTTTATTCATCCAGCCAAGGTTGGTGTCATCGCCCAGAGCCAGCTTTTTAAATTCCTGCGGCGTTAGTCCGTTTTTGTTGTTTCCGTATGCAAGTTTCAACTGTTCCGTAACCTGTTTGGAGGCAATCGGGTCAAGGCGTGTTTTTTTGCCGTCCTCCAGCCAGTTCAGCCAGGAGTGAATGTTTGGAATACTGAACATATAGAAATAAATTGACGATAAATCACGGAAAAGAACTTCTGTTCTTTCGTGTTCATTTCTGGAGCTGATTGCACGGCCGCCGGCGATACCAACGTCGGTAGATAGAAGTTGGTAAATATTATCATTTTCAAAGTGGTTTGCAAGAGAAAGCATTCCTTGAGCGGACATACCGAACGAAAGGTCTTTATTTTTGTCGGATTTTCTGTTCGCGAAGTTATTCATTGAGAACTGGAAGTAATCTTCACCAGTCCTGTTTTGATTTCCTTTAGCGGCTTTTTTCTCTTCTCTTTTATCGTGGAGTTTCAGAGTAATTCCCTGGTTAATTTTAGGTACGACAAGACCAACCAGAATGTTAGCCAGAATAATGCTTGCGCTGACTTTTGCAAGTTTAAATTTACCGATAGTTTTATCGCTGATGCCTTTACCTTTATCTTTAAGATAGTTGGCAAGAGGGTTTCTAACGCGGTCGCGGCCAACGTCAAAGTTTGTATCGACAAGCTTGAGGACTTTTTTACCAATCCAGTCATTCATTCTGTTAAAGACTTTGACGCCGGCGAACCAGAATGCTGCGCCGATAGCTTCTTCGGTAAATCTTTCGCGGGCTTCATCAAAACCGCCGCGCTGGTAAGCCTGAATTGTTCTTCCTCCGGTGACAAAGCATTCAAGTGCAATCAAAGGAAGCATTGCACCTGTCCCCATACCTCTTGTGAAACGGCGGGCAAAACTGTAATTGTTTATAGAATCAGGTTTGACGTTTACTGGATTAATTGACATATATAATTAATATCATTTCACTAACTTGTCGTACGGGTATGTAAGGTTTGTAAAGAAAAATTTTTGCTGAAATATCATATTTTTTTAATAAATTTTAACATGGACGCTTGAAAATGCTTTGGAGTATGTTAAAATGGTATTAAGCACATTAACAATTAAATACGGGGATGTTCTGGATTTGACAGGATGATTGATTGAAACAGGTTGCGTGTCCGGGTGCTGTTCCCGGTTATCAACAAGCGAAAAAATAAGTGCAAACAACACTGTAGATGCTAGAGCTGCATTCGGAAGATACGCAGTAGCTGCTTAAGATATAGCAGTTTAGCCTCTCGTAGTTCCCAGCTTGCCGGAATTGCGGGACAATTATGCAAGACGCAGTATGTTGATGACGGTAGACATATCAAGATAGCCGTTGGAAGTTAGCTATTCTGCAAAAATAGCTTTGGAATACAGATGGTAGTGATTTTATCCTATGTATTTTGAGATGAATTAAAATCTAAGCACGTAGAGATTTGTTTGGATCCATTTTGGACGCGGGTTCGACTCCCGCCATCTCCAGATTATTGAATTGATTATGGAATTAAGAACCCGCACAAGGCGGAGCCTTGTCCCCGGGTTCGAGCGGGAGCGAGCTGAGGCTGGAGTGATTTGCAAGTAGTGAAACCACCGCAGCAAATCACGTAATTGCCGTTAAACGAGAGCGACCAAGACCCTCCCGCCATCTCCAGATTATTGAATTGATTATGGAATTAAGAACCCGCACAAGGCGGAGCCTTGTCACGTGGTTCGAGCGGGAGCGAGCTGAGGCTGGAGTGATTTGCGAGGAGTAAAAACACCGCAGCAAATCACGTAATTGCCGTTAAAGGCGAGCGACCAAGACACTCCCGCCATCTCCAGATTATTGAATTGATTATGAAATTAAGAACCCGCACAAGGCGGAGCCTTGTCACGTGGTTCGAGCGGGAGCGAGCTGAGGCTTTCCAAGGCAAAACCGCGCTTTTGCCTGAATGCCGTTAGCGCGAGTCGAGCAAGAAGCGAGACGGAGCGGCGGCGAACTGCTTTATTTTAAGCTTCCATTGTGTAACCATAATCGGATAAACTTTTCTTAGAAATTCTTTTTCTTAATTTTTCTAGTTCATCCAAATCTTGTTTTGTTATTATTCCTTTAATTTCCGGGCCGCCAAATTTTTTATATTTAGCAGTTATTTCCGGAGAAAATTTAAAACCTCTCGCAGCCAGATGGAAATAATCTGCAACAAATTCTAATTCATTCGATAGCATATTAGGCATATAATACTGAACCGGATTTTTTCGAAAATCTTTGTATAATTTATTTAATTCACGTTTTAATTTCGTTCTTTCAGCTTCTGTTTTACAAACTGACAATCTTTCTTCTATGCTTGCTTTAGCAGGATTATGTGTAAAGAAACCCTCATCCCAGGCTCGTTGTAAATCTTTTGCTAAAATTTCTTGTTCCTTTTGGTTTAAATGGTTAAATGTTTTGTTTTTAAAAAGTCCTAATTTATGAAGAAAATTTCCAAATGATTGCTGGTAATCATTTTTATAAAGTGTTAATATACCGCCTTTTTTGTGCATTAAATGTCCTGTTTCGTGTAT
>CALVBO010000038.1 GCA_944325835.1 Candidatus Gastranaerophilales bacterium
GGGTAGGATTAACCCCCTAATGGGCTGGCAAATTCTGAATAAAATTTTACCTATAACTATATATATGTTTCCTTTTTATTTCAGGGGCGCTTCTTTCGGCGCCCCTTTTTATTACTACTTGACTAAAGTGAAAACATGGTACATAATGAAAAAGACAATATGGCAATAAGTCATTATGGCCGAATTGATAAAATAAGACCCGAGTCAGAAACTCGGAGAAAGGATAGAAAGATGAAAAAACAGAGATGTGTAACAATTATTACGGGGGGGGGGGGGGCCGGCTGAGCCGGTTCTACAATTGAACCCGAGCAAGATTTTAGCCTTCACCATGGCGGAGATACTGTTATCCCTAACGATAATCGGAGTTGTGGCTGCGATAACGTTGCCGTCACTCACCGGCAACATCAACGAGCGAACATGGAACACGCAACGAAAAGCACTTTATGCGCGGTTTTCCCAAGCCATAGCCCTGATGCCGTCACTCAATGGATATGGAACTTTAACAGAAGATGCGAGCGGAAGCGTTACAGAAGACACCGCTGCCGAAACTTTTGTCACAGCAGGGTTAAGCAAGGTTTTAAAAATTAACAATATTTGCGACAATGACCACCTTGAAGACTGTGGAATTGTTACGTCGCTTACAACCCTTAATGGCTCTAAAATCACCACACCTATGACACTCGGCGAACTGAATATTTCTATGACAGATATGGACTTTGTCGGCGGACATAGTATATATGGTTCTTACCGTTATACCTACAGCCAGATTGACACTAAAGCCGCGGCGTTTGAAACTGCTAACGGCGAAAGTATTCTAGCATTTTATTCCCCGAGATGTATCGCGAAAATATCATCTGTATCTTTACAGACTCAAAAAATCACCTGCGCGAACTTTATATATGACCTGAACGGTAATAAAGGGCCGAATACTATTGGTAAAGATATGGGAGTAATGACAGTTTTATATCCGACTGACAGTGTGGTTGTAGCACCTTATCCTCACATGCAAAACGCCAAGGATGGTGTATCACAACAAGAGGCACTGAAAGCTTGTCCTGAACAGGATCCGGAGTACAGAATTCCTAATCTGGAAGAACTGGCATCTATTTATGTTAACAGGAATTTATTTGGCCTACCAGATGGAGATGTTTTCCTCTGGTCATCTACATTGTATTCTACTGACCCGTCTAAAGCGTACAACCTTAATCGTACAGGTCAAATTTTTCCTGAGCCACGTTCAATGACAAGAGATGCTGTTCGTTGTGTAAAGCGGTAAACTTTTCTGATACAGCAGGGGAAATCACTTGATTTCCCCTACTTGACAATTTAGCGGATAAACAGGTAAAATGAAGATATGGCAATAGTTTATCTGAGTTTAGGTTCCAATAAAGATGATAGAATCGGCTACATTCAGCAAGCCAATCTTCAACTTGGCGCAATTGACGGTGTAGAGATTATCCGCACCTCCGCCTTCTATGAGTCAGAGCCGTGGAATATGAATTCCGACAACTGGTTCGTTAACGCAGTTGTTGAACTCAAAACAACGCTTATGCCACATCAGCTTTTGGAGCAGTGTCAGCGTATTGAAAAACAGCTCGGACGCAAACCTTCTAAACCCGGAGAATACGAGGACAGAACAATTGATATTGACATTCTTTTCTATAAAAAAGAAATCATTAACGAGCCGGACTTAATCATTCCGCATAAATACCTTCATTTACGCGCGTTTACGCTTGTGCCGCTTCTGGAATTAATCCCTGATTTTGAACACCCGGTTTTGCACAAAACAATTTCACAGCTTCACGAAGATTTAGAAAACCCTGAAATGGTATTTTTATATGGTACAAGAATTTCATAAGCCATGTATTGGTATCATTGGCGGCGGGCCTGCAGGATGTTTCTGCGCATATCAGCTGCAAAATATTTGTGATGTTACGGTTTTTGAAATGACTTCACCGCTTAAAACACTGCTTGTCACTGGCGGCGGACGATGTAATCTCGCTCACGCCGAATACAATTTTAAAGAACTCGCAAAATTTTATCCGCGCGGTGAAAAATTTCTTTATTCAATATTTTCAAAGTTTTCAACTGCAGATACGCTTGAAGTCTTTCGTTCAATCGGTGTCGAAACGTACACGCAGGAGGATAACAGAATTTTCCCAACCACAAACAGCGCGGCTGACGTGAGAGCAAAACTCCTTGCCGCGATTTCTGCCGTTACAATCAAAAAAGAAAAAGCATTGAGGGTAAATCCTCTTGACGGCAAGCTTGAAGTGGTAACTGTTCTCGGCTCCTACGAGTTTGACAGTGTAATCGTTGCGACAGGCGGCCATGCCGGCTACAATATCGCTAAATATCTGGGGCACAACATCATTGAACCACGTCCTGCGCTCGTAGGCCTCAAAACCGATAAAATTTTCCACTCAGGCGTTGTGCTCAAAAACGTTAAAACAAAAATCGGCAAGCAGGTTTTACAGGATGATATACTTTTTACTCACAACGGGATTTCGGGGCCTTTAGCGTTCAAAATATCCTCACTTATGGCACGCGAAAAATTTCCTTATACAGTAACTCTTGATATCACGGGAGATGTCGACCTGCAAAAAATGTTCAACGAGAATCCGCACAAAACGTTAAAAAATCTTGTCGGCGAACTGGTGCCAAAATCTTTTGCCTCAGAAATTTGCCCCTCAGGCGACATAAAATGTTCGCAGGTCAGTGCAAAAATTCGTGAAGAATTGATGAAAAATCTTCGTTCACTTGAGTTAAAAGTTCTTAGCACCGCTGGCGGCGGCGAGGTCGTCACCTGCGGCGGTGTGGATTTAAAAGAAATCAATCCGAAAACCATGGAATCAAAGCTCGTTCCGCACCTTTATTTTTGCGGAGAAGTCCTTGATATTGACGGATTTTGCGGCGGGTTTAACCTTCAAAACTGCTGGTCAACGGCTTTCGTCGCGACAGAAGGAATTAAACACGACCTGCACCGCAGCACTTCTTAAACTTTTTACCGCTGCCGCAAGGACAAGGATCGTTCCTGCCAACATTTGAAAAATCAATACCTTCCGGTAATTCCGGCAGTTCCTCTTCTTCCTCTATTATCCCGAGCGTGTTGGAAAACGCTTTTGATTTATACAGGACAGAAGTCGGTGAGAAAATTTTCTTTTCCAGATACTGCGGTTTGTACTGTTGCAAAAGTCCGTCAAGTGTAAACCCTGATTTCATAATCTCGTTTACTCTGTCCATAAAATTCGGATACTTAGCCGCAACGCGCTTAATCAAATTTGCCGGAAGTTTGTCGTTTTCAAGGAAGAATTTAACGCATTCTTCGTAACCCTCAATGTTTTTATAATCCTCTGCTTCAAAAATTTTACAGAAAGTTTCATAAAACGGTACCGCATAAAGCCCCAGCTCACGATCGTAAATAATCCCGACATCATAAAGCTCTTCGTGAGATGAAAACCCGCCGAGCGAATTTTCAAGGAAGTTACTATATGAATTATTAAATTCGGTTACATTAAAAAATTTATAAGTTTCAAGCTCTTGAAGATAATCCTTTATATCAATTCTGTTGCCAAGTTCTGCAAATTCGTTATAAGCCCCTATTACGTCATCTGCAAGTTTGCTTGTCGTAATAACTTCATCTACGCCGAAAAAGTCCACAAATTTTTGATAAAGAGTTTCAATTTCAGCCTCAAGCTCTGCCTGCTTTTGAGGGTTGTCCTGATATGCAAGTTCCGGTGTTTCAACGAGTTTTGCAATAGAATATCTCAGTGCGTCCTCGCGTCTTGTTGAGGGAAGAATTCCAGAAATTTCCAACAGACAAACCTCGTTTTCATATTTGGTAATCCGCGCAACAACATACTGCCCGACACCGACCCCGCGAAATGCTGTCATTTTTACAAGCGAAATAGCATCATAAGTTTTTTCGTTAATTACGCTATAGAGAGAAAAACCGTTCTTTAAAACACGTTTAATTTCAAAAACAGAGTGAATAGAATTTAACAGCGCCTCGCAAACTTTCTTTTCTTCTCCGGAAAGTTTTTTGGTTCTATCGAGATAAAGTTTAACAATAGGTTTATTTTGCAGCCGTCTTTCAAAAATATAATTAAGGCAGGCTGTGTTAAAATCCATAACGGCGTGCTGCTGCTGCCCGATACCGATTGTTTTTAGATATTCCTCAAAATCGCCCTTAACGACTTCATCATTCTGGATAAACGTAACAACATTTTTAATCGTATCACTAACTATCTTCAAATCTTCTAATAACATAATTTTCTCCCTTGAGATAATAATATATTAAAAAGTTTAAAAACTCAATAGACAGCCAGCTAATAAAAGGCTAGGGCGGAGCCTTCGGCTCCGCCGCGGATTATTTCAAATCCGCAGTACAATTAGGACATTTTGTTGCTTTAATATTTATCGTAGTAAAACAATACGGACATTCTTTTGTTGTCGCTTCTTCCGTTGCGGCTTCTTTTTTTATAATGGTATTTTGAAGCTTATTCATCATCTTAATAAGCATAAACACCGCGATTGCAACAATAAAAAACGAGATTACTGTATTAATAAAAAGACCGTAATTAATAGTTACCGCACCGGCCTCCTGTGCAACCTGCAATGTCGGATAAACCGTATCCCGCGGAGCAATCTGCCAGTAAAGGTTAGAAAAATCGACTTTCCCCAGCAGCAAACCTATCGGCGGCATAATAACATCCTTCACTAACGAATCAATAATTTTACCGAAGGCAGCACCTATAATGATACCAACAGCCATATCAATTACATTCCCGCGCATAACAAACTCTTTTAGTTCATTAACAAAATTTTTAAGCATATTTTCTCCTTTTTTAATTAAAGCAGTTCTCCGTCGCCTGCTTGCCCTGCTTAAAGCGTCAGCCGGTGCTCGCGGGGTCACCTCGTGGGAACGAG
>CALVBO010000039.1 GCA_944325835.1 Candidatus Gastranaerophilales bacterium
GAGCAGGATGCAATCTCCAACGAGCTTGATGCGGTAACGAAAGTTATTGAAAAGAACGTTGAATCCTCCTTCAAAACTTTTGGATAATAGCTTTAAAACTATACTTAACAAAAAAGACTCATCTTTTGATGAGTCTTTTTTATTTGTAAGCTCAAGAAATAAAGCAGTTCTCCGCCGCTCCGCCTCGCTTCTTGCTCGACTCGCGCTTAACGGCATTCAGGCAAAAACGCGGTTTTGCCTTGGAATGCCTCAGCTCACTCGCGCTGAACCGCGAGCCGTGGCGGCTGCGCTGTCTAATACGCCACTCGAAAGACTCGCTCACGTTCCTTATCGCGAGCCTTTCTCGGACAGCTTAGTCAAATACATAACTGATAATAGCAGCTTCGCGAGCTTTTTTAACTGCGTTAGCAATCATACGTTGATGTTTAGCGCAGTTACCGGTGATGCGGCGAGGAATAATTTTTCCTGCTTCAGTCAGGTATCTTTTCAGTTTTGCAGCGTCTTTGTAGTCGATATATTCAACTTTATCAGCACAAAGACTGCAATTTTTTCTTTTTTTCTTATCTGAGTAATCTTGTTTTGCCATTTTGTAAATTTGCCTTTCTAGTTCTTTAAATTCGACCACCGCTATTTAAAGCGATTTTTAATTTCCCGTACCATGCCGGTTCGCGGCTAGAACGGAATTTCTTCTTCTCCGATTAGTTCATTCGACATTGAATCATCAGAGCCGAAAGAAACAATGTTTTCGCTTGTTCCGAAGTCAGGGTTTGAATATGCAGCAGAGCCTCCGCTCATTTTTTCAATAGTATTTGCATCAATTTCGTAAATACGTCTTTCAGCGCCGTCACCTGATTGAACCGTTGCGATTTGAAGTCTGCCTTCAACTAAAACTTTATCATTTTTTTCCAAAGAGGAAACCAGATCATCAAGAATTTTTCTCTTAGAGATAACTCTGATGAGAAGTTCATCTCTTGTACCGATATTTAACACGAACGAAGAAACCGCAACGTCATTTTGAGTATAACGTTTTTCTGCCGCTCTATAAACTGTTCCTGTTACTACTGCTTTAGCTATTGACATATTTTACTTCCTTATTTTTATTAAATTACTAAACACCTGCTTTAGCGCAAGCTTCTGTAAACATAGTTCTGATAATGTTATCAGAGAGTCTGAGTTGTCTTTTAAACTCAGCAACCTGATCAGCCGGCAGTGAAAATAATACTGTTGAGAAGAAGCCATCTCTAAAGCCAGCAACTTCATAAGCCAATTTTTTTCTGCCAGTTTTGTCGACAGATTCAACTTTACCGCCCATTTCAGATACGATAGAAGATAATTTTTCGATAGCCGAATTTACATCTTCAGCATCAAGGTTAGGTTTAAAAACAACCATTAATTCGTAGTTTTTCATTTATTTATTTCTCCTTTGTTATTTATATTTCAACAAGCAACTGCACAAAATCCAGCCAGCTTAATCTTATCCTATATTAAAAAACAATAATTTACAAGCGATAATTTGCGCTGAACACATATTGAGCCGGCCCGATTAAGAAAATATCTTCAGCGGTATTTCCTGAATTTCCTTGCCATTCAACGAATACAGCCCCGCCCGGGAGATTAACTTTAACTTTTTGTTCTGTTAAGTTATTTAAAACAGAAACCGCAACACTTGCGCAGGCACCTGTTCCGCAGGCTAAAGTTATGCCGCAGCCGCGTTCATAAACGCACATATCAATTTCGCCGCGCGATATAATTTTCACGAATTCAGTATTAGTCTTTTCAGGGAAGAACTCGTGTTCCTCAATAAACGGCCCGTATTTTTTAGCGTATTCCATAGGGTTTTTGTCAGTAAAGATAACACAGTGCGGGTTGCCCATAGAAACAGGGGTTATTTGAAACTTTTTATCCAGAACGGTAATTTCATTTTCGCCGAAGAACGGAATTTTTGAGTGTTCAAAAATCGGAGCGCCCATATTAACTTTAACGAACCCGTTTTCAAGTAATTCCGGCTTTATAATACCTGCCAGAGTTTCGACAGAAAACACTTTTTTATCAACAAGTTTGTTGTCATAAACATATTTTGCGAAACATCTCATTCCGTTCCCGCACATCTGGGCGGTAGAACCGTCAGAGTTGTAGAAGTACCAGCCGATATCCGCGTTTTGCACATCCGTTTTCGGGATTATAATCCCATCGGCGCCAACGCCAAAATTTCTGTTACAGATTTTTTTTGCAAGTTCGCTCATAGAGAGTTTTGTTTTTTGAAACTCCTCATAGGAGAGAATTATGAAATCATTTCCGCAGCCCTGCATTTTCGTTACGTTAATAGTGTGCATATCCGATACCTCTTGTTAGAATTAAGTATAACACAAAATTAAGCACTTGAAAAAAAAATATGTTTGATATAACATAGAGAAGCACTTCATGCCGGAGTGATGGAATTGGTAGACGTGCCAGACTCAAAATCTGGTGAGGATCACACCTCGTGTCGGTTCGACCCCGACCTTCGGCAAATAAAACGGGATACCTGTTGGTATCCCGTTTTATTTTTTTGTAAAGATTTGGTGTTGCAACGGGCGAACCCACAAAGCGTGAGCTTTGTTTCAGGTTCGAGCGCGAGCGAGCTGAGGCTGGAGCGTTTTTGCAGTTGCGCCGGAGGCGCATAAGCAAAACGCGGAATGGCCGTTACACGCGAGCGAGCAAGACACCCGACCTTCGGCAAACTAAAAAGACCACCATAATGGTGGTCTTTTTAGTTTATTGATAGTTTGAGGGTAAAGAACCGACACCAAGCGGAGCTTGGTCGGAAGGTTCGACCAAGCCGAGCGAAGGCAGGAAAAAAGCAAAGCTTTTTGAACAGTTGAGCAATTAACGGCAAAATGTTGAATTTTGCCGGAATTGCGAACGGTGCCGTTCATCGCGAGGCGCAGAGTCCTTCGGCGAATCAAAGAACCACCTCATAAGAGGTGGTTCTTTAGTTTATTGGGTTTAAATGGATTTCAAAATTCTACAAGGATTTCCGACAGCAACGACGTTTGACGGAATATCTTTTGTAACAACGCTTCCCGCCCCGATTACAACATTATCTCCGATTGTAACACCGGGCATTACAGAAACATTACCGCCAAACCATACGTTATTCCCGACAGTTATCGGATACGCAAATTCTAACCCTTTATTTCGCGTTTCTACATCCAGCGGATGTCCGGCGGTATAAAACCCGCAATTCGGCCCGATAAATACGTTATCCCCGAATGTCACACGCGCCGGATCCAGTATAACAAGATTGTGATTTGAATAAAAATTCTCCCCGACAGAAATATTATAACCGTAATCACAATAAAAATTAGGTTCTATATGATAATTTTCTTTTACAGAGCCCAGAATTCGCTTTAAAAACGCCCTACGCTCCTCTAAATTTGCAACAGGAAGATTGTTATATTCCTGACATAATGTTTTACATTTCAAGCGTTCCTCAAAAAGCACGCCCTCATTACCCGCAAAATACATTTGACCGCTTAACATCTTTTCCTTTTCGCTGTCCATAAAACTCCCCTTATCATAATAAAGCAGTTCTCCGCCACTTCCGCCCCGCTGAACCGCGGGTCGCGCGTTTCCCTCTCGAAAAACAGTTCACTGGACTGTTTTTCTCGGCAGAGTGCTGTCTAATACGCCACTCAAAAGTTTCGCTCACGTTCCTTATCGCGAAACTTTCTCGGACATAATAATCTAATTTTATTTAAAACTTCTTTGTTTTTATTATGAATTAAATCAAACACATTCTCAATATCAGCAAGTACATTTTCCGGATACATTTTGGCATAAGGAATAAAATATAAATCCATTGCCAGACCGCCCTGCGTATTCGGATAATAATATTCAACATCAAGCTTTTTAGCCCCTAAATTTTTATAAAACTCAATACGACGCAATGTGTTAACATCTCGTTCATCAGGTTTTTCGACTTCCAGATAACAGCCGTCACGTTCAGCATAAAATTCGGCAAGCTTCTGCAAAATTTTACGACCGTACCCCTTACACTGAAACGCCTTTAATATCGCAATATAATCAATCCATATAATATTATTGCACTCAACAATCAGTGCATAACCGACACGTATGTGGTTCTCAAGAGCTTCCAACAAACGATAGTTACCTTTTTTAAGCAAGCCTTCCAGTTCCTTGAGCGGTTTTAACTCCTCCGGCGGGAACTGAAGCTGCATATCAGCATAAATTTCTTTAATATCAAAAGTTTCTCTTATAATCATTAGAAATTTATATCATAAAAGCCGCCTGTTTACGAGGATTTCAGAGGTTTTTGTAAAGAAATATTACAAATAAGGAAACAAATGTTAAAGTTTTCAACACGCTATGCCGATAAACCATGGTGAAGGAAACGCAAGCCGTTAAGATAAAGGTCGAAGCGGCTGAAGGAAACGAACGAAAGGAACATCTGTTATGGGTATGGCAGCGAGCCAGGCGAGGTTTTTGGGCCTCACGGCGA
>CALVBO010000040.1 GCA_944325835.1 Candidatus Gastranaerophilales bacterium
GTTCACCATGGCTGAGATTTTGCTTTCCCTCACGATAATCGGAGTGGTGGCGGCGATAACGCTTCCGTCACTCACGGGCAACATTAACGAACGCACATGGAACACGCAAAGAAAAGCGCTTTATGCGCGATTTTCTCAGGCAATTGCACTCATGCCTGCACTCAACGGTTATGGAATTTGACAGAGGATGAGAGCGGAAACGTTACAGAAGACACTGCCGCCGAAACCTTCATCACTGCGGGTTTATCAAAAGAATAAAGCAGTTCTCCGCCGCTCCGCCTCGCTGAACCGCGAGCCGTGGCGGCTGCGCTGTCTAATACGCCACTCAAAAGACTCGCTCACGTTCCTTATCGCGAGTCTTTCTCGGACATATTAAAAATCAACAACATCTGTGACCGCGAACACTTAGAAGATTGCCTATACAACAAAAACCCGCGGTTTATCCGCGGGTTTTACCATACCGGCAGCCGTAATCTTTCGACACGACCATAAGCTCGTCTGCCGGCGGTTATCTTTCAAACCCCTCTTGGTGAAATCTCATCATATTTGCAAGATGCCATTGTCTTTCTTTTACATCCTGCAAATAATCTTTGATTTCTTCAAGTTCGGCTAACAATGTAGCCATATCTTTGTTCTGTCTGACAAACGGAACCTCAGGCTCCTTTTCCTGCCACGAAGGTGAGAAACAAAGATTATCGAACAATTCCTTATCGTTCACATTTACCTCCTAATCAAATATACACACAGCCGCAGACTTGATTCCATAAGATCTGCCCGCGGCGGGAATTCTAACACCCTTTTTCAGAAATGAATGAGTGGAACAAATCCACTAAATCAAACTTACCGTATTTAAAAGCAACAGGTGCTTTTTTGTAAGCTTCGTTTTCCAAATCCTGAATTGCCTTTACCTCTTTATAAGTATCAGAGTCAAAATCAAAACTTGTCATTTCCCCGTAATCTAACATCAAATCCTCAATGTCTAAAATTTTCTTTTCTGTCATATCAAACACTCCTTAGTTACCTGTGCTGAATATCGGCACAAAATGCAAAAAACTTTAGGGAAAAACGTTCAATCGTTACATAAGTTTACAAGCCAAAAATCCGACATGCGCTATAGAGCCTTTTATACCGGCTTAAAATCCATTGCAATAGCAAAAAGAAAAATTATTTACAAAAATTTACACGCTACAATCCAAATATAGCGCAAAAATCATGTTTTAGCGGTTTTATACCACTAGCCAAAATAACATTTTTATGTTATAATGAGCAACGGTGAAGGCGAAGTGGAAGGAGTTACACAATGGGGACTACTGAAACAATCGAAACAAAAAAAATCAAAAAGTCAAAATTCAATGATGAATTTGAAACTTATTTGAGAAAACAATGCCTTAAAACTACATTCAACGGTTCTGAATTAGAAACTTTCTCTTGGTACCGTAAAGTTTTAGGTCTTGCGTAAAACGCCCGAAAAAAAATCGGGCTGTCTGTCAGACCACAATGGCACTGGCAGAATTTGAAATCCTTAGGTCTTTTAGTCTAAAAGAATTAAGCAAAAGCACTGCTCGTTGGGAGGGTGCTTTTTTTATATTCTGGAAAGACACTCTATAAGACATGTAGCCGGAATGGCGAAGAACTGCTATATATATACATGACTTTACACAAAAATAACTTTTATGATAAAATATTATATTAATAGGGAGAGAGGATTCTCTCAGGAGGGTTATTACGAATAAACGGTTATTAATATCTGCAATAATTTTAACAGTTTTCGGCGCAAACAGTGCTTTCGCAAGTCTTACTCCGGAAGCTAACGCTCTTTATCAAAAAGCCTGCGCTTTTGAATACAGAGAAGAATACTCCAATGCTATTCAAACCCTGCTTCAAGCAATATATCTTAACCCGAAAGAAGCTATGCTTTATACAAAACTTGCAGGGCTTTATGCTGACACACAGGAATACGATTCAGCTCTGGCAACGTACAAAAAAGCCCTCGAACTTAAACCGACTGACGCGTTTATTTATATAAGTATCGGCGGAATTTACGAAAATAAAGGCGACTATAAAGAAGCTCTTTTGTATTACCAGCAGGCGCAAAAAATCTTTCCGGATTACAAATTTAACTACCTGAACATCGCCAATGCTCAATATATGAGCAAAGACTATAAAAGCGCGATTAAAAACTACGAATTTTTCCTGAGCATTTATCCGGAGCACTTTGAAGCAAGAGAAAACCTAGCAAATTCATACCTCCTTGAAAACAGTGTTGACAAAGCGATTACGGAATTTGCCGCAATTTACAAGAAAAATCCGGATGGATTTAACAGCTACGGAAACTACGGCATCGCGCTTTACAAAACCAAAGAATACACAAAGGCAATTGAATTCCTGCAAAAAGAACTTGAAAAAAATGCCACAAACCTTTCCTGCCGCGTAACACTGGCGCTCTGCTATCAGGCACTTGAAGAAAACGACAAGGCTCTTGCGCAGTACACTGCAATCTTTGAGCAGGAACCTTCCCTGAATATAATCCGGTTTGACTACGCAAATCTTCTTGCTGATATGCAGCAAAATGATGAGGCAATCAAGCAATACAAGCTTTATATTGAAAAATATCCTGACAACGGCTACGCTTACAAAAACCTCGGAATGGTCTTAAAACGCGAAAACCGGATTGACGAAGCCGTCAAGAATTTTGAACTCGCAATCGAGAAAAACACCAGCGACCCCGATATGAAAAAGGCGCTTGCAGAATCCTACCACCTGCAAAAGAATTATGAAAAAGCCGTTCAGGTCTACAACGAAATTCTTCTCACGGAAACAAACAACTATGATTTGAAGCTTAATAAAGCGCTTGCGCTCCACGCGTGGGGTAAATATCCTGCCGCAATAGATTTATATATGGAACTTTTAAAAGTAAAACAAGATGAAGAAGTAACAAAAAATTTAACCTCTGCACTTCTCACACAGGCAAAAATCTATTACGATGCAAATGATTTTGCTAAAGCCCTGCCATACTTTGAAAAAGCTGCAGAATACAACAAAGAAAACAGCTATCCTTTATATATGATGGCAAAAATTTACCGCTCGCAGGATGACACCTTAAAAGCAAGTGAATACTACGAAAAAGCTATTTCATTAAGCCCGACAAATCTCGATTACAGCAATGAATATGCAGAATTCATAACAGAAGCTTATAATAAACAATTCGCAGAACCTGCAGCGCCGGAAAAAGAAATAACAACTACTCCGGCGGCACCGGCAGAAACCGCAGGCAACATAAGCAATGTAAGCAGCGCAGATGAAGATATCTCTCTTGTCACGGTAACATTTGAAGACGAAAACGCACCTAAAACAGAAGTTGACAAGCAATACCAAAAACTTCTCACAGCAGCAGACAAAAGTTACAAAAACAAAGAATTTGACGCGGCACTTTTAACCTACAAAGAAGCGTTGGAACTTAACCCGACAGACGAAAAAACACTATTGAAAATCGGTAATGTCTATAGAGCCCAAAAAGATAACAAAAACGCAAGCTCATATTACAAAAAGGCAATTTTGACAGACATAAACTATGCAGATGCATGGTTCAACCTCGGGCTTGTAAATGCGGAAGATAAAAATACCGATGAGGCAATAAAAGCGTTTAGTAAAGTCGTCGAAATTGACCCAACCTATTCATACGCATATTTTGCGCTGGGTATTGCATACGAATCACTGGGCAAAAATCAGGAAGCAATCAAAAATTACCAATCCTTCCTGCAATACAGCGATGACAGCAATACTATGGGAGTTGTTCGCGAAAAATTGAAAATATTAAAATAATGAAAAAGTGGTTTTTAATCTTATTGATTTTCATATCTGTAGTTTCGACCGGTTGTAAGGAAAAATCTTACATAGTTTTTAACCGTGAACCGATTACACCTGAAAATGTGCTGGAGGTGGATTATTCCTTCAAAACGGGAGAAAGGGTTTATTATCTGATAACACTGCCCGAACCCGTTTTAACCCGCCAGTTATATGTACAGGTTTTCAAACGCGATAATGATGAAATGCGTTACGGCTACAAGCTTATCTACGGAAAAACCGTAAAACTGAAAGACGAACAACAGTATTATTACACCGATTACTTTGTCCTGAACGAAGCCGGACTTTACGAATTTAAAGTTTACTCAAAAGACGAACCGACCAAAGAGTTAACAAGTAATATAGTGCACGTAAAATAACCGTCGGTTTTT
>CALVBO010000041.1 GCA_944325835.1 Candidatus Gastranaerophilales bacterium
CCAGCGAAACTCGTGAGAACTCAACGTCAGTGAGATTCCGGCTCAAGCCCGGAATGACATTAAAGGAAATGACTTATATATGTGCCTTTACCATGGCGGAGATACTGTTATCCCTCACGATAATCGGCGTGGTGGCGGCGATAACGCTTCCGTCACTCACAGGAAATATTAATGAGCGCACCTGGAACACACAGAGAAAAGCGCTTTATGCAAGATTTTTACAGGCAATTGCCCTTATGCCGTCCTTGAATGGCTACGGAACCCTGACCGAGGGTGATTCATCCACCTCCGCCGTAGATACTGCCGCCGAAACTTTTGTAACGGCAGGGTTATCCAAGGTCTTAAAAATTAACAATATTTGTGACAGCGAACATCTCGCGGATTGCGGTATCCCGTCTAAAATTACAGCCGTAAACGGCTCTATCCCGTATTCAGCTTATTCACAAGGTTTACCGGAAACCCTTTACGGATATAATTCTATGTTTGGAAATTTTTCTTTTAATTATGTAGGCAATGGAGGAACTGCATTCTCCGGCAATGTCTCAGCAAGGGCGTTTGACTCCAAAGTAGCAGCATTTGAAACTGCTAACGGCGAAAGTATTGCTGTGTATTACAATCCGCAGTGTCAGTCTAATATGAATGAAACTTCAGCTTTTTATGCGCAAACTAAAATTTGTGCTAATTTCGTCTATGATTTAAACGGAAGTAAAGGGCCAAATACTGTTGGTAAAGATATCGGTTTTATAACGGCTTTATTCCCGTCAGACAGTGTTGTTGTAGCTCCGATGGTGCCTTCCAGAATGGCAGGTTCAGGTGAGACTTCTACTGCGCCTCTGACATGGGAGCGCGCATCATCTTATTGTCGGGAACAGGGTGATGATTTGCGAATGATGAATAGGGAAGAGGCTATCGCTGTATTTATGAATAATGCGTTATTCGGAAATTATAATACGGATTATTGGACTTCAACATTGCTAAAATCCAGTAGACCGTGGTATGTCAGAAGTTATAATGGAGATGTAGTGCCCCATTTTGACGGTACTTCTGGAAGCCGTTCGGTGCTTTGTGTAATGAGATAGAAAAGGCGTGCCGGTTTTACGGCGCGCCTTTTTTCTAACCTAAGTATACTTTTTCTACTACTTTAGTATGAACTTTTGTAAAAAAGGCTAAAGTTTTTTCTATTCCTGCCGATATGTATATTAATAGAACATGTTTAGAAGGAATGTAGAGAATGAAAAATAATGAAAACGGTGTTTCGCTCTTTTCTCAGTCAGAGTTTCTGATTGATGATAACCCGATGGAAGAACTTTTTGCGCTTAATTTGGGAGATTTTCTCTCCGAACATTTGATTTCTGCGGAATTGGCTCAAAAAATCGGTTCTCACGATAAAACGAATAAACGTTCAAGACTTATTGAGCAGATTAAAGAGTTGACTTCTATTTATTCTTCTAACAAGACTCTTTCTCTTTTGAGTATGGCTTCTAAAGAGGAAGAAAACGCGATTTATGCTTCTATTGCCGCGACCATAGAAAAGATGTTTGAAATAAAAGCTTGTAAAATTTATCTCTTGAATGAGTTTGCTAAATCAAACAGTAACAGAAAACTTATTCTCGTTGGCAAAAGCGGAAGATTTACGGTAGAAAAAGATTTAACGAAGGAAGTTGTTTTAAACGGTAAAAACGCTAAGTGTAAGAGTTCGGTGTTTGTTCCGATGAAAAATAACCTGCGCACAATCGGGGTTATTCTTCTTGCAAATGACAAACCTATTGCAAAAGAATATGTTTCGCTCACAGAAACCATTGCAAAGCTTTTTGCAACCTCTCTTGCACTTCAAGCTGAAATGGATTATTCTGATGCTTTAATAGCAGATGAATTCTCTGCAGAACGTGAGCTTAAAACCGTTCGCGGCGAACTTACCGCTTTGATAGGCGATCTTTGTGATTATCAGCAGGAATTTGTGGAAAAGCTGGCAACTGCTGTTGATATGAAGGGACAATATAAGGTTGCACATTCACAAAATACCGCAAACCTTGCACGTATGATATGCAAGCAGTTAAAGCTTAATGAAAAAACCACTGATTTGATATACTATGCCGGGCTTTTGCAAAACATCGGCAAAATTGCGGTTCCGGAAAAGTTGTTTAATACAAAAGGTAAATTGAGTGCTAAAGAACTCAAGAAAATTCACGCACATTCTAATGTCGGGGTTCACTTCCTGATGAATATTAATTTCCTCTCGGAAGTTGTCCCGTACATCACATATAGAACAGAGCGTGTAGACGGTTCAGGAGAGCCGGAGGGCTTAAAAGGACAGTCAATTCCGCTTGGTTCAAGAATTATTGCGGCCGCTGATGCTTTCAGTGCACTGACTTCCGACAGGCCTTTCAGAAAGGCTCTTCCGGTGGATAAAGCTTTATCAATTATGAAGGATGAGGTTGATAAAAAATGGGATGTCGTTGTTGTTAACGCACTTGCAGAAGTCGTTAAGCAGCAGGCTTAATGGTGAATACACAGTAAATAGAGATATAAAGAGCCCTCGAAAATCGAGGGCTCTAATGGTATTATTTAAAACTATAATTAAACTAACTACTGGCCGAGATTTAATAAAAATCCACCCTGTTCGGCGTTTTGAAGCTCGCCGTTTTCAAGTTTTGCACGAATATTTTTGATGTATTTGTATACATAGTCTTTTGGCAAATCCAATAATGTTGCCAGATCTTTTGCATAAACAATTTTATTCTTATTTTCAAAGAAGTAGTTAAATACCCTTTGTTCACGGTCAGTTAAAGCTTTTTTAAACACGACGTTAACTTCTGCTCTAAGGTCAGTTTTTTCCGTTTCTTTTACAGGAGTTTTCTTTTTTGCTTCCTTTGCAGCTTTTTGTGTTGAAGCTTTTTTAGTACTTTCGACAGGAGTTTCTTCAAGTGTCTTTTCAATATTCTTAATTGAGAAAGGCGTAGTTGAAATCTCTTTTTCTCTGCTCATAGCGCGTTCAGCAATAGAGTTCAGCTTTTCTGCTCTAACTTGAATGCGTGAATCGTTATCAGAAACGACCGGCTGTCCTTTTAATACTATGTCAGCTAAATCGTGGCTTGGCTTAGACTCCTCAATTTTTTTACCTAATCTCGCAGCAAATTCTTCTAAAGTAATCTTTTCTAATGAGCTTCTCCATTGTTTAATCTCTTCTTTGCTCAAATATTCCGACATTGATATCTCCTTCAATAACTTACCACAATTTATAATCTAGCATAAATTCCGGAAAAAAAAACAAAATGTTGCATAACGTAAATTTTTATTTTGTTATGTAAAGATTGCTACTATCTTGACTAAACGCAAAACATGGTACATAATGAAAGAGGCAATAAGTAAATAAGGCAATAGGGCAATAAAGCGTTATGACCGTATTGACACAATAAGACAAAGGCGAGAAGCCGGAAAGGATAGAAGAAATGAAAAAACGCAATGTAAGTATTTATGCAGGGGGGGGGGGGGAGCCCTGAGCAGAGCCAGAGAGTAGTTTTCGCGAGTCAATTAGGCGAAAACTACTCAC
>CALVBO010000042.1 GCA_944325835.1 Candidatus Gastranaerophilales bacterium
TCTAATGGAAGCTTAACAGGATACGCAGGCGGAATAAAAACAAAAATTAAACTGTTAGAACATGAGGGCGTTGATACATCAAAATTGTATTCACCAGAAAAAGTCTTGTGCTCTAGATGAGATATTTAAATTATGGAGTATAAATATGAGTAATAAAGTAGTCATTTCTCAAGAAAGTTTAGATAAATTACCGGTAGGCAAGGAAGCTTTTATAGAATCGGTTGAAAGTGATAATAAAGCTTTAAGGCAGCATATTCTGGATATGGGGCTTACTCCGGGCGTGGAAGTCACGCTTATTAAAACTGCGCCTATGGGCGATCCGCTTGAACTGCGGCTGAGAGGATATGAATTAACCTTACGCAAAGATGATGCTTCAAAAATTTTTATAAGAGATATTCACGATGCGGACTCATGCCCGTATAAAAATAAGCAATTTAGAGAGATAGAGCACTCGCAAAAGGGCGAAAGTCATGTTTATTTAACGAGAAAAAACGCTGTAATAAAACCAAAATCAAACCTGCGTTTTGCGCTCGCCGGAAATCAAAACTGCGGCAAAACCACTTTATTTAACAAACTTACCGGTTCAAACCAGCATGTCGGGAATTTCCCGGGAGTAACGGTAGATCAGACTAAGGGTGTGTTGAAAAATCATAAGGATATTACGATAACGGACTTGCCGGGGATATATTCTTTGTCGCCGTATAGTAATGAAGAGATTGTAACGCGCAATTTTATTCTGGAAGAAAAGCCTGACGGGATAATAAATATTGTGGATGCGACAAATATTGAGAGAAATCTGCTTTTGACAATGCAGCTTATTGAACTTGATGTGCCAATGGTTATAGCCCTGAATATGATGGATGAAGTCACCGCCAGCGGCGGAAGCGTTGATGTTAACGGTTTGGAAGCAACGCTGGGTGTTCCGGTTATTCCGATTTCAGCGTCAAAAAATCAGGGTATTGAAGAACTTATTGAACATGCAATTAATGTCGCGGCATATCAGGAACATCCCGGGCGGTTAGATTTTTGCGATGCCGGTACAGGCGCGGACGGGGCTGTTCACAGATGTATCCACTCAATTATTCACATAATCGAAAACCATGCGCAAAGCGCAAATATTCCTGTAAGATTTGCCGCTACAAAGTTGACTGAAGGCGATCAGCTTATTATAGATCTGCTTAATCTTGATGAAAATGATCTGAAAGCGTGCAATGAAATTATTAAACAAATGGAAGAAGAAAGAGGGCTTGATAAGCAGGCTGCACTTGCGGATATGCGGTTTAGATTTATTGAAAAGCTGTCTAAGGATTTTGTTTTCAGGCCTTCTGAAACAATTGGCGATAAATTGTCGAAAAATGTTGATAAAGTTTTAACCGGAACTTATACGGCACTTCCGGCATTTTTAGCGATTATGGCTTTTATTTTTTATTGTACTTTCGGGCCTGTCGGAACATTTTTATCTGATTTAATGGAAAAATTTATAGCGCAGATAACGGCTTACGTTGATTCCGGACTTACGGCGTGGGGATTAAATCCGGTTGTACATTCTCTTGTTATAGACGGTGTTTTTGCGGGTGTCGGAAGTGTGTTGAGTTTTTTACCGGTGATTGTAGTTTTGTTTTTCTTTCTTTCCCTGTTGGAGGACAGCGGTTATATGGCACGTGTGGCTTTTGTTATGGATAAATTGCTCAGAAAAATCGGATTATCCGGCAGAAGTTTTGTTCCAATGCTAATCGGATTTGGCTGCTCTGTTCCGGCAATTATGGCGACAAGGACATTGCCGTCCGAACGTGACAGAAAAATGACGATATTTTTAACCCCTTTTATGAGTTGTTCTGCCAAGCTGCCGATTTACGCCCTATTTACGGCGGCATTTTTTGCTGAAAACCAGGTGCTTGTCGTTTTAAGCCTGTATCTTCTCGGTATAATCGTCGGAATTATCTCAGCATTTGTTATGAAACTTTTTGTATTCAAGGGCGAGCCCGCGCCGTTTGTAATGGAACTGCCTAATTACAGAATGCCGGGTGCCAGAAACATTTACAGACTTATTTACACAAAGGCTAGAGGTTTTGTGACAAAAGCCTTTACCATAATTTTCTGGGCAACAATTTTAATCTGGTTTTTACAGACCTTTGATATAAGATTAAATATAGCGTCTGACTCCGCTCAAAGCCTGCTTGCATATTTAGGCAGTGTGATTGCGCCGATCTTCAAGCCTCTTGGAATAAACGACTGGCGGATTTCAACTGCATTTTTGACCGGATTTATGGCAAAAGAAAGTGTTGTAAGTACGCTGAGTGTGTTACTTGACGGGAGTTCGGAAAAACTTTCTACTATATTTACTCCATTGAGTGCATTTGTATTTATGGTGTTTTCACTTTTGTACACCCCTTGCGTGGCAACGATTGCAACAGTCAGAAGAGAACTCGGCCGATTAGCCGCTTTTCTTGTTGTTGTAGTCCAATGCTCTATTGCATGGTTTGTGGCCTGGCTGATTTACCTCGGCGGAACTCTTATATCAGGATAGCTTGTTATCTTCTATAAACCAATCAATAAGCGGTTTTTTCTCGCCAAATTTGATTTTAAACCCCAGCTCAAAATCCTCGCAGGTTAA
>CALVBO010000043.1 GCA_944325835.1 Candidatus Gastranaerophilales bacterium
ACAGTAGTTAAAGTATCAGGTCCCCTTGTAGTCGCCGAGGGGATGAGAGATGCTAATATGTTTGACGTTGTGCGTGTTTCCGAAAAGCATCTTATCGGAGAGATAATAGAGATGCACGGGGACAGGGCGTCAATTCAGGTATATGAGGAAACAGCGGGTCTCGGCCCCGGAGAACAGGTCGTTTCTACCGGAATGCCAATGAGCGTCGAGCTTGGCCCCGGACTTATCTCAACTATATACGACGGTATCCAAAGACCCCTTGAGAGCTTATACAGAGTAAGCGGAACAAATATCCAGAGGGGCGTTGAGGTGCCTTCCCTTGACAGGGAGAAAAAATGGGACTTTGTTCCCCATAAGGCTGTCGGAGACAAGGTAGTTGCCGGCGATATTTTCGGAGTAGTTCAGGAAACGCCCGTAGTCGAGTGCCGTATAATGGTGCCCTATGGAGTAAGCGGAACGATAAAGGAAATAAAAGAGGGCAGCTTCACGATCGAGGAGACCGTTGCCGTTGTTACCGACGAAAAAGGAAACGATGTTCCCCTTACAATGATGCAGAGATGGCCGGTAAGAAAGGAAAGACCATATAAAGAAAAGAAAACTCCCGATACGCTTCTTGTTACGGGACAGCGTGTTATAGATACGTTCTTCCCCATTACAAAGGGAGGAGTCGCCGCCATACCCGGCCCCTTCGGAAGCGGAAAAACGGTAACACAGCATCAGCTTGCTAAATGGTCCGACGCCGACATAGTAGTATACATCGGCTGCGGAGAGCGTGGAAACGAGATGACCGACGTTCTTAACGAGTTCCCCGAGCTTAAGGACCCCAGAACGGGAGAGTCCCTTATGCAGAGGACTGTTCTTATAGCCAATACATCGGATATGCCCGTTGCCGCCCGTGAGGCGTCCATATACACAGGCATAACCATAGCCGAGTATTTCAGGGATATGGGCTACAGCGTGGCGCTTATGGCAGACTCCACATCCAGATGGGCCGAGGCCCTTCGAGAGATGAGCGGACGTCTTGAGGAGATGCCCGGCGAGGAAGGCTATCCCGCATATCTTGGCAGCCGTCTCGCCCAGTTCTATGAGAGAGCAGGACGTGTATACTGTCTCGGAAGCGACAGCAGAGAAGGAACGCTTACCGCCATCGGAGCCGTATCGCCTCCCGGAGGAGATACTTCCGAGCCCGTTTCTCAGGCGACGCTTCGTATCGTAAAGGTATTCTGGGGACTTGACTCAGACCTCGCCTACAAACGTCATTTCCCTGCTATAAACTGGCTGACAAGCTATTCGCTTTATCAGGATAAGGTTGATAACTGGGCGGATGAGCATGTAAACGAGAACTTCTCTAACCAGAGAATAGAAGCCATGAAGCTGCTCCAGACCGAGGCCGAGCTTCAGGAGATAGTGCAGCTTGTCGGCGTTGACTCTCTTTCCGCTCCGGACAGGCTCATACTTGAGGTAACGCGTTCCATCCGTGAGGACTTCCTCCATCAGAACTCGTTCCATGAGGTTGATACGTTCACATCCCTTCTCAAACAGTACAGACTGCTCGAGCTTATACTTCACTTCTATCACAAAGCCGGAAAGGCCATCGAAAAGAACGTAAGCATCAATAAACTTATAAAGATACCGGTTCTTGAAAGGATAGGCCGAGCTAAATATATTAGAGAAAGATTCGTAACGAAGGAATATGACGATATACTCGCCGAGATCGATACGGAGATCGATGAACTCATAAAAGAGGGGGCTGAGGAATTATGATAAAAGAATACAGATCCATTCAGGAAGTAGCCGGCCCCCTTATGCTTGTTACCGGGGTCGAAGGCGTAAAATATGATGAGCTTGGAGAAATCGAGCTTTCAAGCGGCGAGACAAGAAGATGCAAGGTGCTTGAGGTAAACGGAGACTCCGCCCTTGTTCAGCTTTTCGAGAGTTCCACGGGTATCAACCTCGCGGAAAGCAAAGTCAGATTTTTAGGAAAGTCCCTTGACTTCGGCGTTTCGCCCGACATACTCGGACGAGTTTTCAACGGAATGGGAAAACCCATTGACGGCGGCCCCGACATTATCCCGGAAAAGAGGATGGACATCAACGGAGCGCCCATAAATCCCGCCGCCAGAGAATATCCTTCCGAGTTCATACAGACCGGAGTTTCAGCCATTGACGGACTTAACACCCTTGTAAGGGGTCAGAAACTTCCCATATTCTCCTGCTCCGGACTTCCCCATTCACAGCTTGCCGTGCAGATCGCCAGACAGGCGAAGGTAAGGGGAACGGACTCCAAATTCGCCGTTGTTTTCGCTGCCGTCGGAATCACTTTCGAGGACGCCGAGTATTTCATCGACGATTTCAGGAAAACGGGAGCCATCGACCGTTCGGTCGTATTCGTAAATCTCGCGAACGACCCCGCGGTAGAGCGTATATCAACGCCCCGTATGGCCCTTACGGCCGCTGAATATCTTGCCTTTGAGCAGGGAATGCATGTCCTTGTCATCATAACGGATATAACGAACTATGCCGAGGCTCTTCGTGAGATTTCGGCGGCCAAGAAAGAGGTTCCCGGACGCCGAGGCTATCCCGGATACCTTTACACTGACTTGGCTACCATGTACGAGAGAGCCGGAAAGA
>CALVBO010000044.1 GCA_944325835.1 Candidatus Gastranaerophilales bacterium
TAAACAGTCAAAACTTTTGCCGAGTCGCGCTTGATTCGGCAGGGACGGAGTTGATGCCTTTGTTTGACGAATTTTTGAAGAAAACGGCGGCCGTTCTGTCCGGACGGCATTTTGAGCTTATTGGCGGAGGAAACGGCGCCGCGGCTGTTTTCATAAAGGACGAGTGTCCGGTCGTATATATCGTCTCTTTGGCGGATTTTTCCTCGGTTGAGCCGGAAAGCTATGAAAAATTCATGACCGCCGTGGCCGAAAGCGTGCTGAAAAAGAACAGGGACATACTCAATAACGCGGTCTGCGTGAATGTACTCTATTCGCCGGATGGAGCCGCGCAAGAATTTATCGACGGCAGGGACAGCCTGAGACAGAATGGGGTACATAATATCTGGTGGATGACCGACGGAAAGACTCTGACATTCGGCAAAGGACAGCCAGACCGGGTATTCGGCATAGAAAAAAGCGTTAGGGACGCCATTAAAAGCGAAGCGGAGGACAGGGAAAGATCCGTCGGTGAAATAAGCCGGGAAAAATTCGAGCAGGCCGCCATAAGGCCGTCGGACAGGTTTCCGGTATTCGCGTCCGTTTTGATAGCGGTCAACACGGTCATATTTCTGATCCAGTATTTTTTGGGACTGGAAAATGAGTTTATCAGCCGGTTTGGCGTAAACGCGGAGCTTATTTTTTCCCGGGGACAGTATTACAGATTATTCACCTATATGTTTATCCATTCCGGATGGGAGCATATTCTGGCGAATATGTTTTTCCTTTTTATATACGGTTCAAGATTTGAAAAATATTTTGGAAAGTATTTTTTGCCGGTCTATTTTGTTTCCGGCTTTTGCGGAGGGCTGATGTCGGCGGCGCTCAATGGTGGCAGCTTTGGCGTCGGAGCCTCGGCGGCCATATTCGGAGTGCTTGGAGCCCTGCTTGTGATACTTAAAAAATCGGGGCAGAGACTTGGCGGCATAGACTATATGACAATGCTTGTCATAGTTGTTTTTGAGATAGGTATGGGTGTTCTTACTCCGGGAGTGGATAACTTCGGACATGCCGGCGGACTTTTGGCCGGTTTGGTTTGCGGATTTATCGTTTGCGGGATTTTGAGTCATAAAAAAGACGGCTTCGGGAATAATTAAGTATATTTGATTATACGGAGCTGATGACGATGATAGTTGAGGAAAAGGACATTTTTGAGACATATGGGGAGATAATCTCGGGATGCTACCCGCCGGAAGAGGCCGCCGTAAAGCTGAGGTGCGCGAAATATTTTAGCGAGTACCGAAAAAGGAAGGCCGCCCTCGTAAACTTTGGCGCGACGAAGTTTTTTACAGGATATTTTATGAGATGGCTGCCCGACAAGGTATGCATGGAGGAAAACAGCGTCATAGACGCTTTCTATCCGTCGGCGGATGAGTTCGTGAGGCTTTCGGACACACTTACGGGAAGTTCCGAGTACGACGCTTTCAAAATGATAGACAGAAGGGTAAAGTACGAAAGCGCCAGGCTTATGCACCTTAAAAAGAACATTATGACATTGAACAATAGCTTTATTATTTCAAAAATACCCTGTATAATAGATTTTGACAGGTACAGGGAAAAAAGGAACAGTTCTCCCGCCGAGAAGGACAGCGGACTGTTCAGGGTCGCGGAACTGTTTTCGGAAAACTCGGCCGTGCTTGACAGACTGGACGGCGGATATTTTATAAGGCTTTTCTTTGACGCCTCGGTGATGGGGCTTATAAGAAAGGGCGATCTGCTGGACATCGACATTGGCAGGAGGGAAGGCGGGCGATGGAGGCTTGAGGAAATCAAAGCCTGTTATGCCCCGGAGAAGTATGACAGAATCATTGAGTGAAAGAATAATATCGGCCTGCGAAAGGGCTTTTCCGGATAAAAAGCCGGTCCTTGGCGAGGGAAGCCCAAACGCCCGGCTTATGCTTATCGGCGAGGCTCCGGGAAGCGAGGAGGAAAGACTCGGACGCCCGTTTGTCGGGAAGGCCGGAAAAAATCTTGATTCTTTTCTGGAAATGACGGGTCTTGACAGAAAAGAGCTGTATATTACAAACACGGTCAAAATAAGACCGGCAAGGCAGAGCGGGAAAACCGGCAAGCCTGTTAACAGGCCGCCGAACGCCTGCGAACTGGAATTTTTTATACCGTTTCTTATGGAAGAGATCGGGATTGTATCTCCCCGGCTCATCGTTACTTTGGGGAATACTCCACTGAGGGCGGTGACCGGTAACTCGGGAGCTTCCATAGGAGGCGTTCACGGAAAACTTATTTCCGTCGGTGACAGGAGACTGTTTCCGCTGTATCATCCGGCGGCTGTGATATATAACAGAAGCCTTGAGGAAATCTATATTGAGGATCTGCGGAAACTTAGGAAAGTTTTGTAAATTTTCGGGAGGGGTAAATAAGTAAATGGTAAAGATGAATCAAATGCTGTCCGAGAAGGTAGCTGACCAGATATTAAAAATGATAACCGTTGATAAGAAATTCAACATAGGAGACAAACTGCCGAACGAGAATGAACTTTCCAGCGAGCTTGGCGTAAGCCGCACGACGCTGAGGGAGGCTGTCAAGTTTCTCATAGCACATAACGTGCTGGAAATAAAAAGGGGCAAGGGCACCTTTGTGGCCGACAACAGCGAGCTGAACGAGGACTATGGTCTGAGCGACCTTGACAATCTGGCCATAAACGGAATGGACTTCTTTGAGAC